>NZ_JBFAYE010000008.1:0-265303 GCF_040681145.1 Actinoplanes sp. NPDC051861
AGTGAGCCGTTCGCGGTGCCGGCGGCGGCGACGTCGAGGCACTTGCCGAGGGCCCGGATCGTGCCGTCGGTGCCGACCGTCCACGTCTGCGCGGTCGTGCCGTTGCAGTCGTAGAGCTGGACCGCCGTACCGTTGGCGCTGCTCGCCGACGCCACATCGACGCACTTGCCGCCGATGCCGGTGATGCGCCCGGTCCGTCCGGTCGGCGGGTTGGTCGGCCCACCACCCATGACGGTTTCGTAGATCGCGCTGACCAGCGAGTTCGCCCCGGTCGCGTCCTGGGACAGCTCCCAGTTCATGATGCCGCCGGCGTTGGCCATGGCCCACTGGGTCTTGCGGCGGATGGTCGGCAGGCCGTTGTAGCACTGCTGGGCGCCACCGGCCGTCGTGCAGTCCCGGTTGGCGTTGGCCGGGTCCATCGCGACCAGCTGGGCGTACGTGTAATACCCCGGCCGGCTGTAGAAGGGCACCCCGAGCACGGTCTTGGCCTTGGGCAGTCCACGGCTCTTCCAGAAGTTCGCCGCGTTGATCGACCAGTCGTAACCGGCGTGGGGGCTGCCACCGTCGTACGCCATGATGTTGAGCCAGTCCACATAGCCGAACACGGCGGGCTGGACCCCGTTGGCCGTGCCGCCCTCACTGACCACCGCGGCGGTCAGCAGCTTGCCCTCGTTGTGCAGAGCCGTGCTGAGCTGGCCCATCAGAGCTGTGTAGTTGTTGCCGGACGTGCCCGGGTCCGGGTACTCCCAGTCGATGTCGACGCCGTCCAGGCCGTACTGGCGGACCGTGCTCATGACCGCGTTGACGAACGTGGTGCGGCCGCCGGCGCTGGCGGCCAGCGTCTCGAATGCGGAGTCGTTGCCGTCGTTCCAGCCGCCGATGGCGAGCGAGATCTTGACGTTGTTCTGGTGACCGAGAGTGACAAGCTGCTGCAGCTTGGCGGTGTTCTCGATGGGCTGCAGCGTCCCGTTCGCGTTGGGCAGCGCGAACGAGTAGTTGATGTGGGTCAGCTTGCTGTACTGGACGCTGGTGACGCTGCCGGCCCAGGACGGCATGTAGCCGACGCTCTTGAAACCGTTGGGCAGCACGGCCGCCTGGGAGACGCCCTGGTTGGCGAGGGCGATGGCGGTGCCGGCCGCGGCGACCGTGAGCGCGGCGGCGACCGACGCCCACCTGCTCCTTCTCCTGATGGTCATGGGGACGCGACCCTTCGTGGGGGATGACTACGGGTCGTGAAAGATTAAGAATGTTTACAGAAGTTGGTCAATATAAGCCGCCGGTTCCGGAACAAAATGACGTGTTACATGGCCGCGGCCGGCGCGGATGATCACGGAACTTAAGCCGGAATTAAAACAAAAGTGTTATCGAGAGTGGAGATCGCGGCCACCTGCGGCACTGTTCAATAACACTTTTTCCATTCTTGATGATGCGGTCTGACCTGGTCATACTTCCTCCCGGAACCGGAAGAGGCCGGACGAGGAATGAAGGATCGGAATGCACACTGAGAACTCGCGGACGCGCCGCCGTGTCATCCGGGCCGTCCTCGCCGTCGCTGTCGCGTCCGCGCTCGCCGTCGGCGGCTACGTCGCCGTCACCGGCCAGGGGTCCGAGCCCGCGGCACTGGAGCCCGCGGCGGCGGAGGCGCTGCAGACCTACTCCGCGCCGAGCGAGCCCAGCGCGGTGGCTAGCCCCAGCCCAAAAACCACGAAAAGCCGGATAAATCCGACAACGGCGCCGGCGAAGCCGAAGCCGAGGCCGGGCGGCTGGGTGAAGGTTGATCAAGCCCTCTGGGCGAAACAACTGGCCGCGTTCGAAGCCCTCAAGCCCGCGCCGATCACCAACAACCCGGTCAAGGTCCCCGAGTTCCACGTCGACTGCACCATCGCCAAGGAAGGCCCCGACGACGCCATCGTCTTCCCCGGCCTGCCCGGAGCCTCCCACATGCACACGTTCTTCGGCCCGAGCGTCATCGGTGCGAGCACGACCACGAACGACCTGCTGAGGGCGAAGAAGACCAGCTGCCAGACCGACGGCGACAACTCCGCGTACTGGATGCCGCAGCTCACGAGGAACGGCAAGCCGGTGCCGCTGCACGGCTTCCGGATCTACTACGGCTCCAAGCTGAAGAACCCCGAGGCCACCAAGATCCTGCCGCCCGGCCTCGTGATGATCGCCGGCGACGCGAAGCGCCAGGAGCCCACGCCGAAGAACTCCGGCATCAACCAGTTCTGGTGCGCCGGGACCGCCGAGATCGGCCGCAGCGCCGACGGCAACTGGCCCCTCTGCGCCAAGGGCGGCCGGATGATCATCTCGATCACGTTCCCGGACTGCTGGGACGGCAAGCACGTCGACTCGCCCGACCACAAGTCGCACGTCGGCCCGACCGGACCGGACGGCACCTGCGCCAGCGGCAAATTCCCGGTCGCGATCCCGTCGATCTCAGAGCTTTTCACGTACGAGACGCGCGGCGGCGACGGTTTCAAGCTCTCGTCCGGCCTGCCCTCGTCGGCGCACATGGACATGATGAACGGCTGGGATCCCAAGGTCCTGGGCCCGCTGGTGCGCACCTGCATCAACCAGGGCGTGAAGTGCGGCACCACCCCGAGCTTCGGCTGATCTCAGCCCAGCGCTTTGCGCAGCAGCGCCGTCAACTGGTCCTGCTCCGCCGGTGAGAGCCGTCCGACGGCCGCGCGGGCGAAGGTGAAGTCGGTGGCGAACCGGTCGTTGATCTCGTCCCCTCGCGGGGTCCGCGCGACCAGCCGTCCGCGGCGGTCGCGCGGGTCCGGTTCGCGGGTCACCAGGCCGAGCGCTTCGAGGCGGGTGACGATCTGGGTGATGTTGGAGGCGTCGCAGCCGAGCTCCTCGGCCAGCGCGCCCATGCCGCGCCGCTCGCCGAGCCGCCCCAGCACGCACGCCTGGGCCGGGCTGAGTGACAGCCCGGCCGCGGCCACCTCGTAGGCGCGGTCGTAGACGTCGACCATGTCGAACAGGGCGGCTTCGGCCTCGGACGAGGTGGTCACGGGTTTGTTCGGCACGGCCACGGCCCCAGCCTAGAGCAGTTACTTGATTCGCTCAAACAACTGTGCTTCGATAATCCTTGATTCGATCAAGTAATCAAGGGGGTCCGATGCACAGCACGGAGATGAACGCGATCGTCCTCGACCGGTTCGGCGGAGCCGGCGAGCTCTCGCCCCGCCGGATCCCGCTCCCGGAGGTCGGCGACGGCGACGTCCTGATCCGGGTGCAGTTCGCCGGTGCCGCGTCCTGGGACGCCGAGGAGCGGGAGGGGCACTACGACGGCGTCTTCGGCGTCGCGACCACCTTTCCCTACGTCCTCGGCTGGGACGCCGCGGGCACGGTGGCCGCGGTCGGCCGCGACGTCACCAGCTTCGCGGTGGGCGACAGCGTCTACGCCGCGACGATGCCGGTCGTGCGCGGCGGCTTCTACGCCGAGTACGCGGTGGTGGAGTCGGACTTCGTGGCCCACCGTCCCGGCCGGTTGCCGGCCGAGCAGGCCGGCTCGATGGCCTGGGACGCCCTGACCGCGCTGAGCGGTCTCGACACGCTCGGCCTGCAGCCCGGCCAGACGCTCATGGTCTTCGGTGCCAGCGGTGGCATCGGGCACATGGCCGTGCAACTGGCGCGGCATCAGGGCATTCGCGTGCTGGCCGTGGCCTCCGGTGCGGACGGTGTCGCCCTGGCCCGGCGGCTCGGCGCCGACCACGTCGTCGACGGCCGCAGGGACGACGTGCCGGCCGCGGCGCGCGAGTTCGCGCCGGGCGGGATCGACGCCGCCCTGGTCACCGCCGGCGGGCCGGACACCGAGAAGTCGCTGCACGGGATCAAGAAGATCGCCTGGCCGAACGGTGTGCAGCCGGTGCCCGTGACGCCCTCGGACGCGGCGGCCTCCGCCTACGACGGGGACCGCAGCCGCGCCGCCCTCGACCGGCTGAACGCGATCATCGAGGAGAGCACGTTCGAGGTCCACCTCAGCGGAACCTTCCCGCTGGAGAAGGCCGCCGCCGCGCACCGCGCCCTGGCGGAGCACTACGTCGGCAAGCTGGCCCTCCGGGTCGGGTAGGTCACTGGAAGGCGATCGCGTGCCCGCCCGCGATGCTCTCGCGGCAGGCCTCGTGCAGCGTCAGCCACACCACCGACTCGATGTGGAAGGGAGCATCGTCCTCCAGCCCGCCGATCCGCTCGGCCTCCTCGTCGGACAGCTCGCCGTCCGGCTCCAGCCGGATCCCGATCGCCGGGGCGCAGCGCCGCAGCTCGGCGAGAAGGCCCTGACTGGATCCGATCATCCCGCCGCCGAAGTCGTCGGTGCCCGACACGAAGACCGGGAAGTCGAACGCCACCGGCACGTAGAACCCGTCGCAGTCCGAGTGGCACAGCAGGTGCGACTCGAACATCAGCGCCTCGTCCTCGACCACGTCGTTGTCCCGGTCGCGTTCGGCGTGGTCGGCGACCGGCGTGACCGGCTTGCCCTGGTTGGCCAGCGCGTAGACCCGGCGGAGGTAGTGCAACCACGAATACGGAAACTGCCCGCGACCGGGCGCTCGGACCGCACCGGCTCGGTGCCCGGCTCGCGCCAGGTGACGCCCTCACCCGCCAGCACCGCGCTGAGCCGGTCGAGGTAGGCGCGCTCGTCGTCGCGCTCCTCCTCGCCGAGATCCGCCAGGACTCCCACACTGATCGCCAGACCCATGCGGAGCAGGCTAGCGACAGGGTGCGACAAGAACGGGACGAGCTGTCGATCGGCGCGCGGTCCGTTCGTCGCATGAGAGAAAAGGAAAGGTTCCTACGGCGAACGGACAGTCACATGGCCAAGTATATGCTCCTCATCCACGGCAACGAGCAGCGGTGGGACACGATGAGCCCGGCGGAGATCGAGCACCTCGACGCGGGTCACCGGAACTTCAACGCCGCGGCCGGCGAGGCCGTCCTGGACGGCAACCGGCTGCGGCTCACCGACGCGACCACGACGCTGCGCGGCACGACCGTCACCGACGGGGCGTTCCTGGAGACCAAGGAGGTGCTCGGCGGCTACTACGTCGTCGAGGCGCCCGATCTCGACGCGGTGATCACGATGGCCCGCCGGCTGCCCGAGCTGAGCTGGGACCACTGCGCCGTCGAGATCCGCCCGATCTGGGACGCCAGCTGAACACGAGCGACGCGGTCGCCGACGCGTACCGGCGGGAGTGGGCCGCCGTGCTCGCCTCCACGGTGCGCGTCGCCCGTGGTCTGGACCTCGCCGAGGAGTGCGCGCAGGACGCGTACGCGAAAGCCCTGCTGGTCTGGTCCCGCGACGGCGTGCCGGAGCGGCCCGGTGCGTGGCTGACGACGGTGGCCCGCAACCGGGCCCGCGACCTGCTGCGGCGCGAGACGGTGCTGCGGCGCTCGCTGCCGCTGCTGGTGGTCGACGACGTGCAGCCGGGCCCGGAGGACGCGGAGACGCCGCTCGTCGACGACGACCGGCTGCGGCTGATCTTCACCTGCTGTCATCCGGCGCTGGCTCACGAGGCGCAGGTCGCGCTCACGCTGCGCCTGCTGGGCGGGCTCACCACCGCCGAGGTGGCCCGCGCCTTCCTGGTACGGGAGCCGACGATGGCGGCGCGGATCACCCGAGCCAAACGGAAGATCAGCGCGGCACGCATCCCCTATCGGGTGCCGGGCGCCGCCGACCTGCCGGAACGCGTCAGCGCGGTCCTCGACACGCTGCACCTGATCTTCACGACCGGGCACACCGCGCCGGACGGCACCACGCTCATGCGCCGCGATCTCACCGGGACCGCGATCCACCTTTGCCGGGTGATGCACACGTTGCTGCCGGACGAGAGCGAGGTTTCCGGCCTGCTGGCGCTGATGCTGCTGATCGACGCGCGGCACCGCGCTCGCGTCGACGCCGAGGGTGGGCTCGTCCTCCTCGCCGATCAGGACCGGAGCCGCTGGGACGCCGAGCTGATCGAGGAGGGGACCGCGCTGCTCGGCACGGCCCTGCGCCGGCAGCCGGGCCGCTATGCCGTCCAGGCGGCCGTCGCGGCCGTGCACGCGGAGGCCGCGTCCTGGGTGGACACCGACTGGACCGAGATCGCCGCCCTCTACGACGTGCTCCGGCAGCTGTGGCCGTCGCCCGTGGTGGATCTCAACCGGGCGGTCGCGGTGGGCATGCGGGACGGTCCGGAGGCGGGCCTGGCGGCCCTTGAGCCGTTGCTGGGCGAGCCTGCCCTGGCGGGTTACGGCTATCTCGCGGCGGCCAGGGCGGATTTCTTGCGGCAGGCGGGGCGCTTTGCCGAGGCGATGCAAGCGTACGCGGAAGCGCTCCACCTGACAGCCAACGAAACCGAGCGCACGTTCCTGGCCCGCCGCCTCGACGAGGTCCGGGCTCGCCTGGATTGACCGCGGGGTCTTAGCTTTCAGGTGTGGAGGAGTCATCGCGGACCACCAAGGCACGGCGCGTCTGGAACCGGACCGCGCCCGATTACGACCGGCAGATCGCGTTCCTGGAGCGTCACTGGTTCACCGGCGGCCGGGAGTGGCTCGGTGCCCGCGCCGCCGGCCGGGTCCTCGACGTGGGCGTCGGCACCGGCCGCAATCTGCCGCACTATCCGGCCGGGACGACCGTCACCGGCATCGACCTGAGTCCCGCGATGCTGGAGTACGCTCGGCAGCGCGCCGCGAACCTCGGCATGACCGCCGACCTGCGCGAGGGTGACGCTGAGCACCTGCCGTTCGCCGGCGAGAGCTTCGACACCGTCGTCTGCGCGCTGTCACTGTGCGCGATCCCCGACTCGCGCGCCGCGGTCGCCGAGATGCGGCGGGTGCTCGTGCCGGGCGGCCGCCTGCTGCTGCTCGATCACATCGGGAGCACCTGGCCGCCCGTTCGCGCCGCTCAGTGGCTGCTGGAACGCGTGACCGTGCCGACCGCCGGCGAGCACTTCACCCGCCGGTCACTGCCGCTGATCCGCCGGGCCGGCTTCGAGGTGGTCGAGGCGGAGCGGCTGAAGGCCGGGACGATCGAGCGGCTGCACGCCGTACGGTAAGCCGTTCGATAGCGACGCCCGCCACATTCTTCCGATTTAACCTTTTCGCTCGCGTGACCGACCGTAACTTTTGAACGCGGGGAAACCTCCTCCCCGCGCCCGGAAACCGTCACCGAGAGAGAAAGTTCCACCGTTGCTCCAGTCCGTCAGCCCGCTCACGATCGTCGCGGTGGGTCTCGCGCTCTGCGCGGCCGTCGCGGCGCTGCTCCGTCGCAAGGTCCGCCCCGCGGTCGCCGCCGCCTACCACGCCGTTGTCGCCCGGATCCGGCCGCACCTGCCGGAGCGGTTGCGGCGCCTCGCCCGCCGATGCTGCGACCGGATCGACGGTGAGGCGTCCCGCTCCATCGTGGTGACCGGCGTCGCGGCGGGTATCGCGTGGTCGGCCGCGACGACGCTGGACCTGATCGGCCCGGTGACAGCGGCCATCTCGGCGGTGCTGTCGGTGCAGATGAGCTCGCACGCCTCGCTGCGGGAGGGTACGCAGCGCCTGATCGCCACCCTCGCCGGCATCGCCGGAGCGGTCGCCGTGTGGAAGGCGTTCGGGCTCTCCCCGCTGTCCATCGCGGTGATCGCCGCCTGCGGGCTCGCCGCGGGGCGCCTGCTGCGGCTCGGCGACGGCTCGGTCGCGGTGCCGGCGACCTCGCTCGGCATCCTGGTGGCCGGCAGCACGGTCACCGAGGCCTTCGTCTGGCAGCGCGTCGCCACCACCGCCCTCGGCATCGTCGTCGGCATGATCCTGTCGCCGCTGGTCGGCGGCATGACCCCGCTCGAGCGGGCCCGGCACAAGCTGGCGCACCTGTCGGCCGAGATCGCCGGCCTGCTCGCCGACCTGGGCGCCGGTGCCCGGGACGGCTACTCCCAGGAGCAGGCCGCCGGCTGGCTGGCCCGCTCCCGCGAACTCGACGAGGACCTCGACGACGCCACCGCGGCGGTCGAGGACCTGACCAAGCAGGCCCGCTGGTCGCTGACCACCCCGGTCGCGCAGGTCGTGCCCCTGCAGCAGACGACGCGCGTACTGGAGCACGGCGTGCACCAGGTGAACTCGGTGGCCCGCTCGATGTTCGACGCGACCGTCACCCCGCACGCAGCCGACGTGCCCGGCCAGGTCGGCGAGGTCCTCACCACCGCCGCCGAGGCCTTCACCGCCCACGCCACCCTGGTCGCCGACCCGGATGCCGAAGCCACCCTCACGAACCTCCTGGAGGGCCTGCGCGAACAGCGCAAACACACCCTGCGTACGGTCCGAACCGAACTCGACGACACCGGCGTCCTGGTCCTGACCGGCTCGATCATGACCGACGTCGACCGGATGGCCGGCTCCCTCTCCCGCTCCGCCCCGGCCCTCGCGGTCGGCGAACGAGCCCCCGAACCCGGCATCCCCGCGGTCTCCGAGGTCCTCCCCGCCGTACGCCGCCTGTGGGACAGGGGCCGCGACAGGCTGGCCGCCTGACCGCCCGCCTTGTGGGGATCCGGGGGCTTGGCCGGGGCGCGATGCATCGATAGATTCCTTTATGTGAAACGTCTTCATGTCGCCCTGGCCGGGGTCTGTGCTGTCGTGGTCGGTCTGCTCGCGCCGCAGCCGGCGTTCGCCGCCGACGCTTCGTACCGGACTCTCGGGGCCGCGAACAATCCGGACTGGATGGGGCCGCTGGCCGACACCACGAGCCTGGCCGCCCTCTCGATCCCCGGCACGCACGAGACCATGTCGATCCACGGCGGCATCCTGACGCAGACGCAGGAGAACTTCGGGGACAGCGGGGGTACGCTCGCGCGCCAGCTCACCGCCGGGATTCGGATGATCGACGTCCGGGCGCGGGTGAACAGTGGGAACACGTTCACGATCCACCACGGGGCCAGCTATCAGAACGCGAACTTCGACGACGTGCTCGGGCGGCTGAGCGGCTTCCTGGCGGCGCATCCGCGCGAGACCGTGGTGATGCGGCTCAAGCAGGAGTGCACGGGCGAGTTCGGGTCGTGCACCGACGTGGGCGGCCAGCGGAGTTTCGCGGACATCTTCGACATGTACGCGGGACGCCACCCGAACCTCTTCTGGCAGCCGTCGGTGAACCGTTCGGCAGCGGCGGCCACGCCCACGCTCGGCGCGATCCGTGGCCGGGTCGTGCTGGCGGTGATGCACGGCCCGCGCGGCGGTGCGATCGAGCGGTACGGGCTAGCGCAGTTCGCCGGCTGGGACGACGGGTCGTCGACGTACGTGCAGGACGAGTACACGGTGCCGAACGTGGGTGCCATCGCGACCAAGCGCGACCAGGTCCGCCGGTTCCTCGACGTGACCAGCGCGGGTGACCCGGCCACGATGTACGTCAACTTCGCCAGCGGTTCCAGCGTCTTCGCGCAGCCGCAGCAGGTGGCCGGCGGGGCGTTCGGGGTGCAGGGCGTCAACCCGTTCCTGCTCACGTACCTGAACGAGGGCCCCGAGGTGCACACGCCCGTGGTGCGCACCGGCATGCTGATGCTCGACTTCCCCGGCAGCGGGCTGATCAGCAAGGTGATCTCGCTGAACCGGTAGCGTGCCCCCGTGCTGATTTCGGGGATAGCGCCGCTGCTGGTCGTGCGGGATGTCGCGCGGAGTGTGTCGTTCTACCGCCGGCTGGGGTTCGAGCCGGCGGTGGAGTGGGCGGGGTACGCGAAGCTCACCGGCGGGCCGGGGATCCTGCACCTGGCCGCCGGTGGTGAGCCGCCGCCGGACCGGCCGGATGTCGCTCTGGTGGCACCGGACGCCTCGGCCCGCGCGGTGGCCGCCGCCGTCGTGGTGCAGGTCGACGACTGCCGGGCGGCCTGCGCGGACCTGGTGGCGGCGGGCGTCGAGCTGCTCGGCGAACCGGTCGAACCCGAATGGGGCGGCGAGGTCCGCGCGTTCCTGCGCGACCCCGACGGCCACCTGATCGAGATCAACGCCGCTATTCGAGGCGGGTGAGGCGCCACCACAGCGACGGCTCGGGAGCCGCCGTGTCGGTGTGAAGCTTCACGCGTACCCCTGAAGCTTCGACCTCTCCCACCTCCTGGCCGGCGGCGATTCCCTCGGCCGGCGCCGTGGTCCGGACCTTGACCGGGACCGACAGGCCCGGCCAGCCCACCACCTTGAGCGGCGTCGCCGGGCTGATCGTGGCGGTCTCGCCCCACGCGGTCTCCACCCGGCCGGCCGGCGCCGTGGGCAGCAGCTCGTACTCCTTGACGGTCTTGCGGACCGACGTCAGCAGCTTGCGCACCACCTTGTTGACCGCGGCGAGCTGCTCGGGAGTGTTCGCACCGGGCTGGTTGAAGACCGCGCCGATGATGATCAGCGTCTTCGCGCCGACCTTGAGGCGGGCCGCGAAGAGCAGGCAGCCGCCCGCCTGGTCGGTGGAGCCGGTCTTGATGCCGAAGACACCGTTCTCACCGAGCAGGTCGTTGTAGTTATTGATCTTTCCAGCGACCGGGATCGTGGCGTCCGGCAGCTCGACGATCTCGGCGAAGGCGGGCAGTTTCAGTGCGGCGCGACCGAGAATGACCTGGTCGGCGGCGGTGCTGATGGTGGTCGGGAGGAAACCGCTCGGATCGCTGTACTCCGTGTTGGCCATGCCCAGCTCGTCGGCGGCCGCATTCATCCTGTCGACGAACGCGTCCTCGCTCCCGGCGTCCCAGATCGCCAGCTGGTGGGCGATGTTGTTGGCCGAGGGCAGCATGAGCGCCTCGAGGGCGTCGCGTTCGGTGAGCTTCTCGCCCTCCTCGACGTGGACCAGGGACTGGCCGGTCACCTTGCGGCCTTCGTAGTCCTCAACGTCGTCGGCGGTGACGGTGAGGGTGGGCCCCTCCTGGTCGCCGTCGAGCGGGTGGTTCTGCAGGATCACGTAAGCGGTCATCACCTTGGCGACGCTGCCGATCGGCTGGGCCGGGCCGGACCCGGAGCCGCCGAGGCGGCCGAGGCCCTCGATCATCAGCTCGGCGGAGCCGGTGCCGGGCCAGGGCATCGAGGCCGGCTTGCCGGGAATCCGCAGGGTGGCGGTGATGTCGCTGGTCAGCGTCGGCCGGGGCAGGTCGCGGGTCAGCTGGACGGCGGCTCCGCTGCCGAGGAGGCCGGCCAGGACGAGGGTGGGGATGAGGACGGCCAGCAGGGTGCGGCGGGGTTTCGGCGTGGGGGTGGGGCCGCCGCCGTAAACAGTGCCGGCAGCGGGCGCGGGCGCGGGAACCCTGGCGGCGCCGACGGCCGCGCTGCCGCGGGCTTGCGGGGCGTTGTTGTTCCCCGCGCCGTCCGGCATCGGCGCCTGCGTCATCGACCCGCTCCCTCCGGCCCCGGCCTGTCCAGGTGCCGCGGCAAGTATCGCCGCCCGGGTCAAACGACCTCCCGGGCAATGACTAATGTCTCTGCGTGACTGAGCAGCGGGGGACCGGACGGGCACTGGCCCGACTGATAACGATCGGCCTGACCGGTGGGCTACTGGTCGCGGCCGCGCTGGCCGTGGCGAACCCGGCCACACTGGTCGGCCTGGCACCGGAGTGGTTCACCGACCCGGTCGCCGCGCGGGCCGCGATGCGGGTCGCCGGCGGCGTTGCGATCCTCGTGGCCGTCCTGGCCGGTGTCGCTGTGGCCGTCCGGACCCGGCGCCGGCTGTCCGCCCTGCATGCCGCCGGACGCCTGCCGACCCGGCGTGCCGTGCTGTCGTGGATCCCCTCGTCGGTCCTCGTCGTGATCTGGCTGTCCGCGGCGGCGCTGGCCGTCGTCGGCTCCAAGAACGCCGAGCTGACCCGCGACACGCTGCTGCCTCTTCTCGCCGGCCCGGCCGCCATCGACCTGACCATGATGCTGACCGGGCTCACCCTGGTCGCCGTGCCGCTCGTGGCCGCCGGCCTGGCCCGTCGCAGTGAGGCCCGTGGCCTGGCCGTCACGCTGGTGGTGCTGGCGGTGCTGCTGTTGCTGCCCGAGGTCGCCGTGGTCCGTGAGGCGCGGAACGACCTCCAGGACGCCCGCCGCGACGACCGCACCGAGTGCGTCTATTTCGTCGGCGGATACGACTGCCCCGACTGACGTATAACGGACGAATGTTCGTACTGGGCTTTGACGAGGTGGACAGCACGCGGGTCGGGGCTGTCGGCGGCAAGGGCGCGCATCTGGGCGAGCTGTCCCGGATCGAGGGCGTCCGGGTGCCGGCCGGGTTCTGCGTGACGACGGAGGCTTTCCGGCAGGTCATGGAGCTGGTGCCGCCGATCGATGAGCGGCTGAGTCCGGGCGAGATCCGCCGGATGATCGAGGCGGTCGGCGTTCCGGACGAGATCGCGGCGGAGATCCGGGCGGCCCTCGAGGACGGCCCCTACGCCGTGCGGTCCAGCGCCACCGCGGAGGACCTGCCGACGGCCTCCTTCGCGGGTCAGCAGGACACGTATCTCAACGTGGTCGGTGCGGACGCGATCCTGGAGCACGTGAGCCGGTGCTGGGCGTCGCTGTTCACCGAGCGCGCGGTCACGTACCGGCTGCGCAACGGCTTCGACCACGAGTCGGTCCGGATGGCCGTCGTGGTGCAGCGGATGGTCTTCCCGCAGTCGGCCGGCGTGCTGTTCACGGCCGACCCGATCACCGGCAACCGCCGGGTCACCTCGATCGACGCCGGGTTCGGTCTCGGCGAGGCGCTCGTCTCCGGCCTGGTGAACGCCGACGTGTTCACGGTGCGCGACGGCGAGGTCGTCGGCCGGACGATCGCGGCGAAACAGCGTGTGGTCAGCGCCGTGCCGGGCGGCGGGACCCGGGAGGAGACGGTCGATCCGGCGCGGCAGGAGCAGCCGGCCCTCACCGACGAGCAGGCCGTGCGGCTCGCCGCGCTCGGCCGGCGGATCGAGGCGCACTTCGGCCGTCCCCAGGACATCGAGTGGTGCCTGACCGGCGACGAGTTCGCGATCGTGCAGAGCCGGCCGATCACGACGCTGTTTCCCGTACCGGAGACCGGCGACGGGGAGAACCACGTGTACGTCTCCGTCGGCCATCAGCAGATGATGACCGACGCGATGAGGCCGCTGGGACTGTCGATGTGGCGGATGACCGCGATGGCGCCGTTCGTCGAGGCCGGCGGGCGGCTCTTCGTCGACGTCACGAAGCGGCTCAGCTCACCCACGGGCCGCGCCGCGCTGCTGGACGTCATGGGCAAGGGTGACCCGTCGATCCGGGACGCGCTGGAGGCCGTCGGCGACTTCGTCCCGATGCGGCCGGACGCCGAACCCGTCGCTCCGCTGCTGGGCGGCGCACCCAGCCCGATCGAGACCGATCCGGCCGTCGTGACCGAGTTGATCGAACGCGGTCAGGCATCCGTCGCCGCCCTACGCCGTGAGATCGCGACCAGGTCCGGGCCGGCGCTGTTCGACTTCCTTCTCGAGGCTTTCGAGGAGCACAAGCGCCACCTCGGTGATCCGCTGAGCATGCAGGCGATCATGGCCGGGATGGGAGCCACGTGGTGGCTCAACGACAGGCTGCGGGAGTGGCTGGGCGAAACGAACGCGGCCGACACCCTCACGCTGTCCGCACCCGGCAACATCACCTCGGAGATGGGCCTGGCGCTGCTCGACGTCGCCGACGTGATCCGCCCGCATCCCGAGGTGGTGGCGTTCCTGGCGAGCGGTGGTCCGCTCGACGAATTGCCCAAGGTGGCGGGCGGTGCCGAGGCGCATGAGGCCATCGAGGCCTACCTGGACAGTTACGGCATGCGCTGCGTCGGCGAGATCGACATCACCCGGCCACGGTGGAGCGAGCGGCCGGCCACCCTGCTGCCGGTCATTCTCGACAGCGTCCGGAACTTCGAGCCGGGCGAGGCGCGGCGTCGCTTCGAGCTCGGGCGCCGGCAGGCGGAGAACAAGGCTCAAGAATATCTTGTACGCCTACGTGAGCTGCCCGACGGCGAGTCGAAGGCCGCCGAGGCCGAGCGGATGATCCACCGCCTCCGAACGTTCATCGGGTACCGGGAGTATCCGAAATACATCATTATCAGCCGTTATTTCGTTTACAAGCAGGCTCTGAAGCGCGAAGCCGGAAATCTCGGGCTCGCCGACCCCGAGGACGTCTTCTACCTGACGTTCCCGGAGTTCCACGACGCCGTGCGCACCGGCCGGGTCGACGGCGAGCTCGTCCGCCGCCGCAGGGAGGAGTTCCGCACCTTCGAGACGCTCCCGTCGCCGCGCGTGCTCACCTCGGACGGCGAGATGATCACGGGGTCCTACCGGCGCGACGACGTGCCGGCCGGCGCCCTCGTCGGCCTCGCGGTCTCCACCGGCACGGTCGAGGGCCGGGCGCGGGTGGTACTGGACATGGCGGAGGCGGATTTCCAGGCGGGCGACATCCTGGTCACGGCGTACACGGACCCGAGCTGGACACCCGCACTGGTCACCGTCGCGGGCCTGGTGACGGAGGTGGGCAGCCTGATGAGCCACGGCGCGGTGATCGCCCGCGAGTACGGCCTCCCCGCCGTCGTCGGCGTCGACGGCGCCACCCGCCTGATCCAGGACGGCCACCGAATCCGCGTCCACGGCGCAGGCGGCTACATCGAGCTCCTGGACTGACCCGAAGCCGGGCGTCGCCGGCCGAGTTCCGACAGCCGAGCCGGGCGGCTCTGACCGAGCGCGGCCAGGACCCCGGCTGCTCCGTCCTCGGCGCGGAGGCGGTGGGCCAGTTCGGTGGCGCGGGCCCGGTAGGACGGCTCGGTGAGGCACGTGCGCAGGGCGTCGCTCAGTGCCTCGGCGGTCAGGTCCTGGAGTGGCAGGGGCTGCGGGGCGACGCCGAGAGCGTGCAGCCGCGCCGCCCAGAACGGCTGGTCCAGCAGCACGGGAACGGGCACCGCGGGGACGCCCGCGCGCAGGCCGGCGCCGGTGGTGCCGGCGCCGGCGTGGTGGACGACGGCCGCGGTCCGCGGGAACAGCCACTCGTGCGGCAGGTCGCCGACCAGCAGGGTGTCGTCCCCGGCGGCCTCCAGTGCGGCCCAGCCGGACTGGATGACGGCCCGCACGCCGGCTCGTGCCACCGCGGCCGTCACCACGTCGTGGATCCGTTCGTCGGTCATGCTGCCGAAGCCGAGAAACACCGGTGCCGGCCCGGCCTGCAGGAAGTCGCTCAGCAGCGCGGGCGGGTGCCAGTCCGGGGGAGTGGCCGGCCACCAGTATCCGGTCACGTGGACCGAGGCGGGCCAGTCCGCGGGCCGGGGGACCACGGCTGGGCTGTATCCGTGGCAGACGGGCGACGCAGAGCCGGCCCGGGACTGTCGAGCGCCGGGTGAACCGGACGGCGCGGCGGTGGGCAGGCCGAGCCGTCGCAGGACACCGGCGTAGAGCGCGTCGGTCCCGGCCAGCATCTCCCGGCCGGTGGCGAGGTTGTCGTCGGAGGCGGGGCGGCCGGGAAGCGGGAACTCCCGGGTGGGCACGCCGGGTGCGAGATAGACGCCGACGCACGGGATGCCGTGTGCGGCGGCGACGGCACGGCTGAGCGGGGCGGGTCCGAAAGCGGTCAGCAGGACGTCGGCGCCGGTCGCGGCGGCCACGACACCGTCGCCGAGTTCGTCGAGGAAGGTGGCGAACACCGACCGGGCGGCCTCCGGGGACGGGGCGGCGGTGCGGGCGCGGACCATCTCGACCGGGTCGCCGGGCAACGATCGATGATCAAGACCACTTTCGCGTACGAGTGACGCGAACCGGTCGTGCGCTGCCAGCGTGACCTGATGGCCCGCCTGTCGTAACCGCTGGCCCAGGCCGGTGAAGGGAGCCACGTCACCGCGCGATCCCGCTGTCACGATCACCATCCGCATCGGGCCAGCGCAGCAGATCCGGGGCGAACTGTCATCCGCTGCGCATGACGACCCGGTGTGGATCGTCCGTGAGGGTGACGGGATGGACGCGATTCTGGGATCACTGACCGAGGCGGAGCTGGAGCTCGTTCGCGAGGCGGACTCGGAGCGGCTGGCGGACCTGGACGAGGACGCTCTCATCGACCTGCACACGCGGGTGCGGCGGGCGCGCAACAAGCAGGTCAAGAACTATCGGCGCCGGGCCGCGGCGCGCGTCGAGGAGACCGGTGGGCGGGGTAAGGCGTACGCGCGCAACGCCCGCCGCCGCGCCAAGGCCGAAGTGTTCGAGGAGCTGCTCTCGACGGTGAGCGCGCGGCTGGCGGCCGTGGCGCACGAGAGCGCGGAGGTGCTGAAGGCCGAGCGGCTGGCCGACGCCGAGGTGGTACGGCCGGTGGTCACGCCGCCGGTGCAGAAGCTGACGCCGCAGTTGCACGACCGGCGGCCGGACACTCCGGACCGGCGTAAGCGGCACGCCTCCACCCGGGCTGCGGGTGCGCGCCGCCAGGCCCGGCGCGACAGCCGCTGAGGGCCGGGTCGCAGCTTCCCCGGCGGGCGCGGCAAGGGGCCGCGCCGCAGTACCGTCGCGCTGACTCACGGGCGCCTCGCTGTTCCGGCGGGGCGCCCGTGTCGCGTACATCTAAAGCTTTCGCGTTTCGGCCCGGGATGTCCGAGTACGTCGGACAGTCATTGTGGATGTGCTTGCACGCTGCGGAAACCAACCCGTTGACACGATCATGAAACGTTGTCAGGATCACCGAAAAGGTTTTCGTTGATTGCTCAGGACGGGTGCGCGGGGTGCCTGCCTGAGACGCCTGTCGTGGCGTCCACCGGCCGCGGCATCCACCGTCCGCCGTGCCGATCGTGCGGCGGATCGACCCCAAGGAAGGCGTCCGTTCGTGACAACGCCAGCGATACCGATATCCCGTAAGGCCGTCGTGGCCGCCGGGCTGATGCTCGCCGGTCTGCTCTCCGTCCCCACCGCGGCGCACGCCGCTCCCAACGCGAACACGCCGTATCCGGTGTTCACCGGCAGCGCCTCCCCGGTGCCGGACGAGCGGACCGGATATCACGCGCGCAACCAGCTGCAGGCCATCTTCGACGCCGATCTGGCCAACGGCGCCGGGTCGAGCTCCGACCAGGACTTCTGGTTCGACCGGATGCTGGCCCGCACCGGCAACACGCCGGGCGGTTCCAACGGCGACGCCAACCAGTACCTGTTCAGCCGCGGCCGGGCCGTGTTCATGAAGACGCACCAGCCGGGCACGCTCGGGTTCGGCGGTGAGGTCGCGTACATCGAGTCGATCGCCGGCGGGCAGGGTGCGTACACGATCACCGCCTCGGTGGGTGGCGCGGACATCGCGCTCACCGAGGACGCCGCCCAGCGCAAGCAGACGCCGAGCTACTGGCGGTCGGTGTTCGCGAACACCGCGGCCGGGCTGCGGGTGGTGCAGACGAAGTTCATCACCGACGCGAACGTGGCGGTCACCAACCTCGAGGTGTCCAGCTCGAACGGGGCGGCCAAGGACGTCACGCTGACCGCGAGCTCGCCGTTCGCGCGGACCGTGCCGGACGGCGGCGGTGAGCTGACCGGTGCGGTACGCGCCTACAACCGGCTGACGAACCTGTTCCCGCGGTTCTCCGGTGACGGGTTCACGCCGGTCGAGGGCACGCTGCGGCAGACCCTGCAGGTGCCGGCGAGCGGCTCGGTGCGGACCAAGGTGCAACTGGGCTTCGTGACCAGGGAGAGCGCGGCGTCGACCGCGGAGTACGAGAGGTTCCGCGGCCTGGCTCCGGGTGCGGCGTACACCGAGCACGTCACGGCGTACAACCGGTGGTGGGCGCAGAACGTGCCCTATCTGGACACTCCCGAGGACAACATCGACAAGACGTTGTTCTACCGGTGGTGGCTGATGCGGTTCAACTTCCTCGACGCCGACATCCCGGGCAACGACTACCAGTTCCCGACGTCGATGGAGGGCGTGCTCGGCTACAACAACGCGATCGTGCTGACCGTCGGCATGTTCGTGGACGACCTGAAGTACTTCCGGGACCCGGTCTACTCGTACGGTCCCTGGATTTCTGCCGGTGAAACCGCAAAAAGCAGTAAATATGTGGACAATCCCGGCGATCCGGCCAACTGGTCGAACAGCTACACACAGTACATCTCGGAAGCCGCGTGGCGCTCCTACCAGCTCCACGGTGGACCGAAAGCGATCGCCCAGAACCTCGCCGAGTACGCCGAGAACGACGTCAAGGGCGTGCAGGACGCCTACGACTTCGACGGCAACGGCCTGATCGAGTACAACTGGGGCGCGATGACCGGCAACGACGCCGACGCGGTGTCGTTCCACTGGCGGCCGGGCTACATGGACCGGACCGAGAGCGCGTACCTCTATTCGAACGCGAAGGCTTCCGCCCAGGCGTACAAAATCGCAGGAAATGCCGAAAAATCGGCTGAAATGGAAGCCTTTGCCGAGCAGATCAAGACGGCGGTCCTCGAGTACCTGTGGGAGCCGGCCCGCGAGACCCCGGACGAGATGGGTCACTACGGCAACCTGCTCAAGCACCGGCACGTCGCCACGGACGCCCTGGTCCCGTGGAAGGAGATCAACAACTACTACCCGTTCTCGGTGGGGCTGATGCCGAACACCGCCGAGTACCGGGAGGCGCTGCGGCTGTTCGCCGACGACGCCCAGTACCCGATCTTCCCGTTCACCACGGCGAACCAGGCCGACAAGGCCGCCGCGGCCGCGCAGGGCGAGCCGGGCAGCAACAACTTCTCGGTGATCAACTCGACGGTGACGTTCCGGATGCTCTCCTCGGTGCTGCGGAACTACCCGACCCAGTACATCAACGCCGAGTGGTACAAGAAGCTGCTCTACTGGAACGCCTGGGCGCACTACCAGAACAACGGCGACAACCGGTATCCCGACCAGAACGAGTTCTGGGCCGACGGCTCCGCCGCGAACCAGAGCATCGGCTACCGCTCCTGGATCCACCACACGATCCTGGGCGCCACGAACTTCACCGTCATCGAGGACGCGATGGGCCTGCGCCCGCGCGACGACGCGAAGATCGAGCTGGACCCGATCGACATCGGCTGGGACCACTTCACCGTCAACAACGTCCGCTACCGCGACCGCGACCTGAGCGTGGTCTGGGACGCGCCCGGCGGCGAGCGCCACTACGGCAACGACGTCCCCGAGGGCTACTCGGTCTACCTCGACGGTGAGCTGGCGTTCACGTCCGACCGCCTCACCAAGATCGTCTATGACCCGGCGACGGGCGAGGTGACGGCGCCTGGCGCGCAGATCACGAATAAGAAGCAGATAGCCGTCAAATCGCCTCAGGAGGTCACTTTCTCTGCCGGCGCGCGGATCGTCGACGTGCTCGCCAAGGCGGGTGCGGACATCGCCCCGGCCAGCACCGGGTCGGCCAACGTCGCGGCCGGCAAGCCCGTCACCGCGACCTTCGCGGCAACCGGGCGCGGTGCCGCGGGCGCGGTCGACGGCACCACGATCAACGAACCCTTCTGGGGTACGGCAGGATCACCGAACAACACCGATTCGCTGATCGTGGACCTGGAGGGCGCGAAGAAGGTCGACGACGTCCGGGTGTACTTCTACAACACCTCGACGACCGCGACCGTCCAGGGATACGCGCCACCGGCCCAGTTCCTCGTCGAGTACGACAGCGGCGACGGATGGGAGCGGGTCCCCGGCCAGAGCAGGTTCCCCGCCTATCCGCAGGGCAACCTGAACCGTGTGCGGTTCCCGTCGGTGGAGGCCGAGCGTCTGCGCGTCACCGTGCAGCACGCGCCCGGCTTCAGGACCGGTGTCAAGGAGATCCAGGCGTACGACACCGGAGTCGCCGCACCCGACCCGTCGAACGCCCCGCCGCTGGCCGACGCCTGGCTGGACTCCACCTACAACCAGGCCGGTTCGGTACGCCTGATCGGCCTCGCCCAGGACGACGGGAACCCCGGCACCGCGGTCACCTCCGCGTGGTCGGTCGTGGACGCTCCCGAGGGCGGCGCCGTCGCCTTCGACCCGGCGTCCTCGCCCAGCACCGTCGCCCGGTTCACCAAGTCCGGCCGTTACACACTGCGGCTGACCGTCGGCGACAGCCACAAGGACGTGGTGGTCAACGCGACAGCGCTCGCCGAGGGTGAGATCAACGTAGCCTCCACCGCGTCCGCGTCGGCCAGCTTCACCGCGGGCTGGAACAACGTGAACGCCGTGAACGACGGCAAACCCGCGCTGTTCTCCGGCGGTGCGCAGACCGACCTGTGGGGCACGTGGACCGGCAACGAGCCCGCCACCCGCTGGCTGCAGTACGACTTCCCGTCCGCCGTACGCGTCGACCGCGCCTCGATCGACTTCTGGTCGGACAGCACCACCGGCGGTTCCGGTGTCGCGGTGCCGAGATCGTGGAAGGTGCAGTGGTGGGACGGCGCGGCGTGGCAGGACGTGACCGGTGCGACCGGGTTCGACCCGGCCGTACGCGGGCGCACCAACGCGGTCTCGTTCGACGCGGTCACGACCACTCGGCTGCGGGCGACGTTCAACGCGCTGCCGAACGCGGCCGGTACGGCGTACTCCGCAGTCGGCGTCTCCGAGTGGCGGGTCTTCGCCGCGCCGGCTTCGTCGATCGCTCCGGTGGACGTGCGCACGCAGGTCGGCGTGGTGCCCACGCTGCCGGCGACCGTCGAGGTCACGTACGCCGACGGCGCCCGGCTGCCGGTCTCGGTGGCCTGGGGCGCGATCGACCCGGACCGTGTCGCGTCGGTCGGTGACTTCACCGTCTCCGGTTTCGTCGCGGGCACGACGCTGACCGCCACCGCCCACGTGTGGGTGCGCGGCAGCGATCCGGTGCAGATCAACACCGTCGACCCGGTGGCGGTCAGCACCGCGGTCGGTGTCGCGCCGGTGCTGCCGGCCGGGGTGACCGTCGGCTACAACGACGGGTCGCGGCAGAGCGGCATCCCGGTCACCTGGGACCCGATCGATCCCGCGAAGTATGCGGCGGCGGGCACGTTCGAGGTGGGCGGGCAGGTCGCCGGCACCGACAAGCGGGCCACCGCGACGGTCACAGTGGGCACGGGTGGTCCGCAGGACACCGCACCACCGGTCACGACTCTGACCGCTGACCCGTCCGCTCCCTGGACGACGTCGGACGTCAAGGTGACCGCGACCGCGACGGATAACAGGGATGTGAGCCCAGATATCCAGATAAATCGGACTAACGACTGGGTCGCCTACACCGGGTCGATCACGATCACCGAGGAGGGCGAGGCGACGGTCCGGGCGCGAGCCACCGACGACGCCGGGAACGTCTCCGAGATCACGGAGATCAAGGTCGGGATCGACCGTACGGCACCCACGGCGAGGGCGACCTTCAACAGCCAGACCCGCGAACTGACGATCACCGGCACCGACGCCCTCTCCGGGATCGCCGCTGTCCAGTACAGGCTGCCCGGCGGCGACTGGACGACGGCAAACGGAGCGGTTCCGATCGGGTCGGCCGCGACCACTGTCGAGTACCGGTCCCAGGACCGGGCCGGCAACACCTCGGCGGTGGGGACCGAGACCGTGGAGGCGGGACAGGCGCCGGTCAACGTGGCGCGGACCGGCACGGCGTCCGCGTCGTACACCCCCGGCTGGGTCACCGCCGACAACCTGGTCGACGGCGTCACGCCGACCGGGCCGGTCGGGCCGAACACGGACGTCTGGAACACCTGGCCGCAGGTCGGCGAGCAGTGGATCCAGCTCGACTGGGCGGCGCCGGTGACCGTGGACCGCACCCGGATCTGGTTCGTCCAGGACATCGACGACTCCGGTGCGGGTGTCGCGCCGCCGAGTGCCTGGAAGCTCCAGTACTGGGACGGGACCGCGTTCTCCGACGTCGCGAACGCGTCGGCGTACGGGAACTCGGCGACCGCGTGGAACACGGTGACCTTCGACCGGGTGACCACCACCCGGCTGCGGGCGGTGCTCACCGCGAGCGGCACCGAGGAGGGCAGGGGTGCTCCCGGTGTCCAGGAGTGGGAGGTCTACGACGTCCCTGCCCCGGCAGTGCCCGTGGAAGTCCAGGCCAAGTCCCAGTGCACCGCTGGGAAGGCCTACGTGGCGGTCACCGCCAAGAACACCGGGCAGCTGCCGCTGGACATCGAGCTGATCACGCCATATGGCAGCAGAACGGTCACCGCTGTGCAGCCCGGCAAGTCCGCCTACCAGTCCTTCAACAGCCGCGCGACGTCCATCGCAGCCGGTGCGGCAACGGTGAAGGTCAACGGAAAGTCGATTACCGCCCCCTACGCCGCGGTCAGCTGCGGATAACGAGGAGTTTCCCCTTGAGGCTGCTCAGAGGAGCGGTCGCGGGCCTGGTCGCGGTGGGGTTGCTGGTGACAGCACCCGCCGCGCCGGCCCGGGCGGCCGACTCGTACACGTTCACGTCGGAGAAGAACCCGATCCTGTCCGACGGCTCCTACTACTCCGCCGACCCGGCGCCGCTGGTCGACGGCGGGAACCTGTACATCTACACCGGGCACGACGAGGCCGGGCCCGCGGTCAACGACTTCATCATGAACGAGTGGGGCGCGTTCCGGACCGCCGATCCGTCGCAGAAGGACTGGACCCACTTCCCGTCGCTCATGCGCCCGGAGAACGTCTTCAGCTGGGCGACACCCGGCCGCGCCTACGCCGGCCAGGTCGTGAAGGGTCCGGACGGCCGCTACTACTGGTACGTCCCGGTCTCCGAGCGCGACTCCACCGCCGCCAACAAATTCGCCATCGGCGTGGCCGTCTCGGATACGCCGACCGGCCCGTGGACCGACCACATCGGCGGTCCGCTGATCTCGCAGCGCGTGCCGACCGCCAACACCATCGAGAACATCGACCCGACGATCCTGGTCGAGGGCCAGCGGGTCTTCCTCTACTGGGGAACGTTCGGCCAGTTGCGGCTGATCGAGCTCGCGGCCGACATGAGGACACCGGTCACCACCCAGCAGCCGGTCAGCGGCCTGACCGGTTTCTTCGAGGCGTCCTGGCTGTTCAAGCGCAACGGCACCTACTACCTGGCGTACGCCGGTAACAACGCCGGTCCCACCTCGGCCTGCACACCGGCGAACTACCACGCGTGCATCGCGTACGCGACCGCGACGAGCCCGACCGGACCGTGGACATACCGGGGTACCGTCCTCACCCCGGTCTCGTCGACCACGAGCCACCCGGGCATCGTCGAGTTCAACGGGCAGTGGTGGATGGTCTACCACACCGCGGACGCCGTCGGCGGTGGTCATTTCCGCAGGTCGGTCGCGATCGACAGGCTCGAGTGGGACGACACCCAGTCGCCGCCGCGGATGAGGCAGGTCGTGCAGACCCCGGCGAAGCAGGCCGACCGCACACCGCGCGCCAACATCGCCCAGGCCGCCAAGGTCACCGTCTCCAACGAGCCGGTACCCACCCAGTACTGGGTGAAGGCGCTCAACGACGAGATCGTGCGCGCCAACCCGCTGCCGCCGGACATGTGGGGCACCTGGACCGGCAGCAACCCGCCGCAGCAGTGGGTCCAGTACACCTGGGACCAGCCGATGCGGATCACCGGCTCGCAGATCGAGTTCTGGAACGACCAGCCGCAGGGCACCGGCGTCGGGGTGGCCGCACCGGCGCGCTGGAGGATCCAGTACTGGGACGGCCAATGGAAGGACGTGCCGAACCCGAGCGCGTACCCGACCGGCACCCAGGGCTTCCAGAACACCACCTTCGACGCGGTCACGACCACGCAGGTCCGGGCGGTGTTCGACGCGTCGACCAACGGCAGCACGTACTCGGCGGTCGCGGTCGAGGAGTGGAAGGTCCTCGCCGCACAGCCGGCCTCGGTCACGGCGCCGGCGATCACGGTCGAGGTGGGCGAGACCGACCTGCCCGGCACGGTTCCGGTGACGTTCGGCGACGAGACGCTGCGGGTGCCGGTCTCCTGGGACCCGGTGACCGCCGCGGACGTCTCGGCGCCGGGCACGTTCACCAAGCAGGGCAGCGTCCTGGGCTACGCCGCCGGCAGGATCACGGCGACGGTCACGGTCATCTCGCCCGGCGACACCGAGGGGGACGAGACCCCGCCGGCCGTTGCGCTCACCCTGAGTGGTTCGGCGGGGGCCGCCGGGTGGTTCCGCTCCTCCGTTCGGGTACGCGCAAACGCGTCCGACGATCGAGGCGGACGCATGTCGATCGCCCTGAGGACCGACAGCGCCGATCCGGTCGTCACCCCCGACACGCGCTCCGCCGAGGCCACCGTCACCGGCGACGGCCAGCACACGGTCACCGCCACGGCGACCGACCGGGCCGGCAACACCTCGGCAACGCAGACGGCGGCTGTGAAGATCGACGCCACCAACCCGGTGAGCGCCGGCACGGTGGCCGACCGCCGGGTCACGGTCACCGCCACGGACGTCACCTCGGGCGTCGACCGGATCGAGTACACGATCGGCACCGGGCCGTGGACCGCGTACGCCGGGCCGATCGCCGCACCGGACGCGGCCAAGCACACCGTCACGTTCCGCGCTCTCGACCGGGCCGGCAACCTGGAGACGGCCAAGTCGGTCACCATCCCGGCCGACCTGTCCGGCCCGCTCACCGGCAATGTCGCGCCGATCGCGGTGCCGACCGCGTCCTACACGGCCGGCTGGAACAGCGTCGGAGCGCTCAACGACGACGCCGACCCGGCCAACCCGGCGCAGGCGCAGCTCTGGGGAACCTGGTCCGGCACCCGCCCGGCCACCCAGTGGGTGCAGTACGACTGGACCCGCCCGATCCGGCTCACCGGTGCCGAACTCAAGTTCTGGCGGGACTCCAACCAGGGCACGGGTGACGGGGTCGCCCAGCCGGACAGCTGGAGGCTCCAGCACTGGGACGGCGCGGCGTGGCAGGACATCCCGGGCACGTACGGGACCAGCACCACCGCCTTCAACACCGTCACGTTCGAGCAGCCGGTCACCACGGCGCGGCTGCGGGCCACGGTCAGCGCCAACGGCAACGGCACTACGTACTCCGCCGTGGCGATCACCGAGTGGCGCGTCTTCGCCGGCGAGAGCGCTCCGCCGCAGCTGGCCGTCACGGTCCAGCCGCGCTGCATCGCCGGGAAGGCATACGTGGCCGTCCAGGTGCGCAACGACCACACCGCACCGCTCGACATCGAGGTCGTCACCGCGTACGGAAAAAAGGTCTTCACCCAGATCGCACCCGGCGCCAACGCCTATCAAGCCTTCGCCGCACGTGCCGCATCGGTGCCGTCCGGCACCGCGACCGTCAACTCAACCGCAACCACCTACCCCGCCCTCAGCTGTGGAGCCTGAAAATGATCAGAAGAAGACTGCCGATCGCCGCCTGTTCGGTCCTCGCCTGCTCGGTCCTGGCCGCGACCGCCCTCCCGGCCGCCGCGATCGCCGACCCGGGTGAGGCCGAGGTCGAGGTCACCGTCGACATCACCGAGATCAAGGAGCCGGGCGTTCTCGCGCTCACCGTCGCCGGCACCTCCGTCGCCCTGCAGGAGAACGGCTCCGACCTGCTGGTCCGCCAGTTCACCGGCACGCTGCCGACGGTGACCGTCACCGACACCCGCACGCTCGAGGAGATTCCGGCCGGGTCGGGCTGGGCCGTGCTGGGCAGCTCGAGCGACTTCACCGGCACCGCCGGGCAGGCACCGATCAGCGCCGGCCACCTCGGCTGGAAGCCGCGCCTGATCGACGGTGGCGACACCGGCCTCGTCAGCGAGGGCGAGGAGGTCGTGACCGTTCTCGACGACGAGACCCAACCCGGCAACAATGTCGGTCTGGTCGATCAGGAACTGCTCGTGTCCACCTACGACTCGGCGGAGGTGACCGGCGGCGCCTACACGGTGAACGCGGGCCTGAACCTGCGCACGCCGGCGGACGTCGCGGCCGGCTCCTACCGCGCCACCCTGACCCTGTCCCTCTTCGAGTGATCCTCCGGGCGGGGGCTCCGGCCCCCGCCCGTCCCGCACGCCTCTTCAGCCCTCGCCCCTCGCCACCCCTGGAGCGCGCCGATGATCACCCCCGTCGCAGGCATCCTGGCCGCCGTGGCCCTGGCGATCCCGGTGGCGCCCGTTTTGTCCGCGCCCGTTTTGTCCGCGCCGGCGCCCGCGCCGGTGACCTGGACCGTGCAGCCCGCCGGCGAAGCCGGTCCCGACGGGCGGCGCTGGATCGAGCACACCCTCGACCCCGGCCAGGTGATCACCGAGCACCTCGCGGTCCGCAACCTCAGCGACAGCGCGGTCACCTTCGCGCTCAAGGCCGCCGACGGTTACCTGACCGACAAGGGTCGCTTCAACATGCTTCCCTCCGACCAGAAGTCGGTGGACGGCGGCACCTGGATCGCCGTGCAGGAGTCGGTCTCGGTTCCGCCGCAGACCGCGAAGGTGGTGCCGTTCACCATCACCGTGCCGGAGAAGGCCACCCCCGGAGACCACCCGGCCGGCATCGCCGCCACGGTCCTGGGCCGGCAGGGTACCGTCCAGGTCGAGAGCCGCGTCGGCTTCCGCGTCCTGCTCCGCGCCTCCGGAACCCTGCAACCGGCGCTGACCGTAACTGATCTGCGTGCCCGGTTCGAGCGCTCCTGGAACCCGCTGCACCCCGGCACCGTCCAGGTCGCCTGGACCGCCGCCAACACCGGCAACGTCCGCCTCGAACCGCGGGCCCGCATCGAGTCCGCCGACCTGCTCGGTTCCACGGCCGAGGCAACGGTCGGCGAGTTGCTGCCCGGCGGCACCCGTGCCGTGTCCGCCCGCGTCGACGGGGTCTGGGGCCTGGGCCGGGTCAGGACCACCGTCTCGTTCTCACCCGCCGACAACATGCCCGAGGTCAGCGTCACCACCTGGGTCGTGCCGTGGCCCCAACTGCTCCTGGCCGCGGCCCTGGTCGCGCTCCTCCTCGCCTGGCGTGCGGTGCGGCGCCGCCGGAAGCGGCACCTGGAGGCACTGCTGGCACAGGCCCGGCTGGAAGGCGCCCGGTCGCGCTGAAGTCCTAACCCAGGGCGCCCGCGCGGGCGGCGACCTCGTCGACCACGGCGTCCAGGATGTCCCCGGGTACCGGTTCGTCGACGCTGGCCATCCCCACCTGGACCTGCAGGAGCGGGCCGCGGATGTAGACGGTCCGGTCGTACTGCACCGAGGCCAGCCCGGCGAGGTCGCCCTCGATCCGGCCCTCCACGACCGCCACCACGTTGGACGGGTATCCCGGCGGGTCCAGCGTCACCTTGGTGGTCACGGAGTCGACCGTTCCCCCCAGCTCCTCCTGCACGAACCGGACGAGGCGCTCCAGGCAGAGTTTCATCCGCGGGTTGGTCAGCATGCCGTAGTCGACGTCCAGATCGGACTCGCCGCGGTAGCTGGCCGCGACGGACTGGATCTGTGACTGTCCGCTGAAATACGCCTTCGACTCGGCGCCGGCGACCATGTGCGGGGTCGTGTCGCGTACGCCTATGCACTTGGCCATCGCCGCGTTGACCTCGGGCGTGAGCATGCTGATCGACTCGATGGGCTCCCATCCGGACGGCAGGTCCGCCTGCCGTACGACGATCTTCCGCAGCTGCCGCAGGGTGGCCGGCTTCGGGCGGCTCGTGCTCGTGCCCGGTGTCTTCCCGTCAGGGGTCTTCGCGCTCGAGGTGTCCGGCGACTTGGTGGCCGATGTCGTCGCGCTCGGCGACGGCGACGGCGAGGGGGACGACGGCGTGGCGGTCGGCGACTCGATCGGCGACGGCACGGACGTGACGACGGGCTCGCCCGCGGCGGCCGCTTCGGGGGCGGGATTGCGGTCACTGCCGCACCCGGTCAGCACCGTCAGGACGAGGCCGGCGGCGCACACGCCGGTGAGACACCGCGAAACCATGGCGCGGAAGTTAGCAGCGCCGCGGCGCGGCCTTCCACGGTCACCGCGCTTGTTCACCCGGGGACGGGCATCAATTGGTTGATCGGCTGACCGTCCTGCTACGAGCAGATCGGGGTTACGGGTCTACCGGTCAGATATGTGTGCCAATCCTCGGGGCTCAGGGATCCGTAGAGGGCGCACACCGTACCGAACGTGTCCGCAATGACCGCGCGGTCCGTCATCGACAGCGCGCGCATGCTGATGTGCGCGATGATCCTGCCATCCGGGCTGAACGCCACGGCGAGGACACCGACGGAGCTGTTCGGCTCCGTGCTCTGGACGACCGGCCGCCCGATCTCCCGTCCGGTGGCCGGATCCCACAGCCGCACCGCGTTCCGGCCGCCGCCCCCGGCCAGGACCCGCCCGTCCGGTGCGAAGGAGAGGTCCGCCACGGCCTCACCGGCGGTCAGCCGTCGTGTCTCGCGCCCGGTGGCCGGGTCCCACAGCCGGATCGTCCCGTCGTCACCGCTGGTGGCCACCAGACGCCCGTCCGGGGAGGCGACCACCGTGTGCACCCAGCCTTCGTGGCCGGTCATCGGCGGACCGGCCGGCTCGCCGAGCTCGGGGTCCCACCGGCGCACGGTTCCGTCCTCGCCGGCGGTGACCACCAGACCCGCGGCGAAGGTGATCGCGTTGGCGGTGCCGCGATGGCCGGTCATCGGGCCGGTGACCGGTCGTCCGGTGGCCGGGTCCCACACCTGGACCGTCCCGTCCTCGGCGCCCGTGGCGAGCCGGGTGCCGTCCCGGCTGAAGGCCAGAGAGTCCACCACACCGTGGTCGCCGGTCGTCAGCCGGCCGGCCGCGCGCCGGGTGACCGGATTCCACAGGGTGACGACGCCGTTCTCACCGCCGACGGCGAGCAGGGAACCGGCCGGGCTGAAGTCGAGGGAGATCGCCTGTGACGGCAGCCGGGGGAGCTGGCCCGGGAACGGGCGGCCGGTCGCCGGATCCCACAGCACGGCTCTCCGGTCGTTGCCGGTCGCGGTGGCCACCATGCGGCCGTCCGGGCTGAACGCGAGATCGCTCAGGTAGCCGCGACGGGTGGTCACCGACCGGGTGACCGGCTGCCCGGTGGCCGGATCCCACAGCCGGACGGTGCCGTCCTCGCCGCCGGTGGCCAGCATCCGGCCGTCCGGGCTGAAAGCCACGCTCCAGACCCAGTCCTGCCGTCCGCTGACCGGTGTCCCGGCGAGCCTGCCGCCGGAGGTGTTCCAGAGCCGGATCATGCGGTCGCTGCCCGAGCCGGCCAGCCGGGTGCCGTCCGGGCTGAACGCCACGCCGGTCATCTTGCCCTCGCCGCGGAGCACCGGCGCCACCCTGCGCCCGGTCACCGGATCCCACACCCGGACCGTCCCGTCGAGCCCGGCGCCGGCCAGCCGCCCGTCGCGGCTGAACGCCAGGCTCCAGATCCAGTCCGCGTGCCCGTTGAGCGTCTTGCCCACCCGCCGCCGGGTGGCCGGGTCCCACAGGTGCACCACACCACCGGCCGGCGTGCTGGAGGCCACCGCGAGCATCCGCCCGTCCCGGCGGAACGCCACCGCGGTGACCGCACCACCGTGCCCGGTCAACGGCGCCCCCACTGGCGTCCCGGCCGCGCCGTTCCACAGCCGCACCGTGCCGTCGTCACCCGCACTGGCGAGCAGATGGTCCCGCGGCCCGAACGCCACCGCCGTCACCGGCCCGACGTGCCCCCTCAGCGTTCTCCCGACCGGCCCGGCACCGTCCCCGCTCGGTTCCGTGCCGGGTGTCCGGCCGTCTGCTTCCGTTGCGGTCGCTCCGGCGGCCGTCGTCTTCCAGAGCCGGACGGTGCCGTCGTCGCCGGCGCCGGCGAGCGTCGATCCGGCGGGGTCGAAGGCCAGGCGGCTCACGGTGCCCTCGTGGCCGGTGAGCGGTCCGCCGGCCGGCAGGCCGGTCAGCGGGTCCCACAGCCGGACCGTGCCGTCGTCGGAGGCGCTGGCCAGCAGGTCGCCGCGCGGGCTGAACGTCACGTCGTTGACGACGTTGGTGTGGCCGCGCAGCACCGCGCGATGGTCGGCGATCGCCGCGCGCATGCTCGTGAAGGCCTCCTCGGTGGGCGAGATCCGCCACGACGTGGCGGCCAGCCTGCCGGCCAGCAGCGGGTGATCCGGCCGGACGGCCTGGCTCTGCGCGGCAAGCTGGCGGGAGAGCGCCACGTCCTGCTGCCGGCGCAGGTCCGCCTGGCTCCGGATGGCCAGCCCGGCCGCCACCAGCGCGGCCACGGTCAGCGTCGACAGGACCGCGGTCACCGTGCGGCGCAGCCTTCGACTGCGGCCGGCGGCCCGCCGGGCGGCGGCGAGGAATTCCCGGGTACGCGGCGCGAGCTCGGGGAACCGGCCGGCGTCAGCATTCCACCGGCCGGTCGCCCGCACCGCCGCGTCGAGTTGCGAGCCGCGGTACAGGAACGAGGAATCGCGCCCGCGCTCGTCCCACAGCGACGCGTCCTCGGCCAGCTCGCGGTAGAGCTTGCGATCCGCCTGCTCGGCGTCCAGCCAGCCGCGCAGCCGGGCCCAGCCGCGCAGCAGGGCGTCGTGGGCGATGCGGACGGCGGCGTGCTCCACAACGATCAGCCGGCGGTCGGCGAACGGTGCCAGCGCCGCCTCGACCTCGCCCGGCGTGACTCCCGCCGCGGCGGCCAGGTCCGAGCGGGAGGCGCGGCGGCACGCGAGCTGCCCGCTGCCGGTCACGACCGTCAGCTGCACGAACACCGAGCGCGCGACCTGGCGGCCGGCGTCCGGCAGCGCCTGGTAGGCCGCCTCGGCGCTCGTCTGCACGGCCTGGCCCACCCCGCCCATCCGCCAGTACACGCGTGTCGTCAGCGGGCCACCGTCGCGGGCCTCCCACACGGCGAGCATCGCCTGGGACAGCAGGGGCAGCACCCCGGCGTCGAACCCGGTGACCAGCGTACGGTCGCGCAGCTCACCCAGGATCGACTCGTCCAGCCCCGGCTCGAGCGGGACCCCGGCCTCGGCGGCCGGGCCGGTGATCGCCAGGCGCAGCTCGGATTCCGTCATCGGCCCCAGCACGAACGAGCCGGCCGCCAGCGCCTGGCCCACCTCCGGGAAGGCGGCCGCCCGATCGAGGAAGTCGGCGCGCACCGCGACGACGACCAGAGCGGGCGGCTGGTCGCCGGGCCGGTCGGCGGTGGCCATCGCGTTCAGCGCCGCCACGAACGCGAGCTGCTGCCGCCGTCCCGCCGGATCACCGGAGACCAGCGTGAACAACTCCTCGAACTGATCCACGACCAGCACCACCCGGCTGTCCGGGCCCACGCTCCGGGCGGCCTGGCGGGCGGTCAGGCGGGCGTTGCGGGGGTCGGCGATCAGCGAGCCGTGCACCGAGGCCGCGTCGGTGCCGGTGAGGTCGGCCAGGTGGGCGGCCAGTTCCTCCAGCGGGCCGGCGGTGGGTGTCAGCACGCGGCGGGGCCAGGCCGAGGAGCCGGGGACCATCAGGTCAGCGGCCAGCCGGGGGAGCAGTCCGGCTCGCAGCAGCGACGACTTGCCGGCGCCGGAGGCGCCGACGACCACCAACATCCGGCCGTGTGTCAGGCGCAGTGCCAGCTGCTGGACGAGCCTGGTGGTCGCCTCCGCCCGCCCGTAGTACACGGCCGAGTGACGTTCCTCGAACGGCGCCAGCCCGCGGTAGGGGCATCCCTGCCAGGCGGCCCCGGGCACGGCGTCGTCCGGATCGGTCCTCGTGCGGGCCTCCACCGCGGCGACCTTCTCCAGCACGAGCCGCAGCGTCAGGTGCTGGTCGGCGAGCCGTTCCAGCCCGGCCCGCTGCTGCTCCTCCTGGCGGCGCAGCGAGACCTCGATGCGCCACAGCGCCGCCTGCGTCTCGGTCACGACGAACTGGAACTCGCTGAACTGGCCGGCCAGCGACGCGAGGCTCTCCGCGACGGTGTCCCGCAGATCCGCGTCGCCCGCCTCGATCAGGGCGCCGACCGCGTCGATCCGCTGGAGGAGCCCGGCGATCTCGGCGCGCAGGGCGGCGGCCTGGTCCTCGTCGCCGCCGAGCGCCTCCTCGATCAGAAGGAGCAGCTCGCGCTCGATCGCCGCCGGCGTGGGCTGTTCGGGACCCGCCGCCCGCAAGCGCTCGATCCCCTTGGACAGGACGTTCGTCAGCACGTTGGCGCCGACCGAGCCGAGCCCCGCGGCGATCGCCAGGTTGACCGGGACGGTGACGCTCCACGCGGCCGCCGCCACCGGGACCAGGCTCGTGGCGCAGAGCAGCCCGATCAGATAGGGCCCGGAGGACTGCTTGACCAGCCGGCCGCCACGCACGAGACCGCCCAGTGCGGCACGCATCGCGTCGCGCAGCGGCGCACCGTCGTTCTCGCTGGTCAACTCGTTCCCACCCCGGGCCGGACTCGACGAGCATCCTAGAGCGGACGACCGGGCCCGCACCTGTCGGAAAGGTGCCAGGTCGGGGCCAGGTCAAAAATTATTGACACCATGTCGGCATCGCTTTACCTTCGAGGTGTCAAAGTTTTTATACATTGGGAGAGGGCGATGACCCCCGAAGAGAAGCGCTGGTGGATCTACGCCCTGGTCGCGGCCGCTGTTCCGGCGATCTACGTCGCGACGGTCCTGAGCCGGGCGGCGGGCGCCGGCGTCGCCGGCGTCGCCTACGTGGGTCCCCTGCTGACGGCGATCGGTGCGGGCATCGTGGCGAACATCGTCCTGAGCGTGCTGGCGGGTCTCTCCACGCGCGGCGGGCACCGCCGCGACGTGCGGGACCGGGAGATCAGCCGGCTCGGCGACCATGTCGGCTTCTATGTCATGAGCCTCGCCGCGATCGTCCCGTTCGGCCTGGCCCTGGGGGAGGCCGACCACTTCTGGATCGCCAACACGCTGTATCTGGCGTTCGTGCTGGCGGCCTTCGTCTCCGCAGCCGTGAAGATCGTCGCCTACCGAAGGGGGTTCCACGGATGATCGCCATCGCCCGCGACACCTACTGCGAACCGGATCAGCTCCGGCTGAGGGACATGGCTGTTCCGGCGCTCGGCGCCGACGACGTCCTCGTCCGCGTCGAGGCCGCCGGCGTCGACCAGGGCGTGTGGCACGTGGTCACCGGCCTGCCCTACCTGCTGCGCGCCGCCGGTTTCGGGCTGCGCCGCCCCAGGAATCCGGTGCCGGGCATGGATGTCGCCGGCCGCGTCGAGGCCGTCGGCGCCAACGTGACCCGGTTCGGTCCCGGCGACGAGGTCTACGGCACCTGCGACGGCGCCTTCGCTCAGTTCGCCCGCGCCGGCCAGGACAAACTCGCGCCCAAGCCGGCCGCCCTCAGCTTCGTCCAGGCCGCCACGGTGCCCGGCTCCGGGTGCGCCGCACTGCAGGGTCTGCGCGACGCCGGCCGGCTCACCACTGGGCAGCGGGTGCTCATCACCGGTGCCGGCGGCGGCGTGGGCAGCTTCGCCGTCCAGGTCGCCAAGGCTTATGGAGCTCACGTCACCGGTGTGTGCCGCACCGCCAAGACCGAGATGGTCCGTTCCCTCGGCGCCGACCACGTCATCGACCACACCCGCGAGGACTTCACCGCCGGTGGCGTCCGGTGGGATCTCATCCTCGACACGGCCGGCAACCGCTCCCTGACCCGGCTGCGCCGGGCCCTCGCCCCACGGGGCACGCTCGTGATCGTCGGCGGGCCGGGCGGTGGGCGGGTGCTCCAGGGCGCCGACCGTCAGATCCGGGCGATGCTGCTCACGCCGTTCGTGGGCCAGCGCCTGACCGGCCTCATGTCCACCCAGCCCGCCGCCGACCTGCGCACTCTGAGCGATCTTGCCGACTCCGGCGCGCTCACCCCGGTGGTCGACCGGACGTATCCGCTCGAGCGGACCGCCGATGCCCTCGGCCACCTCAAGACCGGCGAACCCGCCGGCAAGATCGCCATCACGATCCCGCCGGCGGGCGCCGAGTCGTGATCGCTAGGCGGGCAGCACCCACCTCTGGTTGGCCGCTCCGGCGATGCAGTCCCAGATGTGGATCTGCTGACCGTCGGCGGAGCTGTTCTGGCTGACGTCCAGACAGCGGCCGGACTGCGGGTTGCGGATCGTGCCGTCGGACTGCGGTGCCCAGTTCTGCGCGCCGGTGCCGTTGCACGTCCAGAGCTGCGTCTTCGTGCCGTTGGCGGTGGCGCCGCCGGCCACGTCGAGGCACTTGCCCAGGGCCCGGAAGGTCTGACCCGACCGGGACCAGTTCTGCGCGGCGGTGTTGTTGCACGTCCAGAGCTGGATCTTCGTACCGTCGGCGGTCGCGGAACCCGAGACGTCCAGGCACTTGCCCGCCAGGCCCCTGATCGGGCCGGACGTCGCCGGCGGCGGGCCGCCCAGCTCCTTGATCCGGATGTTGCGGAACGAGGCCTCGTCGTCGGCGCCGTGGTTCTGGATGCCGATGTGGCCGGCGAGCGAGCGCACCGGGTCGGTGTTGGTGAAATCGTTGATCTGTACGCCGTTCAGGTACACCCGCAGCCGTTCGCCCTCGACGAGCAGCTCGTACGTGTTCCACGCGCCCGGCGGGTTCAGCGCGGCGTCCCGGGCGGCCAGGTCCGCGGACTTGAAGGTGTAGACGGCGCCGGTCGTGCGGTCGGCGGCGTCGGTGGCGTCGATCTGCACCTCGTACCCGTTGTTCACGGCCGACCACGGGTCCGTCGACGGCGGGAAGCCGATGAAGACGCCGGTGTTGTCGTCGCCGGCGAGCCGCCAGTCCAGCTTCAGCGAGTAACTGGTGAACTGCTTCGCGCTGTACCAGAACAGGCCCATCCCACCGGTCGAGGTGAGGGTGCCGCCGGAGTTGGTGAACGCGCCGGGACCGGCCTGCGACCAACCGGTGGTCGAGCCGTTGTAGAGCGCCGTGTAACCGGTCTCCGGCCGGCAGTCCGCCTTGGCCTGCCCGGCCGCGTACCGGATGCCGCCGAGCAGGTGCGCCCGGAAGGCACCGTCGGCGTACGACGCCTGGGTGTGCCCGCCGCCGGTGTAGAACGAGCGGCCACCCTGGTACGTCTTGCACCACGCGTGCGGGTGGTCGGCGCCCATCGTGCCGCCCGAGTACGACGACTCGTCCAGCGTGGCCAGGATGTGCGCGCTGGAGCGGGCGTTGGTGCGGTAGTCGTACCACTCGTCGGTGCGGTTCCAGGTCTGCGGCAGGTGCGCGGTGGCCGCGTGTGCCCGGTCCTCGACCTTGACGTTCGCGGCCTGGATCGCCGGGTGCGAGGCGAACCACGCGCCGACCAGCTCGCCGTAGAATGGCCAGCTGTACTCGGTGTCGGCGGCGGCGTGCACCCCGGCGTACCCGCGGCCGGAGCGGATGAAGTTCTCGAACGCGGTCTGCTGCGCGGCGTCGAGCACGTCACCCGTGGTGTTCAGGAAGACCACGACCTCGTACGGCGCCAGGCCCGCGGCGCTGAACACGGCCGGGTCCTCGGTGGCGGTCACGGTGAACCCGTTCGCGGCGCCCAGGTCCCGGATCGCCTGGGTCCCGGCCGCGATCGAGTCGTGCCGGAATCCGGCCGTGCGGGAGAAGACGAGGACGTCGTAGGGAGTGTCGGCCTGTGCCGGCGAGGGCAGGCCCAGCGACGCGGCGATCATGGCGAGGATCAGTAGTGCTCTTCTCAAGACAGCACCCACTTCTGGTTGGCGGCCCCGGCGACGCAGTCCCAGATGTGGATCTGCTGACCGTCGGCGGAGCTGTTCTGGCTGACGTCCAGACAGCGGCCGGACTGCGGGTTGCGGATCGTGCCGTCGGACTGCGGTGCCCAGTTCTGGGCACCGGAGCCGTTGCACGTCCAGAGCTGTGCCTTCGTGCCGTTGGCGGTGGCGCCTCCGGCCACGTCGAGACACTTACCCAGAGCCCGGAAGGTCTGACCCGACCGGGCCCAGTGCTGGGCGGCGGTGTTGTTGCACGTCCAGAGCTGGATCTTCGTACCGTCGGCGCTCGCCGCTCCGGAGATGTCGAGGCACTTGCCGGCCAGGCCCTTGACCGGGCCGGACGCCGCGGTGTTGAGGGTGAAGGCGTCCACGTCGTAGAGCGCGCCGGCGCCGCCGGCGAACGTGAGGTAGAGCGTTGTCGTGCCGGCCGGTGCGCCGGTCACCGTACCGCTGACGTTCGTGAACGTCTCCCAGCCGCCGGTCACCGGCACGGTGGCCGAGCCGAGCACGGTCCCGGTCGGTGAGCCGGCCCGGATCTGCAGCGTCCCGCCCACGCCGCCGGACGAGACCCGCGCGGTGAACGACGTGACATTGCCCAATTGGTACGGGTCGAACGCGATCCAGTCACCGTTGTTGATGTCGCCGACCGTCCGGCCGCCCCCGGCGGGTGTCTTCGTGAACGTGTTGATCCCGGACGACGTCTTGAAGTGCTCGGCCTGACGGTGCCTCGGCTGCAGGATGTGCTGCTGGTGGGTGGTGAGGCCGGCCGCGTCGGTGTACTCGGCGTCGAAGACCGCGAAGATGTTGGCCGCCGCGTCGTGCTCGCCGTCGACCGGGATCGTGATGACGCCGGTGCAGCCGTTCACCGAGGTGATCTGGTGGCCGTGGCTGTCGTGGCCCAGCACGTACGTCATCTTCGCCCGCGTGCAGTTGACCGTGCCGTCCTCGGGGTCACTGGGTGTGAAGGAGAACGGGACGGAGTCGCCGTACGAGAACAGCTGCCCGTTGCCCGGCGTCCCGATGCTGATCGACGGCGCGGTGTTCCCGACGCCGATCTGCACGCTCGCCGTACCGGTGGCGCCCTGCGGGTCGGTGACCGTGAGCGTCACGTTGTACGTGCCGTTCGCCGCGTACGTCTTGGTGGGGTTGGCCGCGGTGGAGGTGGTCCCGTCGCCGAAGTTCCACGAGTACGTCAGCGCGCCGCCCTCGGGGTCGGACGACCCGGCGGAGGAGAACGCGACGGTCAGCGGCGCCTGCCCGGACGTCCTGTCAGCCGCGGCGGCCGCGGTCGGTGCCCGGTTGCCGCCACCGACGTGGTCGTAGCGGTAGAGCGCGGAGTTGGCGTCGCCGTTGAAGTAGCCGGTGCCGTAGTCCAGCACGTACAGCGAGCCGTCCGGCCCGAACGCCATGTCCATCACCTGTTTGCCGCCCCACACGAAGTCGGAGATCGCGCCGACCGCGCCGTCGGTGCCGACGTGGATCGGCTTGATCCAGCCGCGCCCGAGCTCACCGGCGAAGAAGTGACCGTCGAGCGACTGCGGGAACTTGGTGGCCGACGGGTTCGCGGCGTCGTACCGGTAGACCGGGCCGGCCATCGGCGACTCGGAACCGCCCCCGAACTCGGCGGGACTGCCGGCGTCACCGGCGTACCGGATCCAGGCCGGCCGGGCCGGCGGCAGCGTCCCCTGCCCGGTGTTGCGGAACGAGTTGTTCGTGGCGCCGCCCGCGCAGTTGTATTTGGCGCCGGTCGTGCCGGCGGCGAAGTTCCACTCGTTGTAGGTCTCGGTCGTGGTGTTGGTCCCCGTGCAGTACGGCCAGCCGTAGTTGCCGGGGCTGGTGATCCGGTTGAACTCGACCTGGCCGCTCGGCCCGCGGTTCGGATCGGTGGAGCCCGAGTCCGGCCCGTAGTCGCCGAGGTAGACGGCGCCGGTGGCCTTGTCGACGCTCATCCGGAACGGGTTGCGGAACCCCATCGCGTAGATCTCCGGGCGGGTGTTCGCCGTACCCTGCGGGAACAGGTTGCCGGCCGGGATCGAGTACGACCCGTTCGCGTTCACCCTGATCCGCAGCACCTTGCCGCGCAGGTCGTTGGTGTTGCCGGCGCTGCGCTGAGCGTCGTAGGCGGGGTTGCGGTTGGTGCGCTCGTCCAGCGGCGAGAACCCGGCCGAGTCGAACGGGTTGCTGTCGTCACCGGTCGACAGGTACAGGTTGCCGGCCGCGTCGAAGTCGATGTCGCCGCCGACGTGGCAGCAGATCCCCCGGGAGGCCGGCACGTCGAGCACGGTGACCGCGCTCCCGGTGTTGAGCGTGTAGTCGGCGTTGAGGGTGTACCGCGACAGGCGGTTCACACCGTTCCACGCGGAGAAGTCCGTCCCGGTCGCGGGCGCGTCCCCGGCGGGCGTGGAGAGGGGTGGAGCGTAATAGAGGTAGATCTGCCGGTTCGTGGCGAAGCCCGGATCGACCCCGACGCCCTGCAGCCCCTCCTCGTCGTGGGTGTAGACCGGCAGCGTGCCGATCACGGTGGTGGTGCCCGCGGCATCGGTGCGGCGCAGCGTGCCGTTGCGCGCGGTGTGCAGCACCGACCGGTCAGGCAGCACCGCGATGGCCATCGGCTCGCCCACCTCGGCGACCCCCTTGGCGAGCGTGACCTGCTGGAAGTCGGCCGGATTGACGGGGTGGGCAAGGGCCGGCCGGGGCGCGGCCAGCACCACGGATGAAGCGACGATCAGCGTTGCGAGGACGCGTTTCAAGGGCATGGCAGGTCCACTTTTCTGGCGATTACCAGGAGCGGGGACCTGCGCCGACTCACCGACCTGGCGGGGGAAGCGGGACCGAGGGAGGGTCTCGCGGTGTTCCAGACGTTAATGACTTTCGATGAATGTGTCCATACTTTCCATCGGTTCCGGCAAAAGTCTCAGGGCTGTGCAAGGTCCCGGCGTCACGGGATGGCGATGACCGGCCGCACCGGGGTCTCGTCGGTCAGGCCGCCGTCGGCGACGACCTCGGGGAGGCTGGTGTCGCGATAGGCGGTGGCCAGGGTCAGCCAGCTCAGGAACGAGCCGTAGCCGCCGCACACGGCCGAGCCGCCGTCGCCGCCGCAGAGCACCTGTGGGTCGGTGGTGAACTCGGCGCGGTAGGGGTCGTCGGCGATGTGGAGGCCGAAACGGTTCGGCTGGGCGAGCAGGGGGACGTCGCCGTAGGGCTCACCGTCGGGGTAGTCGTCGCCCCAGTGGAACAGTGTGGTGGCGCCCGCGCCGCAGGCGAACTCCCACTCATCGGGCGTGGGCGGGCGCAGACCACGGCCTGCCAGCCCGGCCGTCATCCAGGCGTGGTCGTCGCCATCACCGTCGTCGTCGAGGACCAGGTTGCCGGCCGGCTCGGAGCGGACGGCGACCAGCAGGGCGGGCAGCACGACCGCGCGGGCCGGCGAGGTGGCCTGGTCAACGAAGTCGTGGAGGGACTCCTCGATGCCCCACTCGGCGGCCTCCGCGGCGAAGTGCGCGGCCTGCCGCTCGGTGGGCGAGAAGCGCGCCGCGTCGTAGCCCACCCGGGCGGCCCCGCCGGGCACCAGCGCGAAGCGGCGGCCGTCGCGCTCAAAGAACCCGTCGACCAGCTCAGACCCGGTGTCACGGGCAATGGCCGCGGCGACCTGGTGTGCGGTCTCGTCGGAGAGGGTGCGCCAGGCGGCGAGGGTGAGATCGGCGTGCGACATGGAGGCATTATGCGATCGGGGTCCGACAGGATTCGCGGCATAGGGTGATCACATGAGCGATCGACCCCTGACCCTGCTCGCCGTTCACGCGCACCCGGACGACGAGGTCACCAGCACCGGTGGTGTGCTCGCGCGGTATGCCGCCGAGGGCGTCACCACGGTCGTCGTGACGTGCACCGACGGGCGCTGCGGTGACGGACCTAACGGTGTCAAGCCCGGTGAGCCGGGGCACGACCCGGAGGCGGTGGTGGCCACCCGGCGGCGCGAGCTGGAGGCGTCGTGTGCCGCGCTGAAGGTCTCCCACCTGGAGATACTCGGTTACCACGACTCCGGGATGCTCGGCTGGGACAGCAACACCGCGCCGGAGGCGTTCTGGTCCGCCCCGGTGCCCGAGGCCGCCGAGAGGCTGGCCGCGCTGATCCGTAAGTATCAGCCCGACGTCGTGCTCACCTACGACGAGAACGGCGGGTACGGCCACCCGGACCACATCCAGGTCCACCGCGTCACGATGGCCGCCCTCGAACTCGTGGACAGCCCGGCCAAGGTGTACATGAGCGCGCTGCCCCGCTCGATGATGAAGAAGGTCGGCGACCGGATGCGCGAGATGGGCCTCGGCCTGGACGGGCCGGAGCCCGACGAGCAACAGCCGATGGGCTGGCCGGACGAGGAGATCACCGCTTGGGTGGACGTGTCCGGCGTGCTGGACCAGAAGTTCGACGCGCTCTCCGCGCACGCCAGCCAGGGCGACGGCGCCTTCTTCATCAACCTGGGCCGCAAGACCTTCGACGCGGTGATGGGGCAGGAGTGCTACGTGCGCGTCAGGGACACCACCGGGGCGCCGATCCCCGAGGACGACCTGTTCAGCGGCCTGCGCTGACACGGGAACGGGCCGGGATCAGCTGATCCCGGCCCGCCTCGTGAGAGCGTCAGGACTTGAACGCGTCCTTGATCTTCTCGCCGGCCTGCTTGAGCTTGGAGCTGGTCTGGTCGGCCCGGCCCTCGGCCTCCAGGCGCTCGTCGTCCGTCGCGCGGCCGACGCCCTCCTTGACCTTGCCGCCGACCTCTTCGGCCTTGTTGTCCACCTTGTCATCGAACGACATCGGGCACCTCCAGAGTCAGATTGCTACGTACTGGGGGATACCCGGCACCGCCGGGCCCAACCACTTTTATTGGACGGTCGAGGGCAACCACACCCGCATGGTGGACGGGCCACGTCCGGCCCAGTCGTGGTACGGGCGCAGGGTGACGCTGACCGAGTCGACGTCGCTGCCGCGGCCCGGGGGCGGCGGGTACGGCCAGTCCTCATCGGGCAGTGAGGTGACCCGGCAGGCGACGATCACGCCGCCGTCGCCGTCGACCGGTGCGACTCCCGGATTGAGGCGCAGCGCCTCGACCGGCACATAGGGCGGAAGGTCCACGGACTCCACGCAGAACACGACCGGTCCCCGCTCGATCGCGACGCATCCGCGTACGGAATCAATGCGAGCGTCGGCGGCAGTGAGCCGGGGCCGGACCGCCAGATCGAGCACGACGGCCTCCCCGGTCTGAAATCTCCGCCGCAGGCGGACGTGGCCCGGCGCGACCGCGACGCCGTCCAGAGTCGCCCCCGCGGCCCATCGCGGAATGCGCAGGGTGAGCGTCCACGGCGTGTCCGGCGCGTCGGTGACCCGGATCGTGACCCGGCCGGACGCCGGATAGTCCGTGTCGATGCGCAGGCCGATGTCGCGGCCGTCGGGAAGCGCGGTCCGGATCGTGGCGGCCGCGTACTGGTGGACCTGCACGCCCTCGTCGTCACTGGTGGCGACGTAGGCGGCGAGGCTGGCGAAGGTGCGGGCCAGGTTGGTGGGGCAGCAGGACACCTCGAACCAGGGCGCGCGCAGGGTGGACGCGGCCCGCGGCATGAGGGCGTCGGCGGGCGGCTCGGTGCCCAGGACGCGCTGGTGCAGCGTGTTGGTGTAGAAGAACCGGGTGCCGTCGTCGGACGGTGCGGTGGCGATGACGTTGAACAGCGTGCGCTCGATCAGGTCGGCGTAGCGGACGTCGCCCTCGGCGAGCAGCAGCCGCCAGGCGAGCATGACCGAGCCGACGCCCGCGCAGGTCTCGGAGTACGCGCGGTCCGGCGGCAGCACGAAGTCCTCGCCGAACGCCTCGTCCTGGTGGCGGGCGCCCATCCCGCCGGTCAGGTACGTGCGCCGCGCGACGGTGGCCCGCCATTGCCGGGACAGCACGTCCAGCAGCTCGGTGTCGCCGGTCTCGACCGCGACGTCGACGGCACCGGCGGCCAGGTACGTGGCCCGGACGGCGTGCCCGCGCAGCACTTCGGCCTGACGGACCGGAACGTCGTCCTGGAAGTACGCGCGACCGAACTCGATGTCGGGCAGCGTCTGGTGACCGCGGCGCTCGACGAACAGGCGCGCCTGCTCGAGATAGCGGGTCTCGCCGGTCACCCGGTACAGCTCGACCAGCGCGGGTTCGATCTCCGGGTGGCCGCAGACCGCGTTGAGGCCGTCCGGCCCGAAGACCTCGCAGACGTGGTCGGCGGCGCGGATCGCCACCTCGACGAGCTCGTCGGCGCCGAACGTGCGCGCCCGGGCGACGGCGGCCTGGATCAGGTGGCCGTAGCAGTAGAGCTCGTGCCCCCACTCCAGGTCGGAGTACCGGGGCTGCTGGCCGGGACGGCCGAAGTTCGTGTTGAGGTAGCCGTCGGGCAGCTGTGCGGCGGCGACCCGCCGCACGATCGACCGGTATCGGGCGTCCAGGCGCGGGTCACGCGTGCGGCCGAACTCCCAGGCCATCGCCTCGAGGAGCTTGTAGACCTCGCTGTCGGCGAACTCGCGGCCCCGGCGCTCCTGCGGTGTACGCGAGAAGTTGCCCAGCCAGCCGGCCCGTTCCAGCCAGCGCTCGATGTGTGCCAGCGAGGCGGACCGGTTGACGTCCTGGCGGCGCTGCCAGAATCCGGGCAGCAGGGTCACCTCGCGCAGGCCCAGTGGCCGCAGCCGGCCGTTGCTCGGCGCTGCCGGGGTGCCGCCACGCCGCTTCCAGTCGATGGCGGGAACCGTGGTCTGTGCTTCGTTGATCGTCACGTGTGGATCACCCTTTGAGAGCGCCGGACATGAATCCGCGGACGTAGTACCGCTGGAGAGCGAGGAAGAGCAGGACGCAGGGGAGCGCCAGCACCACCACGCCGGCCTCCGTCGCGCCGTAGTCGACGATGCCCATCACCTGCTGGCGCATGTTGGCGACGGCGAGCGGGAGAGGTGCCTTGTCGGAGTCGCTGATCAGCACCAGCGGCGTGATGAAGTCGTTCCAGGCGGCGAGGAACGCGAACAGGCCGACCGTGATGAGTCCCGGTTTCACGGCCGGGACCAGGATGTGGCGCAGGGCGCGTACCGAGCCGCAGCCGTCGATCAGGGCGGCCTCGCGCATCTCGGCCGGGATCGCCTCGAACGAGATCCGCATCATGAACGTGGCGAACGGCAGCTGGAACATGGCCAGCACGAGCGCGAGCCCGACCAGGGAGTTCTGCAGGCCCAGCTCGTTGAGCAGCACGTAGAGCGGGATGAGCAGGGTGGCGTACGGGACCATCAGGATGGCGAGGGTGAGCAGGAACAGGGCGTTGCGGCCGGGGAAGCGGAACATCGCGAAGGCGTACCCGCCGAGCACCGAGACGAACAGCGTGAAACCGACCGTCAGCAGCGACACGATCGTCGAGTTGACCAGGTAGACCCCGATGCCGGCCTGGTAGTTCGCCAGGGTCTGGTAGTTGGCCAGGCCCCAGCCCTCGACCTGCGCGGTGCCGGCCTGCGGGCTGACCGAGGCGACCGCGGCCCAGATCATCGGGGCGAGGAAGAGCACGGCCAGCGAGCCGGTGAAGACGTAATAGGGCATCCGCCGCATCGGCTCAGCTCTCCTTTCCGCGCAGTCCGCGGAACTGGGCGAGGTTCAGCACCAGCAGGGCGGCGAGCACGAGGATCGAGAGGGCGGCGGCGAGGCCCAGGTTGTTCGCTCCGGCGAACGCCGCGTTGTAGATCAGCTGCACGATGGTGAGCGTGCTGTTGTCCGGGCCGCCCTTGGTGAGGATGTAGAACTGGTCGAACGCCAGCATCGACCCGGTGACGCAGAGGATCGTGCAGAGCGCGAGCGACGAGCGCAGCAGCGGCAGCGTGACGTGACGGAACGTCTGCCAGCGGTTCGCGCCGTCGAGGCGGGCCGCCTCGTAGACGTCACCCGAGATGCCCTGCAGCCCGACCAGCAGCAGGAGCATGTAGAAGCCGGCGAAGCGCCAGACGATCAGCGCGACCGTGGACCAGAGCGCGCTGGCCGGAGTGCCCAGGAACGAGATGCCGAGGAAGCCGAGCGGGCTGCTCTGCGGTGAGTACAGCGCGTAGAACAGCAGGGACGCGCTGGCCAGGCCGAGGGCGCTGGGCACCAGGACCGAGGTGCGCAGGAAGCCGGTCCAGCGGTTCGACTCCTGCACCAGCAGCGCGATGCCGAGGGCGAGCGCGAGCAGGATGACGGTGGTGATCACCGTGTACTGGACGGTGAACCAGACCGCCGGCCAGAACAGCCGCTGGTCGAGCGCGTCGGTGAAGTTCTCCGGGGCGTTGATGCCGCGGTTGCCGGCGAACAGGCCCCAGTCGGAGATCGACATCCGGCCGACCAGGAAGATCGGGACGACGAAGAAGATGAGTACGAAGAGCGCGGTGGGTGTGGCGTACGCCCATCCGGCGAGGGCCGGGGAGCGCCGGGCCGGCCTGCGCGCGGGTGGGGCCGCGGGCGCCGCCGGTTCCGGTGGTGCGGTCAGTGTCGTGGTGGGTGGTGGCATGTCGCGTGGTTCCTCCGCAAGTCGTGCGGCGCCGGAGCCGGTCTGGCCCCGGCGCCGGGGCCGGTCTGGCCCCGGCGCCGCATCGGCGCTACTGGCCGAGAACGCCGGTTATGGCGGCGTTGTCGTTCGCGAGCGAGCCGGCTTCCCCGTAGACCTGGTTGCGGAAGAGGGTGACCCAGGGGCTGCCCGGTGCGTTGAAGGCCTGCTGGAAGTTGATCGCGAATGGGGTCTTGCTCTGCGGCGACGCCGCGACCTTGTTCACCGTGACGACCCGCGGGTCCTTGGCCGAGTACTGGTTGTCGGCCAGGTCGGTCCGCGCGACCGTGCTGTTGCCGGCGGCGAGCACGTCGACCTGGGCCGCCTCGGAGGTCAGCCAGGCCAGGAAGTTCCAGGCCTGGTCGTTCTTCTTGGAGTCCTTCGAGATGCCGATGCCGTCACCGCCGATGAAGGTGGAGCCCTCGCCCGCGGTCGCGCCGGGGATCGGCACGACGCCGACGTCGACGGTCTTGGAGGCGGTCGGCAGCAGCGTCGCCGGGTACGGCATCACGCCGACCTTGCCCTCCTGGAAGGCGGCGACCCAGGTGGCACCGGTCTCGTCCTTGGAGCCGGGGGCGATGGCGCCGGCGGCCTGCAGGTCACGCCAGGTGGAGTAGACCTTCTGCGCGGCCGGGCCGTCGAGCAGCGACTTGGTGCCCTCGGCGTCCATGACCTCCTCGCCGCTGGCCCAGACCATCGGGAACCAGGTGAAGACGCCGCAGCCGCCGCAGTTGCCGCCGAAGTAGGTGCCGTAGGTGTCCTTCTTGCCGAGCTTCTGGATGGCGAGGGCCTGCTCCTTGAACTCGTCGAGGGTCGTCGGGCCCTTCTCCGGATCGAGGCCGGCCTCCTTGTAGAGAGCCTTGTTGTAGAAGATCACCGAGAGGTCGAGCACGAACGGCAGGACGTACTTGGCGTCCTCGTACGTGCCGGCCTTGATGTGCCCCTGGTTGATCTTGTCGGCGTACGGCAGCAGGCCGATCCGCTCGGTCATGTCGCTGAACAGCCCGGCCTTGGTCCAGTTCGGCACGTAGACGATGTCCGCGGCGAACAGGTCGGGCAGGTTGCCGCTGCCGGCCGCCGCGCCCACCTTCGCCACGTAGTCGTCGTTCGGGACGATGGTCAGCTTGACCTGGTTCTTGTGCGACTTGTTGTACGCGTCGACCAGCGCCTTGGCCTGCAACTCGAGCGGCGCCCGGGTCCACAGGGTGAGCTCGGAGCCGTCGTCGGTGCCCTCCGCGGTGACCGTGCCGGACGAGCCGGTGGCCTTGTCGTCGTCGGACCCGCAGGCCGCCATCACGGCGACGAGTCCGAGAGCCGCGGTCGCGGCGACCGCTCTGCGGATGCCGCGGGTTATCCGTCCTCTCACTGTGCCTCTCCTCGTTTCGGGCTTGTGTTTCGGACATGCCGCGGCGTGTACTAGGCTTACTGCCTGCTGAGCCACGGAATTAGGCAGGTAGATAGAATTTCGAGAGCTGGCCACTCCAGGGTTTCGGTGGCCGAAAACGTTTTCAGGAACGTAATCCTGTGGAGATTTTCTTGTCAAGAGGTTCGACAGGCGGGGATGCCCCGGCTGAGAATCGTCGAGATCGGAGGCGGGGGCTCTTGGAGGCAACGAACGGCGTGGCGGCGAACCGTACTGTCACCCTGCGCGACGTGGCCCGGCTCGCCGGCGTCTCGGTCGCGACGGCGTCCAAGGCGCTCAACGGCCAGCCGCAGGTGCGGGCCGAGACCAGGGCGCGCGTCGTCAAGGCGGCCGAGCAGCTCTCGTTCTCGCCGAACACGTTCGCGCAGAGCCTGATCACTCAGCGCAGCGGCACGGTCGGGCTGCTCACCTCCGACCTGGAGGGCCGGTTCTCGATCCCGATCCTGATGGGCGCCGAGGACGCGTTCGGCTCCGACCAGACGTCGGTGTTCCTCTGCGACGCGCGCGGCGACAGCATCCGGGAGAAACACCACCTGCGGGCGCTGCTGACCCGCCGGGTGGACGGGCTGATCGTGGTGGGCGCCCGGCCGGACACGCGGCCGTCGCTCGGGCGCGATCTGCCGGTGCCGGTGGTTTACGCGTACGCGCCGTCGGACGACCCGGCCGACCTGTCGCTCGTGACGGACAACGTGGGCGGCGGCCGGCTCGCCGTCGACCACCTGATCCGCTGCGGGCGGCGGAGGATCGCGCACATCACCGGCGACCCGGGCTACGGCGCGGCGCACGACCGGGCGCGCGGAGCCCTCGACCGGCTCGCCGAGGAGAACCTCGAGCTGGCCGGCGGCGAGGTGTGGTTCGGGATGTGGTCGGAGGCGTGGGGCCGAGGCGCCACCCGGATGCTGCTGGAGCGCTCCCCGGACGTGGACGCGATCTTCGCGGGCTCGGACGAGATCGCCCGCGGCGTGCTGGACGTGCTGCACGAGGAGCGGATCGACGTGCCCGGCCAGGTCGCGGTGATCGGCTTCGACAACTGGAACATCCTCGCGGTGAACGCCCGGCCCCCGCTGACCACGGTCGACCTGAACCTGGAACAGCTGGGGCGGATCGCCGCGCAGCGGTTGTCGGCGGCCATGGAGGGCAACCCCGGATCGGGCGTGGAGACGATCGCCGGCCGGCTGGTCACCCGGGAGTCGACAGCACCTCTCGGCTGAGATCTCGTACGGCCCACAGCAGTCAGTAGCCCGTCGATAGCCGCGTGAGAGCGCATCGAGAGTGAGTGTCATGACACTCCTCGATACGTGATCTGGGCGCAGGCGGCGCACTGAGGCTGTGCGCTCCTCATCGTGCCGACTGCACGACGGGGAGGGGCGTGCGAGGTTGTTCCGAGCAGTTCTTGGTGGCGGCGTGGCCGTCACGGTGGCCATGGCGTTGGGTGCGGCGGTGCCGGGTTCCCCGGTGTCGGCCGCGCCGGCGGTCCCGAGTGTGGAGGCGACCGCCGACGCGGCGATGGCGGCGGCGCTGAGGTCCGGCAAGCGGGTCGAGGCTCTGGCGGAGCGGACCGAGTTCAGTCAGACGTTCGCGGAACCGACCGGGCGGCTGACCTACGAGGCGTCGGCGGTGCCCCAATGGGTACGCAGGTCCGGCAAGTGGGTCGACATCGATCCCACCCTGGCGCGCAAGGACGGTGTGCTGCGGCCGGCCGCGACGCTGGCCGACGTACGGTTCTCGGCCGGCGGCGACGGGCCGCTGATGACGCTGGTCCGCGCCGGCCGCAAGCTGACCATGTCGTGGCCGCTGGGCAGGCTCCCGAAGCCGAAGGTCAGCGGCGACTCGGCCACCTACGCGGGTGTGCTGCCCGATGTGGACCTGGTGATGCGGGCCACCCGCACCGGATTTACGCACGTGCTGGTCGTCAAGACCGCGGAGGCGGCCGCCAACCCGGCGATCCGCGAGATCCGGTTCGACCTCGGCGGCGACGCCGTGACGCAGCGCCTGCCGGACGGCTCCCTGCAGGCCGTCGCCGGCGGCCGGCTTCTGGCCACGGCCAGCGTGCCGCAGATGTGGGACTCCAGCGTCCCGGCGGGTGAGACCGCGTCCGAGGTGCGGTCCAGCCATCGTCTCCCCGGTGACGCGGCCAAGATCGCGAAGCTCGGCACGGAGGTCACCGCCGGAGGCGATCTGAGGCTGCGCCCCGACCCGTCGCTGCTCGGCCCGAAGGCGAAGTTCCCGGTCTACATCGACCCGGACTGGAGCACGGGGAAATCGCGCTGGGCGTACGCGACCGACAACAACTCGAACAACACCGACACCTCGGTGGCGCGGGTCGGCAGCGATCCGAACAGCGGCAAGGTCTATCGCTCGTTCATCGAGTTCCCGACGACCGCGATCCGGTACAAACACGTCGCCGACGCGCGAGTCCGGATGGAACTGACCCACAGCGCGTCCTGCGACGGCACGCCTACCAGCATGTTTGTGGGCGGATCGATCACCACGCCGCGGACCGCCTGGGGCACCTCGGTGGGCAAGCACCTGACCACGGTCTCGTCGCACGCTAACGAGGGCGACGGTTGCGACGACTCACCGCAGCCCGACGCGACGGTGAACTTCATCGGCGGGGTGACCGCCCTGATCGGGCAGCGTGCCGAGAAGGGCATGGCGTCGGTGACGTTCGCCTTCCGCGCGGGCGCTGCGGACGGCGCCGGTGAGGGCGACTGGAAAAGGTGGAAGAAGTTCCTCCCGAACGAGGCGAAGCTGATCGCCGACGTCGACTTCAAGCCGACCAAACCGGAGCGCCTGCAGGTCAACGGCGTCGCGTGCACGGCCGCCGGTATCTCGATCGGCGTGACCAACCCGTACTTCTCGGCGGACGTGCGCGACCAGGACGGCAACACGCAGAACCTCCGCGCGACCTGGAGCCTGTACCGCGTCGCCACCAACGGCGCTCTCACCCAGATCACCGGCCCGGCGGCGACCTCGGCGACCGCGAACACCCGCAGCCAGACCGCCCGGGTCACCGGGCTGGTCACCAACACGAGGTACGCGTTCCGGGTCTTCGCGACCGACCCGTACGACATCGACAGCCCGCTCTCGGACTATTGCTACTTCACTGTCGACACCACGAAACCGGACGTGGTCGTCACACCGGTGGCTCTGCCCGTGGGCCCCGGCAAGCCCGGTACGTTCACCTTTTCCTCCACCTACAGCGACGTCACCAAGTTCCAGTACGGCTGGACCGAGGGATACACCTCGACGGTGACCGCGGCGACGGTCAGCGGCAAGACCGGCAAGCACGCCACCGTCACCCTGACCGCGCCCAAGTTCGGCATCACCGTGCTGTACGTCAAGGCGGTCGACGCCACGGCCAACGCCGGGTACGGCTCCCTCCAGTTCGAGGTCGCCCGGCCGTCGCCGCCGCTTGCCCGGTGGCTGCTGGAGACCACGCCCGTGGAGGACGAGGCGGGCGCGCTGATGGACCGGCAGGCGGCGCTCGCCGGTGACAACGCGCTGACCGTGTCCGGCGCCGCCTGGGCCGACAAGGGCCGGGTGATCGACGCGAAGAACCTCACGTTCACCGGTGCCAACAACGTCACCACCCCGGCCTTCCTGGACACGACCAAGAGCTACTCGGTGGCGGCCTGGGTCCGGCTCGACTCGCTGACCGGCGCGCAGACCTTCGTGTCGCAGGACGGCGCGAACGTGGCGAACTTCCAGCTCCAGTACCGGGCGGACGACGTGACCGGGGACGGTGTCGCGGAGAAGTCCTGGTGCTTCGGCCTGCGTAACACGGACACGGCGGCGACCGGGGCGTACACGTACGCATGCGCCGCGGGCCTCGCCGTGGCCGGCCGATGGACCCACCTGGCCGGCGTCTACGACGAGACCACCAAGCGGATCAGCCTATGGGTGGACGCCGGGCTCAAGGCCGAGGTCACCGCGCCCACGGCGTGGAAGGCGAACGGCCCGTTCCGGATCGGCAGCCGCAAGTACACCGGCAGCCAGTGGCTCGACTACGTGGTCGGCAGCGTCACGGACGTGCAGGCCTTCGACCGGGTGCTCGTGCTCAACGACTTCAGCGGCAAGATGGCGTCGGAGCCGGACTCCGGCGGCGTCGACGAGCCGGGCATCGTCGCGCCCGTGCAGGTCGGCGGGTGGGACTTCGAGACGATCCTGCCCTGCCCGCAGGCCGGCGATGCGGAACGCTGCCAGGCCCTCGACCTGGGCACCGGGTGGAATCGCAGGTTCGCGCTGACCGAGGGCACCACGTCGGGTCCCGGCAACCGGAGTCAGGGCCTGGCCGTGGACACCACGCACTTCACCGAGGACCCGGCCGACCCCAACTACGGAAAGACCACCATCGAGTACGGGACGAGCGAACGGAACGTGGCGCTCGCCGGTGAGCCGCAGCAGTGGGTGAGCGGGCCGCTGCTGCGTACCGAACAGTCCTTCGCGGTCTCGGTGTGGGTGCAGCCACGGCAGCTCGCGGGCACCATGACCGCTCTCGCCCAGCGGGGGACCTTCGTCTCGCCGTTCTACGTCGGCATCCGGCAGTCCACCGTGAACGGCGTCACCGGGCCCCGCTTCCAGGTGATGACGGTCAACGCCGACAGGACCGAGAACGAGGTGTACAGCCACCTGATCGCGCCGGCGCTGCTGACCGCGGACGACCTGGACGAGTGGTACCACCTGGTCTTCGTCTACGTCGCGCACAGCACCGTCCAGATGCGCCTGTACGTCAACGGCGCGGTCGCCGCGACCGGGCCGGGCGTGCTGTGGAGCGCACCGGGGTCGCTGAGCGTCGGCCGCGGCTGGTGGTCGGCGGACGCCGGCAACGGCGCGTACTACGACCAGTGGGTCGGCGGGATCGACGACGTCGCGGTCTACCAGGGGCATCTGACCAGCGGCCAGGTCAACGAGATCACCAGCGAGCAGTCGCCGCTCTGATTCAGCTCTGATCCAGCTCGGAAAGGGTGAAATGTACTTCGAATCAGGATTCGGCCGGCGGCTCCTGGCCGCCGCCGGTGCGGCCACGCTGGCCGTCACACTCCTCACCACACCGCCGGCGCAGGCCGGGCCCCGGAACCCCTCGACGCCACTGAAGGCCCAGTCGGAGAAGCTCGACTCGCACGGCGGCGAGGTCAGGGGGCGCGGCACCGTCCTGCCCGCGCCGAAACCGTCCGACCTGCCGGAACCGGTGTGGCCGAAATCCGGGACAGCCCGGGTGACCCTCCCCGGCGGGGGCACCGCGGCGGTCGAGGTGCTCGACCGCCGCCGGCTCCCCGAGGTCTGGCGCGACGGCGTCGTCGCGCGGGTCCCCGAGGCGGAGGGCTCCAGTGGGAAGGCCCGGGTCGCGATCGACTACTCCGGATTCCGGTACGCGTACGGCGCGGACTGGTCCTCCCGGCTGCGCATGTGGAACCTCCCCGAGTGCGCCCTGACCACTCCCGAGGCCGACGCCTGTGCCGCGACACCGCTGCCGGCGCGCAACGACCCCGCCGCCGGGGTGATGACGGCCGAGACGAGCGTCGCCACGGCCGGTCTGGTGGCGCTGGCGGCGGGTGCGTCCGGTCCGTCGGGTGACTTCACGGCCACCTCGCTGGCACCCTCCTCGACCTGGAGCCACGGCGGTTCGTCCGGCTCGTTCAACTGGTCGTACCCGATGCGGGTGCCGCCCGGTATCGCCGGGCCGCAGCCCAAGGTCGAGCTGAGCTATTCGTCGGCGAGCGTCGACGGGCGCTCGTCGGCCACCAACAACCAGCCGTCCTGGATCGGTGAGGGCTTCGAGTTCTCGCCCGGCTACATCGAACGGCGGTACGTGCCATGCGCCGACGACAAGGCCGGCAGCCCGAACAACCCGGAGCAGACCGGTGACCTGTGCTGGCGCTCGGACAACGCCACGATGTCGCTCAACGGCGGCGGCGGTGAGCTGATCTTCCAGGAGTCCAAGGGCTGGCACGCCCGCGCCGAGGACGGCTCGAAGATCGAGAAGAAGACCGCCGGCGGCGAGCACTGGGTGGTGACCACCACCGACGGGACCCGGTACTACTTCGGCCTCAACAGGCTGCCGGGACAGAGCTCGGACACCAACTCGGCGTGGACCGTGCCGGTGTACGGCAACCACTCGGGCGAGCCGTGTCACGGCGACACCTTCGGCAAGTCCGCCTGCGACCAGGTGTGGCGGTGGAACCTCGACTACGTCGTCGACGTGCACGGCAACACGCTGTCGTACTGGTACGCGAAGGAGACCAACTTCTACGCGGCCGAGGTGACCTCGGACAAGAAGGCCGGCTACGTGCGCGGCGGCCATCTGCTGCGCGCGGATTACGGCACCTGGGACCGGCTGACCGCCTCGGGCGCGGTCGACCGGTCGGTGACCCCGCTGGCGCAGGTGTCGTTCACCCCCGCCGACCGGTGCACCACCGACTGCGGCACGCACGGCGCCAACTGGCCGGACACCCCGTGGGACCAGGAGTGCACGGCGTCCGCCGCGAACTGCGGCACCAACTACTCGCCGACGTTCTGGAGCACCAAGCGGCTGAGCGGGGTGACCACCCGGGTGTGGGACACCACGAAGTCACCGGCCGGGTGGCAGGACGTCGACTCGTGGACCCTGCGGCACAGCTTCCCTTCCCCGGGCGACGGCGAGAACGCCGGACTGTGGCTGGACTCGATCACGCGTACCGGTCACGTCGGCGGCACGGCGCAGATGCCGCCGGTGACGTTCACGCCGATCCCGATGCGGAACCGGGTTCTCACCCAGTCGAACACCACCAGCAACTGGCAGCGGCTCTCCGCGGTGCAGACCGAGACCGGCGCCCTCATCAAGGTGACGTACTCCGACCGGGACTGCACGTCGTCCAGCCTCCCGGCGTCACCGCAGAACAACACCCGGCTCTGCTACCCGGTGCGCGGCCCCGACCCGCTGTCCACCTCCGGCGGCGACCTCACCGAGTGGTGGCACAAGTACGTGGTCACCCAGGTCACCGAGACCGACGTGCAGCTGGCCGACGGCCACCAGGCGCCGACCAGGAACACCTACTACCTGTACGTGGGCTCGCCGGCGTGGCACTACGCCGACGACGACGGCCTCAGCAAACCGAAGTACAAGACGTGGAACCAGTTCCGCGGGTACGGCACGGTGGTCACCGAGGTCGGCGACAGCAGCAAGACGCTCACCGAGACCAGGTACCTGCGCGGCATGCACGGCGACCGCGGCCAGACCCAGCCGGTGACCGTGCCGGCCTCGCTCGGCGACGAGACCGTCTACGACGAGGACCAGTTCGCCGGGATGGTCCGCGAGCAGGTCGTCTACAACGGCAGCACCAGCAGGCCGGTCCAGAAGACAGTGAACGTGCCGTGGCGGTCGGACCCGCTCGCGTCCCGGACCGTCAACGGTGACGTCGCGGAGGCGCGGTTCGTCAACACGCGGGTGACGTACTCGGCCACCGCGCTCGGCGACCACGGCAGCCGTGGGTGGCGGACCACCAGCAGCGTCACGGAACGCGACGGCCTCTACGGAACCGTCAAGTGGATCCAGGACAACGGGGACATCGCGAAGACCGGTGACGAGACCTGCGTCTCCCACACCTACAACCGCAACCTCACCACCAACCTGACCATCCTCCCCAGCCAGGTCACCACCCGGGCACAGACCTGTGGCGCCACCCCGTCGAGTGCCGATCACATCGTCTCGGACGCCCGGACCTTCTACGACGACGCGACGGCGCTCGACAGACCGCCGACCCGCGGACTGCCCACCCGCGTCGAAGGGCTGCAGTCGTGGACAGCCGCCGGCGGCACGGTGTGGCAGAAGACGGGCACGGCGACCTTCGACGCGTTCGGCCGTCCCGACCGCACCACCGACATCAAGAACAACTACACCGACCTGGACCTCAGCCCGGCCGGCGGCCTGGTCACCAAGGAGGTCAGCAACAACAGCCTCTCCTGGGCCACGACCACCGAGAAGAACCCGTACTGGGGGCTGCCGACGAAGACGACCGACCCCAACGGGCGGGTCACCGAGGTCGTCTACGACCCGCTCGGCCGGGTCAGCAAGGTGTGGAACACGGGCTGGTCCCGGTCGGCCCACTCCGACAAGCCGTCGTCGCAGTTCAGCTACTTCTGGTCGGCGGAGCGCAAGACCTATCCGTACGTGCGGACCGAGACCCTCAACGCCGTCGGCGGATACGACGTCTCGATCGCCATCTACGACGGCTTCCTGAGGCCACGGCAGAACCAGAGCCAGGTCCTCGCCGGCGAACGCGTCGTCACCGACACGCTGTACGACACCCACGGCCGGATCGAGATGACGTACGGCGCGCACGCCGAACCGGGCGCGCCCTCCGGCAACCTCTGGTGGGAGCCGGAGTGGTCGGTGCCGACGCAGAACCGGAACGTCTACGACCAGGCGAACCGGGTCACGAACAGCATCTTCCTCTCCGGGTACGGCGAGACCAACATCGCCGAGCGGTGGCGTACGACGACGGCCTACGAGGGTGACCGGACCACGGTCGTACCCCCGGACGGCGGCACCACGACGACGACGATCGTGGACGCGCAGGGCCGGACGGTCGAACTCCGGCAAGGTTCGGCCTCGAACACGAAGTACACGTACAACGGCAAGGGGCAGCTGACCAAGGTCGCCGACACGGCCGGGAACGAGTGGACGTACGCGTACGACGTCAAGGGGCGCCGGACCGAGGCCGTCGACCCGGACCGCGGGCGGACCACCAGCGCGTACAACGAGTTCAACGAGCAGACGTCGACCACCGACGCCCTCGGCAAGACGCTGCAGTTCACCTACGACAGCCTCGGCCGCAAGACCGCGGTCCTGGAGGGCTCGGCGAAACGCGCCGAGTGGATCTACGACAAGCTGTGGACGACCGGCGGCCTGGTCCGTGGCCAGCTCACCGAGACGGCACGGTACGACGCCGCGGGCAACGCCTACCGGTGGCGGGCGCTCGGCTTCACCAGCCGGTACCAGCCGACCGGCGCTCACTACGTGATCCCCGCGAACGAGACGGGCCTGGCGGGCACCTACACGTATGGGTACGGCTACGCGGAGACCAACGGGGCGGCTACCTCGGTGACCTATCCGGCGGGCGGCAACCTCGCCAGCGAGCAGGTGACCACGGTCTACGACGACACGACGGCACTGCCGGTGCGCCTGAGGACGGCCTGGTCGGGAGTCGACTCGTACGTCTCCAAGCAGGAGTACAGCTCGTACGGCGAACCCACCGTCACCACGATGATGTTCACCGGCGGGGTGTACGCGCAGCAGGCGATCTCGTATGACACGTACACCCGCCGGGTCGACACCGTGCAGGTCAAGCCGGAAACCGCGGCCGGAACGGTGTCACAACGCAGATACGACTACGACGACGCCGGCAACATCATCGGTGTCGCCGACACGCCCGCCGTGGGCGCGGCCGACCGGCAGTGCTTCCGCCAGGACGAACTGGGTCAGCTGACCACCGCCTGGACGCCGTCGGGTGCGGTCGACTGTTCAACCGCCACACCGAGCCTCGCCGGCCTGGGCGGCCCCGCGCCGTACTGGATCGACTGGACCTACGACAAGATCGGCAACCGTACGAAGGAGGTCTCGCACGCGGCGGCCGGCGACACGGTCCGCGCGTACGCGGTGCCGCCATCCGGCGCCGGCTCGGTGCGGCCGCACTCCGTCGCGGCGATGACGACCACACTGCCCGGCCAGACCACCGGCACGACGGTCTCCTACGGCTACGACGCCATCGGCAACATGACCACCCGGCCCGGCGACGACCAATCGCTGACCTGGGACGCCGAGGGCCACCTGGCCAGGGTGACCAGGGGTGGCACGCTGGTCGAGGAGAACGTCTACGACGCCGACGGCAACCGGATCGTCCGGCGGGACGCGGGCGGCCAGACCCTCTACCTGCCGGGCATGGAGATCCGGCGCAACGTCAGCGGGAGCACAGCCACCTTCGCCGCCACCCGCTACTACAGCTTCGGCGGCCGGGCGGTCGCCTCCCGCACCACCGGCACCCAAGCGCTGACCTGGCTGTTCAGCGACCACCAGGGCACGCAGCAGATCGCGGTCAACGCCTACAGCCAGGCGGTCACGATCCGGCGGCAGACACCGTACGGGGGAACGCGCGGGACGCCGGCGCAGTGGCCGAACAACAAGGGCTTCGTGGGCGGCGACAACAGCCCGACCGGACTGGTGCATCTGGGCGCCCGCGAGTACGACCCGGTGCTCGGCCGCTTCATCTCGGTCGACCCGTTGCAGGACCTCGCCGATCCGCGCCAGTGGAACGCGTACGGCTACGCCAACAACAGCCCGATCACCTACAGCGACCCGACGGGCGCCCGGCCGATGATCGGCAACACCGGCACAGACGAGGGCGAACTGCTCGACGAGAACGACGAACAGTGGACCATCGGCGACGACGGCAAGTTCGAGCTGACCGAGGACCCCGACGACGACAGCGGCGGCAACAACGGAGGCCAGAACACCACCGCCGAAAACGGCCTCTCCGACGAAGAGGTCCAGCGAGCCCAGGAAATCAAGAAGAAGAACGTCATCGACGTCATCGTCGCCGCCGGCGGCAAGATCCTCATGGAGTTCTTCGGCATCACCGACATCCTCGACTGCGTCACCCGCGGCAACCTCAAGGCCTGCGCGATGTCGCTAGCCGGCGCCCTGCCCCTGGGCAGAGCCTGGAAAGCGCTGGAGACCATCCCGGTAATCGCCCGGGCGGCCGGGGCGATCCTGCGCTGGGTAGATGACATCAAATGGGCTGACGACGTTCTGGCACGCGTCCAGTATCTCGGCCGCCGTGGCGCGGATGACTCTCTACTGAGAACCTCATCCGCTGGCGCAAAGGGCAGTCGGCTACCCATGACGATGGAATGTGTATGTCAGATAGCGGAGAAATACGGAATCGACATATCAGACGTGAAGATCAAGATCGACAAGGGTCGGGACGGGTATGCCGGCTCGACCGCGCCTGATCAGAAGGTGACTCTCACTCGGGCTGCGTTCCGCGACGAGGAACAGTTGGCCAGGACGTTGGCTCATGAGCGTTATCACGTCGATCAGTTGCGGGCGGGCATGGGATATCCGAAGACATACGACGAAGGTAATGTGTGGGAGAGCACTGCGATAGCGTATGAAAACACCTGGTGGGATACGGTTGGAAGGAACCTCAAGTGAGCACTGGGTCTAGTGCCTACGAGGCGTGGCTGTCCTTGTACGAGGAGGTGTGGCGTCACCCCGCCGGTGTCGCGAACACTGCCTGCCCGTCGTGCGGCGTGGCAGCTCTGAGTCTCATCTTCCTCGTTGATGCAGACGGTAGCGATCGTGGAACCGCCGTTTTCTGGTGTTCATCCTGCTTACAAGGGCTCATGCCACTGAACGCTTTGGTTCCTGATGGCGGTTTGAGGATTATCCGAGGTGAGGAGAAAGTGCCCGACTATGAGTTGGTAGTCGATTCGGGAAACTGACGGAAATCTACTTGGAACGGCGGCTCCGTTGAGAAGCGGAGCCGCCGTACCGTATTATTTCGCCTTTGTCAGGACGCGGGTCGGGGACTGCGCCATCTGTTCCTTGATGATGCGGGTGGCCGCCCGGACGACCTCGTTCTCCGTCACCGCCTTGCCGTGGGCGTGGGCGTCGACGTACCTCTCCGTGCGCCGGACCATCCGCAGCAGGTCGCAGACCGAGCCCGGGTACTCCCGGCACAGGCGGACCGCGATCCGGAGGTGCCTGTCCGAGACCGTGGAGACGTACTCCTCCATGCCGGCCTGCCAGGCCGGTGGGTAGACCAGGTAGCCGGCGGGCAGGAAGCCCGGGCCGCCGGTGAGGGTGAGCACCTGGGTGCGGTCGACGGTGACGGGTGCCGACTTCATCGCTACGTACGCGATGCCGACGACGGCGAGTGCGGCTACGACCGCGAAGGCCAGCAGCGGTTTGCCGGTGCCGAGCGCGACGGTCAGCCCCAGGGCGGACAGGATCAGGCCGCCGGCGATCAGGACCGGGCTGCCGCCCTCGCCGCCCGCCTTGGTCTGCGCCTCCGCCAGGCATTTGGCGATGACGCTGTTGAGCACTTCGTCGTCCGGCCGCCATAGATCGGCGCGGACTGGCACGCCACGCTCCGAGGCACTGGTCATGACATGGAGTCCTTTCCGGCAGTTCATCCGTGATGCCGCGAGTATCGGCACCGTGGGGACGGACTGAAGGAAAGTGCGTGGTGGCGGCGCCCCGGCTGGAACGCCGCCACCGGTCACCGTTCAGGAACAGGCGGAACCGTTCAATTTCACGGATGACGGCGCGCTCGCCGTACCGTTGGCTGTGAAACCGATGGAAACCGCGCTGCCGGCGGCGAGCGACGGCGCGTGAGATGGCGCCGCGGCCGTTACCGTTGTCCCGCTCTGGGTGACCGTTGCGTTCCAGCCGCTGCCCAGCGTCACCCCGGAAGGCCACGTCCAGGTCACCTGCCAGGGGTTCAGCGTGGTGTTGCCCGCGTTGCGGACCTGCAGCGATCCCTGGAAACCACCCTGCCAGGCGTTGGTCTGCGAGTAGGTCACGCTGCAGGAACCAACCGGATCGGGGGTGGAGACCGACGGGGACGGATTCGGGCCGTTTCCACCAACAGGAGCAATAAGGTACGGGGAAATGATCGCCTGTTTCGCCGTGTTGATCGTGGTCCAGTCGTCGTTGGCGATGCCACCCGTGTCGCCGGAGTTCGGGTTCCACGCCCAGTAGGTGAACGACATCCCGTTGACGCCGGTCCCGGTGTAGGCGAGCAGGTTCTGCAGCCACACCTTGTCGACCGGGTTCTGCAGTGTCGAGCCGAACTCGCCCATCATGATCGGGGCGATGTTCTGCTTGTAGAGGTATCCCCAGTACTTGTCCCAGATCGCCGGCATGTTCGCCGGGTAGGACGGGTCGTCGAACCACTTCTGGTGGAAGACCGAGGTGGCGTACTCATGGGGCGAGTAGACGAGCCGGTTGGCGACGCTGAGCCGCACCGGGAACTCGCCGGCCTTCGTCAGGTTGCCGCCCCACCAGCCGCAGTCCTCGTCGTTGCTGGGATCGTTGTCCCACGTGTTGGAGAGGCCGCCGCTCGGGCAGCTCACCCCCTCGACGAAGATGAGCCAGTTCGGCTGAACCGACAAAATCGCGTTGCCGGCGCGCTCAGCCGCCAGCCGCCAGTCCCGGGCCGTGTCGCCGCAGCCCCAGCAGGAACCGGTCGCGGCCGGGTTGGTGCCCTCGGCGTGCGGCTCGTTGTGCAGGTCCGCGCCGATCACCGTGGTGTTCCCGGCGTAGCGGCGGGCGAGCATCTGCCAGTTCGCGATCCAGGTGCTCTCTGGTACACCTGCCGTGTACCAGAGCGCGCTCTGCCCCGCGGCGGTCGGGCGGTGCCGGTCGAGGATGACGCGCATGCCCTTCTGCCCGGCGTACCCGATGACCTTGTCCAGGATCTCCAGCGGCCCGAGGCCCGCCAGGTCCGGATTGGTGTAGTCGTTGACGCTGGTCGCGGTCGCGCCGGTCTTGAGCGCGTCGTCCGAATACGGGATGCGCAGCGTGTTGTAGCCGAGCGAGGCCATCGTGTCGATCTGGCCGCGCCACGGGTTGTTCGACCAGAGACCGTGGAACGTCTTGTTGTCGGTCTCCATCCCGAACCAGTTGATCCCGGTCAACCGGACGGTGGCCCCGGTCGAGTCGACGATCTTGTTACCGGACGTGTGGAGGTAGCCGGTGCCGGTGCCGGCGGCGCTCGCTGGGGAGGCGGAGGTCAGGACCGCGGTGGCCGCCGTCGCAGCCAGAACCGCCAAGCCGGTGAGGACGGCAGAGAGGGGTTTGGGGAACATGACGTCATGGTTGCATGGGAGCGCTCCCACAACAATGGCCATCGATAGGTTGCTTTCATGAACGTCATCGACTGGCTGCTGGACTCGGATCCCGCACTGCGATGGCAGGTCAAGCGAGACCTGCTCGCCACGGACGCGGCGCCCGACCGCGCCGAGATCGAACATGCCGGCTGGAGTGCCCGCCTGCTGTCACTGGCGGACGAGAACGGCCTGTGGGCCGGCGGCGCCTGCTTCCCCGGCGGCTGGGACTTCACCGACGAATCGCCGGGACAACCATGGACGGCGACCATGCACACCCTGCAGACATTGCAGATACTCGGCCTCGACCCGTCGTGCCCCTCGGCGCGGCGCGCGATCTGCCTGGTCGCCGCGAACGGCCGCTGGGAGTACGACAATCTCCCGTACTTCGGCGGCGAGGTAGAGCCGTGCATCAACGGCCGAACCATCGAGACCGGCGCCTACTTCGGAATGAACGTGAACCCGCTCGTCGCCCGCCTCGTATCCGAACAGCTTCCCGACGGAGGCTGGAACTGCGAGGAATCGCCGCACGCGTCTTTCGACACGACGTTATGCGTCCTGGACGGCCTGCTGGCGTTCCCGGCCGCCGCGGAGACCCGCCGTCGCGGAGAGGAGTACCTGCTCTCCCGAGGACTGTTCCGCCGCCGCCGTGACGGGGCGGTGATCAAGCCGGAGTATCTGGATTTCGCCTTCCCCTATTACTGGCACTACGACGTGCTGCGCGCCCTGGACTACTTCCGCCGGGCGGGGGCGCCACCGGACCCCCGTTTGAATGAGGCCGTCGAGGTCGTCCGCTCGAAACGCCGTCCGGAGGGCTGGTGGCTGCTGGACCGCGTACACCCGGGCCAAGTCTGGTTCGACTTCGAGCAGCCGGGCCAACCCAGCCGCTGGAACACGCTCCGCGCCTTGCGAATCCTCCAGTGGTGGGAGAAAGGCTGAAATCAGGCTGCCTTCAGGATGTCGACGATTTCGACGTACGAGCGATGCCTTGCGTCAGCCCGAGTTGCCCGTTCGGCCAGCGTGACGGTGAAGCCTTGCACGGTGACCAGCGCCGCAGCGACCTCACCGAGATTCTGTGTTGTCAGGTCGAGTCCCACCGTGATCGGCCGATCGCGAGCCAGGTCGACGAGGTCGTCGATCTGGAACTCGTCCTCGAATTCGGGGGAGCGGTCGCGGAGGAAGGCCCACGAGTCTCGATACTCCGGTAACACCTCGACCTGGAACAGCGAGGCGTTGAGGTCGGGTGTGTCGTCGTAGGTGCCGAAGACCCAGCCGGGATCGTCGTCGTGGGAGATCTCAATGCCGGCATAGACGATGCCGATGCCTGCGTCCCTGAGGGCAAGACGCACCGGGTGTGGCGGAATGGCGCTGGTGATCGGCTGGACCAGGTCGGCTCCGGTGAGCCTCGCGCGCTCGACCACGTGTGCCGGGTCGGCATGGAGATTCATGGCGACGGCGATCTTGGCCCGCCGGATCTCCTGCCGAATCCTCGCGACGTGCCCTGCGTCCAGGGTGCGATCATCCGCGAATCGCGGATCGACGTCCACGTCGACGCCGATGACGCCAGCACCCAGCGCTTCGAGAGTGGTCGCCTCGTCGGCGGAGCCCACCCGGTCCACCTTGATGACCTTAATCGTCATAGCGCACCACTTTCCCCACCAGTTCGTCGGCGCCCCGGAAATCCTTGGGGATCACCCAGATCTTTCCCTCGGTGCTCGTCGAGATCTTCCAATAGGGCGAACCTTCCGGTGTGTGCCTGCCCCCACCCGGGTGCACCTGAATGTTGGTGACCTCGGGATGCCCCTCGATACGCACCTGAACGGCTTTGCCGGAAGTGCCTTTTCTGGTGCTCTGCTCGACGACCGCAGGGTACCCGGCCCCGTTGAATTCATCAGCAATTGACTGCGCGGAACGCCCGGCCACGGAGCGGGGCTGCGCGACGATGTTGTCCGTGAAGGCACGGTGCGCGTCGGCCTTCGGGTCCGGTTTGTCATGCCCGCCGCTGCCCGGCGTCTCAGCGGACGTGCCTGCGGTGCCGGCCCGGCCGCCCGCGCTGGTCGGTGACTTGCGGGCGCTCTCGGCGGACATCACGCCGAGCTTGTTGAGAATCTCCTTCAGACCGTCGACATCGGGCAGGAGACGCCGCAGGCTGTTCAGCAATGCCCGGAGGAAGTGCTGGATCTCGTTCACGCAGCGGGCGACCAGCCCCGCGACCTGGCTCGCCACCAGGGGTGTCGCGACGCCGAGGCTGAGGCCCTCCATCGCCAGCCATTGGGGTAACCGAACCGCCAGGGTTCCGACGAACTGGGCGATCAGGTCTCGGACCAGACTGCGGACCAGCCCCACCACCAGGCCGGCGCCTTCGACTGCTGAGGCGATGCCGCCGGTTGCGGTGCTGATGCCCTGCAGGACGGTCAGTTGGCTGTCCGCGTGGGCTCGGTAGGCGTTGGCGGTCGCGCCTGACCAGGCGCCGAGTTCCAACTGGAGGTGGTCGGCGAAGTCCTGGCGGGCGAGGTCAACAGCGGCTGCCACCTGGGCCCACGTCGTGGCCTGCGCGGCGACCTCATCGGCGTTGCCGGCCAGCCAGTTCAGGCCTTCCTGTAGTGGGCGGACGTGTTCGATCAGCCAGGCGACGCCCCACGCCGCCAGGGTGCCGAGGGGATCCATCGCCAGGGCCAGGGTGTCCAACGAGGCGCCGACCCCGCCGAGCGTGCCGTCCACCCAGCTGCCGTCCCGGATCCCCGCGGCGATCAGCTCGGCGTCCTCGACCAGGCCGAGGCCGGTGATAGCGGTGGTCGCAGCGTCCAGGTCTGCGTCAGCTGCGGCCACGGAGGAACCGGGGAGCTGCATACAGCCGTGTACCCACGACTACGACTGCAGGTTCATCTCCCTACGACGTGCCGCCTACAGCAACGGTTGCGGCAGTGGGCGAGACGAGTGAGGCGCGATCAGGGATGTCAGTGCGTCCACACCGGTCCAGTCGTCCCAGTCGCTGTTGAAGATGATTTCGTTGGTCAGGCGCTGGATGGTTACCTCTTCGCCGTTGAATAGCAGTGCGCCGTGGCCGCCGAAGCGGTCGAAGAAGGCCAGGACGGATCTGATCATCACGGCGACGTTGTGGTCGTGCGTTGCCTGATCGGCGAGATTGCTGAAGTGGTAGACCGCCGTGATCCGATGCTGGAACCCCAGGAGGCGCGTTGTCTCGTGACCCTCGCCGTCGGGAACCGGGTAGGCGGTCACATACATGCCGTCCCGGAACACGGTCTTGTCCGGGCCCAGTCGTCCCTCGATGGCCTCGGTGAAGAACGACGTGAGCTGGTCGAGATCCGCGTGGGCGTCGCCACGGAGCGTGTACTCAATCGCCATCTCGGGGATCACTCACCAAAGGGGTAGAAGGGCACGATGTTCCCGTCCTGGATTACCAGAATCTCTTCGAGGTCCGCCACCGGCTTGCGTTGCAGCATGTTCGCGATCTCATCAGTGGTCCGCGGCGTGTCCTCCAGGTTCAAGATGATGCGGTATGCCTGATCCTCCTTCACCTTGTCGCTGATCTGATCGCGGATGGTGTTGAGATTGCCGCCCTGCGGCGCATAGCAGTCGAAGTACCTGCCTTCGATCCGGTAGTCGGGTTCCTTGCCGTTCGTTTTCTTCGGAGGGTTCTGTTCGACATCGAAGCCAGCCGCCGCCAGTGTGTCGGCGGACTCGTTCTCACGCCGTAGTGGCCGGTGGATCTTCTTGGTCGGGTGGGCAGGAGTTCTGTCGCCACGTGGTTGGCGCGCGGGATCGGGCGGACTCGACGGCGTGGTGAGTCCGGAAGAGGCACCTCCGCCGGCTGGGGGTGGGGGATCTGGCTTGGAACCCGGGGTGTGCGGCCGGGACAGGCGGTCGCTGAGCATGCGGAGGCGGTCGAGAGCCTCCTTCAGCGAGTCGACCTTCGGGAGAAGCCGACGAAGGCTGGCGAGCAGCGCCCGGAGGAACCGCTGGATCTCGTTTACCCAGCGGGCTACCAGCCCCGCGACCTGGCTCGCCACCAGGGGTGTCGCGACGCCGAGGCTGAGGCCTTCCATCGCCAGCCATTGGGGTAACCGCACCGCCAGGGTTCCGACGAACTGGGCGATCAGGTCTCGGACCAGACTGCGGACCAGTCCCACCACCAGGCCGGCGCCTTCGACTGCTGAGGCGATGCCGCCGGTTGCGGTGCTGAGGCCCTGCAGCACGGTCAGCTGAGTGCCGGCATGTGCCCGGTAGGCCTCGGCGGTAGCGCCCGACCAGCCCACCAACTCGGTCTGGATCCGGTCGGCGAAGGATTGGCGGGCGGCCTCGACAGCGGCCGCCACCTGCGACCACGTCGTGGCCTGCGCGGTGACCTCATCAGCGTTGCCGGCCAGCCAGTCCAAACCCTCCTGCAACGGCCGGACATGCTCGATCAGCCAGGCAACACCCCAGGCGGCGAGGGTCCCGAGAGGATCCATCGCCAGCGCCAGGGTGTCCAGAGTCGCGCCGAAACCGCCGAGCGTGCCGTCGATCCAACTGCCGTCCCGGATTCCTGAGGCGATCAGCTCGGCGTCCTCGGCCAGGCCCAGGCCGGTGAAAGCGCTGACCGTCACGGCGGCCCGCCGAGAGAGCGGGCTGCCGCGACATCGGTCTGCTCGAGAGTCGACACCGCCGCCCGCAGGTTCAGCGCCGTCTCCTCCAGTGCCTCCGCGCTGCCGTTCAACGCGACCACCGCCGCCTCGAACACCACATTCAGCACCGCGGGCAGAAACCCGCACAACTGCCCATAAGCATCCGGGTTGATGGCCGTCGAAGCCGCCGCTCGAGCGGTGCGGACGGCATCGGCCGTGGTGGAGACCGTGTCGATGTGGGCGGTCACGGAGGAGACGGGGAGCTGCATACAGCCGTGTACCCCGTCAACACGACGACAGGTTCATCTTGCTCGATGGGAGCGCTCCCGCGTAACATCGGCGCAATCTCGCACTGACGTTCACGAATATCCCCAGCCTCTCTGTCGAAGCGGTTCGATGAGCGTTGTGTGATTCCCCCATGAGATTGGACCGACATGCGCAGACGTCAGATCGCGCTCTCGCTGACCGCCGTGGCGAGCCTCGCCGCCGCGGTCGGGCTGGTCACCGCAATGCCCGCGTCGGCGGCCGCCGGCTGCTCCGTCACCTATGCCGTGAGCAGCAGCTGGCCCGGGGGCTTCGGTGCCAACGTCACGATCCGCAACCTCGGTGACCCGCTCAGCTCGTGGACCCTGGTGTGGTCCTACGGCGGGGGTCAGACTGTCACTCAGGCGTGGAACACCAGCCTGACCCAGAGCGGATCGACCGTCACCGCCCGTAACGCCGGCTACAACGGCTCGGTCGCCACCAACGGAACCGTCAGCTTCGGCTTCAACGGATCCGGCAACAGCACCCCGGTGCCGACCGCCTTCACCCTGAACGGCACTACGTGCACGGGAGGGACAACAAACCCGACAAGTCCGGCACCGTCAAACCCGAGCACGGGGGTTCCGAGCGACGCCGTCTGGGTCGACTCCGGCCAATGGGCGAACTGGACCAACAACGGCTACATCCTCTACAACAACATCTGGGGCTCGGGCGCCGGCACCCAGACCATCTGGGCCCGCTCCGGCACCAACTGGGGCGTCGTCGCGAACCACCCCCGCACGAGCGGCGTCAAGTCGTACCCGAACACCGGCAAGACGCTGAACCGCACGCTGAGCTCCCTCAACTCCCTCACCAGCTCGTTCAACGTCTCCGTGCCGTCCAGTGGTGACTACTCCACGACCTATGACATCTGGGCGAACAACCACGCCTACGAGGTCATGATCTGGACGAACCAGGCCGGTGCGGTAGGCCCGATCGCCGAATCCTACGACGCCAACGGCGCGGTCCCGAACGTCCGCAATCTCTCGGTCGGCGGACACACCTGGAACGTCTACCGCGGCTCGAACGGCGCCAACGCCGTGTTCTCGTTCATCCGCACGAACACGAGCTCGGGCACCATCGACATCCGGGCCGTTCTGAACTGGCTGCGCACCAACGGCTGGTGGGGCGACGTCACGATCGGCGAGGCGCAATTCGGCTTCGAGATCAGCGGCACCGCGGGCCAGTCCAACTTCACCGTCAACAGCTTCTCGCTGAACTACAGCTGACGCTGGAAAACCCGATGACTCCGACGGAGCCGGCCTGCCGCCGGCTCCGTCGGCCTTTTAAAGATCATTCAACGGTACGGGGTAAAGCACCCGTGATCTTGGAAGCCGAGCTGCGAGCCGCCTCAACCGTGTACCGGCTTCCGGCCTCCGTCAACTTCTCCAGAGACGCCTCGACGAGGTCGATGCCCAGCACGTCGGCCAGCCGCGCCAGATAGATCATGACGTCACCGATCTCGGCCCGGACCCGTGGCCCGAGGTCCGGGTCCGCCATCACGGCCGAGGACTGCTCCGGAGTGAGCCATTGCAGTTCGGCCAGCAGCTCACCGACCTCCCCGGCGAGCGCCATCGCCAGGTTCTTCGGCGTGTGGAACTGCTCCCAGTTCCGCTCCTCCGCGAACGCACGCACCGCCGCGGTCAGCTCATCCATCGACGCCAAGACGTCAGCTGCCCTGCCGCTCACGCAGCCGGGCCACCCGCAGGTCAGCGAGCTGGATCGCGAGCTGCCCGGTGAACTCCACCGCCGCCATCCGCACCGCCAGCGCCCTGGTCGGATGCGCATGCCCCTTGCTGGTGAGCCGCCGCAGCCACCGCTTCTCCAACTGCCGCCGCCCGGCCATCGCCGCCACCGACAGCCCGAGAACCGCGACCCCCACCGCCGCCTTCCGCTTGTCGATCACGAATTCGGAGGGGGAAGGGACCACCGGGCCGGCCGGGGAAGGGCTCACGCCGGAGGGGGAGGCCGCGGAGGAAGAGCCCGCGGGGGAGGAGGCCGCGGGGGAGGAGGCCGCGGAGGGTGAGGACGGCAGGCCGGACTCCGAGGGTCCGGCCAGCGAGAACTCGTCGGCGAGGTCGCGGCCCGGCTCCGGATCGGGGGAGGCCACATAGCCGGCCGCGGCGACCGCGCCGACGACGGCGAGGCGGGCCAGGCGGCGTTTGGCCGGGGGCAGCTCCCGGGCGGCGATCCAGGACGCGCTGAGTGCAGCTTGAAGAGCGGCCATCGCAACGGCCCGCGGTAGGGAAGCCATACCGACGACCGTATCCCGGCCGCTCAACAAGATCGGGGCAAGGCCGGGAGCCTCAGACCGCGCGGGCGATGCAGATGCGCGCGCTGAGGCGGGGCCCCGCCTCGTAGAACATGTACTGCACGCCGCCGTCGGTGCCGAACGACGGCGCCGCCGCCCGCCCGTTGTCCGAGGCCACCGGTGAGTAGAACACCCCCAGGTGGTTCTCCAGGTCGAACCCGTTGCCGACCTCGGTGATCCGCATCCGGCCGTCATTGCCGTGGTAGGCCACGTAGACCGTCCCGTTCCGGACCACCAGCGACGGCCCCGAGATGTCGGTGAGACCGTCCGGCTCCGGATTCACCAGGGGCGTCTGCGCGAACGTCCACTGATCCCATCCGTTGGGCGAAAACCCGTGATAGATCCGGCGCCGGCCCGCCTGGACGCCCATGTACACCATCACGTACCGGCCCCCGTGAGCGAACACCCGAGCGTAGGACGTCTCGGAGAGCCCCGGCACAAGACGAGTGCTCAGGATGGGGGTCTCGTCCCGGAAGGTGAGGCCGTCCGACGACCGGGCAACCCGCGTCGTCGTGTTCTCCCCGTGGAAATAGAGGAAGAACTGCCGGCTGGCCGCATCCCACGTCACGTGCGGCGACGACACGTGCGAAACCGTCGTGCTCGGCAGCACGTTGTCGATCACCGGGTTGGCCGTGTGCTCGGTGAACGGCCCGTCGAGCGAGTTCGCCCAGGCCACGCAGATGCCGCCCGGCTTCTCGTGGGGCGCGTAGTACAGGTAGTACCGCCCGCGCGCTCCGCTGATCTTGTCGTAGACGCCGCGGATGCACGGAAAGATGAACTCCCCGGTCGGGTTGTAGTTCAGCGGCATCCTCAGCGCGTCGCGCAGGTAGCGGTAGGTGGGCATGCCGGCGGGGCCGGCGGCGTGGGCGGGACTCGCGGCGGCGAGGCCGGACAGACCGGCCAGGCCACCGAGGAGAAGGTTGCGGCGGTGCATCGAGACGTCCTCCTTCAGGGGGTACGGCAAACCGGGAGCAACTTCGCAGGTCGACACCGCTGATATCACGAAGTTTCGACGCCGTTAACCGTGTCGGTCAAGGTGCTAATACCTATTACTCCTGGGGTTTCGTGCCAGAGAGCCTTGACGTGCGGCGATGCCGTGCCCCACGATCTGCTCCACGTTTGTTAATGCGTATTAGCGGCGTAACAGGAGAGACTCATGAGCAACCGGCGGGTGACGCAACAGGACATCGCCCGGATGACCGGCGTCAGCCAGACAACCGTGTCGATGGTCCTCAACGAGCGTGAGGACGCCGCCCGGATCGCACCGGAGACCCGCGAGCGGGTGCTGGCGGCGATCCGTAAGACCGGCTATGTGGCCGACCCGATCGCCCGCCGGCTCGCCGAACAGCGCAACCGGTTCCTCGGCGTGTTCACCTACGAGCCGGTGTTCCCGGCCGGGCAGGGCGACTTCTACCACCCGTTCCTCGTCGGCATCGAGGAGTGTGCCGAGCGGATGCGCTGTGACCTGCTGCTGTTCACCAGCGCGCCGGTCGTCGACGGCCGCCGGCGGATCTTCCACCAGGACAACCGGCTGCGGCTGGCCGACGGCTGCATCCTGCTCGGCCGCTGGCTCGACCCGGACGAGCTGGCCCGGCTGATCGCCGAGGGCCAGCCGTTCGTCAGCGTGGGCCGGCGCGACGACGCGGGCGGGCCGGTGCCCTACGTCGGTGCCGACTACCCGTCGGCGACCGCCGGCCAGGTGCGCCGTGCGGTCGAGCTCGGGCACCGGCGGATCGCGTACGTGGGGGAGGGCGCCGGAGCGGAGTCGCACGCCGACCGGCTGCGTGGCTTCACCTCCGCGGTCTCCGAAGCCGGGATCACCGGGGTGCACGTGCGGTTCACCGACGCCGCGGAGGTGATGGACGAGCTGCTCGCGCGGGACGTCACCGCGATCTTCGTGGAGGAGTTCGCGGACGGGGCGATTCTTGCCTCCGAGGCGAAACAGCGCGCTTTGAACGTACCCGATTATCTTTCTTTTGTTGCTCTGGGTGACCCGACCCGGCAGGCCTCCACGCACCTTGATTTCGCCGGATTCCGGATTCCGCGCAGGGAGATGGGGTGGCAGGCGGTGGAGGTTCTTGCATCGATCATCGATGGATCGGGTGGTGAGACGCAGCGTTTGCTGCCGTGTGAGCCGGTTGCCGGGGCCACGCTGGCGGTGGCTCGTGCCTGAAAAGCCGGAAAAAAGCGCCGACGTCCTGATCATCGGCGGCGGACTGGGTGGGGTGGCAGCGGCTCTCGCCGCGCTGCGCGCCGGGCGGACGGTGCTGCTGACCGAGGAGTACGCGTGGCTCGGCGGCCAGTTGACGAGTCAGGCCGTGCCACCGGACGAGCACAGCTGGGTGGAGCGCTTCGGGGTGACGGCGAGTTACCGCGCGCTGCGGGACGGGATCCGGGAGCACTACCGCGCGCACTACCCGCTGACCGATCGTGCCCGCCGCACCCGCGACCTCAACCCGGGCGCCGGGCATGTCAGCCGGCTGTGCCACGAGCCGCGCGTGGCGGTCGCCGTGATCGACGCGATGCTCGCGCCCTACCGTGGAGCGGGCCGCCTGACCGTGCTGCAGCCGGCGGTTCCGGTGGCGGCTGAGACCGACGGCGACCGGGTCACCTCGGTGACCGTTCGCCACGAAGGCGTGGACCGAGTGCTGACCGCGCCCTACGTCCTGGACGCCACCGAGACCGGCGCCCTGCTGCCGATGACCGGAACGGAATATGTCACCGGCGCCGAGTCGCAGGCCGAGACCGGTGAACCCAGCGCGGCGGAGATCGCGAACCCGGCGAACATGCAGGCGCTGTCGGTCTGCTTCGCGATCGACCACGTCGACGGCGACCACACGATCGACCGGCCCTCGTCCTACGACTTCTGGCGTACGTATCAGCCGCCGTTCTGGGGCGCGCCGATGCTCTCCTGGCAGACGCCGAACCCGCGCACATTGCAGATCTCCACCCGCTCGTTCACGCCGAACCCGGACGACGACCCGTGGCTGGTCGACGCCGACCAGCGGGTCAACCCGGGCGACGGGAACCTGTGGACGTTCCGGCGCATCGCGGCCCGGCGCAACTTCGCCGTCGGCTTCTACCCGAGCGACATCTGCCTGGTCAACTGGCCGATGATCGACTACTTCGAGGAGCCGTACGTCGACGTGCCCGACCCGGCCGCCGTCGAGCGCGCCGCCCGCGAGCTGTCGTTCTCGGTCCTGTACTGGCTGCAGACCGAGGCGCCCCGGCCGGACGGCGGCACCGGCTGGCCCGGACTGCGGCTGCGCGGCGACGTGACCGGCGGCGCCGACGGGCTCGCCATGGCGCCGTACGTGCGGGAGAGCCGCCGGATCCGCGCCGAGTACACCGTTGTCGAGCAGGACCTGTCGCTGCGGGTGCGCGGGGACAAGGGCGCCGTGTCGTACCACGACGCGGTCGGTGTCGGCATGTACCGCATCGACCTGCACCCCTCCACCGGCGGCGACAACTACATCGACGTGGCCTCGTGTCCCTTCGAGATCCCGCTCGGCGCGCTGATCCCGCAGCGGATGGAGAACCTGCTGCCGGCCGGAAAGAACATCGGCACGACGCACGTCACCAACGGCTCGTACCGGCTGCACCCGGTCGAGTGGAACGCGGGTGAGGTGGCCGGCGCGCTCGCCGCCTTCTGCCTCGACCGGTCGGTGTCGCCGCGAGCCGTCCGCAACACCCCCGGCCTGCTGGCCGAGTTCCAGAACCACCTGAGCGCCGGCGGTGTCGAGCTGCGCTGGCCCGACATCAGCGGTTACTAGAAAGGAAGTCCGGATGAAGAAGATAGCGTCCCTGTCCGTGCTCGCCCTGCTCGGCGCTCTCACCGCGTGCGGCGGGGGCGAGGCCGAGGCCGGCGGGCCGGTCACCCTGCGGATGACCACCTGGTCGTCGAACCCGGCCCACGTCGAACTGTTCAACGGGATCGCCGCCGACTACAGGAAGACCAACCCGGACGTGACCGTGACGTTCGAGGCGCTGCCGCTGGAGAACTACACGACCACGGTCACCACGCAGATCGCCGGCGGGAACCCGCCCGACATCGCCTGGATCCTGGAGGCGGCGGCACCCGACTTCGTCGCCTCCGGCGCGCTCACCCCGCTCGACGAGAGCATCGAGAACGCGGCCGACCTGTCACCGGCCGCCACGGCGCTGTGGCGGCAGGACGGCAAGCTGATGGGCTACCCGTTCTCCACCTCGCCGTTCGGCGTGTTCGTCAACACCGACCTGCTGAAGCAGGCCGGGCAGACGCTGCCCACCGGCGACAGGTGGACCTGGGAGAACGCGGTCGCCGCCGCCTCCGCGACCGCCGCGAAGACCGGCAAGCAGGGCCTCGTGGTCCGCGACTTCGACTACAAGGACTGGACCAACCTCGCCACGGTCTTCCGCGGCTGGGGCGCCGAGGCGTGGAGCGCCGACGGCAAGACGTGTGGGTTCGACCAGCAACCGATGATCGACGCGATGACGTTCCTGCACAAGGCGATCTTCACGGGCAAGGCGCTGCCGGCACCCGGTGTGGCCGCCGACTTCTTCGCCGGCGAGTCCGCCATGACGATCGCCCAGATCTCCCGCGCCTCGCTGCTCAAGGAGGCCAAGTTCGGCTGGGACCTGGTGCCGCTGCCGGCCGGGCCGTCCGGGGAGTACTCGGTGATCGGCCAGGGTGGACTCGGTGTGCTGAAGAAGGGTGAGCACGCCGCGGCCGCCGCCGACTTCGTCAAGTTCTTCACCAGCCCGCCGAACTCCGCGAAGCTCGCCCAGTTCTTCCCGCCGCCGCGGCAGTCCCAGCTCACCGCGGACACCCTGGCGAAGGCCAACCCGCTGCTCAAGCCGGAACAACTCCAGGACGTGGTGATCGACGGGATCGACGGCGGCGTGGTCAAGCCCAGCCACACCGGCAACGCCGAGATCAGCCAGGCCGTACGCTCCGCGCTCGACCCGCTGTGGAAGCCGGGCGCCGACGTGCCGGGTGTCCTGCGCGGCGTGTGCACGGCGATCAACCCGCTGCTGGCCAAGTGACGCGGTCCTTCTGGACGACGCGCCGGCGTGATCAGCTCACGGGATACGTGTTCATCACGCCGGCGCTGGTCGGCGCGGTCGCCTTCGTCTTCCTGCCCCTCGCCCTGGTCGTCTGGTACAGCCTGCACGAGTGGAACGTCCTCGCCGACACGTTCGACTTCGTCGGCGCCGAGAACTACCGGCAGCTTGCCGCCGACCCGAACGTCCCGGCCGTGCTGCGCGCCACCGCGCTGTTCTCGATCGGCCTCGTCGTGCTCAACCTCAGCCTGGCCCTGCTGCTCGCGGTGCTGCTCAACCAGAAACTGCGCGGCACCACGGTCTTCCGGGTGCTGTTCTTCTCGCCGGTCGTCGTGTCGCTGCTGGCCTGGACGATCGTCTGGGGATTCCTGCTGCAGGACAACGGCGGCGTCAACGGGCTGCTCGCCGCGGCCGGTGTCGAGGGGCCGAACTGGCTGCGCTCCGGCGGCACCGCGATGGCGTCGGTGGTCGTCGTGCAGGTCTTCAAGAACGTCGGCCTCAACATGGTGCTGTTCCTGGCCGCGCTGCAGGGCGTGCCGGGTGAGCTCTACGAGGCGGCGCGCACCGACGGCGCCGGCGCGTGGACCGTGTTCCGCCGGATCACCCTGCCGCTGATCAGCCCCACGATCCTGCTGACGTCGATCATCACGGTGGTCGGGTCGCTGCAGGTGTTCGCGCAGATCAGCGTCCTCACCCAGGGCGGTCCCGGGACGTCCACCACCGTGCTCGTCTACTACCTGTACCAGCAGGCCTTCCAGTTCCACGCGTTCGGTTACGGCTCCACGCTCTCCGTCCTGCTCTTCCTCATCGTCCTGGCGCTGACTGTCCTGCAATGGCAGATGCGCAAGAGGTGGGTCTTCCATGAGTCATAAGACCAAGATCTTTTTGTACGGCGTACTGCTCGTCCTCTGCGTGCCGTTCGTCTTCCCGACCTGGTGGATGATCACCAGCTCGTTCAAGCCCAACGCCGAGATCTTCTCCGCGTCGCTGTGGCCCTCGGACTGGACGTTCGAGCCGTGGCGGCAGGTCTTCACCATGCAGCCGTTCGCCCAGCAGTACTTCAACAGCGCCTACATCGCCGTCGTCGTCACGCTCGGCACCCTGGTCGTGGCGGCCATGGGCGGGTATGCGTTCGCCCGTATCCGCTTCCCCGGCCAGAACGCGCTCTTCCTGGTCGTGCTCACCGGCCTGCTCATCCCCAGCGAGGTGACGATCGTCCCGCTGTTCCGCATGTTCAACGCCCTCGGCATGGTCGACACCCACTGGCCGCTGATCCTGGTGCCGATGCTCGGGCCGCCCAGCGTGCTGGCGACGTTCATCATGCGGCAGTTCTTTCTGACGCTCCCCGGAGAGCTGGAGGAGGCGGCCCGGATGGACGGCCTGGGCCGGCCCGCGATCTTCCGCCGGATCGCGCTGCCGCTCGCCCGGCCGGCGCTCGGAGCGGTCGCCATCTTCACGTTCCTGCACAGCTGGAACCTGTACCTGGAGCCGGTCGTCTACATCTCCTCGCAGACCCGGTACACGCTGCCGCAGGCGCTGACCCAGTTCACCGATGCCTACCAGGGCCAGCTGTGGAACGTCCAGCTCTCCGCGGCCTCGATGACGGCCATCCCGGTCCTGATCGTCTTCGTGCTGGCCCAGCGGCAGTTCATCGAGGGCCTCGCACACACCGGCCTCAAAGGCTGAGCGGGCCGCCATCGGTTCAGGCCAGCAGGGACTCCCGCATCTCGCGGCCCGGGTTCCAGCCACCGACCACCTGCGTGCCGGACGGGTCGAGGACGTGGACGCTCTGGTTGCGGCGCATCCACTCACGCACCGGGCCGGGCAGCGGTGGCGGGTTGCTCATCGCGGCGCGGACCTCGCGAGCCGCGGTGATCAGGCGGCTGGCCAGGGTGGCGGCGTCGGCGTCGACCCGGACGCGGCCGAACTCCCAGCCGTCCAGGGTCAGGTCGAGGATCTCGAACAGGTGGTCCAGCAGCGGGTCCGGGTCGGTGACGCGGACGGTCTGGCGTCCCTGCGCGCCGATCACGTGTGCGGCGGCGGTGACATGAACGTACGGGTGGAAGCCGAGCCCGAACAGCGGCCACCGCAGGTGCGTGCCGGAGTGCTGCCACAGTGGCCGGTAGTTCATCCGGTCCGCGGGGACGCGTAACGCTGTCGCCTGCGCGTACATCTCGGTCCAGGCCGTGTCGGCGACCTCCCGGAGGATCGCGGCAGCCACCGCGAGCCCGTCGTCGCTCGCGAGCTCCTGCGCGACCGAACCGGCCTGGTCGCCGAACGGGACCCGCACGTGCGCGCCGAAGCGCTGCCGAAGGTCGGACAGCATGGCGTGCTGCTGCCCGGAATCCTGCTGGACCTGCCGCCTGGCCTGCCCCATTCGCAACCACCGCATGAGCAGCAATCCTAAGCCCGTTGTGCCTTCGCGCACTGACCGGCAGTATCCACACTGTCAGTGCATAAAGAGGAGGGTCAATGGGGATCACCCGTCGGACATTGATCGCGGCCACCACGGCCGCCGCAGCCGCGAGCGGGGTGGCCGCACCGGCCGCGGCGAGAACGAGCAGGACGCGGCCGGTGATCTTCATACACGGCAGTGCCGGCTCGGCGATGCAGTTCCGCACGCAGGCCAAGCGCCTGGCGAGCAACGGCTACCCGATCGGCGTCATCGAGGCGCAGGAGTACGACTCGCCCAGCATCGCCACGATCCTGCCCGCGGTCTGGGCCGAGCTGGACGCCCGGATCGCCCGGCTGCTCGCCGCCACCGGAGCCGACCGGGTCGATCTGCTCGCGCACTCGCTCGGCACGTTCGTGACCCAGGGCTATCTGAACAGCTCACCGGAGCGGGCCGCGCGTGTCGCCCACTACGTCAACCTCGACGGCCGGACCGCCACCGCGCTGCCCGGCGGCGTCGAGACCCTGGCCGTCTGGGGCGAGGGGGACCCGGCTCGGGCGGTCACCGGCGCCCGCAACGTCTATTTCCCGGACCAGTCGCACACCCAGACGGTCTCGTCCGAGGAGTCGTTCACCGAGATCTACCGGTTCCTCACCGGGCGCGAGCCGCGCACCACGCGGGTTGTCGCGCAGCGCACCGCGTACGTCTCCGGTCGTGTTGTTCTCTTTCCCAGCAACGCCGGAGTGACCGGCGCGAGGCTGGAGGCCCACCCGGTGAGCCCGCTCACCGGCCACCGCGCCGGGCGCGGGCTGACCGCGGACATCGCCCCCGACGGCTCGTTCGGGCCCCTGCCGCTGCACCCGCACACCCGGTACGAGTTCGCCCTGATCCGTCCCGGCCAGTCCACCCACCACTTCTACTTCGAGCCGTTCCGCCGCTCGGACACGTTCGTGCGGCTGCTCACCAGCCGTCCCGGCGAGGGGATCGGCGCGCTGGTCGACACGAGCGAGCGGCACACCGCGCTGACCTTCCAGCGGCAGAAGGAGTGGTGGGGCGCGGAGGGCGACGAGCTCTACGTCAACGGCCGCAACATCCTCAACGGTGCGAACGCGCCCCGCGCCAAGCGTGTGATCGGCATCTTCGCCTTCGACGACGGCAGCGACGGCGTGACCGATCTGACCGCGCCGATCCCGGAGATCTTCGCCGTGACCTTCATGTCTGGGATAGATGTCTTTATCCCGTCTTATCGCCGTCTTTCTACCGTTTCGATCATGGTTCGCGGGCGCGGCGACGGATGCACCTACCTCCCCGTGCCCAACTGGCCATCAGACCGGCACCGGGTCTCTATCGAAGTCGACGATCACTGATGCAACAATTCCCCGGCCCCGGATCGTCATAGGGGCCGGGGATCTCAGTGGCCGGGGGAGGAAACGTGGCGAAGTGGTTCTGGCGGATGACCGCCGTGGTTCTGCTCGTCGCGGGCGCCGCCGCCGGCCTGCAGCTCCAGCGCGACAGCCCGGCGGCCACCACGGCCGCCGTCGACGAGACGGCGCTGCTCAAACAGCGGCACGCCCGGCAGGTCGCGGCCCGCTCCTTCCGGGACGCCGCCGAGGGCGAGGCCGCGGAGAAGGCGGCGGCCGAGGTGAAGGTGGCGGCGAAACAGGCCAGGACCCTGGAGAAGAAGCGCAAGGAGAAGAAGGCGACGACCGGGTCGGTGCCGTACAACGGGCCGATACCCGCCTCCTGCAACGAGTTCAAGGGCAACCGCGCCACCGGCTGCGCGCTGATGCTCGAGAAGGGCTTCGGGATCGCCGAGTTCCCCTGTCTCAACCAGCTGTGGGACAAGGAGAGCGGCTGGAACCACCTGGCGGAGAACAAGAGCTCAGGGGCGTACGGAATCCCGCAGGCCTATCCCGGCGACAAGATGTCCTCCGTGGCGGACGACTGGCGGATCAACGCCGCCACCCAGATCAAGTGGGGTCTCGGCTACATCAAGGGCAAGTACAAGTCGCCCTGCGGCGCCTGGACGTACTGGCAGAACAACCACCACTACTGATCTTCAGTCGGCTTCTCTTTAGTAGGCTTCGCGGCCATGAGCGACTTCCACCCGGACCGGACACAGGAGATGTTCCTCCCCGCGGTGGTGCCGGCCGACCCACCCCGGCACGGCGGCGCCGAGGTGATCGAGGTCGCCGCCTACCGGGGCGACACGAAATTCGAGCGCGAGGTCATCGAGAAGGTGGCCGCCGCGGCCGCCCGATCGGTCCCCGGCGTCGCCGAACTCGGCGGCGACGTGGCCCGCTTCTTCAACGCGGTCCTGGACCGGGTCGGCCTGGACAAGGTCGGCGACGCCACTCGCGGCGTGTCCGCACGGGTCGACGGCATCGACGTGGAGATCACGGTCGTCCTGGTGATCGCGGCCGGCGAGATCGAGTCCGAGGTCACCGCGGCGGTCCGCACCCGGGTCATCGAGGCCGTCGAACGTTACGGCCTGCACGTGAGCGGCGTCGACGTTCGCGTCGACGACATCCTGTTGCACTGACCATGCCGTTCTACCAACCCGGGCACTTCGAGAGTCGCGCGCGCGTCGCGCTTCCGCTTCTCGGTGTCGTTCTGACCGTCAGCTTCCTGCTCGTCGGGCTCTTCGACGACCTCGAGCCCAGCCCGCCGGACGGTGAACTGGTCGACGCCACCGTCTACACCGTGGTGCCGGACTCGCTCGGCCGTCCGTACTACGTCGCGGTCCGGGCCGTCACCTCGAAGGGCGCGGTGAGCTGCAGCCTGGGCAAGACCTCGTTCCCCGACGGCGTCCTGCCCCCGCTGAACGCGCGGATCCCCCTCGACTGGACCCCGGAGTACTGCACCCGCTACGACCCGGCCGACCAGCTCCCGCGCTGGTTCTTCTTCACGGTGGCGGGCATCGCCGGAACACTCACCGGCAGCTGGCTGTACCGAAAGCTGAGCCGCTAGATGCCGGGATGGGGAGCACTCGCGAGCTGGGGTGACGACGCCGCCCGCATCGAGCCGCTCAGCGGAGGCGTCGCGAACGACGTCTGGAGCGTGCGCGTCGGCGGCCGTCTTGCCGTCGGGCGGCTGGGCAGCCGGAGCGACGCTGATCTCGCCTGGGAGACCGCGCTCCTCCAGCACCTCGACCGTGCCGGGCTGGCCGTGCCGGTGCCCGTCGCCACCACCGACGGCCGGCTGTTCGTGGACGGTCTGGTGGTGATGACCTACGTGGAGGGTGGGCCGCCCGAGACGCCGGACGACTGGCGTCGCGCCGCCGAGGCGCTGCGGGAGGTGCATCGGTTGACGCGGGGGTGGCCGCAGCGGCCCGGCTGGCGGTCGTCCACCGATCTCCTGCACGCGGAGCGCGGGACGCGGGTCGACCTCACTGCGATGCCCGCCGAGGGTGTCGCGCGCTGCCGGGCGGCGTGGGCTCGGCTCGCCGGACGCCAGACGTGTGTCGTGCACGGCGACTCCAACAACCTCGGCAACGTCCGGGTGACCACGGAGCGGGTCGCGCTGATCGACTGGGACGAGGCGCACGTCGATGTGCCCGATCTCGATCTCGTGCTGCCGGGCAACGCCGCCGGGCTCGACGACCGCGCGTATGACATCGCCGCCCAGGCGTCGGCCGCGTGGGAGGCCGCCGTCTGCTGGGACGACGACTATTCAGTGCGGCGGCTCGCCGAGGTCAGGGCGCTCTAGGGACAGGATCGCGCCGGCGAAGGCCGCGGGTGCCTCCTGAGGAAGGTTGTGGCCGGCGTCGATCAGGCGGTGTTCATGGGCGGCAGCGAACATGGGCGCGTGGTCGGCGGTGCCGCCCGGCTTCAAAGTGTCGGTGGCGCCGTCCAGGGTCACCGCCGGCACCGTGATGACCGGGCGGGCGGCGAGGCGGGCCTCGAGGTCGTCATGGGCCGGATCGCCCGGGACCTGGCCCAGCGCGTGCCGATAGGCGTGGATGACGACGTCGACGAAGTCGGGATTGTCGAAGGACACGGCGGTCCGGGTGAACGTCGCCTCGTCGAAGTCCCAACGCGGTGACCACTGCCGCCACAGCATCCGGCACAGATCACGGCGATGGTCGGCCAGGGTCTCGCGGCCGCGTTCCGTCTGGAACAGGTGCTGGTACCACACGGCGTGCTCGACGAGCGGGCCGAACGTGTGGCGCTGGCGCGAGATGTCGATGATGTCGTAGCCGGCCATCGACACCAGTCCACCCACCCGCTCCGGCCACAGTGCGGCGGCGACGCAGGAGGCCAGGCCGCCCCAGTCGTAGCCGGCCACTATCGGCTGGTCGAGGCGCAGGGCGTCGATCAGAGCGATCAGGTCGGAGCCGAGGGCGGCCTGCTGCCCGCTGCGAAGCGTGGCGGTGGAGCGGAACCGGGTGGGGCCGAAGCCGCGAAGGTACGGGCGGATCACGCGGGCGCCGTGTGCCGTCAGCGCCGGGACGACCTCGTCGAAGGCGTGCACGTCGTAGGGGAAGCCGTGTGAGAGGACGACCGGCCAGCCGTCCGCCGGGCCGTGCTGGAGGTAGGCGACCGACAGTACGCCGGCCTTCACCGTGTCCACGTCAGCGGCGGCCGGCCACCTCGAGCTGCCAGTGCTCGGGCAGCCGGGTGCCGCAGGAGTCCAGGTAGTGGGCGTCCACCACCCGCACCGTGTCGCCGGTCGGCAGGGTGATGCGGGATCCGGGTGGGGCGACGGTGTCCGGTGGGCAGAAGACGGTGCGGTCGGTGACCAGGCAGGGGCCGACCTGAACCGGTCCGTTCCCGGTCTCCACCTGCACGGCGCAGGGCTCGGTCGCGTGCAACAGCGAGAATTCCAGCCAGTTCACGTCGTCGTTCTCCCGGTCGGCGATTCCGTCTGGGTCCTGTCCTCCCAAGGACATTTCCCACCGGCGGCCCGCCAAACCGGCCGGGCCACCGGCCGGTGATCATCCCAGGTTCTTGCTGGTGGTTGTCCAGCGTGAGTCGGTGCAGAGTCCACATGCCGGACCAGCGAACAGGGCACGGGACACCGAATCGCCCTTGAGCTGCCATTTCAGCCAGGCCGCGCCGACCCTTCCGTACTCGCCGCCGGCGGGCTGGGCGAACGTGCCGTAGTGCCCGACCGGCAGGTGCCCCATGAAGGCCGGGAGCCCGGACGGCAGGCGGCCGTAGTCGTCGACCGCGTTGGGGTAAGCGATGTCGTCCGGCCCGCCCGTGATGTACGCGACCGGGCCGTGCAGCCGCGCCAGCCGGTAGTTCTCCCGATCGCTGAGCAGTCCGCTGTTCCAGATGACGGTCGTGTCGACGCGGCTGTCCGCACTGGCCTCGACGGCCTCGATGCCGCCGCAGGACTGTCCCATGACGGCGACGCGGCCGGTGTCGATCCTTCCGCGGTACCTGCTGCCGACCCGGCTGTTCTCGGCTATCGCCCAATCGATGGCGTCGGTCAGCATGTCCGCGTCGGTGCTGCCGGTGCCGCCGGGCCGCCCGTTCGCGATGACCAGGAAGCCGTGCGAGGCGAACTCGGTGAGGATGTTCTGGAACCAGGTGCCGTCGGCCCGGCAGGCGCCGTTGCCCCAGACCACGATCGGCAGGAGCTCGGACGGCAGGGTGTTCGGGCGATAGATCGTGTGGTTGTAGAGGCGGACGGTGGTCTCGTAACCGGCCGGATAGGGCCCGGCGGCGCTCGCGGGCGCGGAGTGGATCACGGTGGCGGCGAGGACGGCCGCGACGATCAGCGAAAGGCGTCTCATGACAGAGACGGTCGTCGATGTCAGCCGGGAGGGGATCGGCGAAATCGCCGGGCAATAAAGGCGCCGCTGCGAATTCCACGGGGGAAGAACTCGCAACGGCGTTGACAGAACGTTATCGGACGACGACCGCTACGTCCAGTCATGATCCTCAGCGGAGTGCGGGAAAAAGCAAACCGGTGGCGCACGCGCCGACCACGGCGCCGGCGAGGACCTGGGCGGCGGTGTGGTCGCCGAGGCGTACGCGGGACCAGCCGACGGCCGCGGCGAGGGCCCAGGTGAAGACGAGCCACCAGCCGAGGACGACCGTGAAGGTGACCGCGGTGCCGGCCGCGACCAGGCCGTGGATGGAGATCTTCCAGCGCAGGAGCAGGGTGATCGGGGTGGCCACGACCAGGGCGGCGGCCATGCAGGCGATCAGGGCGAGCAGGTCGCGGGGTGCTCCGGCGGCGTACAGGGCGAGGGTGCCGGAGGCGGTGGAGCCGAGGCAGACCAGCAGCGGCAGGGTGCGCTGGGACCGTACTCCGACGTGCCGGTCGGTCCAGGCGCCGCGGCGCACGCCGTGCAGGATGTACGCGATCGGCAGGAAACTGGCGGCGGCGGCCGCGATGACACCCCAGACCAGCGCGGTCAGCGGGGAGTCGGCGGCGTGCCAGGCAACCGAGATCAGAACGGTGGCGACGAGCACAGCGGGCGAGAGAACCTCGGTGAGCAACCGGGCCAGGCGATCAGTGAGCGTGGTCATGGGCCTTCTGCTGTGCGAGGGCGGCGGGGAACAGGCGGGACACGGCGGCGAGGTGGCGGACACTGGCGTCGATGTCGGGCTCGTCCATGAAACCCGGTGCGGCAGCGGGGCTCGGTGGACGGCGGGACGCTTCCGGCGTACGCATGATGTAGTCGACCATGGCAGCGATGCTGGCGGCGTCTCCCGCAGCTCGCGCCTCCGCTGCTGATCGTCCTGCGGCGGCAGCCGCGCGGGCGGCCTCCTCGCCCGCGGCCGGATCCAGATATCCGTCGTGCCGGCGCAGTCCGTCGAGAATCTCGATGACCCGGCGATAGGTCTCCACGCCCAGAGTGGACAGCGGCGGACGGCGCCGCGGCGGGGTGAGGTTCGCGGTGCTGTCCAGGTCGTAGAGGGCCCGCCACAGCGGATGCATGGCGCGGTAGAGGCGGTACTGACCGGGCCACTGCCGGACCGCGACGGCGGCCTTCGCGGCCGACGGGATCACCAGGCCGGCGCTGACCAGGACGATGCCGAGCAGGATGAGGACGGTCGAGACGGGACCCTCCGGCCACGGTTTCGGGCCGCCGAGCGAGACCAGCAGGATGAAACCGGCCTTGTGCACCACGTAGATCAGGCCGACCAGCGCGCCCGCGGTGAGCACGCGCAGACCGGTCCGCAGCGCCGAGGCGGGCAGCTGCCGCGAGTAACGGATCGACATCCGCATGATGTCGATCATCGCCAGGGCCAGGTAGGCGAGGAAGCTGACCATGTACTCGCGCATCCAGGGCGCGCCGGCGTAGCGGTCGGCGAAATTCTGCGGATCCTCCACGTCGAAGCCGGCCACCAGGAAGACGCCACCCATGATCACCGCGATGGCAGCCAGGAGCAGCCAGCGGTGAGCGGTCCGCTTGCGCGCCGTCCGGGGATCGCTCAGATGCAGAAAGAGCGACTGTACGGCGGCCGCCGCCACAAGCGCGCAGAGGTGCATCAGGTACCGCGCCAGGTTCGGCACACCGCTGAGCTGCCCAATGGCGTGATAGACGGGTCCCCAGGAGACGACCTCGGCCACACCGAGGCTGGCCAGCACGCCGCACGTGGCGCGCAGAGCCGGGTTGCCCGGGTCGCGCAGCAGCTGGCGGCTCTTCGGGATCAGGGCGAGGAACGCGATCAGCGCGGCCAGCAGCGGGCCGTTTCCGGTCATCGGCGGCACCGGCCGGTGCCGTTGCTGTTCACTTCCAGCTCCGGTCGGCGGCCAGGGCGGAGCTGACCCGGTCCAGCGCGGCGGTGCGCTCGTCGGCGGCGTCGCTGGGCCGGGGCACCGGTGAGCGGCGCGCCGCGAACTGGCTGATCACGCTCGCCAGCCCCTCGGCCTCGCGCTCCTGCTCGTCGGGGTAGCGGCTGGTGCGCCCGAGGACCCGCTCGACCATGGCCGGGTCGAGGAACTCGAAGGACAGGTCGGTGGCGTCCAGGCTGAGCCGTCCGGTGTGGTCGCAGAGCATGTGTGCCAGCTCGTGCAGCAGGATGTGCTCGCGCAGCACGGCCGGGGCGCGCTCGTCGACCACGACGTAGTCGGCCTTGGCGGTGGCCATCCACAGCCCGCACGGCGCGACGGCCTCACTGGTGTCCATCGGCAGGATGTGCAGCGGCCGGCCGCGCTTGGCGGCGATGTGCTCGCCGAAGGAACGCGCGTCGAACGGCACCGGGATGGTGATGTCGAGCTCGCGCAGCATCTGCTCGTAGCGCCGGACCTCGCGGGCGCGCACCTCAGTCCAGGCCCTCGATCTCGCGCACCTGGTCCAGCATCGCCGAGACGAGCTTGAGGTGCGAGGGGGACAGCCCCCGGGCCTTGAGCGCGACCACACGGACGCCGGGATCGTTCATCGCGTCGTCGGCGGCCTGCATCCGCTCCTTGATCCGTACGGCGGCGCGCAGCTGGTCGAGCTCGCGGGCCACCTGACCCGGGTCACCCTCGCCGAGCAGGAACGCGGCGGGCACCCCGAAGAACTGTGCGAGCGCTCGCACCTGCTGGACGCCCGGGTTCTCCCGCTCGCCGGTGCAGATGTAGTTGATGTACGCGGCGGAGATGTCGAAGTCCTGATCCCGCTTGATCGCCTCGGCCACCTCACGCACCGAGTAGCGCGGCTTGCCGGCCGGCCGCACCGTCTCGAAGAGATAGTTCAGCCGGTCGCGCATGCTGTCCAATGAGCGCTCGCTCAACGCCGCCCCTTCCGGTGTCAACTCATGCACCGGTTGGTTGACAGCAGTCCGGCGATCATGCGTATGCTCATCATCGCTGTCAACCGATCGGATGCGCACGAAGCGTACCGGACACCATCAGTTGACATTGATCTGTGGTTCCTCGGTGTCCACCGGGGAGGTACGGCGTGCCGGTCTCACAACACGGGGACGAGGGACAGCGCTGCGCCCGCGGTGCCATGCCCTCGGAGAGCCCAGCCCGCTGAAACCTCTCCGGTGGAGGACGGCACCCGGACCGCCGGTCGTTCATCCCTCGATGCGGCCCGGTCCCAAGGCCCGCACCAGTTCGTCGATCAATGCCGGGTCCTCCTCCAGCATCCGCTTGATGCTTTCGCCGACCTGCTCCGTGCTCACCGCGTCCAGGTCGTCAGCGCCGGCGTTGTGCCGCATTCTCGCTTGCACCTCGAGAAACAGTTGGCCGTCCTCGCTGAGCAGCTGGGCCATCAAGGCTGCGACAAAGCGTTCCCGCGCATCCACCTCGCTCGTCCCGGTACTGAAGCTCTCCAGCGCGGCAACCAGTTCTCGCGACGGTTCCTCGCCCACAGTCGCCGTGACCCGGATCGGGCCCGCCTCCGGCGCCGGCTCAACGGCCATCGCACGTTTCCGCGATACGAATTTCCACGTCGACCGCATGGCCGGGAGCGCCTGGTTGTTCCACGCCGTCTTCACCGCCGGCAGCGCCTGCTGCGTCAACCATCGCTCGACGTGCGGCGCGGCCGCCACGGCGGCCCTCATGGTGGCTTCCAGAGCCAGCGCCTTGACCAGGTCCTTCAACTCCGAGGAGCCCTTGCCCGGCCCTGCCGGCGCGGTGCTGTCCCCGTCCGGAATGAACGTGCCGTGGTCGACGAGCTTCCCGTCTGTGTTGTACAGATTCCTACGAACGCCAGCCGCGCTCACCCTATTGGGCAGGGCGTTCGCCCCGACGCGGACCGCGCCGATGACGGGGTTCAGCGGCAGGTGGAGCCGTTGAGGGTGATCAGTTCGGGCGAGGGATTGGGGCCGCCCGGGTGTGGTGGCGTTGAAGCCGAGCCAGAGACGGGCGGACTGGTCCAACCAGTTGACGGGATGATGGGTGGGCAGGCATGCTCCCGGGCATGACTTTCGATCCGCTGTCGCGGGAATCGCTGTCGGACCAGGTGTTCGGGCGGCTTCGGGATGCTGTGGTGGCCGGGCGCTATGCCGCCGGTGAGGCGTTGCCGAGCGAGCGGGAGCTCGCCTCCGCGTTCGGGGTCAACCGGCACGCGATTCGGGAGGCATTGCGGCGGCTGCAGCAGCTCGGGCTGGTCAGGGTCAGTCAGGGTGGTGCCACCAGGGTTCAGGACTGGCGGGCCACCGCCGGGCTGGACCTGGCGATGGCGCTCACCGAGGCCGGCGATGTCCTACCGGTCGACACGCTGGCGCGCGACGTGCTGGAGATGCGGGCCTGCATCGGCGCCGACGCCGCGCGGCTCTGCGCCGAGCGGGCCACGCCGCAGGCTCGGGTGGCCATCGCCGAGGCCGTCGAGGCCTATGCGCGGGCGGTCCCCGACCTGGGCGCGATGGGCGCGGCCGACCTGGCCCTGTGGCGGCGGATCGTCGAGGGGTCCGGCAACATCGCCTACCTGCTGGCGTTCAACAGTCTCACCGCCGGATCGCTCGCCGTCGGTCATGTCCCGCCGCACCGGCGGACCGCGGAGCTGCTCGACGTCGGGGCGCACCGCCGCCTGTCCGAGCTGATCGCCGCCGGTGACGCCGCCGGTGCCGAAAGTGCCGCTCGCGCCCTGCTGTCCGCCGCCGTCGTCGCTCGGGAGGTCAACCGGTGATACCCGCCGTTCTCTACGCCGTTCCCGCGTTTCTGCTGCTCATCGTTCTGGAGTTCGTGTCGCTGAAGGTGCTGCCGGACGACGAGGAGAAGGGTTACGAGGCGCGCGACACCGCCACCAGCCTCACCATGGGCCTCGGCAGCCAGGTGATCGGCGTGCCGTGGAAGCTGTTCACCGCGGTCGCCTTCGCCGGGCTGTACGTGCTGAGCCCGATCAAGCTCGACCCGCACGACTGGTGGGTGTGGGTGCTGCTGTTCTTCGCCGACGACCTCGCCTACTACTGGTTCCACCGGCTGCACCACGAGGTGCGGGTGCTCTGGGCCGGCCACGTCGTGCACCACTCCAGCCAGTTCTTCAACCTGTCCACGGCGCTGCGGCAGAGCTGGACGCCGATGACGTCGCTGCCGTTCTGGCTCGGGCTCGCGGCGCTCGGGTTCCCGCCGTGGATGATCTTCCTGCAGCAGTCGATCAGCCTGGCGTACCAGTTCTTCCTGCACACCGAGCGCGTCGACAGGTTGCCGCGGCCGGTCGAGTGGTTCTTCAACACGCCGTCGCACCACCGGGTGCACCACGGTTCCAACGATCCCTATCTGGACCGCAACTACGGCGGCATCCTGATCATCTGGGACCGGCTGTTCGGCAGTTTCGAGCCCGAGGGTGAGCGGGTGAAGTACGGCCTGACCAGCAACATCGAGACGTACAACCCGTTGCGGGTGGCGACACACGAGTACGCGGCCATCTGGCGTGACGTGCGCTCGGCCCGTTCGTGGCGGAACCGGGCCGGTTACCTGTTCGGCCGTCCAGGCTGGAACCCCGCCGCATGACGCTGTTCCTCGCCGTCGCGCTGGCCGAGATCGTGGCGGTCGCGGCGGACTGGACGGTGGTGCAGTGGATCGCGAAGCCGTTGCTGGCGCCGCTGCTCATCTGGTACCTCGTGCGCCACGGGCGGCGGGACCTGGTGGTCGTGGCGCTGTGCTTCGCGACGGCCGGTGACATCGCGCTGCTGGTGCCGGGGCAGATGGCGTTCCTGACCGGGATGCTGTTCTTTCTCGGCACGCAGGTGTGCCTGATCGCGGCCTTCCCCAGGCCGTCGGCGAGGGCGTGTGCCGCCTACGGGACGCTCTGGGTTGTTGCCAACGCAGTGCTCTGGTCGGAATTGGGCGCTTTGCGCGTACCCGTGCTGGTTTATAGCCTGGCGCTGACCGCCATGGCCGCGTCAGCCGCAGGGGTTTCCCGTCGCGTCGCCGCCGGCGGCGCCCTCTTCCTCGTCTCCGACCTGCTGATCGGCGTGGGTGCAGCCGGATTGCGCCTGCCCGCGCACGACGTCCTGGTGATGACCACCTACGTGGCCGCACTCGCCCTGATAACCACGGGCTGGGTGCGCGTTCACACCTTGAGCAGATCCACGTCGTAGAGCGCGATCGCCGAATCGCGGGATGCCAGCGTCAGCCCTTCGGTGATCGCCTGCGCCACCAGCATCCGATCGAAGGGGTCACGATGGTGCGGCGGAAGGCGGCCAGCGGCGAGCGCGTGGGCGTGAGTCACCGGCAGCGGGCGAAAGCCCATGTCCCGAATTCGCTCGGTGAGGTCGGGCGGGCCGGTCAGCTTTCCCGCCGCCTGCTTGATGGTGATCTCCCACAGGCTCACCGGAGACAGATGGACGTCCGGGTCGTGGCGCAGCCGGTCGAGAAAGTCGGCGGCCAGGGTGCGCTCGCCAGCGATGGCCCACAGGGCGACGTGGGTGTCGAGCAGGAGGGTCATTCGCCGATGCCGAAGTCGGCCGCGATCTCGGCGTTGGTCTCCGGCGAGTCCCAGCCCTCGCTGAGGTCCACCTGCCCGGCGAGCGAACCGATGGCGGTGCGATTGACCCTGTGCAGCAACGGGACAACCCGCGCGACAGGGGTGCCGGCGCGGTCGATGATGACCTCTTCGCCGAGCTCCACCCGCTCGATGATGCGCGACAGGTGTGTCTTGGCGTCGTGAATGTTGAAGTGCACTGCGTCCGCCGGCATGACACCTCCTAGGTTAGCTAAGAGGTTAGTCCGTTCGGCGTCGCCATGACAGCCGGCAGGCGGCTCGGTGTGGCCGCCTGCCGGAAGCGGTCAGAAGGCGCCGGTGTAGAGCAGCCGGTTCGGTGAGCCGGACCCCGGGCTCGTCACCACGCCCGTGGTCGCGTTGTTGACGACGGCCGTCTGGACCTGGGCCGGCGTCGCACCCGTGTTGTTCGCCAGATAGAGCGCCGCCGCCCCCGCCACGTGCGGCGCCGCCATCGACGTTCCGCTGATCGTGTTCGTGGCGGTGTTGTTCGTGTACCACGCCGACGTGATGCTGATGCCCGGCGCGAAGACGTCGACGCACGTTCCCCGGTTTGCCCAGGACGGCTTGGCGTCGCTGCTGTTGGTGGCCGAGACGGTGATCGCCTGGGTGACGCGGGCCGGGGACTGCGTGCAGGCGTCCAGCGCGAAGATGCCGAACAGCCCGTTGCCGGCGGCGATCGCGTAGGTCACGCCGGAGGTGATCGAGTTGCGGACCGCGTTGTCCAGGGCGGTGTCGGCGCTGCCACCGAGGCTCATGTTCGCCACGGCGGGTTTCGCCGCGTTCGCCGTCACCCAGTCGATGCCGGCCGCGACCTGGGCGGTGGTGCCGCTGCCGTCGCAGTTGAGCACGCGCACGGCCACGAGTTGCACGCCCTTGGCCACGCCGTAGGAGGTGCCGCCGACCGTACCCGCCACGTGCGTGCCGTGACCGTTGCAGTCGTCCGCCGCGCCGCCGTCGATCGCGTCGAAGCCGCTCGTCGCGCGCCCGCCGAAGTCCTGATGGGAGGTTCGTATCCCGGTGTCGATGATGTAGGCGTGCACGTTCGACGCGGTCGTGTTGTAGGTGTACGCCTGGTTGAGCGGCCGGTTGCGCTGGTCGATGCGGTCCAGGCCGTAGGAGGGCGGGTTGGTCTGCGTGTCCGAGATCCGGTGGATCACGTTGGGCTGCACGAACGCGACGTCCGGATCCGCCGCCAGCTGCCGCGCCTTGCGCGCCGTCATGGTCGCCGCAAAACCGTTCAAAGCTTTGGTGTACGCGTGGAGCACGCGCGTTTCGTGCCGCCCGGCCACCGTGCGGGCCGTCTTGCCGCTCTTGAGCACCACGATGTAGCTGTCCGGCACCACCTCGGCTCCCGGCACCGCCTGCACGGCCGCTTCCGGTGGTGCCGCCTGGGCACCGGTCGCCAGCCCGAAGACGGCCAGGACGATCGCCCCGGCGCCCGCTGCTGCTCTTGTTCCTAGGCCGATGGTCGTTCTCACCAGAACCTCCCCGACGTTGGGTGTTCGTGCAACCACGTGGAGTGAAGCTAGCAGTCTGATCGAAAGCTGTGAATGGGTCTTTTCTGTCGCACCCGTGGTCTAGCCTTCGCGGCGTGCTGAAGGATCAGGACTCCTGGGAACTGCCCGCACCGTGGCGCGAGGGACTGCACCACCGCCGAGGGAGCCGGTTCACGCCGGACCCGATTCCCCCCGGCACCACCGAGCGATTGCGGGAGCGACTGGCGTCCGAGTCCGTCGGCAAGGGCGTGACCCGGTTGCTGGAGCGGACCGTCCTGTTCGACACCACGCTGCTCGCCGACGGGCAGCGCTACGTCGCCGAGTGGGAGCGGGCCGGCGAGCCCGAGCCGCGCACCGCCTCCGTGGCCAATCAGGTCACCCGGGGCCGGGCCGCGGCCGAGTTCGTCGACGTGTGGGTCTCCCGCTTCGGCGTCGAGTTCACCACCCACGTCGTCACCGCACTCGTCGACCTCGTCGTCACCGGGGCACTCTGGGTCTACGACCCGGAGGCGGAGAAGGACTACGAACGGTCGTGGCGCGGCGACGACCTGACCAGCTTCTCGCGGGTGCTGCGCGCGTTCCGTCCCCGTCTCGCCACCGCCTCCGACGCGGACTACGAGCGGGCCACCGAGATCCTGGCCGCCGCCCGCACCACACCCGCCGGCCGCATCGTCGCCTCCTACCTGGTGCCGACCCGCGCCGACTGGGTCGACGCGGACTGCGCGCAGGCCGCGACGTGGGTCCGCGACGAGTCCGGCGGCGAGAACTTCTCCTGGGGCGACCACCGCTACCTGACCGGGCTGCTGCTCGTCTCCGCAAGCACGGTCGAGCACCTCGCTCAGCTCGAGGGCAACGTGCGCCTGCACGGCCTGAGCTACGAAAAGGTCGGCGAGGTCGGCACGATCCTGGACGCGGTCGGCCCCGAGGCGGCACACGTGCTCGCCGAGCCGTTCTGGTTGGACGAACTGCGTCTCAAGGACGAGGCGTGGCGCAACCGGGAGCGGCTCAGGCCCGAGGCGGTCAAGCTTCTGGCCACGGTGCCGACGGACGAGGCGTTCCGCACGGTGTGCCGGCACACGGTCGAGAGCGCCCGCAGCCGGGCCGGGCTGCTGCTGAAATCCGGGCTGCTCACCCGCTTCCCGGAGCGTGCCCTGCGCATCCTCACCGAGTTGGAGGGCGTGCATCCGCTCTACACCGACCTGCTCGGTGGTCTCCTGCTCGGCGAGCCGCGACTTCTCCCGGCGGTGGCGGCGTCGCTTCCTCCCGCGGTGCGCGCGCGGGCCGAGGAGATCGTGGCGAGCGGTGGCGCGGGCCTGGGCGAGGGGTGGGCGGGCCTGCTGACTCGATCCGGGCTGAGATGGCAGCCGGCGGGCAGCCCGCGGCCGGTCTGGCAGGAGCTGGACTCGGCGGACGAGCAGAAGCGTGCGGTCACCGCGCTCGCCGGGGTGGCGCTCGATCTGGTGGTGGACCGGATCGACCAGAAGTACTTCCGGGCGGCCTTCCTGACCGCCGCCAAGCGTGATCCGGAACGGGCCTTCCGGGTGCTGACCGCCAAGGCCACCGAGTCCGAGGTGGCCGCCGAACTACTCCGCGACCACGTCCTGATGTATTCGCCGCCATCTGTGCCGGACATTTCCGTTTCATCGGATAGATCGGTGACGTTGCCGGTGCTGGCGGGGCCGCCGCGCGGGGTGAGCGGGCGGGCTCTGCGGGTGCCCGATCTGCCGGAGTGGCTGGTTCTGCTCCGGCTGCCCGCGGTCCGGCTGCGCGACAGCGACGACGTGCTCTCAGCGGACGCGGTGCGCGCCCTCTGCGTGCTGCTCGCCGTCTCGAAGGCCGGTGAGCCCAACCCCGGTGTCGCCGAGGTGCGCGCCGGGTGCGAGCCGGCCGGCCTCGCCGCGTTCGCGTGGGGCATCCTCGAGCAGTGGCAGGCGGCGGGCCACCCGTCCCGGAGCAACCTCGCCATGGTGGCGCTGGCCCTGCTCGGGGACGACTCGACCGTGCCGCCGCTCGTCGGGCTGTTTCCTTCCTGGGCGTCGGCCGCCATGCGCGTGCGCACGGGGATGGACGTGCTCGCCGCGATCGGCACCGACCTGGCCCTCACCCACCTGAGCCGCCTGTCCCGCAAGGCGCGGACCGAGGGGTTCCGGCGGTTCGCCCGGGAACGGCTGACCGCCGTGGCCGAGGCCCGCGGGCTCGCGATCGCGCAGCTGGACGACCGGATCGTGCCGGACCTGGGCTTCGGCGACGACGGGCGGGTGGAGTTCGACTACGGGCCCCGCCGGTTCACGGTGACGCTCGACGAGCATCTCCAGCCGCTGCTCGCCGACCAGACCGGCAAGCGCCTCAGCCGGCTCTCCCGGAACGCGGCCGCACCGGACCAGGCGCCCTACGAGCGGTTCGCGGAACTGCGCAAGGACCTGAAGACCCTCGGTCGGGAGCGCACCCGCGCCCTCGAGGAGGCCATGGTCATGGAACGCCGCTGGACCGCCGCCGAGTTCGAGCGACATTTCGTACGCCACCCGCTCATGTGGCAGCTCACCCGGCGCCTGCTGTGGGCCACGTTCGACTCCGGCGGCACCGTCACCGCCACCTTCCGCGCCGCCGAGGACCGCACCTTCGCCGACGTGGACGACAAGACCTGGACCCTCGACCCGGACGCCGTGGTCGGCCTGGCCCACCCGTGGCACTTCACCGGCGAGCGCTCCGCGTGGGCCGAGCTGTTCGCCGACTACGCCGTGATCCAGCCGTTCCCGCAGATCGGCCGCGAACTCCTCACCGAGTCCGACGCACCACCCCCGCCCGGCACCTCGGTGGCCGGCAAACGCCTGTTCGCCCTGAGCGCGCTCGGCTGGGACTTCACCAGCGGCCACAACTCCCTGGTCCGCTACTGGCCGGACGGCCACAGCGCCGAGATCGTCTTCGGCCCCGGCTACCACTGGCAGGAGACCGACCTCCCCCAGGAACTGCACAGCCTGCTGATCCGCACCCGCGACGGCTCACCGGCCGAGCTGGGCGCGCTCAGCCCGATCGCCCGCTCGGAGGTGCTGCGGGACCTGCTGTTCCTGGTCAGCTGAGGGGCGGTGCCGCTTCGCGTCGGGCGGTGCTGCTTCGTGCTGGGCGGTGCTGCTTCGCGCCGGGCGGTGCCGCTTCGCGCCGGGCGGCGCCGCTTCGCGCCGGGCGGTGCCGCTTCGCGCCTGGCGGTGCCGCTTCGCGTGGGCCGGACTGCTCCCCGGGGCCGGACTGCTCCCCGCGGGCCGGGCCGCTCCCCGCGGGCCGGGCCGCTCCCCGCGGGCCGGGCCGCTCCTGGGTGCCTCCGCGCGCGGGGTGCGGTGCCCTCTCGGCGGCGCAGCCGGGTACTTCCCGGACCGCCCGGCGGGCGGCGGCGGCCGGTCGAAATGGCCACATTTATCACAGTTCGGCCAGGCGGTGGTTGAGCAGGTGCAGGGGTGCGGCTTCGATGCCGGCGGCGTCCAGGGCGGCCCAGTAGGCGGATGCCTCGTGGGGCTCGACCGGGCCGTCCACCAGGGGGAGGCCGGGGGTTGCGGCGTGGATCAGGGACTCGAGCTGGCAGGAGGCGATCGTGCCGGGCAGCCCGGGGCGGGCGGTGACCGGGAGGCCGGGGGCGACGGTGCGGTCGGTGGGGCCGCAGTCGAGCAGGCCGCCGCCGGCGATCAGGACGTCGTGGTGGTCGCGCATGCGGGACAGCGCCCGGGCGGTGTCGAAGCAGTGCGGGAAGGAGTCGTCGATCAGGATCGTGCCGGGGCGGAGCAGGCCTACGTCGAGGGTTCCGGGGCCTCCGCTGGTGGCGGCGATGATCAGGTCGGCGGTGTAGACCTCGGGTGGAGCTTCCGGGGTGGCCGTGGCGATGGTGATCGGGTTGGGGTATCCGGCGGCTTTCACGGTGGCGGCCAGGGCTGTTAGGCGGTCGGTCGCGGCTGGGAGGTCGCAGAGGATCAGGGCGGCGGGGGGCTGTTCGGCTCGGGCCAGGAGCAGGTGCAGGGACGAGGTGCCGATCGAGCCGGCACCGACTATCGCCAGGACAGAGCGGGAGAGGTCCCGGGCGCCCGACGCGGAACGGGAGAGGGCGGAAGACCAGGAAGCGAGAGGGGTGGCGGCGGACACGGAGGCGGGAGGGGTGGCGGCGGACACGGAGGCGGGAGGGGTGGCGGCGGACACGGAGGCGGGAGGGGTGGCGGCGGACACGGAGGCGGGAGGGGCGGAGGCGGGAGGGGCGGAGGCGGGAGGGGCGGAGGCGGGAGGGGCGGAGGCGGGAGGGGCGGAGGCGGGAGGGGCGGAGGCGGAGGCTGAGCGGGACGGGGCTGAGCGGGACGGGGCTGAGCGGGACAGGGCTGAGCGGGCGGCGAAGGCTGTGTGGACCACGGAGGCGGCGGTGACGGCGTGGCCGGTGGTGACGGGGATGGGGGACTCGGTGAGGGCGGCGACGGCGGTTCCGTAGCCCGTCAGAGCAGGGATCATGCCGGCCAGTGAGACGGTTCGGGCGCCGTGCGACGCGGCCAGATCCGCGGCGCGGGCTGTCTCGTGGGCGAGGCCGTCGTGGGACAACTCGTCGGCGAAGCGGGGGATGCAGACGAACGCGGAGCGGCCCAGTGGAGTGGTGACTGTTTCCAGGAGGCGGGGGCCGTGCGGGAACAGGGCTGTGCGGATGGATTCGCGGTCGAGATCGGGGAGCTTTTCGCGTACGTCTGAAGGGAGATCTGTGGCGAAAGCCGCAAGTTGCGCGGGAGCCGGGAGGTAACCGATCAGCGCGGCATCGACGTGGACGGCAGAGCTTTCCAGATCCTGGCGCATCCTTGTCAGGATCTGGGACAGCTGGGGGACGCGGCCGCGGAGGGTGAGGCGGAGGCCGGCGGGCGTGGGGCGGGCGGCGAGCAGGAGGTCGGTGCCGGGCGGGAGTGGCAGGTCGGGATCGGTGTCCGGCCAGGTCAGCGTGAGGGTGGTGTGCTCGGGGGCGGGCAGCGAGGTGAAGTCGAGGTACGTGAAGAAGAACCGCCACCCCTCGGGCGCGCGGAACAGCCGGGATCGTGCTTCCTGGACGGTCGCGGCGAGCTCGGTGAGGCTCGCGGAGGGGCCGGGGCGGACGGCTACGGCGGTGGCGCAGGGGCCGAAGACGCGGTGCAGGTCGGGGAGGGCGTGATCGCGGCCGGTCACGGCTACGCCGATGAGCGGATCGGGGGTCAGTCCGGTCAGCGCGCGGTGGAACGCGGCCAGGACCGGGACGAACGGCGTCACCCCGGCGTGCGAGCGCAGGGCTTCGGTCGCACCGGGCGAGAGGGTGAAACCGGTCGTGGCGGTGGGCGCGGTGCTCAGAATCGGACTGTCCCGCAGTACCGGCGTGGGTGTGAGGCTGCCCAACAATTCCACATAATCACGAAATGTCGTGCGGAGAGGGATAAAAGAGCTTTTATCGTACGCGGTGAGCAGCTCGCGAATCAGCAACGCCGCGCTGTAACCGTCGCCGATGAGGTGATGGGCGTGGAGGAGGAGTACGTGCTCGGTGTCGCTGACCCGGAGAAGCTTCAGACGGATCAGGGGGCCGGTGGCCGGGTCGAAGTGATGGGCACGTTCGGCCGAGACCTCCTCCGCGAGCGGTGACGGGTCGGCTGCGTAGTCGACCCGGAGCGGGAGGTCCGGCAACTCCCGCTGGCTGTCCCGGGTGAAGACGGTCCGGAGCATGGGGTGGCGGGCGGTGAGAGTGTCGACGGCCTGCTGGAAGCGGGCCGGGTCGACAGGTCCGTGGAGGTGGGGGGTGGCCAGCCAGGTCGACGGGGTGCCCAGCGCGTCGGCCAGGAGGAAACCGCGCTGGGTGGGCGTCAGCGGATAGGGCGCCCCGGGTTCGGCTGTCGGGACAGCTGCTGGTTCGCCCGTCTCGGTGGCGGCTGCTGCTTTGCCCGTCTCGGCGGCTGCTGCTGCTTCGCCCGTCTCGGTGGCGGCTGCTGCTTTGCCCGTCTCGGTGGCGGCTGCTGCTGCTTCGCCCGTCTCGGTGGCGGCTGCTGGTTCGCCCGTCTCGGTGGCGGCTGCTGCTTTGCCCGTCTCGGTGGCGGCTGCTGCTTCGCCCGTCCGCGCCTCGGGTGCGGGTTTGCCCGTCTCCGTGTCGAGTGCCGCTGCCAGTGCCGCCAGGGTTCGATGCTGATAAATGATGGTTGGGCGGGGCAGAACCGGCATCTCCAGCTCCAGGGCTGCGAACATCTCCAGGACGCTGATCGAGTCACCGCCCAGCCTGAAGTAGTCGTCCTCCCGTCCCACGGACGCGACACCGAGCTGTGTGCGCCAGATCCGGGCCAGCAACCGCTCGGTCTCGGTCGACGGCGGGCTGGGTGCCACGTCGACGGGGTTCAGCGCCGCCCGGTCGATCTTGCCGGTGGTGGTCAGGGGCAGGTCCGTTACCGGGTCGATTCGTGCCGGGACGAGATACGCGGGAAGCAACTCCTCAAGATAGGCGCGCAACTCGGCAGCAGTCGTGGTTCCTCGGAGCTGGACCCACGCGTGCAACCGGGAGCCCTCGACCCGGACGGCCGCCCGGTCCACCGCGACGTGCGCGCGCAGGGTGGCCTCGACCTCGCCGGGCTCGATGCGGTACCCGTGGATCTTCACCTGGTCGTCCACACGGCCCCGGAACCACAGCACGCCGTCGGTGTCGGCGACGGCGCGGTCGCCGCTGCGGTACCAGCGTTGGCCGTCACGAATGACGAACGCCGGATTGCCGGGATCGTCCAGATAGCCCGGTGCGACACCGGTGCCGCCGATCCAGAGTTCACCAACCTCGCCGGGCGCGCAGAGGCGGTCGTCCGCGGTGCGGACCTCGACCACCGCTCCGGCGACCGGACGGCCGATCGGCAGGTGCATGACGTCGTCGGCCGGGCGTTCGCTGATCACGTGGAAGGTGGCGTTGATCGTCGTCTCGGTGGGCCCGTAGAGGTTGGCGATCCGCTGACCCGGTCCGAACAGGTCGAACCACCGGCGTACGTGAGCGGGCGACAACTCCTCCCCACCCACATGAACCCAGCGCAGCGCCGACAGATCCGGTCGCCGCTTCTCGGCGGCACCGAGGAGCCGCTCCCACAACGTAGGTACCGAACTCCACACGCTGACCCGGTCCCGCTCGACACGGCGCAACAGTTCGGCGGGATCCCGCACGACGTCCCGGTCCCACGCGACCACCGTCGCGCCGACCAGCAACGGGGCGAGCAACTGGCGCACCGAGGCGTCGAAACAGATCGACGCGGTCTGCGCGAGACGGTCACCCGCGCGGTAGCCGAAAGCGGCAACGGACCAGTCGAGGTACTCGGCCATCGACCGGTGGGTGACGGGTACGCCCTTGGGTCGCCCGGTCGAGCCGGACGTGAAGATGATGTAGGCGATGTCATCGGGGCCGGTGCTGACCTCCGGCGGCGGCGCGAACGGCGCGGTGGCGGCCTCGACCAGGGTCAGTGGCGCGGTGGCGGCCTCGACCGTCGCGAGTGGTGCGGTAGCGGCCTCGACCGTCGTGAGCGGTGCGGTGGCGGGTTCGACCGTCGCGAGTGGTGCGGTGGCGGCATCGACCGTGGTGAGCGGTGCGGTGGCGGCCTCGGCCGTGGTGAGCGGTGCGGTGGCGGCCTCGGCCGTCGTGAGCGGTGCGGTGGCGGGTTCGATCGTCGCGAATGGTGCGGGGGTGGCATCGACCGTGGTGAGTTCGGTCAGCGCCCGTGCCGCGGCGCGGGTGCCGGCGTCGCAGACGACGACGTCGGCTCCGGCGCGGGCGAGCTGGGAGATCAGGCGGGACGGCGGGTGGGCGGGGTCCATCGGCACCCAGGTGGCGCCCGCCTTGAGAATCCCGAGCAGCCCGATCACGGTGTCCGCGCCGGGGCTGGTCAGCAGACCAACCCGCCGTGTTCCGCCTCCGCCTCCGGCGCCGCCTGCGCCTCCGCCACCGGCACCGCCTGCGCCACCGGCACCGCCTGCGCCACCGGCACCGCCTGCGCCACCGGCACCGCCTGCGCCTCCGCCTCCGCCGGCACCGGTCGCCGCGAGGCGGGCGGCCAGGCGGTCGGAGGCGAGGTCGAGGTCGAGGTAGCTGAGCGGTTCGCCGTCGGTGAGGACGGCGGTGGCCGCGGGCGTGCGGTGGCACTGCTCCCGTATCCGCTCGATGACCGAAATCGGCCTCCGCGACGCGCCGCCGGCAAGCGTCGCAGGGCTCGGCGCGAGGGTGGTCTGCCTCCGCGACGCGCCGTCCGCCGGGGATTTCGCCAAAGCGGTCATTTCGGCCAGGTGTTCGGCGGCCAGGCGTTCGATCGTGGCGGGGTGGAAGAGGGACGTCGGGTAGTTCCAGGAGAAGTGCAGGGTGCCCCGCGATTCGAAGCAGACCAGGGACAGGCGGGTGGCGGCGGAGGCGGTGCCGGCGACGGTTTCGGTGACCTGCTCGATGGCGGCGTCGGGCAGCGGGAAGCGCGCGAAACTGAAGCCGGCCGGTGCGGCGGTCCGGGGGCCTGAACCGTCGACAGCCAACAGCCGGGCCAGGTCGACTGTGGACACCGAGCCGTGCTGCTCGGCCAGCAGCCAGGAGCGGCGCAGCTGATCGGCGAGCACGGTGGCGGGCTCGTCGGGGTGCACGTGGGCGAGGATCGGCAGGGTGTCGGCGAACGGGCCCACCATGCGATCGATACCGGTCAGGCGGGCTTCGCGACCGGCGCGGGCAACGGATACCGGCACGGTCGTCTGGCCACCCCATCGGGCCAGGCAGCGGGCATATCCCGCCAGGAGCAGATGAAAGGGCGACACGCGAGCGGCACGGGCCTGAGCGGTCAGGCGCGCGGTCAGTTCCGGGTCCGTCTTTTCCAGATGTACGCGGAAAGGCGCCCGAGGATCCCCCTCGGCCTCGCCGTCGAAGGGTAGGGCGAGGCGTGGGTACGAGCGCAGCGCCGCCCGCCAGAAGTCCAGATCAGAATCGGACGGTCCGGTGCGCAGCGCCTCATGGTCGGCGAACGTGCTGTGCGGCGCGGCGGGAATCGCGGTCCCGGAATAGAGCGACCAGAGTTCGTCACCGAGCACCGCGATGCTGTACCCGTCGGCCACGGCATGATGAACGACCAGGATCAGGTACGCGAGGTCGGGGCGAGAGACCGCGAGAACCGCCCGGAGCGGAGCCTCCCGCGTCAGATCGAACGTGCGATTCCGCAGCCCGGCGTCAATCTCGTCGATCGTGGTGGATTCGAGCAGGTCGGTCACGGTGAACCAGGGGGGCCGGCCGCTGCTCGGTGCGGTGAAGCGCTGGCCTGCGGGGCTGAACCGGACGCGCAGCATCGGGTGGCGGCGTTCCAGCTCGGTCAGGGCCGCGGTCAGCCGGTCGAGGTCGAGGGGGCCGGTGACGGTCTGCCGGACGTAGGCGTATGCGGGGACGTCCGGGTACAGCCGCCCGGTCGTGCGGAAGGCGAGCTGCACCGGGCTCAACGGGAAGTCCGGTGACCCGGCGAGGTGGCGGGCCAGCTCACCGACCGTGCGGTGCTCGAAGAACAGGGTCGTCGACAGCGTGCGGCCGAGGCGGGTCTCCAGCGTCTTGACCAGGTCCACGGCGGTCAGCGAGTCGAGGCCGAGCGTGAGGAAGGGTTCGTCGAGACCGATCGCCTCCGGCTCCCGCCCCAGCGGCCCGGACAAAAGCTCCCGAACCACCGCGACGACGCGTTCGTAGCCGAGACCATCGGCGGTTCGGTGCAGGGAGGTGGGCGCCGGGGCCTGCGGCGCGGCAAAGGCTGGAACCTGCCGCTCGGGCGCGACCAAAGGCTGCGGCGCGGAGGTGACCGGCGCGGGGGTGACCGGCGCGGGGGTGGACGGTGCCGGGGTGGACGGTGTCGGGGTGGACGGTGTCGGGGTGGACGGTATCGAGGTGGACGGTGCCGGGGTGGACGGTGCCGGGGTTACCAGGACCTGGGCTGTGCCGAGGGCGGCCGCCGCCCACAGCACATCGGGCACCTGATCGAGTGGGAGTCCGTCGCCGTGGGAGGGGGACGCCATGCCGCCGCCGGTGAGGGCTGGGAGGTTGACCGCGACGAAGAGGCGGCCGTTGGATTGCTCGGTGGTGGCGGTGGCGTCCAGGTAGGCGTTGCCGGCTACGTAGTCGCCCAGCGCGCCCGCCAGGCCCGGCAGGACCGAGGAGATCGAGGAGAGGGCGAGGAAGAGCGGGTTCTGGTGGCGTAGTGCCTCGGTCAGCAGCCGCGTTCCGTGGACCTTGGCGGCGAGTCCGGTGGTGATCTCGGCGGGTGTCTTCGCGCGGAGGCTGCCGGGGCGCACGATGCCGGCGGCGTGGATGACCACGTCGAAGCGGTGGCCGGCGATCAGCGCGGTGACGTCGTCCGGGTCGGTGATGTCGGCCGTCTGGTAGGTGGCCTTGGCGCCGAGCATGCGCAGTTCGTCCAGCAGGGCGGCCGGCTCGGCTGATCGACCGGTCAGGAGCAGGCGGGGGCTGCCGTGACGGGCCAGGTGGCGGGCGATGGCGGCGCCGGCGGCTCCGGCTCCGCCGACGATCAGGTAGTGGCCGTCCGGCGGAGCGGGGAACCGGTCGGCGCCGGGAGCGCGTACGAACCGGCGGGTGAGACGGCGGCCGTCGCGCCAGGCCACCAGCTCGGCCGGACCCGGTGCGGGCGGCGCGGCGGACTCGTGGGCCAGGGCTTCCTCGTGTGACTCGGGGGAGTCGGCGGAGCAGAGGTCGATCACGCGCACGTGCAGGTGGGGGTTCTCGTCGGCGAGCGCCATCGCCAGACCGGCGAAGACCGCGTGGGCGGGGTCGGGGGTCTCCGAGCCGGCGCCGGTCACGTGAAGATCCCGGGTGACGACCAGGACATGGCCGGTGCGTGGAGCACTGCCGACAGCAGCAGCGGCCTCCCTGGCGTCCACCGCTGAAAGGACGATGACGGGAGAGACGGCCGGGGCGGCCACCGGGATGGGCGCATCCACCCAGCGGGGAACCGAGAGCGTCGGCCCCACCGAATCGGTGACCCAGAAGCGGCGTCGCTGGAAGGGGTATGTCGGCAGCGGGACCCGACGCGTGCCCGCGTCCAGGTGAGCCCTGTCCAACCCGGCACCACGAGTCCACAACGACCCGGCCGTCGTCAGCATCGTGGTGATGTCGGAGCCCGCGGCGCGTACATCAAAGGGTTTGATCAATGATGCCAGCGTGACCGACGCACCAACCTCGACAAAACTGTCAAAACCGGCCTCTCGCAGCTTTGCCATCGCCTCGGCGAAGCGCACCGGCCGCACCGCCTGGTTCGTCAGATAGGTCGCGTCATACGCCGCTCCCCACGCAGCCGTGACCGTGCTGACCAGCGGAATCTCCGCCGGTGCGAGATCCGGCGCGGGCAGGGCGTCGGCCACCGGCCGCATCGCGGGCGAGTGGAAAGCGTGCGAGACAGCCAGCCGGCGGGTCGCGATGCGGCGCGCGGCGAAGTGGGCGGCGGCGGCGGAGATCGCCTGTGGAGGGCCGGCGAGAACGACCCGGTCGGCGGCGTTGTGGGCGGCGATCACCACGCCGGGCGGGAGATCATCGGGAACCGGCCCGGCCACGGCGAGCATGGCGCCCGGCGGGACGAGGGTGGCGGTGAGGTGACCGCGGGTGGTGGCCAGCTGTACGGCCTGGACCGGTGTCAGCATGCCGGCCGTGACCGCCGCGGCCAGCTCGCCGATGCTGTGGCCCGCCACCGCGTCCGGCCGGATCCCGCAGGCCCGCAGCTGAGCGGCCTGCGCCACCGCGAACGCCACCACCAGCGGCTGGGTGACCTCGGTCCGAGACAGCTCAGCGGCGGGAATCGAGGGGTCGGTGCACCAGTCGACGAGTGTTCGGCCGGCGATCGGACCGGCTGCGGCGGACACCTCGTCCAGGACCGTGCGGAAAACGGCTGCGGTCGCGTAGAGGGCGGAACCGCAACCCGGACTCTGGCTGCCCTGTCCGCTGAAGAGGAACGCCACGCGGGGTGCCCGGCCGACCGGCTTCCCCACGGTGACCGATTCCAACCGCTCGGCGAGGTCCCCGTCGACGACCAGCGCCACCCGGTGCGGCCCGTCGTCGCGTGCTGTGGAAGCCGTCGCGCAGACGTCCGCCTCGGCCGGCTCCGGGTGGCGGCGCAGATGGGCGGCCAGGTCGGCGGTGGCGGCCCGGAGCGCGGGCCCGGAACGCGCCGACAGGGTCAGCAGTCGCGGCCCGGGCGGCGGCGTGTCCCCGGCGGCCAGCGGCGGGGCTGCGGCCAGGATCGCGTGCGCGTTGGTACCGCCGAACCCGAAGCTGTTCACCCCGGCGACCAGCGGGCCGTCCCAGGCGCGCCGGCTGACGGCCACCTCGAAGCCGGCCAGGTCGAACCGCTCCGAGGGTTGCGTGTGGTGCAGTGACGGCGGTACCTCGCGATGCCGCAGCGCGAGGATCACCTTCACCAGGCTGGGCATGCCCGCGGCGTTCAGCAGATGACCGATGTTGGTCTTCACCGATCCGAGCAGTCGCTTCCGGCCGTCGGGGCGGGGTGGGAACGCGTACGCCAGCGACCGCGCCTCGATCGGGTCGCCGACAGCGGTGCCGGTGCCGTGTGCCTCCACATAGGAGACGTCGGCCGGGTCCAATCCGGCGTCCCGGTAGGCCTGTGCGATCACCTCCTGCTGGACCTGTGGGTTGGGGGCCATCAGGCTGAGTGAGCGGCCGTCGTTGTTGACTGCGGTGCCGCGTACGACGGCCAGCACCTCGTCCGTCCCGGCGTCGGCGAGGCGGGTCAGGACGAGTGCCGCGCCGCCCTCGCCGGGTACGAAACCGTCGGCGCCGGCGTCGAAGGCACGGCAGCGCCCGCTGGGGGAGAGCGCCTGCGCGGCGGTCAGGAGGCGTTCGCCGGTGGCGGTCAGGTTCAGGTTGACGCCGCCGACCACCGCGATGTCGCAGTCACCGGCGGCCAGGCTGAGCCGGGCGAGATGCAGCGCGACCAGGGCCGACGAGCAGGCGGTGTCGACGGCGAGGGCCGGGCCGCGCAGGTCGAGCAGGTGCGCGACGCGGGCGGCGGTGAGGTTGCGCAGGCTGCCGGTGAGGGCGTGCGGGCTGAGTGGAGCCGCCGCGGCGAGGTCCGGCGCGGCTGCGGCGGGTTGCGGCGCGGCCGCGGCGAGTTCCGGGTAGCCGCTCTCGCCGACAGCCGCGAACACCCCGATCCGGCGGGCGTGGCGGCGGGGCCCGGCGTAGCCTGCGCGTTCCAGGGCCTCGTGGGCGAGTTCGAGGAAGATCCGGGCGTGCGGGTCGAGGAGGCGTGCCTCGGCATCCGCAATTCCGAAATATCCGGCATCGAACTGTGCCGGGTCGTCTAGGAAGGCGCCGTGGCCGCCGTCGGGCCAGCGCGTCACCGGGCCGACGCTGTCGCGGCCGGCGATCAGGTTCGCCCAGAATTGTTCGGGTGTGTCAGCATCCGGGAAGCGGCACGCGAGGCCGATGATCGCGACGTCGCCGGCCGGCCTTGCGCTGGGTGGGGCGGGATGCGCTCGGCCGGACTCCGAAGCGAGGAGCAGGTCGGTCAAAGCGGGGATGGTCGCGCCATCACGCAATAAAACCGGATTTAGCGTACGGGCAAACGCGTCCTCCAAAAGGCCGAGCACCTCGAGGGCTTTCAGTGATGAGCCACCGATCGCCAGGAACCGGTCGTCCGGGCCGATCCGCTCCGGTGAGATGCCGAGCACCCGGGCCCAGATCTCCCGGACGACGCGCTCGACCTCCGCTCTGCTGTGGGCCTCCGCTTTGCCGCGGGTCTCCGCTCTGGCCGGCGCCGGTGGTTCCGCTGTCGCCGGGGGCTCCTGGCCGGAGCTGATCATGTCGCGCAGGACGTTGCGGCGCAGCTTTCCGCTGGTTGTCCGGGCGAACACCCCGTTGGGCACCACCCGCGCCTCGACCGCGTCGTAGCCGAGCGCCTCTGCCACCCGTACCCGAACCTGTTCCGCCAATTCCGGCGATCGCCGGACCGCCGACGCCGCCACGAACACGACGACCCGCTCCCGCCCACCGGCCGGATCGAAGGCGCCCACCACCGCGACCGGACCCTGACCGAGACCCGGCGTCCCCGCAGCCACCTCCTCCAGATCCGACGCGTGGAAGTTCCGCCCGTGCACGAACAGCACATCCTTGTGCCGCCCGGTCACACAGAGCCGCCCGTCCCGGAGGAAACCCAGATCGCCGGTGCGCAGCCACGAGCCGTCCAGCGCCTCCGCCGTCGCCGAGGCGTTCCGGTGATAGCCGCGCGTGACGTTCGGGCCACTCACGTGAATGTGGCCGACCAGACCGTTTTCGATCACCTCTCCGGTGTCGTCGACGATCCGGACGGCGCACCCGGGAACCGGATGGCCGACGTCCATGAACTCCACCGCGGGCACATCGGGACCGGCCTCCACGGCCACCCCGCGGGCCAGCGCCGCCCGGCTGAGACGATGCGGTCGCGCCCGCTCGCCCATCGGCGGGAACGAGACGGCCACGGTCGCCTCGGCCAGCCCGTACACCGGCTGCAGCGCGCCCGGATCCATCCGCGCCCGCGCCAGCGCGGCCGCGAACGAGCGCCACACCGACGGTGAGATCGGCTCCGCGCCCACCATGACCAGGCGGACGCTGCTCAGGTCGAGCTCGTCCAGCACCTCGCCGGCGACCCGGCGGACGGTCAGGGCCAGCGCGAAGTTCGCCGCCGAGAGCACGGTCGCGCGGTGCCGCGCGGCGGTGCGCAGCCACAGCTCGGGGCGCTTGGCGAAGGCGAGCGGGCTGATTCTCACCTGCTTGCCGAGCGCGTACAGCGGCGCCAGGTGGGTGCCGATCAGGCCCATGTCGTGGAAGTAGGGCATCCACGTCACCACGACGTCATCCGCGTGCGACTCGCTGGCGCGGGCGGACTGTTCCAGGTTGGCGACGAGGTTGCCGTGGGTGAGTTCGACACCCTTGGGCGTGCCGGTGCTGCCCGACGAGAACTGCAGGAACGCCAGGTCGTCCGGCCCGGCCGCGAACGGTTCGGCGATCGGGCCGGCCGCGCGCAGCTCGGCGGGGGAGAGCAGGCGGGCACCGTCCGGCGCCGCGTCACCGGCCAGCGGCGGCTGCCCGAGAAGGCGCCACACACCGGCCAGGCGATCAGGTTCAGCGGGAAGGGGTACGGCAACGACGCCCGCCAGCACCGCGCCCCAGAACAGTGGCAGGAACTCCTCGGAGTCATCGGTGACGATCAGTAACGGATCGCCGGCGGCCAGGCCCGCGTCCCGCAGCCCGCCCGCCACCCGCCTCGCGTCCGCGAGCAGCTCCGCGTACGTGGTGAGCCGCTCGTCGCCGTACCCGTCGACGTGGACCACGACCTGGTCCGGTGCTTCCGTGGCGGCGCGCACCAGCACGTCGGTCAACGTCATGATCGGAACAGTACCGAGCGGGGCCCGGAGCTGGCCGGGCCCGCCGTCACCGCCCGCCGGCGCGGAACACCTCACTGACCGTCCGCAGCACGACCTTCACGTCGAGCCAGAGCGACCAGTTCTCGATGTAGTAGTTGTCGAACCGGGCGCGGTCCGAGATCGGGGTGTCGCCGCGCAGGCCACTGACCTGGGCGAGACCGGTGAGGCCGACCGGCACCCGGTGACGCATCGCGTACTCCGGGTAGTCGTTGGAGAACCGGTCCACGAAGTACGGCCGCTCGGGGCGCGGGCCGACGATGCTCATGTCGCCGCGCAGCACGTTCCACAGCTGGGGCAGCTCGTCCAGCGACGTGCGCCGCATCATCTTGCCGAACGGTCCCACGCGCGGGTCGTCGCCGATGTTCCAGTTGGTCTGCGACTCGGCCTCGTTCGCCGGGCGCATCGACCGGAACTTCAGCACGTTGAACGGCTTGCCGTAACGGCCGATCCGCTGCTGCTTGAAGATGATGCCCGGGCCGCCCTCGAAGAAGGTGCCGATCGCGCAGAACAGCATGATCGGGCTGAGCAGGATCAGCGCCGGCGCGGCGACCAGGATGTCGGAGAAGCGCTTCACCGCGTACCTCGGGCCGTCCAGGACCGGGCGCCGCAGCCGCACCACCGGGATCGCGCCGATGTGGTCCGGCGCACCCGTGTGCTGAGGGAACTCGCGCAGGCGGGGCACCATCCACAGGTCGCACTCGGCCAGACCGGGCGCCATCACGGTCCGTAGCAGGTTGCTCTCCGGAGTGTCCACGTCGGCGATGATCACCACGTCGCACTCGGTCTGCTTGACCAGCGCCTCCAGGCCGTCGAGCTTGCCGACGAACGGCATGCTCTCCTTCTTGTCGTGGCCGGTGCGGGCCACGTCGACGAACCCGCCGAAGCGCAGGCCGTACTGCGGGTAGCGGCGCAGCAGCCGGGCCAGCTCGATGGCGACCGGGCCACCGCCGACGATGATCGCGCTGTGCTCGACCCAGCGACGGCGGCGCGCCATCAGCACCACCAGGCGGCTCGCGATCCGGGCCGGCAGCAGAAGCACGGCGGAGACCGCCGCGACGCGCAGGAAGCCGTCCACGTTGTCGATCGAGTCGTGCCGGATCGCCACCACCATGGCCACGGCCGCGGTGCCGGTCAGCATCCGCAGGTAGAGGCTGGGCAGCTCGTCGAGGATGCTGATGTGCCGGCGCGCGCGGTAGAGCCCACCGGTGGCGAAGAGGAAGACCGTGACGAAGGCGGTGGCCACCGTCGCCTTCCAGAACTGACTGCTCCAGATGAGCGGGGTCAGCATCGCGACGAAGTCGGCCGGCAGCGTCAGCATCCACGCGCGCAGCGGACGGGTCCGCTTCGCGGACGCCGAGGCGACGTACGGCAGCACGACGGTCGAGCCGAGGTCGCCGTCCTGAAGGATCAGGCGCTCGGTCGCAGGCTCGTGCTTCTCGACTCCTGCGGTGCGCTGAACCGGGATCGAGTTCTGCGCCGGGATCGAGTTCTGAGCCGGGATCGAGGTCATCGGGCGGCCTTCCTCAGCCGGTGGTGCCCACCATCCGAACTCACCGTTGCGGTGTTGCGCATCGTGCGGTGCGCCGGCGATCGGTCCCGAAGGCTGTTGCTCCGGAAGTGCCGGACCAGTGTGTTGCATCATCAGGTCCCCCGTGCGGTGAACACGGTTCAGCTACCGTGATCGGAGCGGATCGTAAAGGTTCGTATCAGTCAATGCCACCCCGGGTACCTCGCTTTGTAGTCTTTGTCGCGTTCGTTTTCCTCCCCGAAACGTGCCTAACGGTGTGATCTTCGCCATCGACAGGTGGCGAACTGTCGGTATTTCGCCGAGATCGCCTGAAGTCGAGCCCGAACCGGGTCACAACAGGTCCCTTGCAGGCCCATCCTGGCTTGCGCGGCTTTGTAGCATCGTCGCCATGCCGACCCGATACCCGACTTACGACCCGGACTCCACCGAGGTGATGCAGCCGGTCGACGCCCCGGAACCGGGGAAGCACGCGGCCAAGAAGTCGCGTAAGAAGTGGAAGATCGCCCTGATCGTCCTACTCGTGCCCGTGATCCTGGCCGGCCTCGGCCTGATCGGCGCCGGGTGGTACCTGCAGTCCGTCGAGAACGACATCGAGCGCGTCGACGCGTTCAACGAGGTGCCCGAGGCCGCCCGTCCGCAGAAGGAGGCCGCGGCCGGTGAGGCGCAGAACTTCCTGCTCCTCGGCAGCGACTCCCGCGACCCGGAGAACGACGGCGGGTCCCGCAGCGACACGATCATCGTGCTGCACATCAACAAGGCGAAGGACGCCGCTCAGCTGATCTCCATCCCGCGTGACACCTGGGTCTACATCCCCAAGTCGGCGAACGGGAAGCACGGCGACACCAACTCGAAGATCAACGCCTCGTTCGCGTGGGGCGGCGTCCCGCTCATGGTGCAGACCGTCGAGAACTACACCGGCGTCCGCATCGACCACGTGGCCCTGGTTGACTTCGCCGGCTTCAAGGAGATCGTGGACGCGCTCGGCGGCGTCGAGGTCGACGTGGAGACGTCGTTCACCTCGACGCACTCGCTGAACGCGAACAGCATCCGGAAGTTCGAGAAGGGCCCGCAGCAGATGGACGGCGCCATGGCGCTGGACTACGCCCGCGAGCGGTACGCGTTCAAGGACGGCGACTTCGCCCGCATCCGCCACCAGCAGCAGGTCATCAAGGCGATCCTGGACAAGGCGGTCTCCGGCGGCGTGCTCACCAACCCGGGCCGGCTGAACTCGTTCCTCAAGGCGACGACCAACACGGTCAGCGTCGACAAGGACATGAACATGGTCGACATGGCCATGGACCTGCGGCACCTGCGCAGCGAGAACCTCGGCTTCTACACGAGCCCGACCAAGGGCACGGGACGGATCGGGGACCAGAGCGTGGTGCTGCCGGACAAGGCGAAGGCGAAGGCCCTCTTCACCGCCGTCCGCAAGGACGACGTCGACACCATCAAGTCACTCGCCGAGACGAAGTAGTAGCGGCTGGTTCTGCCCGCGGGCACCCGGAGTTCGTCCGGGTGCCCGCGGTTTCTTTTTTCGCGGTTGGCGGTTCATCTCACATTTCCGTGCCATTCACTCTGCCCATTCGGCCGATCTCCCTTGGCCCGTTTCGGCAGTTTCTCGCTCATGACGTGTCCACTGTGTATCACCGTGGCGAGCCAATTCGGCACGCATTCGACCGGTCGCGCTCTGTGTCGCTCTCGGCGCCGTCTCGCGGTCTGAGCGACCACGCAGCCGTCTCCCTCGTGGGCAGTTGATCGGCGAGGGCTTTCAGAGCCGTCTGGCTGCCCGCTCAAAGTCGTAACGCCGCCCACGCCAGGCCGAGATCACGACAGCCGTCTCAACGCCCACACGAGCCCCACAGGCCCGTACTCCACACACGGCCGCGGGTTGCTCGTTGCGTGTGGAGTTGGGGCGCGTGGGTGGGCCGTACTCCACACACGGCCGCGGGTTGCTGGTTGCGTGTGGAGTTGAGGCGTGTGGGTGGGCCGTACTCCACACACGGCCGCGGGTTGCTGGTTGCGTGTGGAGTTGAGGCGTGTGGGTGGGCCGTACTCCACACATGGCCGTGGGTTGCCAGGTTGCGTGTGGAGTTGGGGTGTGTGGGTGGGCCGTACTTCACACGCGGCCGTGGGTTGCTCGTTGCGTGTGGAGTTGAGGCGCGTGGGTGGGCCGTACTCCACACGCAGCCGTGGGTTGCCACGTTGCGTGTGGAGTTGGGGTGTGTGGGTGGGCCGTACTCCACACGCTGGTGGGGGGTGGGGGTGGGGGGTCAGGCGGTGGGGGTGGGGACGGGAGCGGTGGGGGCGGGAGTGACCGGGGTGCGGGCCGTGCGGTAGGCGAACCACGTCACCACGAGGGCTTCGCAGATCAGGAGCGAGAGCAGGAGGTCGGGTACGCGGTCGACCCAGAGGACGGAGATGGCCAGCGCGGAGAGGGCGATGACCCGGGAGCCGACGCCGGAGACCAGGTAGCGCCGGGGCGGGGCCCAGATCATGTGGCGGACGGACATCCACGTGGAGAACATCAGCAGGCCCTTGTAGGCGCAGAAGACGGCAACCGCGAGCAGGGACAGGTCGCGCAGGTCGGTGGCGAGCAGGCCGCGCACCCAGGGGCTGGCGGTGATCACCACCGAGACCAGGGCCCAGCCGGCGACGGTCATCAGGCGTACCGGGTTGATCCAGCGGCTCTCGCGGCCCAGGACCACGTCCTCGCGGGTGGTGGCGGAGAGCAGGACGTGGAACGGTCCGAAGGCCAGTTCGAGGGCGCGCAGGACGACGACCGCGGCGGGGCCGGCCAGGGCGCCGGCCACCGAGGGCAGGGCAACCGAGTAGGCGAGGTCCACCGACGCGGTGACGAAGTAGGTGGCGCCCACGCGGACGGAGGCGACGTATCCGGGGCGCACCGTGCCGGCGGCGAGAGGGCGGCGCTGCAGGAGCAGGAGCCAGGCGAGGATCGCGAGCTGGCCGGGCACAGCGGCGATGTCGACGCGGACGCCGGTGAGCGCGAAGACGGCGCCGAAGAGCATGGTGCCGATGGCCACGGACTGCGGGATCAGGTTGGCGGTCGCGGTGGAGCGGGTGCGCGCCTGTGCCCAGAACATGGCTTCCAGGGGCAGCTGGAGCAGGACCGGCGTGAGCATCAGCAGGCGGTCGGTCCAGGTGGCCTCGGGCAGCGCCACGGTGGCGGAGACACCGGCGATGAGCAGGACCGGCGCGAAGGTGGCGACCGAGGCGCGGCGGGCCCAGGACTCGATGTCCCAGTGCGCGGGGAGCAGCCCGGCCGAGATCGGGCGGCCGACCAGGGACTCCATCAGGGCGAACGGGAGTGCCAGCAGGATGCCCTGGAGGGCGACCAGTGCGAGGTGCTCGGTGTCCGCCCAGGAGGCGAGCAGGAAGAGTACGACGCTGGAGAGGCGGGAGAGCGCCTGCACCGAGAGCTGGGTGCCCTGCAGCCGGCGTGCGGCGCGGGTAAGGGTTCCGATCACTGACGTCGCTCCGAGGGTTGCTGCCACTGCGTCTGTCCGGGATTGATCGGGGGATGCTCGCCGTTGTGCCGCGGGTGGGGAACCCGCGGGACCGGGGATGTCGGCGGCTGGGGCTGCCAGCCACCCGGCGGCGGCTGCTGCGGCGGCCGTGCGGGTGGCGGGGGGTAGGGCTGCCGCGACGGCGGCGGGGGATAGGGCTGCCGCGAGGGGGGAGGCGGGGGCGGCGGCTGCCGGGAGGGGGGCGGCGGCTGTCGGGAGTGGGGAGGCGGCTGCGGAGGCTGAGGCGGCCGCTGCGGGAAGTTGAGCCGGGCGGTCTCGGCCGGATCGACCGGCGGCGGGAGATGCAGGCGCACGGTGGCGGCCGGGTCGAGGTTGAGCCGCACGGTCTGCGCGGGATCGACCGCGGGCGCGGCGGGCTCGGACTCCGTGGCCGGCGACGGGGGCGTGGCCGGGACGGAGCGCATGGCGTACGCGACGAACAGCGCCAGGCACGCCATGGCGCTCGTGTACTCCCACAGCTCGATCATCAACGAGCCGCAGGTCGCACCCGCCAGCACCGCGATGTAGACGACGTAGTGGTCGTTGCCCTCGGAGCCCCGCCACAGCCGGAACAGACCCCAGATGATCAGCACCGCGACCGCGGCGGCGACCAGGTAGCCGTACTGCAGGATCATGCTGACGAAGTAGTTGTCCACGAAGACCTGCGGCGACGAGGCCACCCGCGAGTACGTGGCCGCGCCCGCGCCGCCGACGCCGTTGCCGTACCAGGGACCGCCGGACTCGATCAGCCGGCCCCAGATCTGGAAGCGCTCGAGCAGACTCGAGGCACCGGTCGCGCCGATCGCGGCGAACCCGCCGACCAGGACCACGACCATGGCCCCGCCGATCAGCCGGGCCCGTTTGCGCGCCGCCGGGCCGCCTCCGCGGTTGAGCACCACGGCCGCACCCAGGCCGCTGGCCACCAGCAGCGCCGCCGACCGGCTGGTGCTCAGCGCCAGCGCGATCACGGCTGCGCCGGCCGCGGCGTGCCACACGACCTTGCTCGGCCGCAGGTCCTTGACCAGCCACAGCGCGAGGTAGCCGAGCAGGAAGGAGCCGGCGAGCAGGCCGAGTTCCGCGTTGACCTCGGTGAGGCCGGGCGCCCGGAACGTGTCACCGATGAGGCGGACCGCACGGCCCTCCTCGAAGCCGTAGGAGACCAGCTTCTCCGGGCCGATGATGTACTCGACGACGGCCGCGACACCGTTGGCCACCATCAGCCAGGCGGTGACGGTGAGCAGCAGGTTCAGCTCGCGCGCGGTCAGGCCGACCACGATGATCATGAGGATCGCGGGGAGTGCGGTGATGCGGGCGCCGGCGACGGTCTGGCCGAAGCCGTGGTGCAGCAGGCCGATCACGCCGTAGACGCCGAACACGAGCAGCACCGGCGCGGCGATCATCAGCTGGCGTTTCGTCGGCGGGCGGCGGATGAGCGCGCCGGCCATCAGCACGACCGCGATGACCGAGGCGGACAGGCTGAGTGCGTAGTCCCGGCCGTCGAACACCCACGCCATGAAGGCGTCGACGCGGATCAGCCAGAGCCCGAGCGGGGCCATCAGGACGACCAGGACGTAGATCATGCCGGCGACCGGGGTGACCGCGGCATAGGCGAGCGCGGCCAGCACGACCGGCAGAAGCGGCGGCAGTCCGGCCAGAAGGCAGACCACCACCGCTGCGACGAGAACCGGGGCTCCGATCAGGAACCACCGGTTACGCGTCAGGTTTGTCACGATACGTGCACCGTTCCGGAGAGCAGCTCCGTGTACGCCTTCTCGATCGCGTCGACGTGCCGGTCCCAGTTGAGGGCCCGGCCGTCGGCGGCTGCGGTCGCGGTCATCCGCGCGTACTCCTGCTCCTGCATCAGAATCGCCTGCCGGAACCGCTCCGCCAAGCCGTCCCGTCCGTCGAAGGTCAGCAGGGCGCCGTCGGACGCCATCGGCGGCCGCGCGATGGTGCTGGCGATGATCGGCCGCCCCGCCCGCAGGCTCTCCACGCACGAGATCGGAAAATTCTCCGCCCACTGGCTCGGGAACACCAGCCAGCCGGCCTGCTGCAGCGCGGCCTCCTTGCCGGCCGCGTCGATGAAGCCGAGCGGCTGCAGTGTCGGCACCTCGCGGGCCGCCGCGGCCAGCTGCTCCTGAAGCGCGCCGGCGCCGGCCACCATCAGCCGCACGCCGTAGGGGAACTGCGCCGACACCTGCCGCCACGCGTCGATCATCAGGTCGACGCCCTTGTGCGGGCTGAGCGCGCCCATGAACAGGAACGTGCGGTGGTCGCCGGGACGCCACTGCGGCGGCGGGCCCTGCTCGGGAACGGCGAGCGGGACCACCCGGCCGGGCAGGCGGCGCGCCGCCGGGACGTGCTGCTCCAGGATCTGCCGGGTCCGCTCGGCCGGCCAGAGCAGCAGGATCCGCTCGAAACGGCCGACCAGCACGGCCGAGCGCATCTTGAGGAACGCGTCGAGGACCGGCGACTTGCCGCGGTTGCCGAGCGCGTTGTTCGGGTCGGCGATCGCGTAGTCGTGCACGGTGTGACAGATCGGGTATTTCCCAGCGATCCGGGCGAGCGGCAGCGCGCCGAGTCCCTGCCAGTTGTGCACGTGCACCAGGTCCGGCTGGAACGCGGCGAGTTCCGCCGGGCTCAGGCCGCTCGGGTCCGCGACGTCGCCGAGGTGCGTGAACGCCTTGCGCAGCGCGCCCGTCCGCTGGCCCAGCCGCTCGCTCATCCGCCGCCGCACCGGCTGGTCGCCCAGCTCGGCGTGCTCCGACTCGCGGCTGAACACCCGCACGTCGTGTCCGCGCGCGAGCAGGGCGCCGGTCAGGTCGCGCACGTACTGCTCGGCGCCGCCGCGGATCGCGAACGACGAGTGGACCATGGCGATTCGCATCTGTTTCTCTCCCTACCGGGCGGTCGCCGTGAGCTCGCCGCTGAGCAGCGCGTGCAGGTGTGCGGTGGCGTCACGCCAGGAGCGCCCGCCGAGCTCCGCCACCGGAGCGGGGAGTATGCCACTCTCCACCTGCCGCAGCGCGCGGACCAGTGCATCGCCGGTCCATGTGTCCATTCGCACAGCCGCGCCGCCGGTCGCCTCGAGCAGCGCCGGGTCCGGGGAGATCACCGTCGGGGTGCCCAGGCGCAGCGCCTCGGCCGCGGGCAGGCCGTACCCCTCGAAGTGGCTGGGCATCAGGAAGGCGGTCGCGCCGGCCATCGTCGCCGCGTACTCCGCGTCGGAGAGACGATCGAGGAAAATCACACGCGAGCTCGCTGCCGACTCCGCCGCCGTGCGGCGGAACTCCTCCACGGCGTGGCCACCGGTCAAAACCATGAGATGGTACGCGGGAAGCTGCGCTGTCGCCTCGATGGCCAGCTCCACGCCCTTGTGCGCGGCATGTCCCGCCACCACGAGGTACCGGCCGCCTCGCTGGTGCACCGCGGCGACCGGAGCGGGCAGCGCACCGGGCGCCACACTCAGGTCGCTGCCCGGCGTCCAGACGGCGGTCCGGTCGTACCCCACGCCGTAGAGACCGAGCAGGTCGTGCCGGGTCCGCGCGCTCACGCAGAGCAGCCGTTCGGACCGTCCGATCGCGGTGCCGTAGCTGAGCTTGCGGTACTGCAGGACCGAGGACGACAGTCCGTTCGGCCACAGTTTGAACGCCAGGTCGTGCACGATCGTGGTGACCGGCAGCCGGCTGCCCCGCACCGCGAGGGACGGGCTCAGCGACAGCACCTGCGCGTTCGGGCCGGCGTCGCGGCCGGTCGCCTTGCGCAGCGTCTGGGTGGCGTCGGCGATCGTGCCGACCCGCCCACCGGCCTGTGTGCTGACGACGGTCACGTGGGCGGCGCTGTCGCCGGGCGCGGACCATCCGGACGGCGCCGCGACGATCCGCAGCTCCTCACCGGCCGGCCAGTAACGGACGACCTCGCTGAGGACCCGGGTGATTCCGCCCGGCCCCACTCCGCTGGCGTCGACGATCGTGGTCCTCATGCTGTGTTCCTCCCCCGTACCGATAGTGGCCTCAGCCGGCCACATCGCCGATCCAATGCGTCATCCGCTCGGCGAACCGGTCGGCCGAGAACTCCGCGGCGTGTGCGCGGATCCGGTCCGGCGACATGCCGCCGAGCCGGTGCACCGCGGCCGCGTACGGACCCGGGTCGAGGCCGTCCACCAGGAAACCGGTCTCCCCTTCGAGCACGGTCTCCAGCAGGCCGCCACGGGCCATCCCGATCACCGGGGTGCCGCACGCCTGCGCCTCGACGGGGATCATGCCGAAGTCCTCGTGCGCGGGGAACAGCAGGGCCCGGGCGCCCCAGTACAACTCGCGGAGGCGATCACGCTCCGGTCGTACCTCGAAATGAACTTGCGCCCGGGAGCCGGCGGCAAGCTTGCGCAGCCGCTCCTCCTCCGGGCCCGAACCCGCGATGATCAGGGGCAGGCCCGCTGCCTCGGCGATCCCGATCATCAGATCGAAGTTCTTGTACGGGATCCAGCGGCCCAGGCCCAGCAGGTAGTCACGGTTCTGGTGCTGCTGGTGGACCGGGGCGTCACCGAAGTAGCCGACCTCGATCGGCGGGTTGATCACCACGGCGTCGCGCTTCCAGAACCGCTTGATCCGGCCCTGCACCTCGCGCGAGTTCGCCGCGTAGGCGTGCACGTGCTTGCTCAGCCGCACGTCGGCCTGCTGCAGCACGCTGCGCGGCAGCTTGAGCAGCGGGTGCGAGCCGCGGCCGTCGAAGTCCGGGCTCCAGATGTAGCGGGCCGGCGAGTGGATGTAGCTGAGGTGCTTGGTGTGTTCCGGATCACCCAGCTTGACAGTGTGCGCGAATGCGTGGCTGGACGAGACGACCACGTCGAACTTCTCGTTGGTCAGCGTCCGCCAGACCAGCGGCATGGTCGGCAGCGACAGCGCCTTGCTGTTGCGCAGCGGCGTCTTCGAGAGCCAGGACTGCCGCAGGTGCAGCTCGTCGGCCGGAACGCCCTCGTCGGCCCAGAGGACCAGGCGCTGCGCGTGCGGCATCAGGTCGGCGATGGCCAGGAAGACCGCCTCGGAGCCGCCGGTGGAGCCGAACCACTCGTGCACCACGGCGACCTTGCGGTCCGCTAGCAGGCCCTGGTGCGCGGGCTGGTGTCCGGAGGTGTAGTAGACGGTCACTTCTGTCCATTTCTGCGTGGCCGTGGTCCCGGGCCTGGAACCCTGGCACGGCATCGTACGGATCACCGGTCGGTTCGGCTGCCCCCTGGGGAGCCGGGCCGCGCACCGACGCGATGATCTTGATCACTCGGGGCACTGCCCCCGCGGGTCAGCTGTGGCGCTGCCACAGATCGCGCAGGAGGTCCCATTTGCCGCCCAGGCCCTCCTCGCACGGCGCGTCGACCTGCATGACGGTCAGCGGGGTGTCCTCGCGCTCCCAGAACACGCCGCACATGGCGACGCCCTGATCGTTGCGGGTCGCGTACTCGATCAGCTTGCCGCTCGCCTTGCTGACGCCGCCGGTCGTCCGGCTGGGGTCCTGCACGCCCGGGTTGATCGCGTCGGAGTTGAAGTTGAGCTGCTGCCAGTACGACCTGGCGGTGTCCTTCTGCTCCGGCGACTTGTACACGATGAAGTGCACCCAGGCCGTGGCGTAGCGGCAGGTGACGTGCCGGGACTCGTTCTCGTTGAGCGGGCCCGCGCCCTTGTCCGTGTTGGACACACAGCTGTCCAGGCCGGAGGAGGTGAGCCAGGGATCACCCATCGCGGCGAGCTCGCCGTCGAGCTTGCTCTTGTTCAGGGAGACCTGCAGCGCCTCGAACTCCCCGGTGCTCGCGGGGGTTCCGGTGGTGGTCTCGTTCGCCGGTTCCCCGTCCGCGTTGGCGGTCCCGAAGTAGAAACCGGCGGCACCGGCGGCGAGCGCGGCGACCACGATGCCCGCGATCCAGCCCGCGACCCGCTTGCCCGCGGGCGGTCGCGGCGCGGCGGGCGCGGAAACCGCCGGCGGCGCCGAGTGCGGCGCGGGGACGGCGGAGACCGGCTCGGGCCGGCCCCAGCCGGGGCTCGTCTGCGGTGGCGCGGACACCGACAGCGGCCAGGTGGCCTCGTCGCCGGGCGCGGACGGGGCCGGCGGCCCGCTGTCCGGCTGCGGTGAGCCCCACGGCGAGGGCGGCACGCTGTTCGGCCGCGACGAGCCCCACGGCGAGGGCGGGCCGCTGTTGGGCGGCGGAGTCTCCCAAGGCGGCGTCTGATCGGACGGCGGCGGAACCGCGGCGCCGTCCCACTGGGGCGCCTTGGGTTTGCGGTTGTCGGACGCGCCTGTTCCGTTCCAGTCCTGAGTCGCCTCATCGTTCACGGCCCGCACGTTAGCAGTTGCTGGTCAGGGCCGGGGAACGGCGGTGATCTCCGATGCCTGCCGGTCCGTCAGGCGACCCAGTTCACGTGCAGGGCGAACGTCGCGAGCATAATCGCCTGGAGTGATAAAGCCAGCATCAGGACAAGCCGGTCGATGAACATGTTGCGCCCGATCCGGGCCAAAATCACGAACGGCGCGAGCCACTCGAGCGTGAACCGCGGCGCGGACGTCAGCCAGCGCTGGTCACCGATCATCGTCGAGGTGACGAGGATCAGCGGGACGATCGTCGCGATGAGCAGGAACCACTGGTCGCGGCGGACCTTCCAGGGCCCGACGAAGCCGAGGACGACGAGGACCAGGACGAGCAGCACGGTGACCGCCTCGAACGCGGTGATCGTCATGTACTCGTTGGGGATGAACGGGCCGTCCTCGTTCACCGCGTGGTAGAGCCTGCGGAACGGCTCGATCAGGGACTGACCGGGCCAGCCGTACGCGCGCTTCCAGCTGTCCTGCGCGTGGACGAAGGCGAGCCAGTCGCCGTGGACCACCCTGCAGTACACGGAGAACGCGACCAGTCCCAGCGGCATGATGGCGAAGCTGAGCACGTCCCACCGGATCCGGCGCACGTTCCAGTCCCGCTGGCGCATGTACTCGTACGCCAGGGCGACGGCGACGAGCAGGCCGAACAGGCGGGTGGAGCCGGCCAGGCAGGTCAGCACACCGGCGAGCCACCAGTGTCCGCGGCGGCCGGCGTACATCGCGCCGATGATGAACATCACGCACATCGAGGCGTTGTAGCCGTTGTAGAGGTAGAAGGCCATCGGGAAGGCGGCGAAGTAGAGCAGCGCCCGGTGCGCGGTCTCGGTGCCGAACTCCATGTCGACGAACCGGAACAGCAGCATCAGCGTCACGAACGCGCAGAGGGCCGAGACGACCGCCACGGCGATCAGCGGACCGCCCGGCAGCACCACGTTGAAGACCCACGACACCATCGAGAACAGCGGATAGAACGCCAGCGAGTCCGGGTTGTTGTGGTACCCGAGCTCCATGATCTCGATGTAGAACGTGGCGTCCTGCCACTTGTACATGCCGAACATCTCGGGGATCGTCGGCGTCTGCGCCTTGGTGAGCCGCCACGCGAAGACGGTGATCACCGCGTACATCGCCAGCGCGGCGGTCCACGTCGCCAGCGCGGCGTACGCCGCACGCCGCCAGCCACCACCCGCCGTCTCGCTCACGTCCGTCAAGGTGTCGTTCACATCCGGGGATCCGTCGCCCTGCCTGGTGGGGATGACGACCGTGGTGTCTAGCTGGCTCACGAGCGGGGACTATAAACGAGGTACGGTGACCGCGTGTCCCCGCTCTCCACCCGATCGCCCGAGGAATCCCGTCTCTATCTCGAGCTGCAGCCCTGTGCCAGCTGCGGCGCACCCGCACTCGAGGTGGCCGCGCAGTGGCTCGGCGAGGACGACGGTGGTGTGCTGGTGAGCGGCTACCAGACCCGGTGCGCCCAGTGCGGTGCCGCCGCCGAGTTCGAGTTCACCGTGCCGGACGAGCCGCCCGCGCCACCGCAGTTCGGCGGGCCGGAGCCGTCCGCGCTCATCGACGCGGGCCAGTTCTGGACGGTGGCCCGCGAGCTGGCCGGGATGGTGCCCGCCGACCCGGCACAGTGCCCGGCCGAGGACCGGCCCGACGCCCGCGAGGCGATCGCGTTCGCGGTGGCCGCGCTGACCGAGGTCCGCAAGTTCCTGCCCGCCGACGGCAACGAGGTGCCCCCGGAGGCGTTCTTCACCCCGGCCGGCCGGGCAGCCCACGGCGACGACCCCACGGCCTTCTCCCGGCGCCGATTGACGGCCCTGGACAACACTTACAGGCAGATCCTGCAGGCGTACGACGCCTAGGATGGCGGCCATGTCCACGCTGTCGGCCGCCCGGTCACACCTCGAGGCTCACCTCTACATGGATCTCCACCCGTGCGAGTGCGGCGAGACCGACTTCGCCCGGACCGCGCACTACGGGCCGGGGCCGGAGGGCCGCCAGGTGGAGTATTCGGGGGCCTGTTCCGGGTGCGGCCGGCAGCGCTCGTTCAGCTTCCGGGTGTCGGAGGACGTGCCGGTCCTCGCGCCGTCGGCCTGGTCCACTCTGGCCGCGCCGTCCGAGCTGCTTGATCCCGGCGAGTGGCTCTGGGTCGCCGACCGGTACGCGAGCTACCCGGCCGACGACGGCGTGCTCTCGCCGCTGGAGGCCGCCGAGCGGTGCACCGACCTGGCCGCGGCGGCCGCCGCCGTCGAGGAGGCGCTGCTGTTCGTGCCGTCCGGATCGGACGCGGTCCCGGTCGAGGCGATCCGCTCCGAGCGGGGCCGGTCGGTCTTCGACGTCACCCCCGAGCGGTTCACCGTGGACCAGCTGTGGGTGCAACGCGATCTGTACCGGCAGCTCGCCGGTGAGCCGGTACCCCGCGGAGTCCCGCTGCGGGCCCGCAGCACCGCCGAGGCGGTCCTCTTCATGGACCTGCGCTCCTGCGTCTGCGGGGACAGCTCCTTCGACCGCGACATGAGCTGGGAGGACGACCCCGGCCACGGCCTCCGGGTCGCCACCTATGCCGGGCCGTGCGCCGGCTGCGGCACGCAGCGCGCGTTCACCTTCCTGCTGCCGCTGGACGAACAGACCCCCGACGACGCGTTCAGCACCCTGGAGGACCCGCCGTCGCAGCTGCTCGACCCGGGGGAGTGGTGGCTCGCCTCGGTCGCTCTCACCGAGCTCACCGAGGCGATCGAGGAGGGTGTCGACCCGGCGGTGGCGTGGGTGGACCTGGACGCGTGGGAGGAGATGACCGCGCTGATGGCCCGGTGCGCCACGGCGTGCGACGAGGTCCTCAGGTTCATCCCGGACGGCACCGGCCGGGTGCCGTCCGAGGCGTTCCGCACCGCCACCGGACGCAACGCCCTGCGCGCCGACCCGGCCGTGTTCGACCGGTCCGCGCTGGTCACCGCCCGCGACGAGCGGGCCCGGCGGCTGGCCGACTTTCTCGCCCGTCACCCCGAGCCCGAGGACTTCTGACGTGACCATCACCTACTACGCCCGGCTCCGCGGCGACGAGACGGTCCGCCGGCCCGGCGCGGTGCTGCGACGCCGGCCCGGCGACGCGGGCGGGACCGTCGACGAGATCTACCGCCACGACGGCGGCTGGGAACCGACCACACTGATCCGCGACGCCGACCCGGAGAACGACGACGACCACCTCGTCGAGATCTCCGACGACCTGGCCCAGCGCGTCATCGCCCGCTGGGAGGCGGCGCTGACCGAGGCGGAACGCCAGTTCACCGCGGGGCCGCCGCTACGGCTCGCCGAGGCGGCCACCCCGGCGGCACTCCCGGCGCCCTCGGCCGCCCTGCCCGCCTCGGAACGGCCGAAGGTGGTGGCCTTCCTGCGCGACGCGCCACTGGCCCTGTCGGCGTTCGGGACGGGCGAGGACCCCTATGACGGCGACCTTCCGGTCGTGCCGCTGCACATCCACACCGACGGCGTGTGGGTGTGGTCCGAGTCGCTCGCCTACTTCGCCGAGCGCTACGGCCTGCCGCCCGAGCCGGAGCTGCTGGCGCACATCCGCGCCCGGGGATACCGCTGGTCCGAGGTGGACGACCAGACACTCCAGCACGCGGGCCGCCTGGTCTTCGGCGACGGCTGACCAGACACCAGCCGGCACCCACGCGGGCCCGGGTGCGGTCAGGGGCGGGCGGCGGGCAGGCCGGCGGCGTTCGGGTCGAGGGCCGGGCCGAGGGGGAGGCGGCCGACGACGCTGGTCAGCATGCGGATCGCGGACTCCGGGTCGTAACCGAGGTTGCCGACCACCTCGGGGCTCACCGGGAACGCCCGGCCGGGCTCGGTGATCAGGAACAGCGTGCCGCTGTTGGCGTCCGGTGAGGCGACTGCCCGGACCAGGGTGCCGCGGCCGGGCGGGACGATCACCCGGTCCGCCAGCGGGGTGCCGCCGTTGCCGACGCCGGCGGTGTCGCCGGCCTTGGTGCCCTCGGGGATGTCCGCCTCGGTGAGCAGCGACGGAGCGCCGCCGCCGGGCGGGAAGACCGCGCACAGCGGTGCTTTCGCGTTCGTCGTGACCAGCTTCGGGGTGGCGGCCGGGGGCTGGTCGTCGCCCTCGGCGGAGAACGTCGCCTGGCTCTCCACGAGCTGGCTGGCCTGGATCTCCTCCGGCTGCACGCCGTCCGGGTTCAGCGCAGGGTCGCCGCGCATGATGTCGGCCTGCATCGAGGTCACCTTGGCCAGGCCGTCCGGCATCGCCACGTAGAACTGGGTGTTGCCGGCCGTGTTGCGGATGAAGAAGAGGCGGCCGACCGGCACGTCGCGGAAGGCCGAGCCGCCGGACGGCAGGTTGAACCGGGCGATCGGCGCGCCGGCGGGCAGGCCGTTGAGCCACGCCGCGCGTACCGGGACGGGGTCGTAGCCCTCCCAGGTCAGCGCGCGCAGGACCACCTCGGCGTCGCGGATCTGGTAGCGGCGGTCGTTCCAGATCAGGTGCAGGGCGCCGTCCTCGCCGTCGAGCGCGCGGACCAGCATGGCGCCGGTGCCCAGCGGCTTGTCGGCCGCCGGGCTCGACCCGACCAGCAGAACGGTCTGCGAGCCCTGGTCGTTGGGGCCGGGCCGGGCGCACAGGGTCCAGGAGCCGGTCAGCAGGTCGCCGGGGCGCGGGACCACGTCGGGGGCGCCGAGGATGCCCAGCGTCTCGCCGCGCGGGGTGCCGGTGAGCGAGTTGCGCGACACCGAGACCGGGTTGACCGAGCCGAGCAGCATGGCCGAGGCCTGGTTGGCGACCGGGTAGAGCACGTCGTCGCGGTAGATGTACCGCACGCCGGTCTCCTTCTCCACGACCACCGCCTCGGGGGTGCGCCAGGAGGTCTTGCCGCCGCTCTTGAGCATGCCGTAGACGGCGACGCCGCCGACCGCGATGACCGCGATCATCAGACCGGCGAACGCCGAGCCGGCGAACCGCTTCAGCGGCGACTGCTGCGGGTCGGTGTCGTGGATGACCAGCGCGGACACCACACGCTGCAGCAGGAACTGGTAGGAGTGGAGTCGGTCCCTACGGGTAGCCATGTCGCGTCAACCTCCCCTGGTCACCCGAAGTGACCGCGAACGGCCGCGTACACGCCGACGGCCGCGCAGGCGACCGGGATGATCGTGATCAGCACAGCGGTGTCCAGCAGCTCCAGGAACCGGCCGAGGTACGGCGAGGACTGGCGCCGGCTGTAGACCAGGCCGCCGGCGATCACCGCGGCCGCCACCAGCGCCAGCACCAGCACCGAGATCAGCGGGCGCAGCGCGGGCGGCAGCAGCATCGACAGGCCGACGCTCAGCGTTGCCACGCCGACCAGGCCGGCCACCAGCAGCGGCACCCGCTGGCGGGTGGCCAGGAACATCCGGGTGCGCAGCAGCAGCGCGGCGGTGCAGAGAGTGGCCAGCAGCGGTGCGGCCACGCCGCCGGCCGAGCCGACCACCACCACGCAGATCGACGCGGCGATGCTGCCGCCCAGCAGCACGCCGGTCAGGATGTCGTCGGCGCGGGCCACCGCGGCGAAGGTCTTGGGCGCGGGAGTACGCGGCTGGTCCTCCAGGATGTCGCCGGCGCTCTCCGGCAGCTCCGGCACCGGGATCTTGCCGAGCCGGATCGCCAGCAGCGGCGCCAGCGGGGACAGCAGCACGACAGTGGTGAGCGCCACGCTCGCGGAGGCCGTGGTGTCCAGGCCGGCCAGCGTGATACCCGATCCGAAGGCGCCGGTGAGCCCGAGCACCACACCGGCCGCGAAGATCCGTGTCCGATCGGCGACACCGCCGTACCCGATCAGTGACGCACCGCACAGCAGCACGGAGCCGAGCAGCAGGCTGGGCGCGCCCAGGTCGACGAGCGGGCCCTCGGCCGCGATGATCAGGCAGCCGCCGGCGAACGCGAACGGCAGGCCCATGCCGGCCACCCACACCCCGGCCATCGAGTCGGCCATCGCCCGCGACAGCCCGATCCCGGTGATCACCAGCGTGACCGACAGCACGAGCGCGACGACGCCTGGGATCACCCACTCCGGCCCGGACAGCAGCAGGATCAGCAGCGCGATCGTCAGCAGCGACGTGCCGACGGTCAGCGCGGCCCGGCGTGTGGTCGCCGGCTCCCACGGCTTGCCGTGCCGGCGCGAACCGGCGGCGATCGTGTGCACCACGTCGTCGTAGTCCGGCTCCGGCCACTCCGCGTACCGCGGCACGAGGTGCAGCAGCTCGCCGTCGCGGACGTCCTGAGCGCCGAGGCTCTGGTCGGTCCGCAGTTCTGTACCGTCGGTCCGGCGCAGTGACCAGCCGCCATGTGTCTCACCGGTGTCGGCGAAGCTCTCGCCGGCGTGTTGCATCAGACTCGGAAGCAGGCCCGCGAGCGCTACATTGCTCGGTAGAGCCAGGTCGATACGACGATCCGGTGTGGCGACGGTCACCCGCGCCAGTCCAGTGACGGGTGTCGTAGTCACCGTTGCACTCCCGTTTGTCCGTTCAGGCTTCCCGCGGCTGTCAACCTAGCAGCCGGTTGCCTACGATGGCGTCCACCCACCAGTCGTCCAACAACGGGGAGAGCAGTCCGTGAGCACGGTGACCGTCAAGCGGTACCCCCGGCGCCCCGCACCGGCCATCCCGTCCGGCGACGTGGTCCTGGACCCGCCTCCCGAGCTGCCCCCGCCCGGCAACAAGGGCTGGACCAACCTGCTCATGACGCTTCCCATGGTGGCCGGTTCGGCGGCCATGGCGATGATGTTCTCGTTCCAGAAGCCGGGGCCGCTGGGCTACATCGTGGGTGCCATGTTCGGCGTCAGCATGCTCGGCATGCTGCTCGCCCAGGTGGTCACGAACAACGGGCAGCCCAGCAAGGCCGAGATGGCGGCGTCGCGCCAGAAGTACATGCACCATCTGAGCCAGCACCGCCGCAAGATCATCAAGGTGATCACCGAGCAGCGCCAGGCGATGTACTACCGGCACCCGGACCCGGACGCGCTCTGGTCCACGGTCGGCAGCCACCGCCTCTGGGAGCGCCGCCCGGTCGACGGCGACTTCGGCACGGTCCGGCTCGGCCTCGGCCCGCTGGAGGTGGCCACCCCGATCGTGCCGCCGCGCACCAGCCGGGTCGAGGACCTCGAGCCGGTCTGCGCGGTCGCGCTGCGCCGCTTCGTCAAGACGTACGCTGTCGTGCCGGATCTTCCGGTGGCGCTCTCGCTGCCCGGTTTCGGCCGGGTCTACCTGCGCGGGCCGCAGCAGCAGACCCGGGCCCTGGTCCGCGCGATGCTCGCGCAGGCCGTCACCTTCCACGCCCCCGACGACCTGCTCGTCGCGGTCTGCGCCGGCCCCGAGGTGGCCGCCGAGTGGGAGTGGGCCAAGTGGCTGCCGCACGCGCTGCACCCCACCAAGACCGACGCGCTCGGCCAGCTGCGGATGGTTGCCTCCAACATCCCGATGCTGGAGGCGATCCTCGAGGACGTCGTCGCCTCCCGGCCCCGGTTCGACCCGGACGCCGTGATGACCGTGAGCCCGCACCTGATCGTCGTGCTCGACGGCGGTGACGTCGGCGGCTCCGACCACCTGATGACCGAGGGCGGCATCGACGGCGTCACGCTGATCGACCTGACCACGGCGCCGCCCCGGATGCTCGACCGCGCCTCGCTCGTCCTCGAGCTCGACGAGAAGGGCGACCTGCACACCGCCAGCATCGACGGGCGGACCAGGGTGGGCCGGCCGGACACGCTGCACGAGGAGCAGGCGCTCGGGCTGGCCCGGCAGATCGCGCCGCTGCGGCTGTCGGTCGCGTCCCGCAGCGAGTCGCGCCTGAGCACCGAGATGGGCCTCGCCGAGCTGCTCAACCTCGGTAATCCGTACGACTTCGACCCGGCGACGGCGTGGGGTGTGCGGCCCAACCGCGACCGGCTGCGTGTCCCGATCGGCATCGCGCCGGACGGCTCGCCGATCGACCTCGACATCAAGGAGTCGGCGCAGGAGGGCATGGGCCCGCACGGCCTGCTGGTCGGCGCGACCGGTTCCGGAAAGTCCGAGCTGCTGCGGACGATGGTGCTGGCGCTGGCCGCCACGCACAGCTCGGAGATCCTCAACTTCGTGCTCGTCGACTTCAAGGGCGGCGCGACCTTCGCCAAGCTGGACCGGTTGCCGCACACCAGCGCGGTCATCACCAACCTGCGGCACAACCTGTCGCTGGTCGACCGTATGCGCGACGCGATCTCCGGTGAGCTGATCCGCCGGCAGGAGCTGCTGCAGGACGCGGGCAAGTACGACTCGCAGCGTGACTACGAGCGGGCGCGCGCGGCCGGCGCGCCCCTCACCCCGCTGCCCAACCTGCTGATCATCTGCGACGAGTTCTCCGAGCTGCTGAGCGCCAAACCCGACTTCATCGACATGTTCGTGCAGATCGGTCGTGTCGGGCGCTCGCTCGGCGTACATCTGCTTCTTGCTTCTCAGAAGCTGGAGGAGGGCCGCCTGCGCGGCCTCGACACCCACCTCTCCTACCGCATCGGTCTGCGGACCTTCTCGAGCAGCGAGAGCCGCGCGGCCATCGGTGTGCCGGACGCCTACGAGCTGCCGCGCGCGCCCGGTCACGGCTACCTGAAGTTCGGCATGGAGGCGCTGGTCCGGTTCCGCGCGGCCTACGTCTCCGGCAAGTACGAGGACACGTCGGGCGCCACGGTGACCGAGCTGACCCCGGACATGGACCCGGCGCTGCCCTACTCGACGCAGTACGTCGCGCCGAAGGTGACCGAGGCGCCGGTCGTGGTCCCGGGCGAGGCCGACGAGGACGCGATGGGCGAGAGCGTCCTGGACATCCTGGTCGACCGGCTGGAGGGCGGCGGCGTTCCGGCACACCAGGTGTGGCTGCCGCCGCTGGACGTGCCGCCCACCCTGGACCAGATCATGCCGCCGCTCGTGGTGGACAACCAGCGCGGCCTCACGGTCAGCGTCACCGAGAGCCGCGGCGCGCTGCAGGTGCCGGTCTGCCTCGTCGACCGGCCGTTCGACCAGCGCCGGGAGCTGCTCAACCTGGACCTCGCGGGCGCGTCCGGCCACCTCGTCGTGGTGGGTGGTCCGCAGAGCGGCAAGACGACGTTGTTGCGTACCGTGATCATCGGCCTGGCGCTGACCCACTCGCCGCTGGAGGCCCAGTTCTACTGCCTCGACCTGGGCGGCGGTGGCCTCGCGGCACTGCGCGACCTGCCGCACAGCGGCGGTGTCGCAAGCCGCCTCGACGTGGACCGGATGCGCCGGACCGTCGCCGAGGTCCGCTCCCTGCTGGAGGCCCGCGAGCGGTACTTCGCCGACCACGACGTGGAGTCGATGGCCGTCTACCGCCGCCGCAAGCTGCAGGGCGAGTTCGGCGACGACCCGTTCGGCGACGTCTTCCTGGTCGTCGACGGCCTCGGCACGCTGCGCAAGGAGTTCGAGGACCTGGAGCTCGACGTCGCCGACATCACCGCGCGCGGCCTCAACTTCGGCGTGCACGTGGTCGCCTCCGCCGCCCGGTGGATGGACGTCCGCCCGTCGCTGCGCGACTTCTTCGGCAGCAAGCTGGAGCTGCGCCTCGGTGACCCGACCGACTCGGTCATGGACCGCCGCGCCGCGCTCAACGTGCCGGAGAACTCGCCCGGCCGCGGTGTCACCGCCGAGGGCATGCACTTCCTGGCGGCGCTGCCGCGCGTCGACGGCACGGCCGACCCGCAGACGGTGCCCGAGGGCGTGGCCAAGCTGGTGCACCAGATGAACGAGGCGTGGACCGGCCCGCGGGCACCGCAGGTCCGGATGCTGCCGACCGAGCTCACCTACGAACAGCTGCCCCTGCACGCCGGCGGGCCGGCCGGCCGGGTCCCGATCGGCATCGCCGAGAGCGACCTGCAGCCGGTGTTCCTCGACTTCGACGCCGAACCGCACTGCATGCTCTTCGGTGACCTGGAGTGCGGCAAGAGCAGCTTCCTGCGCGGGGTGGTCCGGGGCATCACCATGCGGTACACGCCGGCGCAGGCGCGGATCATCGCGGTCGACTACCGGCGCAGCCTGCTCGGCTCGGTGCCGCCGGAGTACCTTCTGGCGTACGGCACGTCGGCGCAGACCACCGGGGACATGATCAAGGACGTGGTGACCGGCATGAAGCGCCGGCTGCCCGGCCCGAACGTGACGGCCGAGGAGCTGCGCAACCGCAGCTGGTGGACCGGCCCCGAGCTGTTCGTGATCATCGACGACTACGACCTGGTGGCGGGCAGCCTCAACCCGATCGCGCCGCTGATCGACTACCTGGCACAGGGCCGGGACGTCGGCCTGCACCTGGTGCTCACCCGCCGCAGCGGCGGCGCGGCCCGGGCGCTGTTCGAGCCGGTCATCGCCAGGCTGCGCGAGCTCGCCTCGCCGGGCATCATGATGTCGGGCAACAAGGACGAGGGCGTGCTCCTCGGCAACCGCAAGCCCGAGCAGCTGCCGCCGGGCCGCGGCCACCTGGTCACGCGCCGCGGCGGTACACAGCTCATCCAGATGGCTTGGACACCGCCTGCTGGTTGATTACTTACACACCGTGAAGCGGGGTTGGGGCTATTCCCCGGCTTCGATAGGGTGGATTGAGACGGAATCTGACGACGGGAGCGGGGGACATGGTCAGACGGGATGACGGTGGCGGAGGCCCGAGCGGTGTGGGCTACAAGCTCGACGTCAAAGTGGACTCCCTGCGGAAGCTCGCCACCGAGCTGGACGACGACGGCAAGGACTTCCACGGCGAGTTCGCCAACTGGGACCAGAAGTCGAAATACGCCCATCCGACGAACGCGCAGTTCGCGCCGAGCAAGCTGGCCGGATCGCAGCCGAAGTCGGTCAGTCGGCCGTTCAGCGCGAGCGTCGACCTCCAGGAGGCCAACGACAAGTCGTACGGTCAGGCGATCGTCGCCGCGCGGATGATCGAGGCCGGGATCGGTGCGCTGTTCAAGGGCGCCGACATCCTCGCGGACAGCTACAAGAACCTCGACGACGCCAACGCGGTCTCGCTGTCGCAGATCACCGCCATGTTCCCCGAGCCGAAGAAGCCGGCCGGCGGCGCCGATCAGGGCCTCAAGCTGCCACCGGCCGACCAGTGGGTGGCGCTCAAGGACGGCTGGGACACGAACAAGGACGGCAAGGTCGACATTCCGTATGGTGCGAGCGGCAAGAAGCCGGAGAACCTCGACTCGGACTCGAAGAACGACCCGCCGGGCAACGACGACCCGCGCAACCGCGAGGGCTGGAAGCCGGCCACCGACATCAACCTGCGCGACGACGACGACGTCGACGGCAAGAACGTCGGCGACGGCACCGGCCTCGACGGCGACGCCTATGACGACATGAAGTCGCGGGAGACGATCATCCTGGCGCCGGGACAGGACTACGGCACGGGTTCGAACTCCGGCGGCGGATCCACGACGATGGCGTGATCTGATGGCTGACGACGACTTCAAGATCGAGGGCAAGCCGTTCAACATCCTCTACGACATGGGCCACAGCCAGAGTGCTGACCGGCAGAGGATGTCCGCCGAGGGCTGGCGCCAGCTGGCGCGCCAGTTCGAGGCGCTGAGCGGGAACCTCACGCACTACCGGGACCAGGTCGCGCCGGACTGGAACTCGAAGGGCGGCCAGGCGTTCCGGGAGAAGATGACCGACGTCATCACGATCCTCGACGACTACGCCGCTGACATCCGGATCTTCGCGACGATCCTGGACGACACCGCCGACGCGGTGGTGACCGCCCAGGCGGACCTGAACAAGCTCAACAACGAGCGCGAGCAGTACATCAAGGAGAAAGAGGACTACCGGGACAACGGCGACGGCAGCGACTCGTGGTGGCTGGTCGACGGGTGGCGTGACGTCGTGGACGTCACCAACGACACCTACCACCGCATCAAGGGTGACAGCCACATCGACGCCGCCCGCATGAAGCAGTTCGACCAGCAGGCCGAGGCCATCATGCGGACCCTCCAGAACAAGTACTGGACGGCGAACACGAAGCGGCCGACGCTCGCGGAATACAAGGGCCCGATCGTCGCCGTACCGATTCCGAACGTGCCCGGTGCGCCGGGCGCGCCCGCCGCACCGCCGCCGGTGAGCGCGCCGGTTCCGGTGTTGCCGCCGTCGCCGCCCACCCCGCCGGGCAACCCGCCGACCGCCACGCCCCCGCCGACACCCACTCCGCCGGGTGTTCCGGTCGTGCCGCCCCCGCCCGGACAGGGCCCGGTGCTCGTCGGCAACCCGGCCGCGCCGGTTGCGCCGGTCCTCACACCGCCGGTCGCCCCCGGTGTGCCGAACGCTCCGGGCATCCCCGGCACGCCGGTGCCGCCGGTCGTCCCGGGCCTGAACACGCCGGGTCAGCAGAATCTCGGTGGCGGCGGTGGGCCCAAGCTCAGCCCGCCACCCACGCCCGGCCTGCCAGGCGGCGGCAAGGGCGGCAAGTCCGCTCCGGGCATGCCTCCGCCGCCCGGCCGCAACAGCATGAAGAAGTCCGGCGTCATCGGGCAGAAGCCGGGAGCCGGCACCCCCGGTAAACCGGCCCTGCCGCCGTCGGCGCGCACCGGCAAGGGCGTCATCGGCAACCGGGGCGAGGGCCAGCGGCCCGGCCTGCCACCCGCCGCGGGACAGCAGAAGGGCAAGCCCGGGCAGCCGGGCGTTCCGCCGGGCCAGCAGCGCCGCGGTGCGACGCCGCCCCGCGCCGGCAACGGCACCGGGCGCAACGCGACGCCGCCGCCGGCGGGACGGCAGCCGGGCACGATCGGCCGCCGCCCGGGTGCGGACGACCAGGGCCGGCACGGCACACCGCCGCCCGCGCAGCGACGTGACCGGCGCAACGTGGACAACCAGCCGATCGGACCGGACGGCATTCCCGGCACGATCGGGCCGGCCGGCACGGCCTGGGGGACCCCGCCGCCCACCATCGGCAACACCAGCCGCCCGACCGGACCGGCGAGCCTGGACCACGACGCCATCGGCGGCCGTCCGAGCGGGCAGCAGTCCCGCCGGCAGCAGCCGGGCGCCGACGGGCCGGAGTACACCCGCCGTCCCGGGCTGGCCGCCCGTGACGCGGCTCCGCCCGTGCTCGGCCGGGAACGCCCGGCGGCACCGAGGGTGCACGGCGAACCGCCGCCCGCCCGCCGCCAGCAGCACCAGCCGCTCGACGACGACTACGGTGTGTCGGAGCAGGAGAGCGCGGCCCCGGTGATCCAGACGCCGGAGCGGCACGAACGCGACGAACGCGGCCCGGCGATCGGTCAGGCCGGTTGATCACGAAAGTTGGCAATGAGCGGTAATCACACCGCGCCGCCGTCCGGGTCTCGGCCCCGACGGCGGCGCGGTTCGCATCTCTTGTTCGCCGCGGCGCTCGTTGCCTCCGGCGGTGGTCTGGTGGCGTGTCAGGACGGGGGCGGTGACGCCTCGTGCGTCGCCTCGTCCGGCACCGTGCGCACCGAGCTGGATGCCGCCGAGGTGGCCGGGCCGCAGTTCAGCGCCGACGGCGGCCATCTGCTGGCCGAGCAGGACGGCAAGCTGGTGGTGATCGACGCGGCGACCGGGAAGGTCGCCGGCCGGATCTCCGGCACCGGTCGGCGCGACTTCGAGGCGCTGAGCGACGGCGGAACCTCGGTCGCGGCCTACGGCCTGGACGGCGGCTCGGCGCTGCACCGGACCGGCGTGTGGGAGACCGCCTCCGGCAAGGAGGCGCAGACCCTCGTCGAGCAGGGCGGGACCGAGGTCGCGGGCCTGGCGGTCAGCCCGGACGGCAAGCAGGTCGCGACCGCGACCGGCACGGGCGTCCACCTCTGGGACGTACGCACCGGGCGCCTCACCGGTGACCTGAAGGTCGACGGCGGCTCCGGCACCGTCGCCTTCGCCCCGGACGGCAAACTCCTGGCCGCCACCGGCTCCGGTGGAAAGCTGCTGCTCTGGGACACCGCGACCGGAAAGGCCCAGGGCGAGGTGGACTCCGGCCGGGACAGCGTGACGTCGATCGCGGTCAGCCCGGACGGCAAGTACGTGGCGGCGCTCGAGGAAAGCGGCCCGGTGACCGCCGTCGAGGTGGCGACCGGCCGTCAGGTGGCCGTCGTCCCGGCGTCGGGCTTCGTCGCGGGCATGGCGTTCGGCTCGGACAGCAGCACGATCGTCACCACCTCCAGCGATGCCAAGGCGAGCCGGACCGGCCTGGCGGACGGGAAGGCGGTGCGGACGTTCGAGGTCTGCGCGCCGTACCGGACGAGTGATCTGATGGTGGTGCCGGGCGGCGCCGCACTGGTGGGCCTGGAGAAGACCGCTGACGGATCGGGCTACGAACTGGTCACGTTCGCGGTGCCGTGACGGCGCGACAAGAGGAGTGGCGGGATGACCCAGTTCGAGGCCAGGACGCTGGCTGAGGCGTACATGTTCGTCGACCTGGTGGTCGGCCGCAACAAGCCGGTGGACCTGACCGCGCTCACCGACCTGGACTACGTCGACGGCAACCGTGTCCTGCGCGTCAACGGGTGGCACGACGGCGAGGAGCACGACTTCACCATCGTGACGCCGGGGCGGACCGGTGACACCCGTCCCGGAGAGTTGTACGGCACCGGCCGCGAACCGTCACTGATCATCGACGCGGGCCAGTGGCGGGCCGTCGAGGACTTCGCCGCGTCGAACATCGCGGCGCTGGTGCAGCAGGCGGCCGGCGGTCCGCTGTCACCGGACGAGGTGAACGAGATCGCCAACAACGTCGAGGTGGCGTATTCGGCGCTGGCCGAGATCGGCAAGTTCCTGCCGGACAACGCCGTGGAGGTGCCCGACGAGGCGTTCTGGTCGGAGATCGGGCGCACGATCCGGGAGCAGCAGCCGGAGGCGTTCCGGCGGGAGCGGCTCGTGGAATACGAAGCTCAGTACCGGGCGATGGCTGACCAGATCAACGCCGCCCGGGGCTGAGCGTCACCAGGGGCCGGGGGTGGCGATCTGTGCCGGCTCGACCGGGGGCATCGGCTGCAGGTTCGCGCAGAAGACGTTGATCGACGGCGCGACGACCACGAGCGCGCCCGGCACCACGAAGTCCGCCTGGCTGGCATAGCCCTGCTGGGCGTACCCGAAGGACGCCTGTATCGCCGGGTCGCTGAGGAACACGATCTGGTCCGGCGCCGCGCCGCGGATCTTGACGGCGAGCACGCCGCCGAGCGGCACGGCGATGACCAGGTAGTCGTCGGTCAGGAACGGCTTGCGCCGGCTCTCACCGAAGCCCAGGTCGAGGTACGGGGCGTCCGGCCGCACCCCGAGCAGCGCGTGGAGGTCGTTGAGGCAGAAGTTCCAGCCCTTGATCCAGACGTCCTGTGCGGGGGAGGCGCCGTTGTTCTCGGCGAGCCACTGCCGGTACTCGCGGGGCAGCCGGGTGCCGATCCGCTCCTCGAGGGCGACCAGAGTGCCCTCGTCGAGGGTGCCGAACGGCTGGAGCAGCGCCGGGCTCCACACCCGGTGGTTGGGCGTGAGGGGCGGCATCTTGTACGCCGGGGTGTCCGGGCCGACCGGGCGAAGGGTGACCAGCCAGTCGTCGGAGGTGTTGCCGAACTCGATGTCCTCGAGCCGCCAGATCTCGTCACCCACCGGCACCGTGTCGCCCAGCGAGCGCCACTCCTCCACACGCTCGTCGCCGACCGTGACCCCGAGCAGCACCCGCGGCACCTCGTCGTCCATGCCGCGCACGTCGAAGTAGACGCCAGCGGCGACGTCCGCGAACTGGATGGCCGACTCGATGACCACCTCGCGTGGCGCGTTCATGCGGGAGCTCCTAACCGATCAGTGACTTGAGCCAGGCCTCGGCGGGCAGCGGCTGGCGCAGCACCCGCAACGACGCCGCCTCGGCGCCGGCCCGGTCGACGGGGTCCGGGCGTGCACCGGGCGTCTCGGCGGGCAGCACGGCGCCGGGCATCGTCTGCCAGACGAACCCGCCCTCGACCTGCCAGACACTGGTCATCTCACCGTCGCGACTCACCAGGATCACGATGCCCGCTTCCGAGTTGTCCGGCATGCGCAGGATGTAGTAGTTGATCGTGACGATCTGCGGAGTGTAGCGGCGGGTCGGCGTGCCCTGCCTCGCCGGGCTCGACGACGCTGTGTCCGGAATGTCGGGCCGGGCCGGCGGCTCGCTCTCCTGCTCGGTGCTCGCCCGGTCGGACTCGGTGTTCGCCCGGTCGGAGCCCTCGCCGAAGGGGCCGGGCGCGGGAGGCGGCGGAGGGGTGGGCGCCGGCGGCGCGGGAGGCGCGGGAGGTACCGGCGGCGGCGTGATGTCGAGGTGGACCATCTCCCCGGCCATCAGGTCCAGGAAGTCACCCATCGACATGACGGCCGGGTGCGCGCGGTTCCACGGGTTGCTCAGCTCCACGGTGCCGTCCGGATTGACCGCGACGACCTCGTACGCATGGTTGTGGTACAGGTTGTGCGGCAGCGTCGTCTGCCGGCTGCCGGTGTACTGCTTCTTGTCCTGGGTGCAGACGATCACCGGGCTGCCCATCGCGATCAGCTGCTGGAGCCGCTGCCGCATCACCGTCTCCCGGTTGGGGGAGGTGTCCATCAGCGACGTCCGGGCGGGCTGCCCGGTCAGCTGGGCCATCATCTCGGCGAGCCGGTTCAGCGGCGCGCCGACCACCGACCGGTAACCGGCGGGCGCGGCCTGGAAGCGGTCCGGTGCGGGCGTGTTGTTCTGCCCGCTCTCGGCGACCGCGCTCCAGTACCAACTGTTGTGCTGGTCGGCCTGGCGCTGCATGTCCCACGACTGGTCGACGGAGGCGAGCGCGCTCTCGATCACCGCACCCCAGGCGGCGTTCACCGGCCGGCCGTACGCGAAGTCGTGCGCCCCGCCGTTCAGCACCGGCAGGTTCCCGTCGACCACCACGTCGAGGAACGTGCCGGTCGGGGTGACCACGCCGTTGACGGTCACGGTCTGCGCGAGCCGGACCGTGTACGTCCCGTCACCGTTGGCGCGAACCGCGTGCCCGAGCGCGTTCGGCTGCCGCGAGGCCACCGAGCGGATCGTGGCGATCGTGCCGCAGTTGCCCAGCGAGCCCTGGCCGAACTGGCTGCGGTCCGGACGGCCCTGCCACAGCGGCATCCGGCCGGTGGCGCTGTCCAGCGGCGTGCCGTACGCGACCGTGCCCCGGCTAGGCGTCACCAGCTCCGGCCGGTGACCGGTCAGCCGGAGGTTGCCGTCCGCCTGGACCCGCACACCCGTGGACCCGGGCATCGGCGCCTGGCCCGGGTTCATCGCCGCGACCAGGTTCGCCAGGTCGGCCGGGACCGGCAGCATCGACCGCCCGTCGCCGACGTGGTGGAACCGGTGCGTGGCCAGCACGTTGGCCACCTGCGGCGACTGCACGTACCCGGCCCGGTACGTCACCTCCGCCCGGCGCTGGTCGTCCAGCACGATCGCGGACCGCCCGGCCGGTGTCGACGGGTCCATGTGAGCGCCGACCGGCCCGAGCGTGACCCGGTTGAAGCCCTGCGGCGCGAACGGCGACAGGTCCACCACGCCGCGCAGGTCGACGTAGACGCCCTCCTGCCAGACCCGGTTGGCCAGCGCCTGGTCGGAGGCGGCGAGAGCGTTCATCAGCGCCGGGTCGGGGCGGACGACCTGCCCGGCCAGGTGCGGCATCCGGGGCAGGCTGGTGACCGTACGCTCGCCCTCGACCGCCAGCCGGTCCAGCGTGTCCCGCAGGGCCGGCCCGCTCAGCGGCTGGTTGCCGGTCATCAGGTTCCGGGCGAAGTCCGCGGCCTGCAGCGACGCGCTGGTGGGCAGGGCGCCCTGCACATGGGTCGCGGCGACCTGCTGGATGTTCGCCGGGTCCAGGTTCGGCGGGGCGAGCCCGTCCAGGAACGGCCGCACGTCCGGCGGCACGTCGAGCAGCAGCCGGTCGGCGGCGGGGTGGGCCCGTTGGCTGCGGTACCGGTCGACGGTCGTGGCGACCTGCCGGCGGATGGCCTGCCGGGTGCTGTCGTCGGCGGTCGGGTAGGCGGCGGCCATGTGGCGCAGCTCGGCGGCGGAGATCCGCCCGGTGGGCCGGCTGCCGGGCGGCAAAGCGGCCATCAGGCGCTGGTACACCGCCGGGTTACGGCTGGCGAGCTGTGACAGGTGCGCCGGGTCCATGTCACCGAGGAAGCTCGAGACCAGCTCACCGGCGGCCTGCGGGTGGTTCAGGCTGTGTGCCAGGTCGGCGACGGCGCGGGCCCATCCGGCGTACAGGTCGGCCGGGTCGCCGGTCCGCGGGGGAGCGGAGGCCAGCGAGTGGGCCATCTGCACCACGAGCAGCTCGGCGGGTGTCAGCGACGACTGCCAGCCCAGCATGGCCAGCAGGTCCTGGGTGGCCGGGTTGATCGCCGACTCGGCGCGCAGCCGGTCCAGGCGGGTTCCGGCGGCCGGGTTGCCGGAGTCCAGGCCCAGATGCCGGGCGAGAGCGGCGGACTCGAAGATCGTGCGCACCCACGGCCAGCCGGTGCCGCGCAGCGACTGCGCGTCGTCGCCGTGCAGGTCGAGCTGGCCCAGACCGCCGTGGTCGTGCCCGGAGAGCGGCCCGTTGGACGGCAGCTCGGTGCCGCGGGTGAGCGCGTCGCGGCGGAACCGGGCGGTCATCCGCTGGCGCAGCGAGCCGGAGCGCAGCGCCATCACCTCGCGCAGCTCGTGGATCACCGCCTCCGGTACGGCATGCGTCTCCAGCCGCTCCGACAGCCGCACCCGGTAGCCGTTGCGCCCGGACCGCGTCGTGTGCGCGACCACGTCCCGGCTGCGCGACGTCTGTACGCCGCTCAGGTCCCCGGCGTCGATGGTGATCTCGAACGGCCGCCCGTCGGTGGGGTGGATCCGGTACTGCCCGTCGCCGAGGTCCTCGATCCGCTGCACCCGGTCGCCGAGCACCCGGGCCACCACGTCGGGCAGGGTCCGCCGTGCCGTGTCCACCACCGCGGCCGGCTCGGCGCGCAGGCCGAAGCGTCCCTGCGCCCGGGTGCCGTCGACACCCACGGCGGTGACCGGGTCCGGCCCCCGAGGCGGAGCCTGCTGCTGCCGCCGCTGTTCCTCCTGCCGCCGCTGCTCTTCCTGCTGCCGCCGCTGTTCCTCCTGCTGGCGGCGCTGCTCCTCCTGGCGCTGCTGTTCCTGCTGCCGGCGCTCTTCCTCCTGGCGCTGCCGGGCGAAGTCGGCCTCGATCCGGTCCAGCTCCGCGGCCCGCTCCATCGCGCGCTCGGTCCGCTCCGCCAGGCTCTGGCTGCGCTGCCGTGCCGCCTGCAACTGCGCGTCCGTCGGATCGGTGTGCGTGGCACGCAGCCGCCGCTCACCCTCCTCCGTGGCCCGAAGCTTCGCCTCGTCGTGCCGGGCGTCGGTGGCCGCCGACACGGCCGGCGCGGTCAGGCTCTGCCCCAGCCCGGCGATGACCGGCCCCAGGGCCCCGCCCGTGGCGAGGAAGCCCACCCCGGCCGTCGCCATCGCACCGGCCGCCGCCACGCCGTAGCCCTCCGCCCGCGTCCGCGGCGAGACCACACCCGGCGGCATGTTGGCGGTGGCGTCCATCTGCCGGTTCAGCCAGTCCAGCAGGGCCCGGTCGATCGCGGCCTGCGCCTGCGTCGGGTCGACGATCACCGAGGCGTGCACGTCGTTGCGTACCGTCGTGCCGTCGACGACCTGCTGGGTCTGCCCGGTCGCGATGTCGAAGGTGAACGTGAAGGTCCGCCCGCCGTCGCGGAAGTCCATCCGCAGGACGTTCGGGTCGTTGCTGTCCACCGGCGCGAGGGTCGCCCGGTACGGCATCAGGCCCTGCGCCGCGGCGATCGCGTCACGGATGCCGGTCACGATCTCGGCCAGCGGGCGCGGCTGGTCCGGCAGCGCGTTGATCCGGTCGGCGGCGCCGGGGTGGTCGGCGAGGATCTGCCGCTCCCGCTCGGCGAGCGCCGCCTCCAGCGCCTCCACCGCCTCCTGGTGCTGCTGAGCGACGGCGCGCAGCTCGCGCGGCGGCATCGTGCTCGGGTCGTCGCTGATCGTCTCGACGACCTCGGCGACCGCGGTGCGCCGGTCGTTGCGCCAGCTCATCCAGCCGCTGAACACGGTGCCCGCGGCGACGACACCGCCGGCGATGAACGACGGCAGGTTGCTCATCACCACGGCGGAGGTGGCACCGCCCGCCACCGCCACGATCGCCGGAGGCACGCGTGTCATCAGGTACGCGCCGAGCCGCCGGATGCCGAACTGCTGCCGGTCACGCAGCGACGTGGCGATCTCGGCGGCCTGCCGGACCGCCTCCTCCCGGCTCATGTTCGACGGGACGGAGAACTCCACCCGGGACTGCGCGTGCGGCCGGTTGTCGACCCGTACCTCGACGCGGGCCCCGGTATCCGTGGTCTCGCGCGTGACGACCCGGAACGGGATCCGGGTCCGGCGCGAGCCGCCCTGCAGCGTCTGGTGCACGGCGTTCGTCACCACGTCCTGGAGGCGGTTCCCGGTGACGGCCGGCGGTGGCGTGGTGGTGCGGGGCGGCCTCGTGGAGTGCGGCGCCAGCCGGGTCCGCAGGGCGTCCGCCAGCGTCGTGCCGTTGCGGAACACGTCGGCCAGGCGCTCGGCGACCGTACGCCGCTGCGAGCCGCGCATCGGCATCGCCTGCTCGTACCCGAATCGCCCGGGCCGTGCGGTGATCGCCGGCGGCGTGGCGTCGAACGCCTTGCGCAGCTCCTTGAGCTCCCGTTCGGCCCGGAGGCGCCAGCGGGCGGCGATCGCCTCGACCAGCGACCGGGTGACCGAGTTGGCGGCGTTGATGTCGGCGTTGCCGACGCGCAGGTAGGACGGCTGCTGCGTGGCCGGGGCCGGGGTGTTCGGCGCCGGTGCCGGCTGGCTCCGCTCGTTGCGGACCTGGTTGCCGTACCAGCGGCCACCGGAGTGCTGCAGGGAGTCGGGCACCACCCGGCTGCGGAGATTGGCCGCGATGGTGGCCAGGCTCCGGCTGTGGCGCTGCCGCCCGGCAGCGATGGTGGCGAGGCGTTCGTGGAGCGCGCGCTCCAGGGCGGCCCGGTCGTTGGCCAGCTCCTGCGGGATGTCGAGGGAGAGACCGTGCGTCTGCGCGGTCTGAGCCACCGCGGTCGTGTCGGCGGCACCGGTCACCACGCGGACCGAGACCGTCACGCTGACGCCCCGGCTGATCCGCAGCCGGTATCGCGCCTCGCCGTTCGGCTGGGTGCCGCGCCGGAACCGGACCCGGGATATCCCGGCGACCCGCGAGCCACCCCGGCGGCTCAGCTCGTTCATGATCTCGTGGGTGTTCTGCCGGATCGTGGCCTCGTCCTGAGCGGCCTGCGTGTCGACGGCGCTCGACGGCGGTGTCTCGGGCGTGGCCCAGGTGAGTGCGGTCTGGCCGGCCGCGAGCCTGGTGATCCGCTCCCGGTCGGCGGCGACGTCGTCGGTGATCTGGCTGCGGCTGACCTCGGGCTGGTTCAGCGCCGTTCCGAGGGCCCGGTCGTGGGTGCGATCGAGCTTGTCGAGGGCCGTCCGGCGTGCCATGGCCGGGTTGGCGGCCGCGTCCAGGACGCCGGAGGTCAACGGGCGGGCCGCCCGGTTCACCTGACTCCAGATGGCGGCGACGGCCGTGGAGGCGAGGCCACCGGCGACCGGGCCCAGGTACTCCGCGACCCGGTTGCGCAGACCGGCGATCATCTCGGCCGGGCGCTGCGCCTGCCGGTCGACCATCGCCTGGACGGCCTCGGCGATCCGGCTGGCGGCGTTCTCGCGTACCCAGGCGTCCGGGGTGTTCGGCTGCGGCGCCAGCAGCGAGGGATCGATCACCAGGTCGAAGTGGCGGCCGTCGACGACGTCGCGGATCAGCACGCCGTCCGTGGTGGTGCCGGGCAGGACCCGGATCGTGAACGACGCGAGACCGGGGCCGAACCACCGTCGCGGAGTGATCCGGTAGACGTCGTGGTCGCCGTGCGGGGTGGGCGTCACGCGTACGCCCGGGAAGCGGAACCCATCGGTGAAGAACGACCGCACCAGCGCGGCGGCGGGGTTGGCGGCCCGGTCGGTGCCGCGCCGCTCGTCCAGCATCGTGCGGGTGCTCTCCGGGACCAGCCGGTCGAGTGCCTCGCGCCGGCTGTCCGCGCCCACCCGGCCGTCGCGCAGGCCCTGCTCGTCGATGAAACGCTGCAGGGCGGCCTCGACCTCGGCGACGCGAGCCGGGTCGGTCTGCGCCGCCTGCCGGGCGGCATCCAGCTGCGTCTCCAGGACCCGCAGCCGTCCGGCTGCGGCGGGGAGGGTCGCGCGCCGTCGGTCGGTCACCGGACTGGGGGTACGCCCACCCACGCGGAATCCACGCCGAGCGCTCGCCTCACCGATGCCGAGTGCCAGCGCGTCGGTGAGCAGCCGGTCCAGGGCGGCGGTGTCCTGTGCCGCCAGCGCCGCGGCGACCTGACCCTCCGACACCAGGACCGTTACGTCCCGGCGCCCGCCCCGGCCCACCCGGACGTCGCCGTCGGCGAGTTCCGCGGTCGCGATCCGGACCGTCTGCTCCGGCCGGCCCGGCACCTGCACCCGGACGCCGTTGCCCTGAGGATCCCGGACCACAGCGATCTCGCTGTTCGGATCGAGTGCCCGGAACGCGTCGACCGCTCTGTCGAGGGACTGGTTGACGTCGTTCTGGCTGGGGCCGACGGGTCCGTTGCCGGCGCCGTAGTTGACCGGGTCGCCGTCGCGCGGCGGGATCGTCCGGTTGCCGGGCTCCGTGCTGACGACCGTGCCGTCCGGGTTGATGGTGTGCCACTCGCCGTGCTGGGTCTGCGACGGCAGCCCGCCGCGCGCGGGGTCGGCCGGCGCGACGGCCTCGGAGCCGTCCCGCCACGCCCAGACCAGGTCGGTGGCGGCCCGGACCTGGCGCCCGGTGATCGCGGCGACGGTGGCGGCGCCCTGCCCGTCGGCGAAGCGGCACATCACCAGGCGCAGCGCGGTGTCCGGCGAGCCGAGGTCGATCCGGCCCTCGGCGGCGAGCGTGTTGAGCGCGCGGGCGAACTGCTCGGGCGTCAGCCGCAGCCCGCCGACCAGCACGCTGCCGTCGCGCCCGGTGTGCGCGGCGATCGTGACGTGTCCGTCGACGCCGCGCAGCCGGTCGGGGTGCAGCGGCATCGACGGGCCGGCGTGGAAGCCGAGGACACCGTTCGGGCCGATCGTCATGTTGCCGGCCATCGCCGCGAGCGCCTGCTCGTCGGTCGCCGGCGGGAACTCCGACCGCGCCGGCCCAGCCGCCGCCGGATCCGTCCCCGGGTCCGTCGTCGCCGCCGGGTCCGGCGATGTCGTCGTGGACGCCGGATCAACAGAGGCAGCGGGATCAACAGAGGCAGCGGGATCAACAGACGAAGCGGGATCAACAGACGAAGCCGGATCGACAGAGGAAGCGGCGGGCGGCGTGGCGGTAGCAGCGCTCGGCGGCCACCCCGCGTCGTCCAGGATCGCCTGACCCTCGTCCGTGATCACCCACTGGCGGTCCGGGCCCCGATACCGCGCCAGCAACACCTCATTGCCGTCCCGGTCCAGCAGATAGATCTCCGCCCGGTTCGGAATGGCGTTCTCCGCCATCTCGAACTCCGGCACCGAGTGTTCCGCGCTGCCCGTGAACCCGTTCCCGGTGAACGGCGCCGACTGGCTGACGCTGCCGCCCATCGCCGCACGGTCCTCCGGCGTCGGCCCGCCATACGGCGTCGACAACCGCCCCGGCCGCCCCAGCGAGTACCGCATGACCGCGACACCCGCGTCGGCCGGGTGATACGGCGGCCGCCCGTTGCGCCCCACGTACCCCGGGTCGTTGTAGTCCAGGCGCAGGCCCTCGTACACCGACTCCGGCGTGGCCAGCATCTGCGTGTCCTCGTACCGCGAGGTGAAGCCACGCGCCCGGGTCGGGTCGAAGATGCTGCCGACCGGGTTGTTCGACAGGTAGTTCCGCAGCGTCTCGGGCGGCAGCGCGCGCTGCACCGGCAGGTTGCGCGGCGTACGCACGCTGTCCCGCACCTGGCGCATCTGCGCGACCTGCTCCGGCGTGAGCTCCCGCGGCGGCAGTTGACGCAGCCGGTTGAACTCCTCGGCGGTCATCCCCGGCGGCAGGTTGTTCCCGAGCGTGGACTCGAACGACGGCCGGCCCGACATGGCCTGGCGGGAGAACGCCGGGCGCACCCGTTCGCCGTTCGCCATCCGCACCCAGCCGTCCGTACCGGCGTTCAGGGGCGGCGGCGGGCCGACGGAGTCGGCGCCGGTGGATACGCTGCGCCTGTGACCGAAGCCAACGACCTCCTCGCCGCCGTCCTCGCCGATCCCTTCGACATGGACCTCAGGCTCCGTTACGCCGACGCCGTCGCCGGGTCCGACCCCGACCACGCCGCCCTCATCCGGCTGCAGATCACCCACGACCGCCTCGCGATCGCCGGTGAGCCCGTCCAGGACACCGCCGTCCTGCGCGACGTCGAGGAGCTCTCCTGGAAGGTCGCCCGCCGGATCGGCGGCAGTCTCGGTGGACTCACCGACGGGTCCCTGATGCGCCGGGGCTTCGCCGAGATCCTGAAGATGTCCGGTGCCGACTTCCTGGCCCGGGGCGCCGAGCTCGCCGGTGTCGTCCCGTGGCGTGGTGCCGTCCTGACCGACGTCGACGCCGCCGTCGCGGCCGACCTCGCCGCGAGTCCCCTCCTGGCCCGGCTGGCCGTCCTGGACCTCAGTGGCAACGCCCTCCGTGACGACGGGGTCAAGGCCCTGCTCGCCTCGCCGCACCTCGGTGCCGTCCGCTGGCTCGGTCTCCACCGATGCCGGATCGACCAGGCCGGTGCCTACACCCTGGTCTCGACCGCCCGCGACGTCCTGCCCAGCCTGCGATTCCTCGGTTTCGAGGACAACCGGCTGCGCCTCACTCCGTTCGTCGCCGAGGTCGAGGGAACCGTCTCCGACAGCTGGGACGCCCCCCTCCCCGAGTTCGAGGTCCGTCGCCCCCGGTACGCCGAGATCCTCGACACCAAGTTCGGTCCCTTCGTCTGGCTGAGCGACGCCTTCGCCCGCAGCGGGCCCCCCGACTACACCGCCGTCTGACCCCGCCGGGTCGACGGTGGGCCCGGCCGGATCGGGCGCGGCCGGCGGCCGGGGCATCGACCGGTTCGCCTCGGCGATGCGCATGGCCTGTGCCCGGATGCTGGGCGCGATGCCGCGCGAGTCCGGCGGCAGCTCGGACGCCTGGTCGGTGACGCCGTTGTTCGCGTCGGTGCCCATCGCCCGCGCGATCGGCGGGGTGACGGACGCGTACCCGAGCAGCCGCAGCCGGTCGTTGGCGCCCTGAGCGCCGAGCACGTCCTGCTCCCGGGCCGGCGTCGTCTGCGGGCCGTGGATCGGCCGCAGCCCGCCCGGCAGGTTGCCGGCCAGACCGGCGGGCCCGCCGACATAACCGGCGTCCTGCCCGATGGAGAGCACGACGTGGTTGAACGTCCGCACGTCACCGTTGGCGAACTCGACCCGGAACCGGCCGTCCGTGGTGGCCCGGACGGAGCTGATCGCGGACAGCCGCGGGTTGGTACGCGCGAACACCTCCCGCGAGAACGCACCGAGGCCGGGCACCGTGTTGCGGCGGTTGTAGCCACCCGAGTGGAAGAACGCGTACCGCTGTGCGATCCGGTCGCGGAACTCCTGCGGGATGTTCGGGTCCGGGTTGTGGTAGATCGCGGCGAGGCGACGCTGGATCGGCGTCGCGTTGCGGGGGAGGTCGGCCGGTGCCGGCACGGACACGTCGGCGGTCCACTCCACGTGACGGCCGTCGGTGGAGTCGCCGTCCTGCGGTGCGCGGGCCTCACCGCCCGGACCGGGAAGACCGACCGCCTGCTCGATGTCCCAGGCACCCGAGGCGGCCGAGCCGAACACGAGGATGCTGTCGTTCGGCCCGTACGTTTGCGAAAGGTTTTGTCCACCGAAGGCCAGGCGCCGGCCCTCCTGGCCGGGCCGCACCCCTTCGAAAGCCGCCTCGATCTCCGGCGTGGCGTCGACCACCTGGCCGTTCTCGTCCATGTAGACCGGCGCCCGCTCGAAGGCGAAGTCGCTGTCCGAGGTCCACGTGCCGTAGTCCAGCGACCCCGGCGGGACCGTGGTGCCGTCGGCCCGGGTGAACGAGCCGTCCGGGTTGCGGTTGACCTGCTCGCCGGTCTCGCTGTTCGTGTAATCACCCTCCGGCAGGCCCGCGAGCCCGACCGGGTTGCCGTCCGGGTCCGTTGCCGTCGACGGCGGCACGCTCGGGTTGACGCTGTAACCGGTGTCCGGGTCCAGCACCACCGGGTCGGTCAGGCGGCCGGACGGGTCGGCGAACAGCGGCAGCACGTGGGTCTGCCGGTCGGCGGTCGCCAGCGCCATCTCCGCGGCCGGCGGCAGGTCCTCGACGTCGACGGGTGAGCCGTTCGGGTCGGTGTAGACCGGGCGCCGCTCGATGACGTGCCCGTCCGGGCCGACGAACCGTTCCAGCGGCAGCTGCGAGTCGTCGAGCTGCCGGCCGTCCTGATCGGTGAACGAGCCGTCCGGGTTGAGGGTGATCGTGTGCTGGCGGCCCTTCCCGTCGTCCCAGACGTACTCGCCGGGCGGGAGATCCGACCGGCCGACCGGGTTACCGGCATCGTCCAGGAAGCGGGGTGCGGTCGAGCAGTCGACGGAGTACCCGGTCGCCGGGTCGGTGTAGACGCCGGACGCGGTGAACGGTGCGGACGGCACCCGCGCCGGCCCCGGCCCGCCGGTGATGTCGACCGAGGAGGCGTACATCGTGGTGTCACCGACCGTGATCCGGAACGCCGCGCCGTCCGGCCAGTCGGTGTCGTCGCTGGTCCGGGCCTCGATCTGGGTGACCCGGCCCTCGTAGGTCGGCATGTCGGCCATGCCGCGCCCGGCCGCCACCGCGGCGCTGAAGGTGCTCGACGGCGTGAACTCGGTGCCGCTGTCGGCCAGGTCACCGACCTGGAACGGCATCCCCGGCAGGTGGTACTCGCTCGGCACCTGCCCGAGCATCAGGTCGCCGCGCCCGCCCCACGGTTGCGGTCCGTCACCGATGGCCATCACCGGCGGTAGTCCGGTCCCGGTGTCCGGCGGCGCGCCCATCGTCACGAACGACTGCGTGGCGGCCCATCCGTTGCCGATGATCAGCCGGTCGAAGACGTGGTTCGGGTCGGCCGCCAGCGCCTGGTTGACACGGTCGGTGAGCGCCCGGTCGGCCGCGTCGCGCCGGGCGGCCTCCTGCCGGGCCCATTCGCGGGCCTGGGCGCGCATCTCGGCCTGTGCCGCGCGGATCGCATCGCGGTCTGCCGCGGCCTCAGGGCTTGCGAGGGTACGGGCCAGAGCACTCGCCGCATCGGGACCGAGCTCGGTGTCCACGGCCTGCTGGCGGGCCGCTGATGCCTCGGGCCCGACGACCGGCTGGCTGATGCCATGCCGGTGGACCCTGGTCTCCGGCTCGTTCAGGCCCATGTCGAGGGCGAGACCGACGATCTGGGTACGCAGTTCGGCGGCCCGCGCGGCGGTGTCCGGTGACGCCTCCGCCTCGGCCAGGTCGTTGAGCAGCAGCCGGAGTTCGGCGATCCGCCCGTGGTCGCGCTCGGCGAGGGTGATCTCGAAGTCCGGGTCGACCTCGTTGCGCCGGTTGCCGGGGATGAACCCGCCCTCGGCGAGAGCCGGGGTGGCGTCGGTCCGGTGCCCGCCGGCCCGTTCCCGGGCGCCGTGGGTCATCTCGGCGACCGCGCTCACCACGGCGCGGCGGATCATTTCGGGGGTGGCGCCGGTCGAGACGCGAACCGTCGCGCCGGCCGAGGCGGCGTCGGGGATCGCGACCGGGGCGACGTCCGGGCCCAGCGGCGGGTGCGGATCGAACTCGATCCGGTAACCGGACCGCCTGTCGATGACCGCGCGCGGGTTGTCCGGGTCCCGCTCGACGTCGCCGCCGAGCGCGGCCTCGATGCCGGCCAGGATCGCCGCCTCGGTCCGCGCCTGGTCCGGGGTCAGGCTCGCCCCGCCGAACGTGGTGCCACCGGCGGCGTTCTGGATCGGGCCCGGCTCGCCGGTCCCGGGGTCACCCTGGTCGTCCGCGCCGAACGACACCGGGTCGTCGTCGCTGTCCGGCTCCGCACCGTCCTGGTCGGTCCCGTCCGGCCCGCTGCTGTCGGGGTCCGTGCCGTCGGGCGCCGGCCCGTCCGGCTCCGGCCCGTCGGTGTCCGGGCCATCCGGGCCGTCCGGATCGTCGTCGCCGTCCTGATCTGTTCCGGTCTCGCCGGTCAGTCCAGGTCGATCTCCGTCCGTTCCTGGAGAAGCGTCAGGTCCGCCGTCGGCACCTCGCCCACGTAGATCCCCCGGTCCAGAGTCGGCGTCAGCCCCAGCTCCCGTGCCCGGTCCTCCCCGATGATCGGGGTCGACAGCACCACCCGGTCCGGACCGATCCGCTGCACCGGGCAGCGCATCCCCTGCCACAGAGCGATCGTCTGAAGCTCGAACATCTCCTCGAGCTCCCTCTCCGGAACGAAGATCCAGGTCTCCGTCCCGTCCTCCCTCTCGTACCGGTCCGGAGCCTGTTCCCCCGGGTCCAGCTGCACCAGGACGGTCTCCGGCGGGTCCGCCGTCTCCATCGCCTGCCGCGTCCGGCCCTGCCACCGGATGTACAGGCCGTCCGGCAGTTCCGTCGCCGTCATGCTGCTCCTCTGTCCGTGCCCCGTGCCGTTCCATGCTGAGCGGCTCACTCGAGCGGCCCGCCAGCCGATCCGCCCGCTCCTGCCGCAACCGCTGCTGCTCCGGGTCGTTCGGATCCGCCTCGGCCACGGCCCGGGCGGCCCGGTCAGCCAGGAAACTAGCAGGGGTGTGTACCTGTACCGTGAACTCCTGTTGGGTCTTCGGGTCACGGAACGTGATGGTGTACCCGCCCGTTGACGTCCAGGTTTCGTCCCGGCTCACCCGCTGGAAGCCCTCCGCTCCCATCGAGGTCAGGAACTCGCCCAGGTTCCCGCTGAACTCGTGTGTTCCCAGGATGATCGTCGGCGCGTTGCCGCCGGTGACGATGGCGTTCTTGATCCTCGCAGCGATGTCCCGTACCCGGCTGGCCCGGTCCTCTAGGGCAGCTTGGCTATCGCCGCGTCGCAGATCCGGGTTATCTCCTCGTCCGTCGGCAGCGCCGCCCCGTTCACCCTCTGCGACACCTGCTCCGCCGTCTCCCGGTCCACCACTTCCTTGCGCTTCGGGCTGCCGTCCCTCAGGAACGACCGCACCGCCTTCCCCGCGTACACCCATTTCTTGCGACTCGGTGCCCAGGCCACCGCCCGCATGTACGTCGTCCACGGCTGGACGCACGCCACCCCGGTCGCCTCCGTCGCCTGGTCCGTCGGGTACGACAGGTAGAACGTCGTCTGTTGTTGCTCCGGCTCCCATCCCGGATTCCGCATCGGCTTCGATCCCAGACTCGTGTGCGTCCGGCCGTACATCCGCTGCAGGCTCGCCGGCCACCTCTGTGCGTCCCGCTTCGCCATCCCGGCTCGCAGCATCTCCCACAGCTCGGTCTCCGGCGGCAGGGTCAGCCCCAGTTCCGTCGCGATCCGCTCCGCTGTCGGCCGATCGATCGGCTGTACCGGCCCCGCCTCGGCCGTCAGCCGCTCCGGCGGTGTCGGTGTCTGCGGCCCCGCCCGATCGATCATCAGTCCCACGTTCGGCTGGCCGTACGTCCACTCCGGCCGGGTCGGTTCCCAGCTGATCGGACCGGTCCCCGGTCCCTCGATCGCTATCCCCTGCGGTGTCCCCGGGCGTGGCGGGGGTCCCCACATCACCCAGTACCCAAGCACCTTGTTCGTCATCGAAGCTCACTCCCAGTGCTTCCGGCGCTCCCGGCACATCCTCCGGTCGCAGGCCGTAATTGTTGAGCAGGTCGACGACGGCCTGCCTGCCGTGGTTGGCGACGACGTCCGCCCATGCCCGTGTACCGCTGCCGTTGACCCAGTCAGAGAGTAGGCGCGGCTGGGCCGGCGGAAGACCGTCGAGGTCAGGGAACCGCCGAGGTGCTTCCTCCTGACCCTCCGGCGGCGGCGGGGAGTGGATCTCCTGACGGTTGATCTGGAGAATCGTGATGAACGACTCGAGCCTCTCCAGACCACGGGGGTTTTCCGGGTCCGGCCCCGGAGTTCGGACGTCTTCGTAGTAGCCATGGGTTCGGTTGCCGGTGGCATACGAATCCGGCGTGGGGAACTGCAGCTCGAACCGCTGACCCGACCGGTCCGTCAGGATGACGCTCCCGCCGAGGTAACGGCTGCCTTCCGCCCAGCCGTGGCTCAGCGCGCCCCTGCCGTCGGTATCTGCCATGTACCCCTGCGCGGCGAGCCGCCGCAGAGCCTCGTTGATCATCCGGCCGTAGTCACCGGCGGGCAGCTGAAGCGAGAACCGCACCAGGTCGTCGGTGCTGTCCAGGAAAGCCACCGGATCGCGGGTGATGGACCCGGCCGCCACAGCGTCCAGGTACTTGCGGGCCAGCGATCCGAGCCCCTTGACCCGATTATTGGTGCTGACCGGCTCGATGTCCGGCGAGCCTCCAGGCGCGCCGCGCATGTCCTCGGCGATGTTCCCCAGATCGCCGAGGATCCGGTCAGCCGCCACCTGCGCCTCGGCCAGCGCCGCCTCGAAGAGTTCACGTTCGGCCGGCGTCAGGTCCGCGATGGCCTGCTCTTCAAGGGCGGCGTTCCGGTTCGTCGGCCCGTCCGACGAGGACTCGGTCTCCGGCGTGGTGTCGTCCGGCGTGGCGTCCGGTTCCGGCTCGCCGAACGAGACCGGCGCGTCGTCGTCGAAGTCCTCTTCCGGCTCCGTCTCGGCGTCCGGATCCTGGTCGCTCGCTGTGGTCGTAGTGCTGCTGCTCACCGTCGGCGGCGGCATGACCAGGACCGTGAGATCACTGTCCTGGTCGGTGGCGACCGGCTCGGGCGTGGCCGCCGTGGTCTCCACCTCGACATCCGAGTCCTGATCAGTCGCGGTCTCGGTCTCGCTGCTCGTGTCCGTCTCGACGGACGTCGTGGTGTCGGTGGTCGCCGACTGCGCCGTCGTCGTCGCGGTCTCGGACCGGCTACCCGGAGTCGTCGACGTACTGGTACTCGTCGACGTGCTGGTGGAGACCTGTCCCGTGGTAGTCGTGCTGGGCCCGGTAGCCGTGGGTGTCGAGCTGGGCCCGGTAGCCGTAGGCGTCGACAAACCGCCCGGAGTGCCCGGCGTGAGCGTGATCCCCGGCCCGCCGGATGTGGTCGAACCGTTCGTATCCGTGCTCGGCCCCGCACCGTTCGCGGTCTCCGTCGCCGGCCCGGCCGTCTGGCCGTTGGCCACCTGCTGCGTCGGGTCCGCGTTGACCGTCGACCCCGGCGCGACCGACGTCGAAGTCCCATCCGCGACAACACCGTTCGTCCCGGTCTCAGCACTGGTCTGCGTCCCGGTGTCGGTGTCGGTTTCAGTGCTGGCCTGGGGCCCGGTCTCCGTGGACTGCCGGCCGCTGCTGTCCTGGGTGCTGCTGTCCTGGGCGCTGCTCTCCTGGCTGCCGGTCTCGCCGCCCGACGTCTCCGAGCTCTCCGTCGAACCATCCTGGGAGCCGGTATCCACCCCGTCCGTGCCACCCGACGACTGACTCGACCCGGACGACCGGTCACCCGACTGCGACCCGGACTGGGATCCCGACTGCGACCCGGACTGCGACCCCGACGACTGCGACCCGGTCGACTGCGTGCCCGACGACTGGCTCCCGCCGGCGCCCTGCCCGCCCTGGGCCCCACCGGGCGCCTGGACCGGCGCCTGAGGCTGATTGACAACAGTCTGCTGCTGCCCGCCCGTCTGCCCTTGGGCTCCCGTCTGACCCTGGCTCCCGGTCTGCCCTTGGCTCCCGGCCTGCGTCTGGCTCCCGGTTTGACCCTGGTTGCCCGTCTCGCCCTGGTTGCCGGTCTGACCCTGGTTACCCGATTCGCCCTGGTTGCCGGTCTGGCTCTGGTTGCCCGTCTGGCTCTGGTTGCCGGTCTGCGTCTCTTCGCTACCGCCGCGGTTGCCTTCGCCCTCTTCGCCCTCGCCCTGGTTGCCCTCGCTCTGGTTACCCCCGCGGTTCCCCTCGCCCTCTTCGCCCTCGCTCTGATTGCCCCCGCGGTTGCCCTGGCCTTCTTCGCCCTCTTCGCCCTCGCCCTCGTTGCCGCCGAGCGACGGCTCGGTCCCTCCGCGGTTGGCGAAAGCGTCATGAATCGCGGTCGACCCCGCATGCGCGCCCGCCTGCAGCTGCCCGGTGAACGCACCCGACAGCATCGACCCGCCGAGGCTGTCCAGCGTCGGCAGCTGGCCCATCGCCGCCGAGCCGGCGATCTCACCGCCGGCCTCGACGACCGCGTCCTTGCCGGCGGCCTTCGCGACGTCGGCCGCCTTCTGGCCCAGCGACCGCGGCCCCGGCGTGGCGCCGTCGGGCAGATCCGTCCGGCCGCGGCGGCCCAGCTTGTCCAGGCCCATCCCGGTGGCGCCCGCGCCGACACCACCGGCGAAACCGGCCCACGCGGACTGGCCGACCTGTTTCCAGTCCATGTTGTCGGAGACGTCCTTGCCGGAGTCCCCGATCGCGCCCGCCTGCGCCGCGGCGTTCGTCGCGGCCTCCTCGACGCCCTCCTGCAGGCCCTCCTTGCCCAGCTTCAGCGCGTTCTTGCGGAGGTCCTGGGTGATCGCCCGGCGGCCGGCCTGCACCGCCTGCTGTGCGCCGCGCCGGGCGGTCGTGGTGGCGAGCCGGCGGAGGCCGAGCGCCGCGACCTTGGACCGCAGCGTGGACATGATGCGCTGGATGGCGAGACGTCTGATCGCGACCGAGGCCATCATGCCGCCGGTCGAGCCACCACCGGTGAGCGGTATCAGAATCGCCCAGACGATCAGCTCGACGAGCAGCATGATGATTTCGATGACGATCTCGTACTTGCTCTGCGAGATCTGTAAACCGGTCTGATACGTGACGTCCTGGACGACCGTGATGCTCTCGTAGAGCGCCATCACCGCGGAGTCCTGGTTGACGGCGAGCAGCATCCAGGTTTCCCGGAACGCCTCCGGCGTGCCGTCGCCGGACCAGCTGTTCATCACCTGGTTGGCGCCGTTGCCGGCGTCCGTGTGAATACGAGCGATCTGCTCGCTGAACTGGCCCCAGGCCTCGGCGAGCTCCCAGACCTTGTCCTCGTCGCCCTCAGGCCAGCTCTGACCGGTGAAGAGAATCGAAACGGCGTCCCGGATGGGCTCCGGCCAATCCTCGATCCACTCGATCAGCCAGTCGAGGCTCATCCCCATCCGGCGGGCCTCAGTCCAGCTTCAGATCGTCGGCACTTTCCAGGTCCGTCTTGGTGAACATCGCGAGCGCCTTCTCCGCGTCACCGCCGACACCCGTGAGGAGCTCGCCGACCTCTTTGCCCTGCTTGACGAGGCCGGTGAGAAGCTCGTTGTACGTCTTCTCGAACTCGGTGCCGGTGTCGTCGGTGCCGGCCGGCTTCTCGGCGGCGAGTGCGGCCAGGCGGTTGCCGGCGTCGTTCAGCTTGGTGAACGCCTCGCCCAGCTCCTTGCCACTGGCCTTCATGTCGGAGGTGCCGGCGATCACACCACGACTGTCGAACCACAGGTTGTTGGCCATCGCGAACCCCCTCAGTAGTCAGCCACGTCGCGGCGAGACGCGTACTTGTCGAAGTCGATGTTGGTGAACTGATCGACGTCGAACTCGCGCGGCAGATACCGCTCCAGAATTGTACGGGTATCGGTATCGACCTTATCGACCGCGCGTTGATAGGTCTCGATGATCTGGCTGGCCAGACCGCCCGCGTTGGGGGACCGGTAGATCCGCGGGTCGAGGTCGAGCTGCACCAGGCGACCGCGCGCGTCGACGGTCGCGACGACGAACCCGTCCTCGGACCGCGTGCTGACCGTGAGCTCGTCGAGCTTCCGCTTCATCTCGGCCGCGTTGGTCAGCAGCTTCTGAGCGTCCTCCATCATCGACTCGAGACGCTGACGGGACTCCCCTCCCGGCTGCATGGCTTCCCCCGTTACCTCGACTGCCCGCCGTGCCGCGGCGTACGCGTATCGCTACCCGACGATAGTCAATGACGGCACACAGCGATGTCCCGCCCCGCGGCGGGAGGCAGAACAGTACTACCATCGCCGCGACCGACACGGTGGAGGGAGGCGATGTGCGGCGCGGGTTCCTGCTGCTGCGACGGCTGTCCGCCGTCTCGCTGGTAACGGTTCTCTGCGGCGCGATCGCGCCCACGACAGCCCTGGCGACCCCGCCTCCCGAGACATCCACGCCCGAAAAAGCACCCGTTGTCGAATTGGCGACGCTCGGCCAGGCGCAGGCGGCCGGGAAAGCCGCCGTCGCGAACGCGCCGGTCGCTGAGCAGGCGGTCAGAAAGCCGCCGGCGAACCGGGACTGCGCGGATCCGGGTGAGCCGATCGGCGACGTTCCGTGGCATCAGCGTGCGCTGGACCCGGCGAAGGTGGCGACCCTGTCGGACGGCCGCGGCGTGGTCGTCGGGGTGATCGACTCCGGCGTCGACAGCGGCCATCCACAGCTGGCCGGCAAGGTCCGACCCGGCCGTGACCTGCTCTTCCCCGGCGGCGGCCCGGGTGATTTCGACTGCATCGGGCACGGCACCGCGGTCGCCAGCATCATCGCCGGCGGCGGCGAAGAGGGCATTCCCTTCCGGGGGTACGCGCCCCGCGTGGAGATCGTGCCGGTCGTGGTCAGCGAGAAGAACGCGAAGGACGGCGAGGGTGAGCCGGGCTCGGCGTCCGGGTTCGCCCAGGGCATCCGGTTCGCCACCGACGCCGGCGCCCAAGTGATCAACATCTCCCTGGTCCTGTACGAGGACGTGCCCGCCGTCCGCAACGCGGTGCAGCGGGCGATCGACCGCGGTGTGGTCGTGGTCGCCGCGGTCGGCAACGTCGACGCGAAGTCCGCCAATGCCGGCCGCACGCCCTACCCGGCGGCGTACCCGGGTGTGATCGGCGTCGGCGCGGTGAACGAGGGCGCGGCCCGCCCCGACTCCTCACCGGTGGGGCCGTGGGTGGACCTGGTGGCTCCGGGCGACCAGGTGATCGCCGCGACCCGGGTGAGGGGTTACGCCCGCTACAACGGCACCAGCTTCGCCGCGCCGTTCGTGTCGGCGGCGGCCGCCCTGATCCTGTCCCGTGAGCCGGGCCTGACGCCCGACCAGGTCTCGCGGCGACTGTTCGCCACCGCCGACCCGACGTTCGGCGGCTCGCCGGTGCGCCCGTGGGCGAACGGCACGGGGTACGGGTTCGGCATCGTGCAGCCGCTACGCGCGCTGGTCGAGCGCCCGGTCGCGGCCGAGCCGCGCGAGGCGAAGGCGCTCAGCGCGTACTCGCCGGACGAGACCGACCCGGTCCGGGCCAATCAGGTGCGCTGGGCGCTGATCATCGCGGTGGTGGTGCTGGCCGTCGCCGCGGCGGCCGGGATGGGCAGCATCGCGATGCCGCGGGGCCGTCGCCGTGGCTGGCGCCCGGGCCGTGCGCCGCAGCCGGCGCCGCGCACACCGGCCGAGGGCAACCGCCGTCTCTTCGACGACCTCGAGGACGAGTGACCGGGGCGGATGCCCCGAACAGGAAGACTTTCGTCCTCTGAAATCCTGAAATAAATCAGGCCCGCGGCCGGTCGGGAACGACCTGCCGCGAGCCTGTGGAATGTGCGATCGGAAATCCGACAGGTCAGCCGAACATCTTGGTGGCGGCCTGGTCGGCCTCCTGCATCCGGGTTCCGGCCGAGCTCAGTGCCGTCTTCAGGCGGCCCAGGGTCTCGACGATCTCCTCGGCGTTCGTCTTCCACTTGTTCTTCTGCTCGAGGTACGCCTTCTGCGAGTCGGCGGTCCAGTCCGTCTCGAGCGGCATGAGCTTGCTCTCGATGTCCCTCAACTCCGAGTTCATGAAGTTGATGAACGCGTCGATGTTGCCCGCCGCCGTCTCGATCGTGCCGTAGGCATAGGTAATGCCGCCGTAGCCGTCGCCACTCATTCTCGTCTCCTTGTTTTCGCTTCGTGAAAGTGCCGGTGGCCGCGCGGCCCGTCAGTTACCGCCGAGGGCGGCCAGGATGCTGGAGACCTCGCGCTCGGCCTCCTCGTCGGCGGCGTCGAACTTGTGGCTCGAGCTGGTGATGCCGTTGGAGACGCTGTGCAGGGCGTCGGTGATGTTGGTGAGCTTCTGCTGCATGGTGGCCTTGGTCTGGTCGAACACGGTCGCCGCCGCGCCCTTGAAGCCACCCGGCAGGTCGTCGAGCTGACCCATCAGCCGGGCGAGGCTCGCCGTGATGTTCTCCGCGGTCTGGTCCGCGTCCTTTGCCGCTGCAAGAAGCTGACCGGTTACTGCGTCCATTTTTTCGGCCAAGGTCATCCACCCGTTTCGGTCGTCCTCCGACTGCGGCGCCTCGGCAGCCCGCGCCGGAGTGATGGTCTTCTACGTTCAGACATCGAACTTACCGGACTGCTCAAAGACGGGGGAGGCCCCAGATCTCCACATTGGCGACAATGGTGACGCGAATGGTGCCAACGCTGTCACGCGGGACGGCGGTGAAACCCCGTGGGCGAGTAGTCTGACGGCGCCCGCACGATCCACGGGCGGCCCTGTTGTAGTGTCGCCTGACGATTCCTCGACCCCCTCTCGGAGCCATGGCACGCACCGTTATCGTCTCGTCCGACCGGCCGGGTGCCGTCCCGACCGTCCGAGAGGCACTCGAGATCACCGCCGACGGCGGGACCATCTCTCTGACCCCCGGTGAATACCGCGAGGCGCTGGTCCTGCGCGGCCGTGACGTGACCCTGTCCGCGGCCGACGGGCCCGGCACCGTCGTGCTCCTGTCCGACTCCTCCGAGTCGGTGCTGCGCCTCGAGTCCGGCACCGTGACGCTGGCCGATCTGACCCTGCGCGGCGGTTACGGCGCGGCGATCACGGTCGACGGCGGCGAGCTCAAGGCGAACAACTGCGAGATCTCCGCGGAGTTCGGCGTGGCCGTCCAGGTGGGCCAGGGCGCCCGCCTCGCGCTCGACGCGGTAAAGATCACAAACTCGCAGTACGGGCTGTCGCTCGAGGGCTGCTCGGGCACGGTCAAGGGCAGCACGGTCGAGGAGATCGGCGGCGACGGCATCATCGTCAGCCTCGGCGCCGACCCGGTGATCAGCGACACCACGGTGCGCAACTGCGGCAACCGTGGCATCTACATTTATCAGTACGGGAAGCCCACCATCGCGAACTGCGAGGTGATCGGCACCCGCGCCGTCGGCATCGCGATCGCGCACGGCAGCAGCCCGACGATCCGTGGCACGGCGATCCGCGACACCGACGACTTCGCCATCTCCGCCGACGCGGGCTGCGGCGGCGTGCTGGACGGCTGCAAGGTCGACTCGGCCGGCATGTCGATCGACCCCGGCGCCACCCTGGAGATCATCGAGGCGGCGGTCACCGCTCGCGTCGGTGTCGGCGCCGACACCGGTGGCGGCGGCCAGGAGAAGGTCGAGGAACTCCTCGCCGAGATGGACAGCCTGATCGGCCTGGCCGAGGTGAAGGCCGAGGTCCGCAGTCTGATCGACGAGATGCAGGTCAGCGAGTGGCGCCGCCTCGCCGGTCTGGGCAGCTCCAGCGTGAGCCGCCACCTGATCTTCGCCGGCGCCCCCGGTACTGGTAAGACCACCGTCGCCCGCCTCTACGGCAAGCTGCTGTTCGCACTGGGCGTGCTGCCGAAGGACACCCTCAAGGAGGTGTCGCGGCGCGACCTGGTCGGTCAGTACATCGGTCACACCGCGGAGAAGACGGCCGGCGTCTTCAACGAGGCGCTGGGCGGCGTCCTCTTCATCGACGAGGCGTACACCCTGTCGCGCTCGGCCGGCTCCGGTGCCGACTTCGGTCAGGAGTCCATCGACATGCTGGTCAAGCTGATGGAGGACCACCGCGACGAGGTCGCCGTGATCGCCGCCGGATACACGGCCGACATGGTCGACTTCCTGGCCGCGAACGCCGGTCTCGCCTCCCGGTTCACCCGGACGATCGAGTTCAAGAGCTACTCGGCCGAGGAGCTCGGTGAGATCACGATCCGGATCGCCGAGGCCGACTCGTACGTTTTGTCGCCCGAGGTGCTCGGTGTGCTGGTGGACCACTTCACCACGATCGACCGCGGGCCGAACTTCGGTAACGCCCGTGAGGCCCGGACCCTCTTCGAGGGTGTCCGCAAGTTCCAGGCGCAGCGGCTGCGCGCTCTCGGCCGGATGCCGAGCATGGAAGACCTACGGACCATCGCGGTGGCGGACGTGCTCGCCGCGATCCAGGCCCGCTGACATGACCTCAGTGCCACCGGGGGGTGCCGGCATGACCGCGCCGCGATCCAGGCCCGCTGACATGACGTCAGCGCCACGGGGGGTGCCGGCATGACCGCGCCGCAGGCGCCGGAGCCCGACTGGCAGCAGCAACAGCAGGCGCAGGCGCGGGGTTCCGCGCGCGTGCCCGCCGCCGCTGCCGATCCACGGGCGCAGGCCGTCCGTCAGCCGGACGCCCGGGCCGCTCAGGTGGCCCCCGCGCAGTACGCGGCGCGCACCGACCAGCGGGCCTACGCCGGAACGTCCGCGGCCGGTGCCGAGGCCGCCCGGCAGGCGGCCCGTGCGGCCGCCGGTGCCCGTGCCGCGGTCGAGGCCACCGGTGTCGGCGCGACCAGCGGTGTCACGGCGACCGCTCCCCGCGCCGCCTCCTCGTCGAGCGGCCCACGCGGCCCGGCGGGCGACGCGGCGGGCTTCGCTCGGCCGGAGACCCCGGGCGCCCGCCGGCTGGGCGTGGCCCAGGTGGTGGCCTGGCAGGTGGCGATCGTCGCGGTGCTGGTGGCCTGGGGACGTCATCCCGCCGTGATGGCCGCCGCGTCCGCGGTTGCCGTGGTCTGCCTGGTGGTGACCAGCCTGCCGTGGCGCGGCGTCTGGCTCTACCAGTGGCTCGGCCTGCGCATGCGGTATTCGTGGCGCAACCGCGGCCGGGCCGGCGCGGGTGCGCTCGACGACCCCCGGCTGACGCTGCTGCGCCAGCTCCAGCCGTCGTTGGTGCTCGGTGAGCTCCAGGTCGACGGCCAGGCCGTGGCGACCATCGCGCACCCCAGCGGCATCACCGCGGTGCTCGAGCTGGCGCCCGGAAACCACACGCTCTTCGGCGCCGAGGCACGCCGCCTGCCCGACCTGGTGTCACTGCTGCCGGTCGGCGAGCCGGACCTTCCGCCCGTGGTCGTGCAGTCGCTGATCCGGGCCGAGGCGGTCACCGCCTGGGCCGGTGCCGGCGCCGCCTTCGACTCCTATCGACTGCTCACCGACGGTGAGGTGCCGACCGAGCGGCAGGGCTGGCTGGCCGTCCAGGTCCGGCGGACGCCCGAGGCCTGCCACGACGACGACCTGCGGCCCGCGCTGCTGAACGCGGTTCAGCGGGCGCGCCGCCGGCTGCGCCAGGACAAGCTGCCGAACCGCCTGCTCGGCCCGGAGGAGCTGCTGGTGGCCGCGGCCGCGCTGGCCCGGCTCGAACCGGGTGCCGCCGCGGCGGGTGCGAACGCCGTGCCGGCCCGGGAGGGCTGGAGCCGCGTGACCACCGGCCGGACCGTGCAGTCCTCGTTCCGGATCAGGAAGTGGCCCACCCAGCAGTGGGCCCTCGACCGGCTGCTGAGCAACCTGTCCACGACGGTCGCCGTGGGTCTGGCCGCGAGCAACGACCCGGTGCACGCCGGTGACAGCGGGAAGATCGCCATGGAACTGGTGATCCGCCTCGTGGCGCCGGACCGGGTGACCCTGGACGCGGCGGGCAAGCGGCTGGCCGAGCTGATCCGCGCGATCGGCGGCGACGTCGAGCGGCTGGACGGCCGGCAGGCCGCCGGGCTGGCGGCGACCCTACCGTTCGGAGGTTTCCTGCTGTGATCCGGTATCCGTCGGGCCTCAGCAAGGTCGCACCCCACCTGGCGCCGGCCGCGGCACTGGCCGACCTCACGCCGACCGTCGCCGGCGACGGTCTCATGGTGGGCCGCGACCGGGAGAACCGCCCGGTCACCCTGCGCGTGCTGCGCCCCGAGCCGACGCGGCTGCTGCTGGTCGGCGGCCTGCCGATGGCGCAGCTCATGGTCTTCCGCCTGGTGGCGCTCGGCGTCCAGGTGATCGTGCAGTCGCTGCGCCCGCAGGAGTGGGCGCCGTTCGTGCACCGCACCGGCATCGGCCCGCAACTGCTCATCCCGGCCCAGCCCGGCGAGCCCATCCAGGTCGCACCGGCCGGCCGCTCCCGGGCCGTGGTGATCGACGTCGGCCCGGTGACCGGCGACTTCCTGCGCCCGGTCCCACCCGACGTCCCCGCGCTGGTGGTCCGCCACGAGGTCACCGCCGTCGACGCCGACCTGCTCACCCGCGTCGACGCCGCCATCATGCAGCAGCTCACCCCGGCCGAGGCCGCCGTCGCCGCACCCACCACCGGCCTCTCCGAGATCGAACACTGGCTCACCCAGATCCGCCCCTCGATGGTCGCCGTCCTGAGCCAGCGCACCGTCCGCTGGGTCATGCTCGGCCCCACCGACGTCGAGGCAGGGGTGGTCGGCCCCCTCGACCGCTTCGCCTACCCCGTGATGACCGCCCAGGCCGTGCAGCAGCAGGCAAATCCCCCCACCCTCCGCTGACCCCCACCGCCGCCGGGACCTTGGGCCTCGCGGCCGTCCGCCGCCGGTGTGGGTGCCCAAGATCTGCCGAGGGCGCGGCGGGTGTTCCTCGGATGTCTGGGGTGTGTGTCGGGGTGTTTGAGCATCGTGGACGGATGGCCGATAGTGCCCCGTATGGGCGGAGAGGGAAGCTCGTCTCACGCTGGTGACGCGGGAGGGCGTGAGGTGCCGACTGAGTTCGGGTGGGACGGGAACAGCGCCGGATGAGCGAACCGCTCTGGCAGGCCCGGGTCGATGTTCCGGCCACCTCCCGGTGGGGCAGTGGCTTTCTGGTGACCGACCGGCATGTGCTCACCTGTGCGCACGTCGTGCTCGACGCGACCGAGGTGCTGGTCAAGCTGCGGGACACCCCGGAGCGCCGGGCGGGCACCGTGGTCACGTCCGGGCCGTGGTTCTCGCCGACCGCCAAGGACGCCGATCTGGCCGTCGTGGAGCTGGACCGGCCCGTCAGCGTCGCGCCGGCCCGGCTGGCGCCGCATTCGGCGGTGGAGATCTACGCCCGGCAGGAGCTGACCGCGCTGGGCTTTCCCGAGCGGTTCGTGCGCGACGGCGTCAACAGCTCGTTCACCGCCGCACCGGACCGTCCGATCGGGCCGAACGTGCAACTCGACGCGAGTGACGACCTCGGCGTCTGGCTGCAGTCCGGTTTCAGCGGCGCCGCGGCGTACCACATGACGACCCGGCAGGTGGTCGGCATGGTCAAGTCGGCGGTGTGGGACCAGGAGCGGCTCGGCGTGATGGTGCCGGTGTCGCAGCTGGCCGAGCACTGCCCGCAGCTCAACGAGATCATCCGGCTCGGTTCGATAAGCCCGAGGGCGTACACGGAGTTGCGCGCCGCTCTGCACCCCGTGCGGGACCTGTCCCGCGAGGAGGTGGGGCAGCTGCTCACCCTGGTCCGCGCCGGGGGAGTGAAGGACATCCCGGAGCTGAACACCGTGCAGGCGCTCGTCGAGGCCCTGGTGGTGGAGACGGTCATGGTCGACGACCGGCGCATGCGGTACCACCTGAACGCGCTGCTCGGCATGCTCAAGACAGACGAGACCTGGCGCTGGGCCCATAAGCACCTGGGCCCGGACGTGCCGGCCGCCGCGCCGCCGCCCCGGGTCGTCGACCACGACTGCGCGATCGTGGTCTGTCTGGAACCGGCCGCCGCCACCGGTACCGAGTCCTACGAGCTGACCGTGTGGACGGTCAGCGAGCCGGACGGCGAGCTGTGCGAGCCGGTGGTCAACAAGGAGCGGGTCACGCCGGCGCAGTGGCAGGAGCGGGTGGAGGAGGAGCTGGTCAAGGCCCGTCGCCGGCTTCCGCCGACGTCCGGGACGGTGTACGTGGAATTCGTCCTCCCCCGCAGGTTCCTCGCCGAGCCGGTGGACGAGTGGAAGGACTTCGTCGACGGTGGCGTGCCGCTCGGCGTGAACCGGCCGGTGGCGGTACGCGATCTCGACTGGTTCAGCGACGCCTACCCGTCGGACCTGATCCGCCGTGCCGCCGTGCTGCGCGACCAGCGGATCAGCATCGGCGAGGTTCTGCGGTCGCAGGACTGCGGTGACCCGCCGCGCAGCCTGCGGTCGTTCGGGGGATGGCTGCGCGACGAGGACGACGGCCCGTTCGCGGTCGGCCTGTCCGGGGAGTGGGCGGGATCGGAGCACGTCAGCGCCGCCGCTGCCGCATGCCCGCCGATCCTGCTCTGGCGCCGTCAGCCGTGTCCTCCGGGCGCGCACGTCGAGGACGGTGAGTGCAGCGGCACGCGCTTCGTCGAGGAGCTTCGCAAGCGGCTGCACAACGTGACCATCGACGGCATCGGCTCCGCCGTTCGGAAGATGCGGGCCTCGGCCGTCGCCGCGGAGGACGAGGCACATTTCGGCACCGGCCTCTCGCTGCTGCGTGACGACGCCCGCCGCCGCCCGATCCCACTCAGCTTCGCGGAGTGACCGAAATGAGCGGTATGAGCGATATGAGCGGCGAGAACAGGATACGAGAGAGGTGACCGTGCCCGACGACGACGCCTGGTTCATCTACCAGGGCACCGGGAGGGAGCACAACCGGATCGAGGAGCTCCCGCCTCCACCGCCGTGGCGGGCGTTCGGCCCCGATCCGGCGCTCGCCGACGACCCGCCGTTCGTGGCGGAGGTACGGGACAAGGAGCGCCGGGCCGGTGAGCGCTACCGGCCGGACGCCAAGATCGTCAAGTTGGTGAACGCCGCCCTGTATCTGCGGCGCCCGCTGCTGGTCACCGGCTCACCCGGCACCGGCAAGTCCACCCTGGCCACCGCCATCGCGCACGAGCTGCGGCTGGGCCAGGTGCTGCGCTGGAACATCACCAGCCGGGTCACCCTGCGCGACGGCCTCTACCAGTACGACCCCCTGGCCCGCCTGTACGCCGCCAGCCGCCGCGACGACGAGCCCGCCGACAGCGACGAGGACCTCGGCCAGTACCTGCGGCTCGGCCCGCTCGGCACCGCCCTGCTCCCGCGCCGCCGGCCCCGGGTGCTCCTCATCGACGAGATCGACAAGGCCGACCTGGATCTGCCGAACGACCTGCTCACCATCTTCGAGGACGGCGAGTTCGAGATCGCCGAGCTGCTGCGCCGCCCCGAGCACACCCCGATCCGGGTCACCACGATCGACAGCAGCGAACCGGTCACCGTCAGCGGGCGCAACCGCTGCAGCCGCTTCCCGATCGTCGTGATGACCAGCAACGGCGAGCGCGAGTTCCCGCCCGCGTTCCTGCGCCGCTGCATCCCGGTCGAGATCGAGACCCCGGGCCCGCAGAAGCTCAAGGAGATCGTCGCCGCCCACCTGCCGGACATGGAGCCGGGCAGCGCCGCGGTGATCGGCGACTTCCTGGAGAACCGGGAGGCCCGTGGTCTCGCCACCGACCAGCTGCTCAACGCCATTTACCTGGTGTACGCGTCCCGTCTCGACGAGGAGGAGACCCGCCGGGCCCTGGCCGATCTGGTGATGACCCGGCTGATACCACGATGAACCTGGAGGACCTGCGCGCCGTCGTGCGCCGGGGCGGGGTGGACGAGCCCACCCCTCTGGAGCTCGCCGAGACCCTCTGGCTGGCGGCCCAGATGTCCCCGGCGCGGGTGGACGCCGTCCCCATCGCGGACGCTTTACCCGTACCCCCGGAAAAAGAACGACCGAGACGCGAGCCGCCGCCGGACCCGCCGGAGTCACCACCGACTGCCGTGCCGCCACCCCCTCCGCCGGCGCCGCCCCCGGTCGAGCTGCACCCCTATCTTCCGCCCGCCGGGCGGGCGCGGGAGGCGGCGCTGGAGGAGGTACCGAAACCGATCGAGCTCGGTGACCGCCTCGCCTTCCAGCGTGCCCTGCACCCGTTGCTGAGACGCATGCCGGTGCCCGGCATCGGGACCCTCGACGAGGAGGCGACCGCGCAGCGCGCCGCCGACCAGACCGTCCGGCACGGTGAGCACGCCCGCTGGCAGGCTGTGATGCGCCCGGCGATGCGGCTCTGGCTGGACGCCGTCGTGGTGGTGGACACCGGCGACTCGATGGCGATCTGGCAGGACCTGGCCACCGAGATCATCGCGGTGCTGCGCGAGTCGGGCGTCTTCCGGCAGGTGTCGCGGCACCGCCTGGACGACGACGGCGGCACCGCGCGGCTCACCGACTGGCAGGGCCGCGCGATGCCGGCGGGACGGCTGGTCGATCCGGTGAACCGGCGGGTGGTGCTGGTGGTCAGCGACTGCGTCGGGCCGACCTGGCGGTCCGGATCGGCCGGCAACGTGCTGCGCGAGCTGGCCCGGCGCGGTCCGGTGGCGATCCTGCAGCCGCTGCCCGAACGGCTCTGGGGACGCACGTTCGCCCGGACCGTCGCCGGGGTGCTCACCGCGCCACGGCCCTGCGCACCCAACAGTGACCTGCGGTTCGCCGCCTTCGGCGGGCGCGGCCGGCCCGCCGGCACGGTCGTGCCGGTGCTGGAGATCGACGGCGCCTGGCTGCGCCGCTGGACCACGCTGGTCGCCGGCGGGCCACCGGTCACCGCCGCGGTCACCGGCGTCACCAGCCGACCGGCCGGGCCCGCGCCGGACCGTCCCGCCGGGCCGGCGCCCACCCCCGACCAGCGGGTGCGGGCCTTCCGCGCGGTGGCCTCCAGCGAGGCGTTCGAGCTGGCCCGGTACGTGGCCCTCGGCGAGCCGGTGCTGGACGTCATCCGTCACGTCCACCACGCGATGTTCCGCCCGGCCCTCCCGGCGCATCTGGCCGAGGTGCTGCTCAGCGGCCTGCTGCGGGTCGAGGACAGCCGGCTCGGGCGGTACCGGTTCGTCGACGGCGTGCCCGAGGTGCTCACCGCCACGCTCAGCGTCAGCCAGACCCTGTACGCCAACCAGCTCCTCGAACGGGTCTCCGCCTCGGTACGCAGCCTGTCGCCCGGCCGCGACCGCTTCCCCGCCCTGACACCCGCCGACGGCGACGAGCAGCTCAGCACCGGCAGCCTCCCGTTCGCGATCACCCCGCTCGGCCTGCGCCGGGTCGACCTGGCCCGTCGCCGCCTTCAGCACACCCCGGAGCCGGTCGCCGAGCCGGAGAGCACCGCGACGGCCGAGCCCACTGTCACGGTCGACGTCAACAGCCTGTTCCTGCCCCGCACGTCGCCGCTGGCGTTCCGCGCCCGCGACGCCGAGATGACCACCCTGCGTGACTGGTGCGCCGGCGGCGGCACGTCGATGGTCCTGCTCACCGGCCCACCGGGCGCCGGTAAGTCCCGGCTCGCCTACGAACTCGCCCGGCACCAGGTCGCGGCCGGCTGGCGGGTGATCGGCGGCGCCGGGCAGGTGCCACCGGGCGACGCGCCGGTGCTGATCGTGGCGGATCGCGCGGACATCTACCAGGACAAGATCCTGGAACCGCTGCCTGCGCCGGGGGACCGGGCCATCCGGCTCCTGGTGATCGCCCGCAGCGCGGGTCACTGGTGGCGCGACGTGCGGATCGGCATGCCGGACCAGCCGCTGCGCCCCAGCCGCACCATCGAGCTGTCCTCGTTCGGCCGGGACGAGGACCACGCGGCCTACGCCCGGGAGATGGTCTCCGAGCTGGGGGAGCGGATCTTCCCGGAGGACGGATCGGCCGTGTCGCGCGCCCGGCATGCCGTCGGCGAACCGTCGGCCGAGGACGGCGCCACGCCGCTCGCGCTGGCCCTGCACGCGTCCCGCGCCCTGCTGGGCCCCGCCGCCGCGCCCGTCGCCGACTTCCTGCTCGGCCGGGAACGCCAGTACGCCGAACACGCCGCCGTCCAGGCCGAGATCCCGTTCGCCGACTCCGACCGGCTCGACGCCTATCTGGCCGCCGCCCAGCTCTACGGCGCAGGCACGGTCACCGAGGCGCAGGACCTGGTCCGCGGGGTCGGCGCGACCGATCCCGAGATCATCCGGCGGATCGTCGTCTGGCTCTCCGATCTCTATCCCGGTGATCGGCAGAGCTACTGGGCGCCGCTGCCGCCGCTGCTGCGCGAGCGCCTCGCCGTACCCGCCGTGCTGCGCGACCGGCGGTTGATCGCCGCGCTCGCCACCGTCTCCCCGGCGCAGGGCCGCCGCGCGCTGGACCTGCTGGTGCCCGCCGCCCGCGACCGCCCGGACCTGCTGCGCGCGCTCTGGCAGGCCGCCGACCGGCAGCCCGCGCTCTACGCGACGATCCTCGACCTGGCCGCCCGCACCGGCGGCATCACACCGGAGCTGTTCGACCTGGCGCGCGGCACGATGGCGGACGCGGACGCGCCGGTCGCCGTGCTGCGGGCGGTCGCGGACGGCCTGCCGCACACGTCGATGCTGTTCACCGGGCAGGACACGACGACCGCGCAGGCTCTGACCGAGTCGTTCGAGCGGCTGGCCGCGGTCAGCGCGCCGCACCGGTCCGGCCAGGCCGAGGCGGTGCGCCAGCGCGGGCTGATCTGGGAGCGCGAGGGCCGCGACGATCTGGCGCTGCGGGCCGCGGCGGAGGAGGTCGAGCTGCGTCGCCGGCTTCCGGGTCCGGCTTCATTGGCAAGAGCATTGACAACGTACGCGGAGCGACTCGACCGCTCCGGGCAGCCGGTGAACGGGCTCGTCGTCATCAACGAGGCGCTGCAGGTGCTGGACCGTCTGGCCGACGACGCCGTCCTCGCCCGGCTCCGGGCATACGCCCTGGTCCAGAAGGCCCGCCTGCTCGGCCGGGCGGACCGCGGGACGGAGGCCACCGAGGTCGCCCGCGACGCCACCAACCGGTACCGGGCACTGGAGGCCGCCGACCCCCGCCACCGTGCCGGGCTCACCGAGGCGCTGCTCATCGAGGCCGCCCAGGCTCGGTCACGGGGCAATCGCGAGCTCGCCGTCCGCGCCGGGAACGAGGCGGTCGACAGGCTCACCGAACTCGCCACCGCCTCGCCGGAGCTGCGGGCGCGGCTGGCGTACGCCTGCGGTGCCCTCGGCATGGACCTTGCCGACCTGGGCTCGCACCTCGCGGGCCTGGGGCTGCTCGACCGCGCCGCGGCGCTCTACCGCCGGCTGGCCGCGGCCGACCCGCGACACCTGCCCGGTCTCGCCGCCGCCGGGATCGGGCGCGGTGTGCTGCTCGCCGACCTGGAACGCCTGGACGAGGCGGCCGAGGCGTTCGCCGGCGCCGCCGAGGTCTATCGCGGGCTCGGTGAGCCGTACACCTCCGCGCTGGCCGGCGTGCTCACCACGCAGGCCGAGGTGAACGCCGACGCCGGGCGCTTCGACGAGGCCACCACGCTGCTGCTCACCGCGTGCGAGCTGCGGGAACGCCTGCACAACGACGACCCGCTCGACGCGCGCCTGCGCCGCGACCTGGCCGCCGGGCTGCAGAGCCTGGCGTGGCTGTACGAGCGTCGCGGCGACACCGAGGCCGCCCGCGCCCCGGCGCTGCGTGCCCGCCTGCTGCGCGCCGACTGAGCCTCAGATCGTGTTGTTGTCGCCCCGGAGCAGCCAGGTGATCCGGCGACGGGCCCGGCCCGGCCGGGTGAAGGTGTCCCACCTCGCCGGCCAGTCACCGCCGAGGAGCTCGATCTGGCTGTCCACCTCACCGCGCCGGGCGTCCGAGCCGCGGGTCAGGAAGTTCTGCAGCCGCTGGACCATGTAGTCCATCGCCTGCTCGTCGGACTCCCGGCTGTCCGGGGGCGGCGGCAGCAGGTGCAGGACGAAAACCATCGCCATCTGCGCCGGATGCCACTTCGGCCGGGCCACCTTCGACACCAGTTTGCGCTGGTAGTCGCGCTGCAGGTCGGGGGTCTCCTCCAGGACCGCCAGCGCCGCGGCGGCCACCTTCGCCGAGACCATGGCCTCGAGCAACTCGCTCCGGTGGTTGTCGAGGGTGTGCTGGGGCACCCGGCGGACGAGCTTGGTGAGCTCGGTGGGGTCGACCTTGGCCCGGGCCAGCTCGTCCAGCACGTCGCGCATGGTTCCCTCGTGCATCAGCGCCCGCATGACCGGTGCCGGCGGAGTCCAGGCCCGGCTGCCGGCCAGCACCCGCGCCGCCAGGAAGTGCTCGTCCTCGACCCGCTGGACGAGCAGCCGGGCGGAGAGCGCCGGGAAGTGCTCCGGCCCGAACCGCGCACCCTCCGGCAGCAGACCCAGCAGCCGCTCCGCCTCGGTCTCGGTCGGCGGTTCGCGCCGCCACAGCACGGCGGTCACGAACTCGAAGGTGGCGATCGGCTCCGGCGCGTCGCGGGCGGCCTGCAGCATGTCCCGGACGAACCGGAACCGGTCGTCCTCCTCCAGGATCCGCATGCCGGCGCTCACCAGCACCTCGTCGAGCCGGGTGGCCAGGCCGGTCGCCCCGTCCACCAGCGTGTCGCACCACAGGTCGGCCAGCCGGTCCGCCGCCTTCGGATCGTCCTCGACCCGCCGGTTGAGCAGCACCTTGAGCTTGTGCTCGACCTCATCGCCGCCGGCCCAGTCACCCGAGTAGTAGTTGAGCTCCGGGTGCTGCAGCCAGTGTTCGACGAAGCTCTGCAGCCCCGGCTCCAGCATCGTCTGCTGCGGTGCCACCCCGAACCGGGCGCTCAGCCGCAGCAGTGCCTCGAACGGCTCGGGCGGCGCCATCCGCATCGCGTCGGCGAGCCGGTCGGAGGCGTCCGGCCGCCACGCCGAGTCCTCGATCTCGGCCAGCGTGCCGGGCCGGACCGTCCCACCGTCGGTCAGCTCGCGGATCTCGGACCGGAGCAGCGCCAGCCGCACCGCCGCGGCGCGCTGCGGCAGGGCCTCGTGCACCGCCTCGTCCAGGCGGATCAGCTCGCCGGGCTGCCAGCGGTCGGTGTTCTCCAGCAGCCGGTCGATCAGGTCGGGACCGTACCGGCTGAGCAGCTTCGGCCGGCACGTCGCTAGCCACTCGGTGATCGCCGGAACCGCCTCCGGCTCGGGTGGGCGGCCCAGCACGACCGCCAGCGCCAGCGACATGCCCGCCGGTCCCAGGCCGCGATGCCCGTCGGCCACCTCGGCGGCCACCTCGACCGCGTCCGCCACGTCGTACGGGTCCTCGGTCAGGAACAGCCGCACCCAGCGACGGCAGGACGGGTCCGGCTCCACCCGCGTCCAGTCGTGCGCGACCAGGTCGAACACCACATAGCCGAGCTGGTTGTCCAGGCTCGCCGAGCCGGTCGACCACTCCGGGTGCACGGCCAGGATGCGGTGGTCGGCGTACGCCGGGTTGAGCGTGAAGATCTTGAACCCGATCCGGAGGGCCTCCCGGTGCGGGATCAACAGGGTGGCCGCGGTGACCCAGCGCAGCACCAGTTCCGGCTCGCGGGCCACGAACATCACCCGCCGCCGGTCGTCGCCCCGCCGCAGGTGCGACACGAGCGCGGTCAGCATCGCCTCGCCACGGTCCTGGGAACGGACGAACCGCTGAGCCTCGACCACGCCGAACGGGCCCGGCTGCCAGCCCGGCTCCAGCGGCGGGCACTGCTGGGCGGGCGCCTGCACCGGGGTCCAGAACGGCGCACCGAACAGCTGTGCCGGGCGGACCAGGCCGTACGAGGACGGGTCGGTGGTGGCGATGGCGTGGGTGAGCTGGTTGCCCTCACGGCCACCGGTGGACTCGCGTCCCACGTAGAGTCCGGCGGCGGTGGCGTACATGTTGCTGTCGTAGACGTGCGAGAACGACGGCGGATAGTCGGAGACCGGGCGGCGCTCACGCATCCACTGCGGTGAGGGCTCGTAGAGCAGGCGGCGCTGGATCACCGACATCGCCGACAGGTTCGCGCCCGGCGACACCGCCTGGAACTGGAAGCCGTCGCGCTGCTGCAGGCCCTCGTCGGCGCGGCAGTTCGTGTAGATGTACGTGTGGAACGCACCGGTCACGGCGTCACCTTCGCCACCAGACCACCCTTGCTCATCAGCCAGAGCAGCGGCTCCTCGACGCGTACCGGCCGGGGCCGCTCCCGGGTGGTGGCGCTCTCGTAGTTGGGCTGCTCACCCAGCGCGGAGACGAAGAAGTACTGGTAGTCGCGGTACCACGCGCGCAGCTGGCTGTTGATGTCGCCACCGCCCCAGTCCTCCAGCAGCGCGGCCATCTGCTCGTGGATCAGCCGGCCGTGCACCTCGTCGTACCCGCCGGGCCGGCGCTCGGCGCGGCGCAGCGGATGGCTGTCGTCGAGGTGCCTGGCGAAGAAACCGTCCATCTTGGTGAACGCCACCGCCACCGGCACGGTGATCTGCCGGCCGTTCCAGTGCGCGCTGTCCTTGAGCGTCTCGGTGATCCGGGTCAGCACGTCCCGGGTCGGCTCCCGGTTCAGGATCGCCGCCTCCGGCAGGTTCAGCATCTGCTGCACCTCCGGCAGCTGGAACGGGTCCAGCAGCAGGATCAGGTAGTTCGACGCCCGCAGGTAGTGCAGGCTGTGGGTGTCCGCGTCGTGCGCCAGATCCTCACCGGCGGTGTCGAAGAACGACAGGTAGTGCGTCCGCTGCCGGCGCAGGCCCAGCCGGTTGCCGGTGGGCCGCTCGTTGCGCCACTCCAGCACCATCGGCTCCTTGCGGCCGTCGCGCGCCTGCGGGCTGGTGTCGAAGAGCTGTCCCTCAACATAGACCTGATGGATCCGCTCGCGGACCGCCTTCGCCTGCGACGTGAACCCCTCCTGACCGGAACCGATCGGCTGCACCGTGGCACCGAACTCCTTGCGGATCCGCTCCTGCTGCAGTTCGTCGGAGAGCACGGTCAGGAACACCGTCTTGCCGGTGCCGCGCGCGCCGAGCATCGAGATCAGCGGGCTGGCCGACACCCCGAACTCCATCGGCAGCTTCGTGTGGCACTCCGGGCACGCGCGCGACTGGGTCTCCCCGCCGCAGTACGGGCAGTTCGCCTTCGACGTCGGCAGCAGCGACAGCTCGGCCGACGGCGGGAACGCCGGCAGCGTGGCCTCGGTGAAGCCGGTCTGGTTGAGCCGTACCGGATCCACCTGGCGACGGCAGGCCGGCCGGTTGCCCGCGGGGCGACCGCGGCACAGGAACCACAGGTCGCTGCGCCGCTTGATCGGGTGGTAGCAGAACGGGCAGGCGAGCTTGGACGTCATGCGATCCTCATACGGTCGGTCGCCGGGTCCTTCGGGAACACCGGATAGGGAGCTCGGAAAAAGCAGCGGATCCAGTACGGGCGGTCCGCGCGGGGCCAGGGCAGCACGTGCCGGTCCTCGACGCCGGCGGTCAGGTCGAGCGGGCCGAGCCGGGCGTGCACCTCGCCACGGCTCGCGTCCAGCGGGATGACCTCGGCGGAACTCACCACGACGTCCACCTCGAGGCCGGCGCAGTCGCGGTCGGCGATCAGCGTCACCACCAGGTCGACAGCGCCCAGCCTGCGGCGGCGCTGCAGGTCGTAGGCCACCGCGGCCGGTGCGGCGGCGATCGAGGCGGAGACCGCGGGGGAGTACGCCGTGCCGTCGCCGACCGGGGTGAGCGCGCGCACCTCGACCCGGCCGCCACCGCGGGCGTCCTCGATCGTGAAACCTCCGGCTGTCGTGTAGCGGGCCTGGCTGACCACCTCGCGCTCGGTCACCTCGCCGGCGGTCCACGCGACCTGCACGGCGGTCGCCTGGTCCGGCCACTCCCACGTGACCCGGGCGCCGGCGCCGGAGCGGTCCAGCCGCAGCCGTCGCACCGGGGCGGCGACGCCGAGTGCCACACCCCGCCCGGGTACGGCGGTCTCGCCGGAGATCTGGAACGGCACGTACACGTGGTAACCGGTCGGCACGGTCGCGGCCAGCACGGTCCGGCCGTCCTCGCGTACCGCCTCGGCGTGCAGGTCCCGGCCCCACTGCGCCGCCTGCGACCATGGCATCGGGGCGCCGGGTGGGAACGGGGACGGGTCACGGGAGTAGCGGACGCGTACGCCCTCGGGCAGATCACCCGGCCAGGACAGGTTCACCCGGCACCGCTCGCCCTCGGCCGTCACCGGCACCACCCGCAGCCCCGGCAGCGGTGACGCGGCCGGCTCCCGCTCGGCGACCCGCTCGCGGGCGGCGGGCCGGGCCGCGCCCGCCGCCACCGGCACCCGGTCCAGCGCCGACAGCGCCGCCCAGAACTGGGCCCGCGCGTCCGCACGCCAGTCCGGCTCGGCCACCGGTTCCGCCGCCGGCTGCTCGGCCGCGACGAAGTCCTCGGCCGGCTCGGCAGCCGTGGCCGGCGACGCCCGGGCCTGCTCCCGCCACCAGTCCGGGTCCTCCATCGCCGGGCCGACCGTGGCCTGCAGGTCCTCGTCCGCCTGCAGCAGCAGCCGGCACACCGCGGCCCGGAAGTCCGGTGCCTCGGCCCGTTGCGCCCACCAGGCGCGCATCCGCGTGAGATGCAGGCGCAGGGCGTCGGCGTCCATGCCCGGGTCCACCGCGTAACGGGCGACCAGATCACCCGGGGGAAGCTGACCGTGGGTGCCACGCAACGGCCGGAGCACCTCACGGTCGTAGCGACTGGCGTCGAACAAAGAAAACCCCATCGCTCCGTGTCGTCAGTGCTAGCAGCCGACCACAGTGGCTGGAGTGAGCACAAGGGATGGGAGTGCAGAACGCGACGTCGGACGGACGACCCTGGCCACCGGGTCCTACGATCGCGGCGTGACTACGGCGACCGTTCTCCCCCAGGCGCCCGCGCCGGTCGAGCCCCCGGGCGTGCCGGAGATCGTGCGGCGCCGCCTGTCGACGCCCGCCGGCAGCCGGACCTCGTGGTTGGTCACCGCGGTCATCGTGTCGATCGCCGCGATCCTGCGGTTCGCCGGCCTGAGCAGCCCCAAGGGCCACGTCTTCGACGAGGTCTACTACCCGACCGACGCCTGGGACATGCTGCAGCACGGCGTGGAGTGGGACGAGAAGGTCAACGGCCCGGCGTACGTGGTGCACCCACCACTCGGCAAGTGGCTGATCGCGTTCGGTGAGCAGATCTTCGGCAACAACGAGCTGGGCTGGCGCTTCTCCACAGCGATCGCCGGCACCCTCATGATCCTCATCCTGATCCGCGTGGCGTACCGGTTGTTCCACTCGATCGTCCTCGCCGGCGCCGCCGGGCTGCTGATGACGCTGGACGGCTTCCAGCTGGTGCTGTCCCGCACCTCGCTGCTCGACATCTTCCTCGGCCTGTTCATCCTGATGACCTTCGCCGCGATGCTCCTCGACCGCGACCACTACCGCCGGTCCCAGCTGCGCGCCCTGGAACAGGGCAGTCCGGGCCACACCCGAGGCGTGCCGTGGTGGCTGCTGGTCTCCGGCGTCACGTTCGGCCTGGCCTGCGGCGTCAAGTGGAGCGCGCTGTTCTTCCTGCCGTTCTTCGCCGCCCTGATCCTGACGTGGCGGTTCCAGGCCCGGCGCTCCGCGGGCGTGTCCGGCTCACCGATCGCCGACCTGGGCTGGGGCGTCGTCAGCTTCACCCTGACCACGGTCTTCTACCTGGCCACCTGGGCCGGCTGGTTCCTCACCGACACCGGCTACTTCCGCCACTACCGGGCCGCCAACGGCATGAGCGAACCACCGGTGCTGGGCGCCCTGCTCAACCTGATGCACTACCACTCGGAGGCGTACAACTTCCACAGCGGCCTGACCAAGCCGCACGACTACCAGTCGTGGCCGTGGCAATGGCTGCTGATCGGCCGCCCGGTCAACTTCTGGTTCCCCAACAGGGGCGACTGCCGCACTCCCGAGTGCGCCAGCCAGATCCTCCTGCTCGGCACGCCTCTCCTGTGGTGGTCCTTCCTGCCCGCCCTCGCCGCCCTGTTGTGGTTCGCGATCGCCCGGCGCGACTGGCGCGCTCACACCCTCCTCACCGGCGCCGCAGCCGGCCTCCTGCCGTGGTTCTACTTCGCGGTGGCCGACGGCCGGACGATGTTCTCGTTCTACGCCCTGCCCGCCCTGCCCTTCCTGATCCTCGCCGTCGTCTACGTCCTCGGCACGATCGTCACCCCACCGTCCCACCGCCGCGCCGGAGCTGTGATTGCTGGCGTTTATGTGGGGGCGGTCGCTCTCTGCTTCGCCTACTTCCTCCCACTTTTCCTGGGCTGGCAGATTCCGTACGAATCCTGGCTGGACCGCATGTGGCTGGGCAGCCGCTGGATCTAGGCGACGCCCGCGTTCGTCAGGCCGGTCCGCGATGTTCTTCCAGGAGGTCGAAGAACCCCTCGCGGGCGTATTCGTTCTGTGGGCCCAGCGCGGTCATGGCATCTGCCAGGGTCTGCTGCTCGGCCAGGCGTTCCTTGAGGACTTCCCGCACCACGTCGGCGAGCCGTTCGTTCGTCATACTCGCCGCCGCACCGGGCACCGGACCCGTCAGAAGCTCGTCGAGAACCGCCGCCCACTGGGTGCTCGTTCTGGCAGTGTGGCGTGCCCGCCGCGCCGCGACGTCGCGCTCATAGTCGAGCGAGATCAGCTCTTCCCAGAACGGGCGGATGTGTTGCTGTACGCGCTCGTCCAGTTGGATGTGAACCTGGGGCCGGCAGGTGACTTTCATGCCGTCCCGGGTGTAGGACCAGTCGCCCAGATCCCGGAGCCTGCGGCGCAGGCGGCCTTCGAACTCCTCACCACGGTGCGGTTCCACGCCTCGAGCCAGCCCGGCGGCGATGCCTTTCAGGTAGCGGTGTGCGTATGGGGCGAAGCGGTCGACGAGCGAGCGCAGGTGCTGTCGCTCAAGGCCGTCACTGGACCACACGAACACGCCATGAACCTGGAACTGGAATGCGAAGCCGCGGGCCGCGACGTCGATCGGGGTGATGGACCGGCGTTCGACGAGGTGCCCGGGAGGGAGTGGTGGCGCCGGTGCCGGTTGCGGTACCGGATCGGGACCGCGCAGGGCGGCGAGGCACCTCCGCCAGAACGCGGCGAGGCGTCGCCGCCAGGTGGTCTTCTCCGTCGGCTGGTTCATCGTCTCCACTCCTCGATCAGTTTCGCGATCCATTCGGGCGTGTCCGGTCTGGACAGGAAGAGCCGCATCCGGCGGCGAAGATTCGCCGCACCCGCTATCTCGGTCACCAACGCCCCGACCCCCGTCCGCAGGCCGGCGTCGTCATCCGCGTGGCGTAACCAGTCGAGCAGCACGGGCCATGCCTGGCTCTGGGTACTGGTGCCGAGCAACGCGGCGTACCAGAGCACCGCCAGTTCGGCTGCGGAGACGGTGCCGTCGGCCAAGCCGGCCACCAGCAGAGGCGGCCGATCCCACCGGTTCTGCTGGGTCAGGTCCGCCACTCGAATCAGCGAGCGAGCGGCGTGCCGTGTGGCGAGCCGGGCCGGATCGTCGCTCCTTATCCAGGCGGCGAGCGTCGCAACGACCAGATTCGCGACCGCGGGTCCGTGGAGCTTCAGGAGCTGCCGGATGCCCTCGGCGATGGTCCAGTCATGTCTCTGCATCGGGTCGTTGGCGATATCGCCCAGGTCCGCGAGAGTCCAGCGGGCGTCACGTTGCCGCAGGCCGCTGGCGTACGCTGCGGCAGTGGTGGCGCGTTGCCTTCTCGTTCCGTGCCAGACCCAGCTGTGGACGATGCGCATGACCCGGTTGTTCAAGGTGTGCGTGGCGCTGAGGATCGCGACGGTTTGCGCGGCCGCCTCCCGCACCCTGAATTTCCCCGACTGACTCCACGGTTCGATGACGGCGACGAGAATCTCGCCGAAGTCGATTTGCGCAAGGGTCGCGGCGACGCGTACCGCCGCCTGCCGTGACGCATCATCCGCCTCGACCAGCGAATGCAGCCAAGCGATCAGGGCGGGCCGTGTGTGGTCGAACTCGTGCCATGCGGCGCTGAAGATCGGGCCGACGAGATTGCTCTTGATCCCGACGGTGCCGTAGGTGTCGGCATGCTCCCATTGCGCCGCGAGCTCGGTACCCAGCAAATCCTTGAGGGAGCACTCCAGGGCCGTGCGGCCAAGATCATCCCATCCGGACTCCGCATCCAGCTCCGACAGGAGCCAGCCGGTGGCGGTGAAGACATGACCGATGGGATTGCCTCGCAGCGCCGCGTAAGCGAGCCGGAACGCTCTCCGGTGCTGCCGGAGTCGTCGCCTGCTGGGAAGTGCGTCCTCGCACGATGGAGCCAGGATCGACAGCGCGTTCTTCCGGCGGGTCCGGCCGTCCTCGCTGACCAGAAGTTCTCGTGCCTCCTCCTTCGGCAGCTGGATCACTCGTTTCGCCAGGACGGCTGCCTCTCGGGCCAGCTCGGGAAGCGGTGCGCCCTCGTGCACGAGGCGGAGGTACGTCTCGGGATCCTCCCGCCGAGCGCATGGCGTGTTCGAAACGTGAGCGGCGAACACCGCGTGCGGGACCGGCGGAATGTGACAGATCTCGGCCTCGCTGTCGATCGCCGCTCTCGGTGCCACGTCGCGAATGAGGATCAGGAGACTCCCTGCTGCTTTCACCACGGCGTCGAGCCGGCTGATGATCGGGGCAGCGTCTTCATCGAAGATCCGGAGAAGGTAGCCGTGCTCCGGGCGCAGACTTTTGATGTCGTGGACCGCGTCAGCGGCACTCTGATCCAGCGGTGGCAGGATCTCCGTGACGTGGTCGGGTCCGAGGCGGTTCATCAGAAATCGGCAGGCCGCGCTGAAACGCCCGGATCCCGGCGCTCCGATCAGGCACACGGTGGCACGCCATCCGAGTGCGTTCTCCAGTTCCTTGTCGGTGGCGGTCGGTGCGTAGCAGCGCGCCAGCTCCTCTACCGCGGGTGGCCGCTGAAAGTCGGGCAGCCTTCGGTCCGCGAAGTTGTTCTGGACGATGTTCCGGCCCGAGGCCGACGGCCCGTAGGTGACGTTGTCGTGAAAGTCCTGGGCTTCGTAAGCGGGTCCGTTGACCTCTGCCTTGAGGCTCTCGGGGACACGCAGTTCGTCCCGCTCAAGGTATCGGGAGTCCGGCTCGGCCTCATCGGAACCCGTTTCCTCGGACGGGGCCGGTGCTTCTTCAACGGGCTCGGCCTCCGGCCCATCGGGTGGGGACGTCGCAGCCGTTTCCGGTATGTCCGTTGACCTCTGCGGTTCCGGCGGCTCCTGTGGGTGAGAATCTGCCTTTGCTTGTGCCGGATCGTCGCTCATTGCCGCGGACCGCCGTAGTTGTTGTTCTGCGTGCCGTGGTTGCCGAAGATCGCGGGACCGTTCGTGTAAACGTGGTGGATCTCCTGCGTCGGTCGCACCCGGTCGTCGTCCGCTCGCGAAGTGCCGGGCGTTTCGCCTGCGGCGTTCTCATCCGGTACATACAGCCACGCCGGCTGGGAGAACTCTTTCTCCGGCAGCTCCGCCAGGACCCGCTGGAAGAGGTCCGGCCGCAGATCCTGATACTCACGCACCACGTCCGCATACAGCTGATCCGAAACCATGAGTGCCACATTCGCCTTCGGGAAGCGGCGTTTGAGGGCGTCCTTCAGCGCCGGTGAGTCGATCAACCGGGACACCGTGACGACCGCCTCTCCCGGGAAGCCGTTGGCGCCGTCGACGTGGACGAGACCCTGGTGGACCGCTACCCGCAGGCGGATCCGGCCGTCCGGAGTGCGTCCCAGGTTGTATTGGCGCAACAGGCGGTCCAGGGTGGGCGACAGCTTGCTCACGAGGGTGCGCTCGCTCGCGCCCGGAGGCAGGATGGCAAGTTCGCCGTCGCCGGCCTGCTGCTGGAGCCAGGCCGGCCGGTCCACGCCCAGTTCGGCCGCCGCGTCCTCCATGATGCGGCGGAAGTCCTGCTGGGCGCGGTATTGCAGGAGGTTGCCGCGCTGGCCGTAGCTCTCCATGTCTACGGAGACGACGACGCGACGCTGCGGGTCACTGAACTCGGGCACCTGCCTCAGCCTTTCCGGTGGGGGGATCGGGCTCTGCTATCTGTACCGGTCCGGCCGCAGGCGAAATGCATCTAAAGATAGATTGTCAGCTATTGGCATCGAGTCGCGCGTCGCGCTGGGTGTTCGTAAGAATGCAGATCGTGGCGACCTGGGCGGCTCGAACCATCCTTGGCCGCCTCGATGCCGCGGCGCGCGCCGACCTGCTCGGTGCCGGTGTGCGTCGCCGTTACGAGGCCGGCCACGTCCTGATTCACGAGGGACTGTTCGAGACCCACGTCATCCTGCTCGAGGACGCGCTGGTCAAAGTCACCGCGCTGCTGCCACGGGGCCGGCAGGCGCTGATGGGCATTCGCGTCTCCGGGGACATCGTCGGCGAGATGTCAGCCCTCAACGAGATGCCGCGTTCGGCGTCCGTCACCACGTGCCGGCCGGCAACGGTCCGGTTGATCGGCAGCCAGAGTTTCCGCTCGTTTCTGCGCAAGCACCCGAATGCCGCGATCGCGGTCGCGGGCATGGTGGCCGACCGGCTCCGTGCGGCCAACCGGCACCGGGTCGACTTCGCGTCCTACCCGCTGCGGGTCCGGGTGGCGCGAGCCCTCCTCGAACTTGGCGCCTGGTACGGGCAGCGCACCCCCGACGGCGTCGTCGTCGACATTCATCTGACCCAGTCGGAGTTGGCGACCCTCTGCGGCGCCGCGGACATCACCATGCACAAGGCGCTCCGCGAGCTTCGCGAGGCCGACGTGATCGACACGGTGTACCGGGGATTCCTCATCCGTGACGAGGAGACATTGCGCACCGCTGCCCGGATGGGACCTTGCCACGCCTCCCGGTAGAACGCAGGGTGGTAGGGGTGAGTGACATCAAGATCGGGCTGGCTCTCGGTGGTGGGGCGGTGCGGGGTGCCGCGCACGTCGGGGTTCTCGAGGTGCTGGATCGGGCCGGGCTGGAGCCCGCGATCGTCACCGGGACCAGTGCCGGTGCGCTGGTCGGTGCGCTCTATGCGGCGGGGCGGACGCCCTCGGAGATCTCGAAGTTGGCGCAGGCTCTGCGGTGGGCGCGGCTCATCCGGCCGGCGCGGACGCGGAAGGCGCTGTTCGAGACGGCCAAGTTGGCGGCGTTTCTGGATCAGGCCGTGGGTGGGGTGACGTTCGATCAGCTGGAGCGGCCGTTCGCGGCCGTGGCCTGTGATCTGACCACCGGGAGTGAGGTGGTGATGAGGGAGGGGTCGGTCGGCAGCGCGGTTCTGGCGAGCGCGGCGATCCCGGGTGTGTTTCCGCCGGTGGACCGGGACGGGCATCTGCTGGTCGACGGGGGTCTGGTGACGATGGTGCCGGCCCGGCTGGCGCGGGAGATGGGTGCCGACATCGTGGTGGCCGTCGACGTGTCGGGGCCGCTGCCGCGCCGGCCGCCGACGACGTTGCTGCACATCATGGTCGCGGTGAGCACGTTGCAGCCGGGTGGCACCGACACCCTCGCCCGTGACGCCGATCTGGTGCTGTGCCCGGAGGTCGACGAATACGCGTTCTGGGAGCTCTCCCGCATTCCCGAGTTCGAGCAGGCGGGCCGCGACGCGGCCGAGAAGGCGCTCCCGTTGCTGCACGCGTTGAAGGACGCGGCCGCGGCCCGGCGGGAATGGGAGAACGGTCAGCCGTAAAGGCTGATCCAGACGTCGTCCAGGTCGCCGTGGAACTGGTCGTTGTTGCCGAAGGCGCTCTTGCCGCCGATGCTGAGCGGCCGGTCGTTGGTGATCGTCAGCGTGGCCGGAACGGTCGTGGAGCCCTGGACGGCGTTGTCGATGAGAACCGTCAGCGTGGTGCGGTCCCGGCGGCACTCGAGGGTGTGCCAGCGACCGTCGGCGACCGTGACCCGGGCGATGGCCAGGTGGATGGCGGGACCGGCGACGAGTACGCAGCTGGGGTGGCCGGAACGGCCGTCGATCTGGAGCTTGTACTGGCTGCCCTCGGTCGAGAAGCCCTTCTGCAGGACGTTCTGGCCCTTGCTCGTGCGATTCGGGGCAAGGCGGACCGTCGCGCCGTAGCGGAACGCGCGGTTGCCCGGGTTGAGAAAAGGTGTGCTCGGGGCACGCAGCACCAGGCGCGGGCAGGGCGAGCGCCGGCAGCGTGGCGGGAAACGCACAGCCTGGCCGGTGCCGTGCGCCACGCGTCTCAACGTCGCGCCGTGTCCCAGGACCGGGGTCAGGGTGTGGTTTTTGCCGGAACTGTCAACGAGACCAGACCTGTCGTTGAGAGCGGCGCCGTCGAAGTGGTATCGCGCGACCGGTACGCCGGCCGGCATCCACACCGGGCTCTCGGAATGACGCGTGCGGGCCAGCGTTCCGGCGGCGACAGCCGTGGCGAGCAGCAGGAGCAGTCCGGTCGCGAGGAGGCGTTTCACACCGGGTCAACCGGTGCGGCGGGCCGCGGGTTGCCCCGCGGCCCGGCCGTTCAACCGTTCGTCAGTCCTCCGGGTGGTGCGGGCCGTCGCCACCGTCGGTGCCGAACGTGCCCTGCGGCCCGGCCGGTGCCGGCAGCTTGACCGGCTTGCCGGGGACCTTCTTGCCCGGCACGCCGTTCACCGACTCGGTCGAGTAGGCGAAGGTGAGCTGGGCGAACGCGATCAGGTCGCTGTTGACCTCGAGCGCGTGCAGGTCCAGGTTGTCGATGTCGTCGCAGGCCTGGTGGTAGCACGGGTCGAAGGAGGCACCCGCGGTTCCACCCCAGATCGCCGCCTGCTCCTCGGTCTTGACCACCTCGGCGCCGGTGAAGAGGCCACCCGACGGGATGCCCGCCTCGATGAACGCCTGGTAGTCGCTGCGGCCGGAGAACTCGGCGTCGTCGTACGGCTCGTTCTTCCACGTGTAGTACGACTCGTACAGGTCCTCGATCGCCGTCGAGCCCGGCGGCACGACGACCGGCGCGGGGAACGACGACTCGTCGGCGTCGTACACCTGGAAGATGTAGTTCGGCGAGCCGACCATGTCGTAGTTCAGGTACAGCGCGATCTTGTCCTTCTCAGCCTGACTGAGCTCGGCGACGTAGGCGGCGGAGCCGATCAGGCCCTCCTCCTCGGCACCCCACCAGGCGAACCGCACGGTGTTCTGCGGCTTGATCTTCGCCATCTGCAGGGCGGTCTCCAGGATCGCGGCCGAGCCGGAGCCGTTGTCGTTGATGCCGGCGCCGTCACCCACGCTGTCCAGGTGCGCGCCCGCCATCACGACGTTGTTCCTGTTCTTGCCGGGCAGTTCGGCGATGACGTTGACGTCGGTGCGCACCTCGGACGGGAGCACCCGCACGCGGGCGGTCGAGCCGGCCGCGGAGAGCGCGACGCCGTCGGCGAAGCTGGCGCCCACGACCGGGATGGTGACCGGCGGGTTCTCACCGAGCGTGCCGACGATCAGGCCCTCGCGGGTCGGGTCGTTGCCCTGGTTGAAGATCACGACGGCCTCGGCACCGGCGTTCTCGGCGTTCTGCGCCTTGATGACGAACGAGCACGCCGTGCCGTCCGGCAGGGTGCCGCCGCGCTGGATCAGCGCGATGTCGTTCGGCCCGCTCAGGTCCAGGCCGGTGAAGTCGTCGGCGGTGCAGCCACTGGTGGAGGCGCGGTCGCCGGTCACGTTGATGTCGACCGGGGTGACCGGGCCGGTCACGTCACCGGACGGGCTGTTGGTGAAGGCGCCCGTCGCGTACGACGCGCTGACCGGGGTGAGCTGCTGCAGCAGCGCCGGGAAGACGAAATTGAACTCGAACGGGTCCAGGGTGACCCTGTAGCCGGCCTTGCGGAGCAGGCTGGACACGTACCGGACGCTGTTCTTGTAGCCCTCGGTGCCCGCGGCGCGCGAGCCGGGGTAGAACTCGTCGTCGTTCTTGTCGGCGATCCGCTGGAGCACCTCGAGGTGATCCACGACGCCGTCGAGGGTGACGCACTTGAGGAGCTCGGCATAGCTGTCGTTGGCCTGTTTGCCGCACTTGTCACCGTGGTGACCGCCGGCGTTGGCCGCGGTCGCCGACGACAGTGCGAGCACCGTGGCCGTAGCGGCGGCTGCGATCAGTCGCAGCCGGGATGGCTTGCTCATCTACGATTTCCCCCTGTCCACTTCGGAACACCGCTGAACCTAGACGATCGCGGGCGTCGATGCACCGGATGATCGGCCGGTGCCCCCAAACGATCGACGTGCGGCGATAGTGTGTCCCGATGCGACTCGTCCGTTGCGGCGTACGTCTGCTCGCCGCCACCCTCTCCGCCCTCGTCGCCGCCACCGCGGCCACGGCGGCCACAGCCGCCCCACCCCAGCGTTCCGAGGGCACCCAGCCGATCTACGACTACGCTTCCGCCATCCGGGAGCAGGTCTGGGTCCAGTCGTCGGTCGACAGTGACTCCGACGGCGCGCCCGACAAGGTCGCCGTGCGCATCATCCGGCCGGCCACCGACAAGAAGATCCCGGTCATCTTCCAGCCGAGCCCGTATTACGCCGGGCTCAACGACGTTCCCAACCACGACGACATCGACCGCGACGGCTCCAGCGCGCTGCGGTCGGCGGTCGGCGCCAACCGGGCGGACACCATCACGTTCGCCGGCTACCTGGACAACTACTTCGTGCCGCGCGGCTACGCGGTGGTCTTCGCCGACAGCCTCGGCAGTGGCGGCTCGGAGGGCTGCCCGACGTCGGGCGGGCGCAACGAGACCCTCGGGATGAAGGCCGTGGTGGACTGGCTCAACGGCCGGGCCAAGGCGTTCGACGAATCTGGTGCTCCGGTGCGGGCGGGCTGGTCGACCGGGCGCACCGGCATGATCGGTGTGTCGTACAACGGCACGCTGCCCAACGCAGTCGCCGCCACCGGTGTCCGTGGCCTGGAGACCATCGTGCCGATCGCGGCGATCTCCAGCTGGTACGACTACTACCGCGCCAACGGTGGTGTCGTCGCGCCCGGCGGCTTCCAGGGTGAGGACACCGACGTGCTGGCCAAGGCGGTGCTGACCCGGGCGAACCCGGAGGTCTGCGCCGATGTGATGGCCGCGCTGGAACACGACCAGGACCGGGAGACCGGTGACTACAGCCGCTTCTGGGCCGAGCGTGACTACCTGCGCGACGCGGACAAGGTGCGGGCCAGTGTGCTGCTGGTGCACGGGCTGCACGACTTCAACGTTCGTACGCAGCACGCCGGCCAGTGGTGGGACGCTCTCGGCAAGAACCACGTGCCGCGCAAGATCTGGCTGCACCAGGCCGCGCACACGGACCCGTTCAACATCCGGCGTGCCGAGTGGCTGACCACGCTGAACCGGTGGTTCGACTACTGGCTCTACAAGATCGACACCGGGATCATGAAGGACCCGATCGCCGACGTCGAGACCGCGCCGTACCAGTGGCAGACCTCGAGGTCGTGGCCGCTCGCCGGCAAGGCGCGGGACCTGCGGCTGGGTGACGGGACCCTCGGCGGGTGGCCCTCGCCCGGACGGCAGACATTCGTGGACAACACGGCCCGGACGGCCGAGGACCTGGCGTCCAACGAGACCGTGGTGGACCCGAACCGGCTGGCGTACCTGACCGGGCCTCTGGCGAAGGAGACCCGGCTGTCCGGGACACCCGAGGTCACGGTACGCGCCGATCTCACCGGCGACTCGCCCTACCTGACGGCGCTGCTGGTCGACTACGGCGCGGCCGAACGGTGGGTCGGCACCCGGACACTGACGACGCAGGACTGCATCGGTCCGGGCATCGAGGGTGACCCGGGCTGCTTCAACCAGCGGGAGTACGTGACCGCGACGACGCCGTACGAGATCGTCACGCGGGGCTGGATCGACGTGCGGAACCGGTTCTCGCCGTCGGTGACGGCCCCGATCAAGGCGGGTAAGGCGTACACGTTCCGGTGGAACCTGCAGACCACCGACCACGTGTTCGCGGCCGGTCACCGGATCGGCCTGGTCATCATCTCGACCGAACGTGATCACACCCTGCGGTACCCGACCGGGACCGTGGTCGGCGTGCAGCCGGGTGCCTCCCAGCTGACCGTGCGCCTGAGCTGACGGGTTAGCGTCGGGCCGTGACACAAGTTTCCCGGCCCGGCGCCACCCTCCGCTGTCACGAGTTCGGCGAGGGGCCGTTGCTCGGTTACGCGCACGGCGTCTTCTTCAGTACGGCAGTCGAGGACTCCATCGGGGTCCTCGACTGGTCGTCCCTGTCCCGCACCCGCCGCATCGTGCGTTACGACCAGCGGGGGCACGGCTCGTCCACCGGTTCGCCGGAGCCGGAGTCCTACGCCTGGCCGGCACTCGGCGACGACCTGCTGGCAGTGGCGGACAGGGTCGCCGGGCCCGATCCGGTCGACTGGGCCGGGTCGTCGATGGGAACCTCCAGTCTGCTCTGGGCGGCGGTGCGGCGGCCGTCGCGGTTCCGCCGGCTGGTCCTGATGATCCCGCCGACGGTGCGCGAGGGCCGAGCCGCGGCGACCGAGAACTACCGGGCAGCGGCAGACGTCGTCGAGCAGCGCGGCAAGAAGCTCTGGCTGAACGTGCTCCGCAGCATGCCGAAGCCGCCGATCTTCGCCGACGTCTCGACGTGGGTCTTCGACGCGGACGTGCCGGAGACGCTGCTGCCGTCGGTGATGCGCGGCGCCGCCCTCAGCGACCTGCCGGGCGACGCCGACCTCAAGGCGATCTCACACCCGGTACTGATCCTGGCCTGGGAGACCGATCCGGTTCATCCGGTGGCGAGCGCCCGGCTCCTGGCGGAGCTGCTGCCGGACGCCCATCTCCACGTATCATCAGATATCAGAAATATCCGAACTTGGCCCAGCCGGATCGAGGAGTTCCTCAGCGCTCCCTAGATCTTTCCGGCGCCCGCACCGGCCTGCACCAGCGCCGGGACATTCGCGGCCGGATCAAGCTGATACCCGTAATATGCGGACGGCGAGGCCACGCTGCCACCCGCCTCGCACGGCCCGGACGAGGTGAACTGATTGTTCCGCTGCACCAGCCGTCCCGGGCCGCTGTCCGCGTACCCGCTGGTCGAGAAGCACGGGTAGGGGACACCGGTGAACGCGTTCCCCTCGACGACCACGCCGGCGTTCATCGTTGACGCGACGCCGTAGAGCTGGTTGCCGTCGAACCAGTTGTTGTAGACGTGCACCGGCTCGCCGAACCGGACGCGGGGATGCCGCTGCCGGGACCCGTCGAACCAGTTGTGGTGGATGCTGACCTTGAGATGCCCGACGTCGGTGGAGGACGCGCCGTCGGAGTGGCCCAGCAGCATGCTCTTGTCGGTGCCGGCGAAGTGGTTCCACGAGACCGTCACGTAATCAGCGCCGCGGACGACGTCGATCGAGCCGTCCACGGGCCGGACGAACGTGTTGTGGTCGATCCAGATGTGGTGCGACTGCTGACCGACATTGATCGCGTCGTCCTCGGCATCGACGAACGTCAGGTTCCGTACGATCACGTTGTAGGAGCGATAGAAGTCCAAGCCGCCGCCGGAGATCGTCGGGTTCGCACCCACCCCGATGATGGTCTTGTTGGGGCGCACGCCCTGCTTGCTGGTGATCTCGATGGTGCCGGAGACCTGGATGATCATCGAGCCGACCGTGTCGATGGCGTCGAGCAGCTCGTCGGTGGTGTCCACGGTGACGGTCGGGCCGCCGACGCCGCCGGTCGTGGTGGTCAGACCGAGCGCCGGCACCGACGCGAAGCCGTCCGGAGTGGACGGGGCCGCGGACGCCGGCGAGGCCACGAACACGCTGCCGGAGATCAGCAGTGCGGTGAGAAGCCGTCGCATCAGATCCTCCCTACCCCGGCACCGGCGGTCACCAGGGACGGCACCGACGACGCCGGATCAAGCTGATATCCGTAATATCCGGACGGTTCGGCCACGCTGCCGCCCGCCTCGCACGTTCCCGAGTTCACGAACGCGTTCGCCCGCTGCACCAGACGCCCTGGATTACTCTCCGCATATCCGCCGACCGAGTGGCACGGGTGGGCGACGTTCTCGAAGTAGTTGCCCTCCACGACGACTCCGGCGTTCTCAGTAGACGCAACACCATAAAGCCCGACATTTCGATAATAATTGTTGTAGATGTGTACCGGCTCGCCGAACCGGACCCGTGGATGCCGCTGGTTGGACCCGTCGAAGAAGTTGTGGTGGTAGCTGACCCGCAGGTATCCGATGTCCTCGCGATAGTTGTCGGAGTGCCCCAGCAGCATCGACTTGTCGGTGCCGCGGAAGACGTTCCAGGAGACCGTGACCTGCGTGGACTTGCGCTTGATGTCCAGCGATCCGTCATATCCGGGCCCGAACTCGTTGTGGTCGATCCACACGTGGTGCGCACCGTTGGTGACGCTGATCGAGTCGTCATCCGCGTCGGTGAACCGGATGTTCCGGATTATCACGTTGTTGCCGGGACGCGTGGTGGTGCCCAGCTGCAGCCCGCCACCGGTGATCTCAGCGTTCGAACCCACCCCGAGGATGCTCTTGTTCGCGACCACCGTGATCATTCCACTAGCGGAAATTCTTCCCAAAACCATGATTGTGTACGGGGTATTCGCGCCGGCGTATCGAGCCAGGTCAGCCGCGGTGCTGACGGTGACGACCGGCGCACCCGCCCCACCCGTCGTTCCCGTGGCGAACCCGTCGGCCGCCGTCGGCGCGGCAGCCGTCAGACCGCTCGCCATCAGCACTATCGAGAGAAGCGCGTGCATCAGATCCTCCCCACCCCGGCCTGCGCGGTCACTGTCGCCTTCACCTGCGCACACGGCTGCGCGGTGTAGGAGTAGGTCACCGCGGGCACGCCGCCGCCGGTCTGACCGGTGCCCGAGTTGACGAAGCAGTTGTTCCGCGCGACCAGCCGCCCGTTCCCGGAGTCGCCCTCACCCAGGTGGAACGGGTCCTCGACGTTCTCGAACGAGTTGCCCTCGACGATCACGCCGGCGTTCTCGGTGGACGCCACGCCGTAGTTGCCGGTGTCGTTGTAGTGGTTGTTGTAGACGTGCACCTGGTCGCCGAAGCGGACCCGGGGGTTGCGCTGCTCGGTGCCGTCGAACCAGTTGTGGTGGTACGTGACCTTCAACCGGCCGATGTCCTGAGCGCCGTTGTCGTCGTCGTGCCCGAGCAGCATGTTCTTGTCCGTGCCGTCGGCGTGGTTGTAGGAGACGGTGACGTACGAGGACCCGCGCTTGATGTCCACGCCGCCGTCCGACCCGGTGGTCCATGTGTTGTGGTCGATCCAGACGTGGTGGCTGAACATCTGCACGTTGATCGCGTCGTCCGGCCAGCCGCGGAAGTTGAGGTTCCGGATGATCACGTTGTGCACGGCGTTCGCCGGGGGAGCGGTGATGTCGTCGTCGATCGCCAGCCCGACGTTGAGCCCGCCCCCGGTCAGCCCGGAGCCGCTGCCCACGCCGACGATCGTCTTGTCGCTCGTCACGTCGTGCATCGGCCCGGGCAGCGTCAGCATGCCCTGCACCCGGACGGTGAGCGGGCCGCTCTGCGCGATCGCCGACAGGAACGCCGAGGCGCTCGTGACCGTGACCGTCGCTCCGCCGGCGCCACCCGACGTGCCGTTCTGGCCCCACGCGTTCACCGCGGCCCAGCCGTCGGCCACGTTCGGCTGCGCCGGCGGCTCCGAGGTCGGCGGCCCGGACGACGACGGCGGCGTGGTCACCTCGGTGGTCACCTGCACGTCGTCGAAGTTCGCCGCGGTGTAGAAGGTGGCGACGCCGACCCGCCCGCCGCTCCACCGCGTGTCGGCGGCCTCGGTCAGCAGCGCGCCGTTGACGTACCCGCGCAGCGCCGTCCCGGCGACCTCCAGGCGCAGCGTGTACCAGGTCCCGGCCGACACGGACACCGAGGCGGTGTCCAGCGTGGTCGACGATCCACTGTCGAGGCGCTTGAGCTCGACCGTGTTGTTGGACCGCAGCGCCAGGTAGTAGTAGCTGGTGCTGCTCTGCACCCGGGCCAGCACCGCGGCGAACCGGTTGCTGCCGCTGAACGCGGTCGGCTTGACCCGCGCCTGTACGGCGTAGTCGGTCCAGGTCGCCGTGCCGGCCAGCGCGCGTGCGTCACTGCTGGTCCCGCTCTGGCGGTAGACGCCGGAGCCGTCGGAGGCCAGCGCCCAGGTGCCGCCGCTGGTCGTCCAGCCGGTCGCGTTGCCGTCCTCGAAGTCGTCGGTGAGCAGGGTCGCGGCCTGCGCACCCGTGGTGGCCATCATGATCAGAAGAGCGGCGACGCTGAGCACTGCCCAGATCGCATGACGTCGTGACATCAGAACACCCCCGCACCCGCGGTGACGATGGACTTGACCGAGTTCGGATCGTCGAGTGTGTAGCTGTAGTAGCCGCTCGCCTCCTGCACGGTTCCGCTGCAGTCCGGCGCGCCCGACTCGCCCACGAACACGTTGTTCCGGGCGACACAGCGGCCGGCCGGTCCGGCGTACGTGTTGGTGACCGGTTCCTCGACGTCCTCGAAATAGTTGCCCTCGACCAGGCAGCCGGCCGTGTTCTGGCAGGCCACGCCGGTGTCGGTGTTGTAGAAGTAGTAGTTGTTGTAGACGTGCACCGGCTCGCCGAACCGGACCCGCGGGTTGCGCTGCGGCGTCGCGTCGAACCAGTTGTGGTGGTACGTGACCTTGAGCCGCCCGGTGTCCTGGGCGCCGTTGCCGTCGTCGTGGCCGAGCAGCATGTTCTTGGTGTGGTGATGGGTGTGGTTCCACGACACCGTCACGTACGAGGACCCGCGCTTGACGTCGATCAGCCCGTCGTAACCCTGTGCCAGGTCGTTGTGGTCGATCCACACGTGGTGCGAGAACATCTGCACGTTGATCGAGTCGTCGCTCGCGCCCCGGAACGTCAGGTTCTGGATGATCACGTTGTGCACAGCGTCGGCCGGCGGCGACGTCACGTCGGAGACAGCCAGCCCGATGTTGAACCCGCCGCCGGTGATCCCGGCCGTCGAGCCGACCCCGAGGATCGACTTGTCGCTGGTCACGTCGTACATCCCGGCCGGGAGCGTGATCGTGCCGCTGACGCAGACGGTGAGCGGCCCGGCCGTCGCGATCGCGGCGAGCAGCTCGGACGCGGTGTCCACAGCGACCACCGGGCCACCCGCGCCGCCGGTCGTGCCGTTCTGTCCCCACGCGTTGACCGTGGCGAAGCCGGCCGGCGACCCGCTGACCCGGCAGTCACCGGGCGGCGGGGGAGTGGTGGGGCTCGTCGACGGGCCCGGCCCGGGTGACGCGGTGTCCACGGCGACGTCGTCGTACGAGGCGCTCGCATAGCCGGTGACCAGCCCGATCCGCCCGGCGGCGAACGTGCCGTCGGTCGCCTGCACGACCTGCGTGCCGTCCACGTACCCCCTCAGCGTGGAACCCTGCACGGCGAGCGCGAGCGTCCGCCAGGTGCCCGTGCCACCGCCGACCGCGGCGGTGCCGAGGGTGGTCGCGGTCCCGCCCGAGACCCGCTGCAGCTGCGCCGCCCCGCCGCCGGTCAGCACGAGCGCGTAGTACTGGCTGCTGGAGACGGCGCGTGCGGCGATCCCGGCGGTCCGGGCGGTCGTGGCGAAGGCGATCGGCCGGACCCGCGCCTGGACCGTGTAGTCGGTCCACGACGTGCTGCCGGCCAGGGCGCGCGCGTTGGCGCTGGTGCTGCTCTGCCGGTACGCCGGCGAGCCGTCGGTCACCACCGACCAGGTGCCGCCGTTGCGCGACCAGCCGTCGGCGTTGCCGTCGTCGAAGTTGTCGGAGAAGAGCGGCGCGGCGAGCGCCGGAGCCACCAGAACGACTGGCACAACCAGTGCCAGGGCAGCAGTGATCCATCGGACGGGTCTCATGCGGAACCTCCGGGAATTGTCCGCCGAAATTCCCCCGAAACATGGGGTGAGGCCCCGACCATAAAATTTGATATTGGCGGTGGTCAATGCTTTCCGTTTGCAGCTTTGTTGCAGCCGATTGACATCGCGCGAGGGGCGTCGTAGGTTGCGTGGGAAAGCGCATTCCCCCATGTCGGCGGCTTCCCCGAGTCGTCCTCGCGCCACCCGGCCGGTGGCGTCACCGCCCCGCGTCACCGGCCGCCTGCGACAAGGAGAAATCCCCTATGAGAGCACGGCGGATAATGCTTTTCGTCGCCGCATTTCTGGCTGTCCTCGGAATCCACGCGCCCGCGCGCGCGGCCGCGACGACCCTCTACGTCGCGACCGGCGGCAACGACAGCAACGCCGGCACCCTCACCGCACCGCTCGCCACGATCCAGAAGGCGATCAGCCTCGTCACGGCCGGCGGGACCGTCGCCGTGCGCGGCGGGACCTACGCGCTGACGACCAACATCCAGATCACGAAGAGCGGTACGTCCGGCAGCCCGATCACACTGACCAACTACGGCGGCGAGAAGGTGGTGATCGACGGCGAGGCGCTCGGTTACACCCCCGGCGCGGTCGGGTCGACGATCCCGAGTGCGCAGCGCGGAGCCGTCCACATGGAGGCGTCCTACTGGCGGATCAGCGGGCTGGAGATCGTCCACGGCCCCTACGGCGTCTATTGCGCGGGCTGCAACAACAACACTTTCGAGCGGCTGATCACCCGCGACAACTACGAGACCGGCTTCCAGTTGCAGGGGTCCTCCGCGAACAACCAGATCCTCAACCTCGACAGCTACGGCAACCGCGATCCGCGCAAGAACGGGGAGAGCGCCGACGGTCTCGGCATCAAGGAGGGCAGCGGCTCCGGCAACATCGTCCGCGGCACCCGGCTCTGGAACAACGTCGACGACGGCTTCGACGCCTGGATGTTCACCTCGCCGATCACGATCCAGAACACGATTGCGTACGGCAACGGCTACAACCGCTGGGGCATCCCCAACTTCTCGGGCGACGGCAACGGTCTCAAACTGGGCGGCAGCAGCGGCACCGGTCCGGCCGCCGCGCACGCCATCTCGAACTCCATGGCGTGGGGGAACGCCGCCCACGGCTTCACCGACAACGGCAACACGGGAGCGATCACGATAAATCGGTCTACGTCGTACCAAAACGTCAAGACCGGCTTCGACGTCGACGGCGGCTCCAAGACGAAACTCACCGCGAACCTGGCCCTCGGCAACGCCACCGCGGTGGCTCTCGGCTCGTCCACCGCCACCGGCAACTCCTGGAACATCGGCGGCTCCTGGCCCCTCCTCAGCACCAGCACCTCCACGATCGCCGGCCCGCGCACCGCCGACGGCTCCATCCCGTCCTCCAACTACCTCGTCCCCTCAAACGGCTCCGCGGTAGGCGCCAAGATCTGACAGCCAAACACATTTCGTGTTGAGTTCGGGCTCATATACGGGCGGAACTCAACACACGGTCAGTCGCGGTGGAGGGGGCGGACCGCTCCCTCCATGCAGCGCAGGACCAGGCGCAGGGCCTCGTGGCGGGAGACCTTGAACTCGGCGAGGTAGCTCCAGCCGGCGTAGAGCTGCGACCACATCAGGCTCTGGATCCAGATGGGCGGGAGCTCCGGGTCGATGCTGCCGTCGGCGTGGCCCCGGCGGACCATGGCCTCGAAGTCCTCGTCGCAGCCGGCGATGTCGTGGTCGTCGCCGACGGCGACCTGTTCGCGGAAGAGCAGCGAGAGCACGTCGCCCAGATCGAAATACTCCTGGCAGAGCCGGCGGACCGCGGAGACGCCGGAGTCCTCGGCGACGCGCGCCCGGACCCGGGCCTGGTCGAGCCGCTCCCCGGCCTCGGCCTGCAGAGCGTTCAGGAGGTCGGTGCGCTCGGGAAAGTAGCGGTGCAGCGTGGTGCGGCCCACGTCGGCGGCGGCGGCCACGTCGCTCAGCGGCGCGGCCGGGTTGCGCGCGAGGACCTCGATCGCCGCGTCCAGGATCGCCTGCCGGGTGCGGGCACGGCTGCCGGTGGGGATGGTGCTCACAGCGGCAGAATAACACTTGCCTATTTTGGAACGTGAGTGTTCCACTATGGGAATGCCGGAACCCACGAGACTGCGCACCCTGCTCGCCGTGCTCCGCCCGCACCGCCGGACCATGCTGCTCGGGCTCGTCCTCGGCCTGATCGGCAACGCCGCCGGGCTGGCCACGCCGATGGTCACCAAGTGGGTCCTCGACTCGTTCAGCGACGGCGTCGACCTCGCCCGTCCGATCACCGTGCTCGCCGCCCTGGTCGTGGTGGGTGCCGCCATCACGCTCTGGCAGTGGATCCTGCTCGGCACGCTCGCCGAGCAGATCGTGCTGGACGCCCGGACCTCGATCATCCGGCGCTACTTCCGGGCCCGGGTCGGCGACCTGCAGGCCCGCGCCACCGGGGAGCTCGTCACCCGTGTCACGTCCGACACCGGTCTGCTGCACCAGGCGTCCAGCAGCATCGTCGGCCTGATCAACGCCGGGATCGGGCTGGTCGGCACGCTGATCCTGATGGCGGTGCTCGACCTGACTCTGCTCGCGTGCACACTCGGGGCGGTCGTCGTCGTGAGCATCCTGATGGCCACGCTCCTGCCGAGGATCAGCAAGGCGCAGACGGCCGCTCAGGACTCGGTCGGCAAATTGGGTGCACAACTCGAAGGATCACTGCGCGCTATTCGTACGGTGAAAGCAAGCCGGGCCGAAGTCCGCCAGGGTGACCAGATCGTGGGCAACGCGCGTGACGCCGCCGCACACAGCGTTCGTGCCGCCAAGGTCGCGGCCTCGGTCTGGACGATCGCCTGGTCCGGCATCAACCTCGCGGTGATCCTCATCCTCGCGGTGGGCGCCTGGCGTGCCCACGCGGGACTGCTCGAGGTGTCCAGCCTGGTCGCGTTCCTGCTGTACGTGTTCCAGCTGATGGGCCCGATCAGCGAGCTGACGCAGAACATGACCGCGCTGCAGTCGGGCATCGCCGCGGCCGGGCGCATCAACGAGCTGGAGAGCATCGCCGCCGAGCCCGCCTCCGGCGCGATCTCCCGGCCGGCGGCGGCCCCGCACGCCGCGGACACGCCGGTGCTGGTGCTGCGGGACGTCACCGCGCGCTACGGCCCGGACGCGCCGCCCGCCGTCCGCGGCATCGACCTGGAGATCCCCCGGCGCGGGCACACGGCGATCGTCGGGCCGTCCGGCGCGGGAAAGACCACCCTGTTCTCGCTGCTCCTGCGTTTCGTCGAGCCGGAGGAGGGCCGGATCCTGCTGGACGGCCGGCCGTATGCGGACTGGACCCATCAGGAGGTGCGTGCCCGGCTGGCCTACGTCGAGCAGGAGACGCCGGTGGTGCCCGGGACGATCGGCGACAACCTGCGCTTCACCCACCCGGACGCGAGCGAGGAGGAGCTGCGCGCGGTGCTGCGGGAGGTACGCCTGGACGACAAGATCGCGGAGCTGCCGGAGGGGCTGGACACGTCGCTGAGCTCGACGGACGTCTCGGGAGGGCAGCGGCAGCGGATCGCCCTGGCGCGGGCGCTGCTCCGGACGCCGGACGTGTTGCTCCTGGACGAGGCGACCGCCCAGGTCGACGGACTGACCGAGGCCGCCGTGCAGGCGTGCATCCGGGAGCGGGCGGCGGCCGGCGCGGTGGTGACGATCGCTCACCGGCTGTCCACGGTGCTGGACGCGGACCGCATCCTGGTGATGGAGGACGGGCGGATCCGGGCGCAGGGCACGCATGCCGAGCTCTACGCGACCGACGACCTGTACCGGCGTCTCGTCGAAGCCCTCCGGATCGCCGCCGACCAGCCCGCCCCGGTGTGACGGTCAGCCTCAGCCGCCCAGCCTCCCGGTGCCGCTCTGTCCGCCGACGGTGCGGTGCTGCGGTGCGGTGAGGTCGGGTTCGCCGAAGTCGGCCGCCCACTTCTCGGCGTCGTCGCGCGGGTGGAAACCGATGGCGTCGCCGCCCGCGGCCGACCACCAGCGCCTGGTGTTCGCGGAGACACCCCAGACCAGGTGCCATCCGGTCGCGGTCAGCGAGGCCTCGACCAGCCGGGCGAGATCGTCCGGGGAGAGCCAGATGGACAGGTCACGAGCGTCCTCGGGCCGCGGGCGGCAGGCGCCGATCCGCAGGCAGATCACGTGCAGGCCGTACCGGTCGTGATAGAGCCGGCCCAGGGACTCCAGGGCCGCCTTGCTCCAGCCGTAGTACGTGTCCGGCCGCGGCGGCACGTCGTCGGGCAGGTCGTCGCGGCGCTCGTGCAGGCCGGCGGCGTGGTTGCTGGAGGCCAGCACGACGCGCGGGACACCGGCCTCGTGCGCGGCCCGCAGGACCCGCTCGGTGCCGCGGACGTTGACGTCGAGCAGGTCGTCGAAGGGCCGTTCCCAGGCGAGCCCGCCGAGGTGCACGACCGCGTCGACGCCCCGCGCGCAGGCCCGCCGCAGCGCCTCGCCGTCGGTCACGTCGAGCGCCTCGACGCCGTCGCCGTCGCCGTCTCCGGCGCCGTCGCCGTCTTCGGGTTCGGCGTCGGTGAGCAGCAGGGTGTGGTGGGTGAGGCGCTCGCGGAGCATGTGCCCGAGGCGCCCCGAGGCACCGGTCAGAAGGATCACCGCCATGCGATCCCTATGCCCAGTGGCCCGGCACTCACTCCCCACGCTCCGAAACTTTCGGACCAGGCGCCATCTGATGCTCGCCATGACACATTTCCTGGGCCCTGGATGATGGCAAAATGCCTGTTGAACATCGCTTATAAGTGAAAACTGATTTCCGTTATGCTTCCGGAAGTTGTTGACTCTTTGACGAGGGCGGAACGATACTCATCGCTGTCGATGGCCGGTCGGCCGGAGCCCGAAGAGAGGAACGCCTCCATGCGGATCGCAGCAATCGGTAAGTGGAAACGTCCGTTGGCCATCGCGGCGACGGCCGCCGCTGCCGCCGCCACCTTCGTGGCGATCAACGTCACCGCGTCGTCCCAGGCCGCCGCCTGCAACGGGTACGTCGGCCTGACCTTCGACGACGGCCCGCGCGCCGGCAACACGCAGAACCTGCTGGCCGCACTGCGGAACAACGGCCTGCGGGCCACGATGTTCAACCAGGGTTCGTACGTGGCGTCCAACCCCTCGCTGGTCCGGGCCCAGGTGGACGCGGGCATGTGGGTGGCCAACCACAGCTACACCCACCCGCACATGACGCAGCAGAGCCAGGCCACGATGGACTCGGAGATCTCCCGGACCCAGTCCGCGATCGCGAACGCCGGCGGCGGCACACCCCGGCTGTTCCGGCCTCCGTACGGCGAGACCAACGCGACGCTGCGCGCCGTCGAGCAGAAGTACGGCCTGACCGAGATCATCTGGGACGTCGACTCCCAGGACTGGAACAACGCCAGCGTCGACGCGATCGTCTCAGCCGCCGGACGGCTCCAGAACGGGCAGATCATCCTCATGCACGACTGGCCGGCGAACACCGTCGCCGCCATCCCGCGCATCGCCCAGAACCTGGCCAGCCGCAACCTGTGCTCCGGCATGATCTCACCGTCGACCGGCCGGGCGGTCGCTCCGGACGGCGGCGGCAACCCGCAGCCGACCAGCACGACGACACCGCCCCCGGGCGGCGGCAACTGCACCGCGACCCTCTCGGCCGGTCAGCAGTTCGGCGACCGCTTCAACCTCAACGTCGCGGTCTCCGGTTCCAGCAACTGGACCGTCACGCTCAACCTGAACGGCAGCCAGTCCATCCAGAACAGCTGGAACGCCTCGGTCAGCGGCACGACCGGCAGGGTCACGGCCCGCCCGAACGGCTCCGGCAACAACTTCGGCATCACCATCATGGCCAACGGCAACTGGACCTGGCCGAGCACCTCCTGCACCGCAAGCTGACACCACCCCCCGCCCGCACCCGACCCCCATCGCGTGTGGAGTTCGGGTGCGGAGCGGGGCCGAAACCGGGACTGTGCCAGGAGCGGTGTTTCCGGCCCGACACGCCGGGCTGAGGTCCGGCGGGATGGGCCCCGCGAGTGATGACTGCGAAAGGAATGACGACCGGGGAGATATCGGCGCATTTCGCGGAGATCTATGGCGCGTCGGTGTCGAAGGAGACCGTCTCACGGATCACCGACAAAGTGGTCGCGGAGATGACGGAATGGTCATCGCGGCCCCTCGACCGCGTGTATGCGGCCGTGTTCATCGACGCGATCGTCATCAAGGTGAGGGACGGTCAGGTCGCGAACCGGCCCATCTACGCGGCCATCGGGGTCACCGTGGACGGCCGTAAGGACGTCCTGGGCCTGTGGGCCGGCGCCGGTGGCGAGGGCGCCAAGTTCTGGCTCAGCGTTCTGGTCGATCTGAAGAACCGTGGCGTGGCCGATGTGTTCTTCGTCGTTTGCGACGGGTTGAAAGGGTTGCCGGACAGCGTTGAGGCTGTCTGGCCGCAGGCCGTGGTGCAAACCTGCATCATTCATTTGATTAGGAATACTTTCCGTTTGACGTCACGAGCCGACGCGGACGCGATCAAGCGTGACATCCGGCCGATCTACACCGCGGTCAACGCGGACACGGCAGCGGCCGCCCTGGATGATCTGGAAGAGAAATGGGGCACGAAATACCGGGCGATGATCCGGCTGTGGCGTAACGCCTGGAACGAGTTCATTCCCTTCCTGGACTACGACGTCGAGATCAGGAAGGTAATCTGTTCCACGAATGCGATCGAGTCGTTGAACGCCCGCTATCGGCGGGCCGTGCGCGCTCGGGGACATTTCCCGAGCGAGCAGGCCGCGCTGAAGTGCCTGTACCTTGTGACCCGCAGCCTGGACCCGACCGGGACCGGCCGCGCCCGATGGACGATGCGCTGGAAGCCCGTGCTGAACGCCTTCGCCATCACCTTCGGTGACCGCTGGCCGGCCGCCGAGACCTACTAACCGACAGCCGGAAACACCGATCTTGGTACGGACCCCCGAAACCCCACACGCTCGGGGGTGGCACCTCGTGTGTGGAGTTGGGGTGCGGAGCGGGGCCGAAATCCACACGCTCGGGGGTGGCACCTCGTGTGTGGAGTTCGGGTGTGGAGCGGGGCGGAAATCCACACGCTCGGGGGTGGCGCCTCGTGTGTGGAGTTGGGGTGCGGAGGGGGGCGGAAATCCACACGCAATGGGGTGGCGTTTGTGTGTGGAGTGGGGCGGAAAGTCACACGTGGGGGTGGGTGCGGCGGTAGAGCGAGACGGCTGTGGGGGCGAGCAGGGCTAGGGCGGCCAGGATCCAGAGCGTTATTGTCAGCGGGTTGGAGAGCAGGACGGACCAGTCCCCGTCGGAGAGGGTCAGGGCTCGGCGTAGCTGCTGTTCGAACAGCGGGGCCAGGATCAGGCCGACGATGGCCGGGGCTACCGGGACGTCGGCCTGGCGCATGAGGAGGCCGACGAGGCCCAGCGCGGTCAGGATGAGCAGGTCGGCGACGGTGCCGCCGGCGGCGTAGGTGCCCAGGCAGGCGAATACCAGGACACCGGCGTAGATGCCGTAGGCGGGGATGGTCAGCAGGCGCGCCCAGACCCGGACCAGGGGCAGGTTGAGTACCAGGAGCAGGACGTTGCCGATGTAGAGGCTGGCGATCAGCGCCCACACCAGGTCGCCGGACTCGCTGAAGAGCTGCGGGCCGGGCTGCAGGCCGTAGGACTGGAACGCGGTGAGGATGACGGCCGCCGTCGCGGAGGTGGGCAGGCCGATCGTCAGCAGCGGGACCAGGACACCGGCGGCCGCGGCGTTGTTGGCGGACTCCGGGCCGGCGACGCCCTCGATGGCGCCGTGGCCGAACTCGTGACGGTGCTTGGAGAGCCGTTTCTCGAGGCTGTAGCTGAGGAAGGTCGGCACGTCGGCGCCACCGGCGGGGAGGCTACCGATCGGGAAGCCGAGGGCGGTGCCGCGCAGCCAGGCCGGCCACGAGCGGCGGAAGTCCTCGCGGGAGAGGACGGCGGCGCCGCGGACCGGTTCGACGCGGGCGTGCCCGGTGCCGGCCACCAGGTGGGTGAACGTCTCGCCGAGCGCGAACAGCGCGACGACCACGATCACCACGTCGATCCCGTCGAGCAGGGCGGGCGCTCCGAACGCGAGCCGCGGCTGCCCGGTCAGCGTGTCGATGCCGACCAGGCCGATCGCGGCGCCGATGACGAGCGAGGCGGCGCCCTTCAGCAGGTTGGGCCCGAGCAGCGCGCTGACGGTGACGAAGGCCAGGGCCATCAGCGCGACGTACTCCGGTGGACCGAAACTGATCGCTATGTCGGCGACCAGGGGAGCGGCCGCGGTGAGCGCGATCGTGCCGATGGTGCCGGCCACGAAGCTGCCGATCGCGGCGGTTGCCAGGGCCGCGGAGCCGCGTCCGGCGCGGGCCATCCGGTTGCCTTCGAGGGCGGTGACCACGGACGCGCTCTCGCCGGGAGTGTTGAGCAGGATCGAGGTGGTCGAGCCGCCGTACATGCCGCCGTAGTAGATCCCGGCGAACATGATCAGTGCGGCGGCGGGTTCCAGGCGGAAAGTGATCGGCAGCAGCAGGGCCACGGTGAGGGCCGGGCCGATGCCGGGGAGCACGCCCACGGCGGTGCCGATGGTGACGCCTACCAGGGCCCAGAGGAGATTGGCCGGGGTGAGGGCGTCGGCGAAACCGGCGAGCAGGGCGTCCATCAGAACCCCCACGGTCCGGTGGGAAGGCTGAGACCGATCAGCCGGTCGAAGATCAGGAACACGGTCGCGGCGAGGGCCCATCCATAGGCGACGACCCGGGCGGGATGCGGTGCGCCGAGCAGGAGGGCCGCCACGGTGAAGAGGGCGGCGGAGCTCACTACATATCCCACAAACGGCAGAAGAAGGGCAAACGCGATCAGAGTGCCCACCATCGCCGCGAGGCGCCAGAAGCGCCGAGGATCAAGGTCAAGACCATCCGGGGTACGCGCTGAGCGCACACCCTGCACGGCGAGCACGAGTCCGAGAATGCCCAGCAGGATCCCGATCAGCGTAGGCGCCGCCGCGGGTCCCACCGCCGCATCGGTCTCCCGCATCCCGGCCGCGTCGACGAGCACCACGATCGCCCCGGCGACCATGACGATCCCGAGGAGCGCCGACGCCCGCGCCTGTGATCGCTCCCGCTCAGCCGACTCGGGGGCGGGCGGCTCGGCGAGGTCGGAGAGGGCCGCCGAGCCCGCCGGGGCGGCAGCGGGTGGCCCGGTTGCGGGCGCCCCGGTTGCGGGTGGCCCGGTTGCGTGTGGCCCGGTTGCGGGTGCCCCGGTTGCTGGCGCTGCGGGTGTGGGTGCTGCGGGTGTGGGTGCCGTGGGTGCCGGTTCGGGGTCGGGGGTGGTCATGCGAGGCCCATCTTGACCAGGACGTCGTGGACGGTGTCGCGTTCCGTCTTGAGAAACGTGTCGAACTCGGGACCGGCCAGGTAGGCGTCGCCCCAGCCGCGCCGCTGCAGAGTCTCGCGCCACGCGTCGGTCTGCGTCATGCGCATCATCAGGTCCTCCAAGGCCTGCTCCTCGGCCGGGTCCAGCCGAGCGGGGGCCACCACGCCGCGCCAGTTGGCGAGTTCGACGTCGACGCCGGACTCGCGGAGGGTGGGTACGTCGGGGAGGGCGGGCAGGCGGTCGGCGCTGGAGACGGCGAGGGGGCGGACCGTGCCGGCCCTGATCTGGCCCTCCAGTTCGGAGACGCCGGAGACGCCGGCTGTCGCGCGGCCGGAGAGCAGCGTGGAGAGGGCCTCGCCGCCGCCGGAGTGCGCGACGTAGTTGACGCCGCCCGGATCGGCGCCGATCGCGTCGGCGATCAGGCCGGCCAGGATCTGTTCGACGCCGCCGGCCGAGCCGCCCGCGAACGAGACCGCACCCAGGTCGTCCCGCATGCGGGTGACCAGGTCGTCGACGGTCTGGAGCGGGGAGTCGGCGGGGACCACGAGCACCTCGTAGTCGGTGGTGAGCCGTACCAGCGGGGTGGTCTGCTCCAGGCTCACCGGCGAGTCGTTGCTCTCGATGGCGCCCACCATGATCAGGCCCATCACCATGACCTGGGTGGGGTCGCCCTCGTACCGGGCGAACTGGCTGAGCCCGATCGTCCCGCCGGCGCCGGCCACGTTGTAGACCTCGGTGCGCCCGGCCACGTCCCGCAGCGCGGACTGCATCTCGCGGGCGGTCTGGTCCCAGCCGCCGCCGGGCGCGGCGGGAGCCATCAGCCGCAACTGGCGGCCGTCCAGGAAGTCGCCCGCCTCGGCGGGATCGTCGCGGGGCATCGTCACGACCAGCAGCACGGTCGCGATCGCGGCCGCCACCCACGGGCCGGCCACCGCCGGACGCCAGTTCATCGGGCCACCCCACTTCCGTGTGCGGTACCGCGCGTCTCCGCTTACATTCAGGTCTGTCGCTGGTTCCCAGTGTCGGCCAGGAGGCGCCATGCCGCACGTCGTGGTGATCGGAGGCGGCAACGCCGGGTTCAGCGCGGCGCACGCGGCCGCCGCCCGGGGCCGCGAGGTCCTGCTGCTGGAGAGGGGCCGGCCGGACGAGGCGGGCGGCAACAGCTTCTACACGGCGGGTGCGTTCCGGATCGCGCATCACGGTCTGGACGACGTGGCGGAACTGCTGGAGCCCGATCCCCGCAATGCCACAGCGGTGCTCACTCCGTACCCTCAAGATCTTTTCCTGAAAGACATGCGTGAGCTGACCGGTGGCCGGACCGACGCGGGGTTGGCCGGCGTCCTGGCGGCGGAGAGCGGGCCGGCGCTGCGCTGGCTGCACGGGCTGGGGCTGCGGTTCCGGCTGATGTTCGAGCGGCAGTCATATCCGGATGATTCGGGCCGGCATGTGTTCTGGGGCGGTCTCGCGGTCGGCAGCGTGGACGGTGGGAAGGGGCTGGTCTCGCAGCACACGCGGGCGGCGCTGGCGGGTGGGGTCGAGATCCGCTATGGACACCGGTGCGGTGATCTCGTGGTCCGGAACGGCCGGGTCTGTGGGGTGCGCTGGAGCGCGGCCGACGGGACGACCGGTGTCGTGGAAGCGGAGTCGGTGGTGCTGGCGGCGGGCGGGTTCGAGGCCGATCCGCGGTGGCGGCGGGAGCATCTGGGTGCGGGGTGGGAGCGGGCGCTGGTGCGCGGGACGCCGCTGAACACGGGGGACATGCTGCGGTCGGCGCTGGCCGTTGGCGCGGCTCGGGGTGGTGACTGGTCGAGCTGTCACAGCGTGGCGTGGGACGCGGGGGCGGCGACTTCGGGTGATCGGGAGCTGACGAACCGGCTCACGCGGCAGAGTTATCCGCTCGGGATCGTGGTGAACAGTTCCGGCCGGCGCTTCGTGGACGAGGGGGCGGACTTCCGGAACTACACCTATGCGAAGTACGGCGGGGAGATCCTCCGGCAGCCCGGGGGCCTCGCGTTCCAGGTGTTCGACTCGGAGATCCGGCCGTTGCTGCGGACCGAGGAGTATGACGCGCCGGGCGCTTCGGTGATCGTTGCTTCGTCGCTGGAGGAGCTGGCGCTGTCCGCTGGCATCGATTTGCCCAGATTTATCGGGACAGTTGAGGATTTCAATGCTGGGATCGACGAGAGTGTGCGTTTTGACGCCGCGGTGAAAGACGGGCGGGCGTCCCGGGTGGACCCGCCGAAGAGCAACTGGGCGCTGCCGATCCGAACGCCGCCGTTCTACGCGTTCCCGGTCACGTGCGGGATCACGTTCACGTTCGGCGGGCTGGCGGCGGATGAGCATGGGCGGGTGATGGATGCGGACGGCGCTGTCATTCCCGGCCTGTTCGTGTGCGGGGAGATGCTCGGCGGGTTGTTCAGCGGCAACTATCCGGGCGGCACCGGACTGACCGCCGGCACGGTGTTCGGCCGTCGCGCCGGGATGCTCGCTTAGTCACCGCTGCTAGAACGAACGTTCTATCCGCAAGAACGAACGTTCTATCCGGCGATCGCGCCAGCTGCCGCTGCCGAGGTGGGGGCTGATCGGCGGTGTGTGGTGCTGTGCGGCGGGCGAGGGATCGTCGATGCGCCGGTCCGGCCTGTCAGGGGGTGAGCCAGGTGAGGTCGACGGCGTTGGCGATGGCTTGCATGCCGGCGTTGCTGGGGTGGAGGTGGTCGCCGGAGTCGTAGGCGCGGGCGTAGCGGTCGGGGTCCGCCGGGTCGGCGGTGGCGTCGGCCAGGTCGAGGACGGCGTCGCAGCCGGTGCCGGGGGAGCGGATGAACGTGTTGAAGGCGGCTCGGCCCTGTTCGGCGGCCTCGGTCCAGTAGCCCGCGCCGCGGAACGGGGTCAGCGTCGAGCAGATCACGGTGAGGCCGGCGGCGCGGGCGCGGGAGACGAGCTGCTCGAACTCGGTGATCAGGGTGGCTGAGGGGGTGCCGGAGTTGCCGAGGTCGTTGATTGCTACGTCGGAGAGGATCACCCGGCGGGCGCCGGGCTGGTCCAGGACGTCGCGCTGGAGGCGGCGGCCTGCGCGGTCGCCGAAGCGGTCGGCGGTGAGCTGGTTGCCGCTGATGCCGGTGTTGAGCACGCCTACGGTATGGCCGGCGGCGCGCAGGCGGTCGGCGAGGAGGTTGGGCCAGCGGCGGTTCGCGCTGACCGCCGAGCCCACGCCGTCGGTGATGGAGGCGCCGAAGGTCACCACGGCGCCGGTCGCGCCGGGGTTGCGGACGTCGAGGCCGGACAGGAAGGAGTAGCTGGTGGTGGCTCTGGCGCCGGACAGGGTGGCGGCGGCGCTCTGATCGCCGGCGGCCACGTAGTTGTGCTGTGTGCCCGCACCGTGTCCGGTGCTCGGGCCGGTCTCGCCGGGGACGTACAGGCTGACGGCCACGTCGCCGTCGGCGGGCACCGGGAACGTCACCTCGTCGCTGACCACCGCGTCGCCTGCCGGGATCGTCACCGACGCGGCGCCGAGGAACGTCAGGGGGCGGACGGTGGCCGGGGCGACGGCGCTGCCCCGCGCCGGGCGGGCCAGGTTCGCGCTGGTCACGGTCAGCGGGCCGGTCCCGTGAACGTTGGAGAGCCGGATCCGGGCGCTGCCGCCGCCGATGCTGGTGTGCACGATCTGCCGCAGGGTCTGCTGCTTGAAGGTCCGCTCGCTCGGCTGGACCGCTATCGCCCAGGTCCCGACCCACGGCACCGCCGCGACGCCCGGCGACCCGGAACCCGTGGGACCCGGCGACCCGGAACCCGTGGGACCCGGCGACCCGGAACCCGTGGGACCCGGCGACCCGGAACCCGTGGGACCCGGCGACCCTGTGGGACCCGGCGACGCGGTGACCGCCGGCTCGGACCGATCTGGCGCTGTGCAAACCGCTGCCGTGCCCGTGGTCATCACGCCTAAGGTCGCAGCAGCCGCGATGACCCCCCTTATCCGCATATAACTGACATTTACTCGCGACTGGCCTGCGGATCCTCACATTCCTCGAGGTCAGTGGGAAATCCGGGCGAGGGCGCCGATCTCCAGGGCTGCCCAGAGTGCGCCGTCCGGGCCGAGGGTGATGCCGTGGGGTTCGGAGTTCGGGGTGGGTAGGTCGTGGGTGGTGATCGTGCCGGTGGGGGTGATGCGGCCGATTCGGTTGGCGCCCCACTCGGTGAACCAGAGTGCGTTGTCGGCGCCGGTGGTGATGGCGTGTGGGCGGGCTGCGGGGTCGGGCAGCGGGAACTCGGTGATCTCCCCGTCCGGGGTGATGCGGCCGATCTGGCCGGCGCCGATCTCGACGAACCAGAGTGTGCCGTCCGGTGCGGCGGTGATGCCGACGGGTGCGGCCACGTCGGTCGGCAGTGGGTGGAGCGTGAGATCGCCTGCGGTGGTGATCCGGCCGATGGCGTTCGCCTGGTTCAGGGTGAACCAGAGGGCGCCGTCGGGGCCCGCCGTGATCGCCGACGGGAACGCGCCGGTCACCGGCAGCGAGAACTCGGTGACCGCGCCGTCCGTGGTGATCCGCGCGATCCGGTCGGCCGTCGTCAGCGTGCACCAGAGGGCGCCGTCCGCGCCGGCGGTGATCCCGAACGGGCCGCACTCCGGCGTGGGCAGCGGGACGGACGTGATCTTGCCGGCCACGGTGATGCGGCCGATGCGGTGCGAGCGGTACTCGGTGAACCAGAGCGCGCCGTCCGGGCCGGGCGTGATGATCGTCGGGCCGGAGCCTGGCGAGACGGGATGTATAGCTGGTTGCTCGCCGGGGACGAGACGGCCGATCGCGGCGCTGTGCACGAGGGTGAACCACAGCGCGCCGTCCGGGCCGGTGGTGATCGCGTAGGGGCCGGCGTCGGCTGCCGACACGGTGATCTGCTCGATGCTCATCGGTTCGATGATTCACGGGACGCGCGGGAGGGACCACTGATTTGCGCGTGCGGCGCGCTGCGGCCCGGTGTCGCGCCTGGTCGCGGGTCTAGATGAGGCAGAGCGCGACGTCGCGTACCCCTGGAAGAAGAAGGTGCCGCGGAGAGATCTCTCCGCGGCACCCGGCGTGCGAAACGGTCAGCTGGCGGTGCAGGTGACCGGCGAGGGGTTGTTGTTGGTGGTGCCGCGCGACGCGGTGAAGCCGAAGCTGGCCTCGGCGCCGGCGGCGAGCTTGCCGTTGTAGGCGGCGTTGCGCGCGGTTACCGCGGAGCCGGAGGTGGTCACGGTGGCGTTCCACGAGTTGGTGAAGGCCTGGCCGTTGGGCCACGTCCAGGTGACGGTCCAGCCGTTGATGGCAGCCGCGCCGGCCTTGATCGTGACGGTGCCCTGGAAACCGCCGGGCCAGTTGTTGGTCACCGCGTAGGTGGCGGTGCAGGCGCCACCACCGCCGGGGTTGCTCGGGCTCGGGGAGCCCGGGTTGCTGGGCGACGGCGAGGGTGAGGACGACGACCGGCTCGGCGACGGTGTGGTCGCGCCGTACACGGTGGCCAGCTTCGATGTGGCCTTGATGCCGTTCGCGCCGTTGAAGATGCGCTGGCCCCACGTGGTCAGGGCGGACGCGTTGAAGTTGGTGACCATGTCGAGGTACTCGACGCCGCCGCCGTTGCCGGACCAGGACCAGCCGAGGTAGCCGATGCCGCGCGACTGCGTGGTGGCGAAGATGGTGTCCTCGTCGGGGTCGCCGTCGGAGTGGTTGAAGCCGAACTCGCCGACGACGATCGGGAGGTTCGCGGTCTGGAACCGGCCGAGGTAGTCGTTGATCTCGGCGGCCGTGTCGAAGACGCCGTACATGTGGATCGAGAAGACGGTGTTGCGGTTCGGGTCGGCGGCGAAGACCGAGGCGGCGTTGTCACGCATGTAGAACTGCCAGTCCTGGCCCCAGTTCGGCGCGTCCACCATGATCTGGTGCTGGAAGCCGGCCGAGCGCAGCCGGGTGATCGCCGACCGGGTGTCGGCGGCCCAGTTGGCGGAGGCCGAGCCGTTGCCGTACGGCTCGTTGCCGATGTTCAGGATGACGTAGTTCTCCTGGCCGTCCAGCGCGCTCTTGATCGAGATCCAGTAGTCGACGGCCTGGGAGAGCGTCGCGGCGCCGGACTGCTCGCCGTAACCGGTGGTGTCATGCACTTCGAGGACGCAGATCAGCCGGTTCGCCTTACATTGGCTGATCACGTTGGCGACGTCCGATGCCGGGTTTGCCGTCCAGCGCTGGCCGCTGCCGAGGACGACGCGGACGGTGTTGGCGCCGAGCGCCGCGATGTTGGCGAGCGAGGAGCTGGTCTGGCTCGCGTACCAGGTGTGCGCGTGGTTGACGCCGCGCATCACGAACGGGTTGCCGTTGCCGTCGAGGATCCGGGTTCCGGAGACGGTGAACCCGGTGGCGGCCTGAGCGGGCTGTGCCACCACGAACACTGTCGCGGCGGCGGTCAGCACGGCGATGAGGCCACCCCACCATTTCGATTTCATGGGTTCCTCCCTGTCCGCCGGGTGCGGTGGCGGACGGTCGTGGGGATGCTCCCGGGGGACGGGGTTTTGGGAGCGCTCCCACGATGCGCCCCATGTTTCACGCTTGTCAATGGAGAATCTAAAACGGCTTAACTAAGCGGGTCAAGTCGGGCGCTCGATAGATCCGGGCTGATGAGGCCGCCGAAGTGGCGCACTGAGCGACGACCGGAAACCTGGTCTTGACACATCAAACTTAAGCGACTTAATAATGGCCCGATGTATGACCTCTTCTCCCGTCACGGCCGCCGGGCAGGCGCGGCCGTCGCGGCCACGGCCGCGATAGCGCTCACGCTGACCGGGTGTTCCGACTCTTCCGACGCAGACAAGTCCAACAGTGGTGCGAACAGCACGGTGACCGTCTTCAACGGCGCGACCGGCACCATCGTGGAGAACTGGAACCCGTTCTCGCCGACCTTCCTCCAGCCGACCAACGGGCTCATCTTCGAGCCGCTCTACTACTTCAACTTCGCCACCGAGGCCGAGCCGACACCCATGCTCGCCACGGCCCACTCCTGGAGCCCGGACGGCAAGGTGCTGACCATCACGACCCGTGAGGGCGTGAAGTGGTCAGACGGCCAGCCGTTCAGCGCCAAGGACGTGGCCTTCACGTTCGACCTGATCAACAAGACGAAGTCGATCAACGCGACCGGCCTCAAGCTCACCTCGGCCGTGGCCAAGGACGACAAGACGGCGGTTCTGACGTTCCCGGTCACCTCGTACACCGAGGAGGCGGCGATCGTCGGCAACACCCCGATCATCCCGGAGCACATCTGGGGCAAGGTCACCGATCCGGCCAAGACGATCAACCAGAACCCGGTCGGCACCGGGCCGTACAAGCTCAAGCAGTTCACTCCGCAGAGCTATGTGATGGAGAAGAACGCGACCTACTGGCAGCCGGACAAGCCGCAGATCCAGAACGTCCGCTACATCGCGCTGGCCACCGCCGACGCCGCGAGCGCCGCGCTGGTCGCCGGCCAGGTCGACTGGATGAGCGCGTTCCTGCCCGGCCTCGAGCAGCTGATCGCGGGCAACAAGAGCCTGACGTACGTCAACACCCCGGCCATGACCACCTCGATCTTCACCTGCGCGAACGCGTCTCTCGGCTGCAAGGGACCGCAGACCGACGTGGCCGTACGCCAGGCGATCTACCACGCCCTCAACCGCGACCAGCTCAACAAGCTGGCCGGTGGCGGTTTCGCCGAGCCGGCGTCACCGACCATGCTGCCGCCCAAGCGCGACCAGAAGTGGATCACCGACCCGGCGCACGCCACGATCCCGGGCACCCCGGACGCCGCCAAGGCCAACCAGCTCCTGGACGCCGCCGGCTGGGCCAAGGGCAGCGACGGCATCCGCGCCAAGGGCGGTGAGCGGCTCTCGCTGACCATCCAGACGGTCACCGGCTGGAGCGACTACATCTCGCTGAACGACGCGATGACGCAGCAGCTCAAGGAGGTCGGCATCGAGCTCAAGCCGAGCCAGCTGGCCTGGAACGAGTGGAACAACAACCAGGTGCAGGGTAAGTACCAGCTCTCGCTGGACTCGATCGGCCTCGGCGCGTCGACCAACCCGTTCGCGACGTACAGCCTCAAGTACGTCACCAAGACCACCGCGAAGGTGGGCGAGGCGGCCGGCACCAGCGGCAACTACTCGCGGTACAGCAACGCGACGGTCGACAAGGCGGTCGAGACGGCCTCCGGAACCGACGACGAGGCGGCGCAGAAGGCCCAGTACGCGATCATCCAGAAGGAGATCGTGAACGACCTGCCGTACATCCCGATCTACCTCAACTCGATGCTGACCGAGTTCAACACGAGCAACGCCACCGGCTGGCCGACCAACGACGACAAGTACGCGCTGCCCGCGTCCTGGAAGCAGTGGGACAACGGCATCGTGCTGGCGAACCTCAAGCCGGCGAAGTAACCCATGTACCTGCTCCGGAAGGCCGGGTTCTACCTGGTCGCCCTCTGGGCCGCGCTGACGGTCAACTTCTTCATCCCGCGGCTCATGCCCGGCGACCCCGTCGAGATCATGATCTCGAAACTCGGCCAGAAGGGGCCGGTCAGCCCGGAGACCCGGGCCTCGATCGAGGCGCTGCTCGGCACGAACACCAGCGAACCGCTGTGGAACCAGTACCTGGACTACCTGTCCAGCCTGGCCGCCGGTGACCTGGGCGTGTCGGTCACGTTCTTCCCCGCCTCGGTCAGCGACATCATCGGGCAGACACTGCCCTGGACCATCGGCCTGATCGGCATGGCCACGATCATCTCGTTTCTGGTCGGCGTGGGTCTCGGCACCCTCGCCGGCTGGAAGCGGGGCTCCTGGCTGGACAGCCTCATCCCGGTCACCACGATGTTCCAGTCGGTGCCGTACTTCTGGCTGGCGCTGATCCTGCTGTTCCTGTTCGGCAGCGTCTGGCCGATCTTCCCGCTCAACGGCGGGTACGACGTCTACAACGTCACGCCCGGCTGGAACGGCCCGTTCATCGCGTCGGTGATCTACTACGGCACGCTGCCGGCGCTGACCATCATCCTGTCGTCGGTCGGCGGCTGGATGCTCGGCATGCGCAACATGATGGTCTCCACCCTGTCGGACGACTACATGGTCACCGCGGAGGCGAAGGGCCTGCGACCGGGTCGGATCATGCGACGGTACGCGGCCCGCAACGCCATCCTCCCGTCCATCTCCGGCTTCGCCATCTCGCTCGGCTTCGTGGTGGCGGGCTCGATCGTCACCGAGGCGGTCTTCTCGTACCCGGGCATCGGCTCGGCGCTGCTGCAGGCCGTCGGTGGCAACGACTACGCCCTCATGCAGGGCATCTTCCTGATCATCACGCTGTCGGTACTGGGCGCGAACCTCCTGGTCGACCTCCTGTACTCGGTCATCGACCCGCGCACGAGGAGCAGCTCATGACCACCGACGTCGTCGCGATGACGGCACCCGTCGCCCGCCGCCGCGTCACCCTGCCACCGATGACCGGCAAACTGGCGGCCGGGCTGATCATCGGCGGGCTGATCCTGGCTTTCGGGCTGATCGGCCCGCTGTTCGTCCAGGATCCCTCGCAGGTCAGCGACATCGGGCTGACCGGGCCGAGCGCCGATCATCTGCTCGGCACGACGCAGACCGGCCAGGACGTGCTCGCGCAGCTTGCGTACGCGACCCGCGGCTCTCTCGCGGTCGGAGCCATCGTCGGCGTGCTGACGCTGCTGCTGTCCGCGTTCTTCGGCATCGTCGGCGCGTACGCCGGCGGCTGGCTGGACGAGCTGTTCTCCCTGTTCACCAACATCATGCTGGTCATTCCGGGCCTGCCGGTGGTCATCGTGATCTCGGCGTACGTGCCGGAGAAGAGCCTCCTGCTCGTCTCCGTTGTCCTCGCCATCACCAGCTGGGCCGGGTCCGCCCGGGTGCTGCGCGGCTCCACGCTGAGCCTGCGCAGCCGCGACTACGTGCTCGCCTGCCGGGTCGCCGGGGAGAAGCGGTGGCGGATCCTGCTCGTCGAGATCCTGCCCAACCTGATCCCGCTGCTGGCCACCCAGGTGGTCTTCGCCGTGATCTTCGCGATCCTCGGTGAGGCCGGGTTGTCGTACCTGGGCCTGGGCGCCAGCGGCTCGTTCACCTGGGGCACGATGCTCTACTTCGCGCAGAACGGGCTGGCGCTGCGGCTCGGCGCGTGGTGGTGGTTCGTACCGCCGGGACTGATGCTGGCCCTGTTCGGCGCCGCGCTGTCCCTGATCAACTTCTCGATCGACGAGATCATCAACCCGAAGCTGCGCAACCAGACCCGGTCCGCCCGGCGGGGCTGGCGGATGTCCCGCGAGCAGCTGCGCAAGGCCAAGGAGTCGACGCTGTGAAGGTTCTGACCGTCGAGAATTTCAGCGTGGACTACCTGGTCGACCCGGTGGTCCATGCGGTGCGGGACGTGTCCTTCGAACTCCAGCGCGGCGAGGTGCTCGGTCTGGCCGGCGAGAGTGGTTGCGGCAAGAGCACGCTTGCGTACGGAATAATCCGGCTCCTGAAACCCCCCGCCTCGATCACCTCCGGGCACGCGGTCTTCCACTCCCGTGAGGGCTACGACATCGACTGGAACGAGCTCTCGCCGGAGGACCTGCGGGCCGCTCGCTGGGACAAGATCTCGATGGTCTTCCAGGGCGCGATGAACTCCCTCAACCCGGTGATCTCCATCCGTGATCAGTTCGAGGACATCTTCGAGACGCACCGGCCCGAGCTCTCTCGTCGGGTCCGCCGGCAGCGCTGCGGTGACCTGCTCGAACGCGTCGGGGTCGACCGGGCCCGGCTCACCTCCTATCCGCACGAGCTCTCCGGCGGCATGCGCCAGCGAGTCATGATCGCGATGGCGATGGCCCTCGAACCCCAGATCATGATCATGGATGAGCCGACCACTGCTCTCGACGTCGTCGTCCAGCGGGAGATCCTGCGCGAACTCACCCGGCTGCGCGACGAACTCGGCTTCGCGGTCATCTTCATCACCCACGACCTGCCGCTGCTCCTGGAGATCAGCGACCGGATCGCGGTGATGCGCCACGGCTCGATCGTGGAACTGGACACGGCGCTGTCGCTGTACACCAGCCCGAAGCACGAATACACCCGCCAGCTGCTGGCCTCGTTCCCCAGCCTCACCGGGGACCGCGGCTCGTTCGTGCGCGGCGCGATCGACGAGAGACTGCTGGAGTTGGACGCCGTCGAGGGGGCCTCATGACCACGTTGGAAGTGCGCGGGCTGGTCAAGGACTATCGGTTACGGTCAGGATTGCGTACGACGAAACTACGCGCGGTCGACGACGTCAGCTTCACCCTCGACCACAGCAGGACGGTCGCCCTCGTCGGGCAGAGCGGCAGCGGCAAGTCGACCATCGCGAAACTGTTGCTCCAACTCGAACAGCCGTCCTCCGGCGACATCCTGCTCGACGGCAAGCCGGTCGCCCGCCGAGGCACCGGCCTGGTCGAATACCGGCGAACCGTCCAGATGGTCTTCCAGGACCCGTTCGCCTCCCTCAACCCGTTCCACACCGTCGAGCACCACCTCACCCGCCCCATCCGCCTCCACCACCCGCGGATGACCGACGCCGAGGTGCACAAGCGGGTCCTGCACCTGCTCGAACGGGTTCGCCTCACCCCCGCTGAACACGTCGCCCACCGCCGCCCTCATGAACTGTCCGGCGGGCAGCGCCAGCGGGTGGCGATCGCGCGGGCGCTGGCTCCGGAACCGGGCGTCCTGATCGCCGATGAGCCGGTCTCGATGCTGGATGTGTCGATTCGGCTCGGCGTGCTGAACCTGCTGGCGACGTTGCAGCGGGAGGAGGATCTCGGGGTTCTCTACATCACGCATGACCTGGCTACGGCTCGGCACTTCTCGGACGAGATCCTGGTGATGTATCGGGGGCGGATCGTGGAGCGGGGGCCGGCGGACGAGGTGATTCTGAATCCGCAGCATGAGTACACGAAGACGTTGGCGGACGCGGCGCCCAATCCGGAGCGGCGGCTGGGGGAGTTGCGCAGTCCGCAGTGAGTTTCCGCAGTTTGCGGCTTTGTTGGGCCGGTCCGGCTCAGTCGGTGGTCACGGTCGGCCAGCCAGGCGGCGGGGGTGCGTGGTTGCGGCCGTTGCGCCGGTTGCGGTGGCTGGTGGGTCGCGCGGGCGCGGAGCGTGAGCGGCCGAAGGCCTGGAAACGCGCTTTGCGGAAACCTGCTGTCGCCATGATCGCACCAGGTTTCCGCACAGCGTTCAGGGTGGCGTTGGCCGGGCCTCGGACGGTCGCGATGTGTGAATTTTGGGCACCCGGCCGGGCCCAACGCTGACCGCGACGGGCGTTACGGCCGCGCCCACCCACCCCGGCCGCTGGCTGGCCGACCGTGACCAGCGGCTGAGCGGGTCCGGCGTTACGGTCGTGCCCACCCACCCCGGCCGCTGGCTAGCCGACCGGGACCGGCGTTACGGCCGTGACCACCGCTTGCTAGCCGCCTCGAACGCCCTATCGGCGCAGGTGGGACTGCAGGACCAGCGCCGCCGCCCCGGTCGCCGAGGCGGTTGCGGCGGCGAGGGACACCGTCACGGTCACCGTTCGCTTCCACGTCTGTGAATCCGCCGGACTCACCCGCCGCATGATCGCCGGCCCGTAGACGAACGACGCCGCCGCGAACCCCGGGCCCGTCAGCACCACCAGATCGATGTCCAGGAGGTTGACCACCGACTCCGCCGCCGCCGCGACATAGCGGGCGGAGTCCTCGAGCAGCGCCAGACACCGGGGCGCACCCGCGCGGGCGGCCCTGGCGATCGCCCCGAAGTCGGTGACCACGCTGCGGGGAGCCGCCGGATCCAGGCCCGCCTCCGCGCACGCGGCCGGATCGGCGCGGGCGGTCAGCACCACCGTTCGCGGGCCGGCCAGGATCTCCAGGCAGCCGCGGCTTCCGCACCAGCACAGCGGCCCGTCCACCTGCACACACACGTGACCGAACTCGCCCGCCGAACCGTGGCGCCCGCGCATGGCCCGGCCCTCGACGACGATTCCCGCGCCGATGCCGCTACCCATGTAGAGCGCCGCGAACGCCTGCTCCGGCCCGACACGGGCAACCCAGTACTCCCCGACGGCGGCCGCCGTCGCGTCGTTCTCGACCAGCACCGGGCGGCCGGTGGCCGAGGCGAGCTCCCGCCCGAGGTCGTCGCCGTCCCAGCCACGCAGGTGCGGCGGTGCGTCCTCCACGCCGCTGCGAGGACCGGGCCAGACGACGCCGATCCCCAGGCACCGCGCCGGGTCGACACCGGAGCCGGCCAGCAGCGTGTCGATGTCCGCGGTGAGGTTGTCGAGGAGGTCGCCGCCGAGCGCCGGACGGGCGAGTCTGGAGATGACCCCGCCGGTCTGGCCGGTGAGTACATACGTCGTGACGTCTCGGTCCAGGTAGACGCCGACGGCTATGCGGGCGGCCGGGTCCAGGCGCAGTAGCGTGCGGGGCTTGCCGCCGGTGGGGGTGCGGCCGGTTTCGACGACCAGGCCCTCTTCGAGAAGGCGGCGGACCGTCATCGACACGGCTGCCTCGGTGAGGCCGGTCATGGCTGCCAGCTCGACGCGGCTCAGGGGTTCGGAGGCGCGGATCGCGTCGAGGATGCTCTCGCGGGCGCCGGGGCGGCGGCCGCGCCCTGGTCGGCCGACCGGCGCGGCGTCACCGACCGTTTCTCTCAACTCGCCACCACCCTGCCAGCTTGGTCGTCGACCGCCGTGGCGCGCACGAGCAGAACGCGATCGGGATACAACACCGGAAGCCGCAGCCCGGAGCTGCCGAGGGCCCGCCCGGTGAGATGGACGCCCTGCGGCGTGCACCAGGGTAGCGCAGCGCCCCAGGCTGCGGCGTTGCCGTCGGCCACGTCACCCGGCGGTTGCGGGCGCACGTGATAGAGCCGGTCCGGATCGAGTCCCGGCAGTGCGACGGTCCCCGGCGGATAGGCGTCGCTCGTGGCGGTGGCGATGATCGCGAAGAGCCCGTCGTCCTCGCCGACCACCCCGGTGAGGGAGTAGGCCGGGTCGGCGACGTCGCCGTGGACGAGCGTGCCGGTGTGCAGCAGACCCCGTACCTCCTTGTAGAGGTCGACCCAGGCGGCCAGCTCCGCGAGCTCGGCGGCGGAGCGTGTCGTCAAATCACACTCAATGCCGAAATGTCCAAAAATAGCGTGTCCAGCCTGCATTGACAGCGGCAGCACCCGGTGAGTGGTGTGCGACCGCCCGGCCCCCACATGCGACCCGATCAACTCCAGCGGCACCAGCAGTGACGTCCACCGCTGGATCCCCACCCGCTCGTGCGCGTCGATGCAGTCCGAAGCCCAGATGCGATCGGTCCGCTCGAGGATCTCCAGGTCGACCCGCCCTCCGCCGGACGAGCACGACTCGATCTCCACACCAGGATGCCGTGCCCGTAAATCATCTAAAAGGCGATAAGTCGCATTGGTTTGGTCGTGGACCCCGGCCCGCCCCGACCCCGGATGCCCCGCGTCGACGAGATCCCGATTGTGGTCCCACTTCAGATAAGAGATGTCATTCTCGGTCAGCAGCGCGTCGAGCCGCTCCAGCATATGATCGAACGCCGCCGGGTTCCCCAGATCGAGCACCTGCTGCGACCGGGCCGGCGGTGGCAGACGGTCACCGGCGGCCATCATCCAGTCCGGATGCGCCCGCGCCAGGTCCGAGTCCGGGTTGATCATCTCGGGCTCGACCCAGAGACCGAATTCCATCCCGGCCTCCCGCACCACCTTGATCAGCGGCCCGAGCCCGTCTGGCCACACCTCCCGCGACACCACCCAGTCCCCGAGCCCGGACGTGTCGTCCCGCCGCGACCCGAACCACCCGTCGTCGAGCACGAACCGCTCCGCTCCGACACGCGCCGCCGCATGGGCCAATTCAGTCAGCCGGCCAAGGTCGTGATCGAAGTAAACGGCCTCCCAGGTGTTCACCACGACCGGGCGCGGCGCTCGCGGATGGTGCGGCCGTGACCGTAGATAACCATGGAACCGGTCGGCCGCCGAGTCCAGCCCCGCCGCCCCGAACACCCCGTAGAGCCACGGCGTCGTGTAGGACTCGCCCTCCCGGAGCCCCACCTCGCCCGGCAGCAACAGCTCACCGCCGCCGAGCGCCGACCACCCGTGATAGTTGCGCTCCGCAATCGTCCGCGCCCCACCCGAGAACGCCGTGTGCACACCCCACACCCGCCCGTGCCGATTCCCGAACCCGGCCATCCCCGCGACCAGCACGAACGCCGAGTCATAGCCGGTCCGCCCGGTCCGGTTCTCCCGCAACCGCATACCGTGCGTGAAAGCCGTCCGTTGCGGTGCGCGCTCGCGAAGGTGATGCCCGGTGAAGTCCAGCAACTCCGTCGTCTCCGCCGGAACCGGCAGGAACAGTGTCAAATGCTCCAGCCAATACGTCCCCGCCCCGGCATTCGTCAGCCTCGCCCGCGCCCGCGACACCCCGGCCGGGTGCAACTCGATCTCCACGGTCAGGTTCAGCTCAGCGTCACGATCAGAAGCATCGATGCGTACGCCGTGCGCGCTCCGATCGATGCCGGACACCGAGAAGCGACTGGACCATGCCCGGCCGTCCCGGTGCCCGGCCAGTCCCGGGTGACCGAGCCAGCCGGCCGACTGTTCGGGGAGGATCGAGACGCGTACCGGGGTGTCGGCGGAGAAACCGATCGGCTGCGGCGCCGCTGCCAAGGCCAGCTGGGCCGGGTCGAGATCGCCGAGAGCCTCGCCCCAGTACACGATCGCGGGCAGTGCGGCGCCGCGGCAGTCGAGCACGAGGCTTACTCCGCCACTGCTCAGATGCACGAGATCGTCGGTGCTCGGCCGCATCGTTCCTCCGGTTCACCAGCGTTGACGGACTTCGTTCAGTAGCTTAAGAATGTGGGAGCCCCAGCGCGGCGGCAACCCCTTTTGATTGATGACAGGGAGCACTCCGACATGCTCAAGACCGACCTTCACGTGGGCTGGACCGTCCGGGCCGCCGGCGGCGAGGTCCCACCGGAGATCGCCGCGTCCGCGCTGCCCGCCACCGTGCCCGGGACCGTGCACACCGACCTGCTCGACGCCGGACTGATCCCGGATCCGTTCCTCGGCACGAACGAGGCCGACCTCGCCTGGTTCCACCGGTCGGCCTGGCGCTACGACACCGTCCTGCGGGCCGACCCGGCCGAGCCCGGCGAGCGCGTCGATCTGGTCTTCGACGGCCTCGACACGGTGGCCACCGTCGAGCTGGACGGTGTCGAACTCGGCCGGACCGCGAACATGCATCGCGGCTACCGGTTCGACGTGCGGCACCTGCTGCGCGACGGGGCCATCCCGCTCACCGTGCGGTTCGACTCGGCCCTGGAGCACGCGGAGGAGTTCGAGCGGGCCCACGGCAGCCGCCCCCGGCCGTACCCTCATCCGTTCAACGCCGTCCGCAAGATGGCCTGCTCGTTCGGCTGGGACTGGGGCCCCGACCTGCAGACGGCCGGCATCTGGAAGCCGGTCCGCCTGGAGCGCTGGCGGGTCGCCCGGCTCGCGTCGGTGCGGCCGCTCGCCACCCGATCCCGCCTCACCGTGCACGTCGCCGTGGAGCGTGCCTCCACCGCTGAACTGCACGTCGAGGTCGAAGCCGCCGGCTGGAGGGCCCGGATCGCCCTGCCCGGTGACGACGGTGTCGTGGAGCTGGACATTCCGGACGCGCCGACGTGGTGGCCGGTGGGCTACGGCGAACAGCCCCTGGTGCCGGTGACCGTGACGCTGCTGGACGGCGAGGAGATCCTCGACGAGCACGAGACCCGGGTGGGATTCCGCGACGTGCGCCTCGACGAGAGCCCCGACGAGATCGGCAGCAGGTTCACGCTGCTCGTCAACGACCGGGAGATCTTCGTCCTCGGGCTGAACTGGATCCCCGAGGACCACCTGCTCACCCGGCTGACCCGGGAGCGGCTCGCGGACGCCGTGGACCGGGCGGTCGCCGCCAACACCAACCTGCTGCGCGTCTGGGGCGGGGGCATCTGGGAGTCCGACGACTTCTACGACGTCTGCGACGAGCGAGGCGTGCTGGTGTGGCAGGACTTCCCGCTGTCCTGCGGCGCGTACGCCGAGGAGGAGCCGATGCGCTCGGAGATCCTCGCCGAGGCGCGGGAGAACATCACCCGGCTCGCGCCGCACCCGTCGCTGGTCCTCTGGAACGGCGGCAACGAGAACATCTGGGGCCACGAGGACTGGCGCTGGAAGGAGCAGCTGGACGGGGCGACCTGGGGTGCCGGCTACTACTACCGGGACTTCCCGGCGCTGCTGGCCGAACTCGACCCGACCCGGCCGTACCACCCGGGCAGCCCGTCGAGCCCCGGCCACGACCCGGAGACGGTCCACCCCAACGACGACCGGTACGGCACCCGGCACGAGTGGGAGGCGTGGAACCGGGAGGACTACACGTACCACGACAACTTCGTGCCGCGGTTCTGCTCCGAGTTCGGCTGGCAGGCGCCGCCGGCGTGGTCGACGTTGGTCGCCACCATCGCACCCGACGACCTGCACAAGGAGTCGGCCGCGTTCCTGCTGCACCAGAAGGCGGAGGACGGCAACGGCAAGCTGGACCGGGGCCTGGCACACCACATGGCGGTGCCCGAGGAGTTCACGGCCTGGCACTGGGCGACTCAACTCAATCAAGCGCGCGCCACCGCGTACGCAATCATGCATTTGCGCACCCACGCACCGCGCACCATGGGCAGCATCCTCTGGCAGCTCAATGACTGCTGGCCGGTGACCTCGTGGGCCGTGGTGGACGGCGCGGGCCGGCTGAAACCGGCCTGGTACGCGCTCCGCCGCGCCTACGCCCCCCGCGGCCTCGCGTTCGTCAAGCGTGACGGCGGCACCGTGCTCGCCGCGGTCAACGACACCGACAGCCCGTGGCAGGCCCCGCTCCGGCTGCGGCGGATCCGCTTCGACGGCCCGGAGCTGGCCGCCGCCGACGAAACCCTCGACGTCCCGGCTCGCTCGGTGGCACTGCTGCCGCTCGGCACCGCCCTGCTCGAAGCCGCCGAGCCGGACCGTGAGGTGCTCGTCGCCGACGTGGACGGGCAGCGTGCCACCCACCTGTTCGCCGAGGACCGCGACCTGCGCTACGACCCCGCCGCGGTGCGGGCTCACGCCGTACCGGCCGAAGGCGGATACTCGGTCACCGTGACCGCCGCATCGTTCGCCCGGGACGTGGCCGTGCTCGCCGACCGGGTCGACCCCGACGCCGTCGTCGACGACATGCTCGTCGACCTGCTCCCGGGTGAGACCCACACGTTCACCGTGACCAGCACGGCGACCGTGGACGGCGAGGTGTTCGGCGCTCCCGAGGTGCTGCGCTCGGCGAACTCGCTCACGATCCCGGCCAAGGTCGGCTGACGTGACCGCCGACCCGGGTGGCCTGATCGGCCTCGTGCTCACCGGCAGCGCCGCCCGGGTCGGCGTCGAGCCGTTCTTCATGGAGCTGATCGCCGGCATGGAGGAGGCGCTCGCACCGCACGGCGCCACCGTGCTCCTGCTGGTGGTGCCGGACCTCGCGGCGGAGCTTTCGACCTACCGGCGGTGGGCGGGCGACCATACGGTCCGGGCTGTCGTCGTGGTCAACCTGGTCCACGACGACGTACGCCCGGACTTCCTAGCCGGCCTCGGCCTGCCCGCCGTGCTGGCCGGACGGGCCCAGGCGCCCGGCTTCCCGCGCGTGGTCACCGACGACGCCGGCGCGATGACCGCCGCGGTCGAGATGCTGGCGTCGCTCGGGCACCGCGTGATCGGCCGGGTCAGCGGTCCGGCCGATCTCGTGCACACCGCCGAGCGCACGGCCGCGATGCGCGAGGTCGCGGAGCGTTCCGGGGTACGCGTGCACATCGTCGAGGGCGACTACGGCGCGGAGTCGGGCGTCAGCGGCGTCCAGGAACTGCTGGCGGCGGATCCGGTGCCGACCGCGGTGGTCTTCGACAACGACGTCATGGCGGTGGCCGCCGAGCAGGAGCTGATCCGCGCCGGGGTGCCGGTGCCGGAACGGGTCAGCCTTCTCGTGTACGACGACTCGCCGTTGTGTGAGCTGGCTGTCCCGCCGCTGTCCGCGCTGAGCATCGACGTGCACGACCATGGGCTGACGCTGGCTCGGGCGGTGCTGGACGCTCTGGACGGCGCCGAACCGGTCGACTACCCCGGCCCCCCGATCCGCGTCCTCCGCCGCGAGAGCACCGCCCCCGCCTGACATAGCGCGTGTGGTTTCCGCCCCGCCCCAATCCTTGCGTGTGGAGTTTGGCCCCGCTGCGCACCCGAACTTCACACGGTTGGTTGTTGAGGTTTGTGTGTGTGGAGTTCGGCCCCGCTGCGCACCCGAACTTCACACGGTTGGTTGTTGAGGTTGCGTGTGGAGTTCGGCCCCGCTCCGCACCCGAACTTCACACGCGGGGTTAGCTTTCGGCGGGGCGGGTGGGTGGCCAGAGCAGGGCGTCGTCCGGGATTGACGGGCGGCGCAGGGCGATCGGGTCGCGGCCCGGGACGCAGCGGCCGTGTTTCACCACGATCCGGGCCAGTTCGATCGCGCCGTGTGCCTGGAAGTGCGTGTTGTCCGCGACTCCCGCCGGGTAGTTCGGCGACTCGCCCACGTCCTGGTGCAGGAAGTAGTCCTTGGTCGCCTCCGGGCCGAGCGACCCCCAGAGTGCGAACGACAGCGCCGTCAGGTCGATCAGCGGCGTGCGGGTGTCCTCGGCGAGCGCGCGCATGGCGGCCGGGTATTCGCCGTGGGACTCGTATGCCACGCCGTCCGCGGTGAACCGCCGCCGCTCCACCGGTGTCACCAGGATCGGGTGGGCGTGCGCGGCCCGGGCGCCGTCCAGGTAGAGCCGCAGGTAGTCGTGGAACGTCGTCCACGGCTCGGTGTATCGCGCCGGGTCCTCGATCTTCTCGTCGTTGTGCCCGAACGACACGAGCAGCGCGTCGCCCGGCCGGATCGCGGCCAGGATCCGGTCGAGGCGGCCCAGGTCCGCGAAGCTCTTCGAGCTCGCGCCGGACAGGGCCGCGTTCACCACTTCGGTGCCCGGCCGCAGGAACACCGGCAGCGCCTGCCCCCACCCGGCCCGCGGACTTTCGGCAGCCGCGTAGGTCGCCGCCGTCGAGTCCCCGGCCACAAAGACAGTGGGACGCCGCCGACCGCCGGCCGCTGTGGGACCGCCGGCCGCCGCCGGACCGCCGGCCGCCGCCGGACCGGCGGCGGCCGCGGGACCGGCCAGCCCGCCGGAGACGGCCGCGCCGGCGAGGGCGGCACGCAGCAACGATCTTCGATCAAGTCTCATAGTCCGGCATCAAATCAGTGACGATCGATACAGGCAAGCGCTTTCCCGCAGGTCGGCATCTGATCAGGCCGCGGGGTCGAGCACCAGCGACCCCGCTGTGCCAGGGTGGGAGGCATGACCACCCTCCGCGACCGCTTCCGCGCGCTGCACGAGTCCGGCACGTTCCTGCTGCCCAACCCCTGGGACGTCGGCTCCGGGCGGCTGCTCGAGTCCCTCGGCTTCGCCGCGCTGGCCACCACCTCGTCCGGGCTGGCCGCGAGCCTCGGCAAACTCGACCAGCAGGTCACCCGCGACGAGCTGGTCGCACACGTCGCCGCCCTCACCGCGGCCGTCACCGTCCCGGTGAACGTCGACGCCGAGCGGCTGTTCGCCAACACGGTCGTCGGCATCGGCGAGAGCGTCGACCTGCTCGCCGAGGCGGGCGCGTCGGGCATCTCGATCGAGGACTACGACCCGGTCACCGGCAGCGTGGAGACCCTGGCGGCCGGCATCGAGCGGGTCGCGGCGGCCGCCGAGGCGTGCGCGCGGCACGGCATCGTGCTCACCGCCCGCGCCGAGAACCATCTGTACGGGCAGGGTGATCTGGACGACACGATCGCCCGCCTGATCGCGTACCGGGATGCCGGCGCCGAGGTCGTCTACGCGCCGGGGCTGCGTGACCGGGACGAGATCGCCCGGCTCGTGGAGGCGGTCAAGGCGCCGGTGAACGTGCTGGCGGTGGGCGGTGGCCCGAGCGTCGCCGAGCTCGCGGAGGTGGGCGTGCGGCGGGTGTCCACCGGCGGGGCGCTGGCCTGGGCGGCGTACGGCGCGGCCCGCGACGCCGCCCGGGAACTCCTCGACGCCGGCACCACCACGTTCCGGTCACGCTCCCTGACCTCGGATGAGGTGCGGGCCGCCCTGGGATGAGGTGCGGGCCGTCCTGGGATGAGATGCGGGCCGCCCTGGGATGACCTTGACAGCGCGGCCGCTCCGCACCAGGGTTACGGCTTCGGAAAGTGCGTCGACCAGGGAATTCGGTGGAGGAACCATGGAGCTGCACCCGGATGACCACGACGAACTCACCCGCGGCGGCTCGGTGCTCGAGCGGTGGCGGCGCAGCGATCACGCCGCCGGAGTCGCTGCCGAGCTGATGCGCCTCAACGGCGGCACCGTCCCGATGAGCGACCTGCTGTGGCTGGGTGCGGAGTCGTTCCTGCCGCGGCAGTGGCAGGCGGGACGGGCGGCCGAGCCGCAGGAGGCGGCGGCCCAGGTCTACGACCGGTGGCGGCGCCTGGAGCAGCGCCGGGCCGAACGACGGCGGCGGGCGGACGACGCCTCCGCGTGACTTCGCGTGCTTTCACCCGTACCCAAGGATGGTTTGCCGGAAGCCGGGCCGCCCACCAAGCGTGGGCGACCCGGAAAGCTGATCAGGCCCGGAAGGCTGATCAGGCCCGGAAAGCTGATCAGGACAGGATCGGGCGCGGGAGAGCCGGGTTCAGCGTGCGGAGAGTCGCCGCCGGCATCGTCGGAGCGTCGTTGCGCCGGTAGAGACGCCCGCCGTAACGGATCCAGCCCACCGAGCCGTCGCGGTCCCGGACGAAGTCGAACCGGTTGTTCGACACCGTGCCGTCGGGTGCCAGCACGAGCACGTAGTCCTTGCGGTAGAACGCCAGCCGCAGGACCTCGGTGCCGAGATAGCGGAAGCTGAGTTGACCGGCGTCCGGCACGATCTCGAACTCCGCGCCGACCGTCTCGCCGTCGAAGCCGATCTGGAAACCGGAGTAGAAGCCCCGGTAGGGCGCCAGCTGCACGTCGCTGAGCGAGCGAGGGACCGCCGGCAGGTTGTGCACACCGGCGAACCGGCTCAGCGCCCAGTCCCCGGCGACCAGGTCGTCGAGCAGCACCGGCCCGGTCTCCGAGTTCGTCAGCACGGTCAGCGCGAAGTCCTTCTCCGGGACCATCAGGAAACCGGAGTGCTGGCCGGCCCAGTCGCCGCCGTGCTGCACCACCTTCGGTCCCTCTGCGGTCGGGCGCAGCATCCAGGTGACGCCGAATCCATCGAGCTCGACATAGAGCGTGCCGCCCGGCCCGGGGTTCGACTGCATGGCCCGCAGGGAGCGGGGCCGCAGCAGCGGGCGCCCGTCGCCGAGGTGGTAGCGCGCCCATCGCAGCTGATCGCGGGCGCTGGAGATCAGGCCACCGGCCGGGTTGATCGCCCGAGGCATGGCCCACGCTTCGGGGACCGGCACGATCTCCGTCTGGGCGGCGTTCGGGAGATGGGGTACGGCCCAGCGCACTCCCGGCAGTTCGTCGAGTGAGAACGCGCTGTGCCGCTGCCCGAGCGGACCGGTGATCAGGTTGTGCACCGCCCGTTCGTACGTCGTGCCGGTCACCACCTCGATCAGCCGGCCGGCCAGCGAGAGTGCGGCGTTGTTGTACGAATACGCCTTCCCCCGCGGGAAGAGCTGTGGCAGCCGGGACATCTCCGCCACGTACCGGGCCAGGGCGTCGTCGTCCTGCCCCGTGTCGAGGAAGAAGTCGCCCAGGAAGCCGGCGCTGTGGTTGAGGATCTGGCGAACGGTGACCCGGGCCGAGGCTGCCGCGTCGGCGGTACGGAAGTCGGGCAGGTAACTGCGGACGGTCCGGTCGAGGTCGATCCGCCCCCGTTCGACGAGGCGCATGATCGCCGTACCCGTGAAGGGTTTGCTCGTGGAGGCGACCCGGAAGACGGTGTCCCCGTCCACCGGTTGCGGGTCGTCGAGGCTGGTCACGCCGAAGCCGCGAACGTAATCCACACCGCGGTAGCGCAGGCCGTACGCGACGCCGGGCACGAAGAAGTCCGCCATCGCCTGCTGGATCTTCTCGTCGAGTTCGCGGACCGCCGCCGGCACCCGGTTTCCGGAGGCCGCGGCCGGTGTCCCGGTCAGCGGGAGGGCCGTCAGCGCGGCCGTGCCGCCCAGCAGAGTGCGACGCTTCATCGATTACCCCCCTGTCTGCCGCGCCTCGGTGGCGGCGCAGCCGACAGCCACTCTATAAACGGTAATCAATGTCCTGTTGAATGCTGTTTGGCCGGACGTGCGGCAGCTGTGATTCCGGGCACTGGTTCTCAGTCCTGGCCGGGACGCGGCCGAAGGGGACGGGAGAGGAGTCCCCCGGAGGTGATGGACCGGATGGTTCCGGAACAGGTCGGCGACTGGGTCCTGGCCGAACTGCCCCGACTGAATCAGGCGATCCTGCGCGAACAGGCCTCACCGGGCCTGCTTCTCACCGAGCTCGAGGAGCACGTGCTGAGCTGCCTGCCGGACGTCGCGCAGCTCAGCCCGTCGCAGGCGCAGCAGCTGATCGTGCTCTGCGGCTTCGTCGGCGCGTCGGTGGCCCGTCACTACCAGGAACACACCGTGGGTGGCACACACCATCCGGAGTTCGCGTTCGGCCCGCTCACCGTGGGCGGTGCGCGGATACCGTTCCGGGCCTACTTCGCCGCGCTCGCCGAGCACACCGGCACCGGGCACTACCAGCGGGACAGCTACGCCTCGCTGGTGCGCTGGAACGTCGGCACGGTCCGGGTCCGGCTCGGCGAGGAGACGATGGCCGAGATCCCCGGCGTCTTCGACGATCGCCGGATCCGCAGCTACACCGGCACCCCGGGGGAGGAGCGCTTCTTCCTGCTGGTCAAGCAGGGCGAGGTGATCGAGCTGGCGGTCAACGAGCTGCTGGCGCCGCTGACCCGGCACCGGTCCAGCCTCATTTGCGATAAAACCCGCCATAGCGTACGCGTGGCGACAGCGCTCCTGGCCGAGCTGCGCCGCCTCCTGCTCGACTTCGCCGCCCTCCCGCCCGAGATCGGCATGCCGGCCGAACACTTCATGGACGTGTTCCGCCAGTTCGCCGCGCACTGGACAGTCAACGACATCCCGCCCAGTGGCGCGCTCGACCCGGAGGCGCTCAAACGGGACTTCCTGCTCGGGCTCGCCGTCGAGAACTACGACCGCCAGGCCCGGCGGCTGTTCCCCGCCCTGCTCGACCACGAGCGCGACGAACTCGACGAGTTGATGGACGGGCCCACCCTGCCGCAGCAGCTCTTCGACGAGATCGGTGTCGACGAGGACGAGCTGCGCTTCGCCGACGACGGTGACCTGCGCCGGCTGGTCGCACACCACCCCGCGCTGATCGACTGGTACCGGCTGCTCGCCATGCACGCCCGCGTCTCCGGCGCACATCTGATGCTGAGCAAGAAGTTCCTGTTCAAGCCGCAGCGGCAGCGCGACGAGGCGGGACTCGGCGACAGGGAGGTGGTGTCGAACCGGTCCGGCACCACCGGGATGACCGAGATGTTCCTGGAACGGCTCACCCGCGCCCGCCAGGACCACAGCCTCGCGATGCTGCGGCCCGTGCTGATCGCGGAAAACGTCAACGGCGACGCTCCGGCGGCGGTACGGTCCGGTCGGGGAGCGGCCACGCCGGTGTCAGTGGAACTGACCGGTTGACTTTTGGTTGCACATCGGGGGTGCGGGTGAAGCCACGAACCGGCAGCCGGCGCGCCCACAGTAACGGCTGGCCGATGCCGGATATCGGCCGTGATCAGTTGATGGCGCTGATCGACCACACCTCCGCGGTCATCTACATGCGCGACGCCGACGGCCGGTACATGCTGGTCAACCGCGAGTACGAGCGTCTGTTCCGGTTGCACCGCGAGGACATCGTCGGGCTCACCGACCACGACCTGTTCCCGGTCGAGGTGGCCGACGCGTTCCGGACGAACGACCGGCAGGCGCTGGCCGGCGGAGTGCCGATCCAGATGGAGGAGTCGGACGGGGCGCGCACGTACCTCACCGTCAAGTTCCCGCTGATCGACGCGGGCGGGGTGGCGTACGCGGTGGCCGGCATCTCCACCGACATCACCGAGCGCAGCCGGGCCGAGGCCGCCCTGCGCGACAGCGAGGAACGGTTCCGGCTGCTCGCCGAGCACGCCCAGGACGTCATCTTCCGGTACCGGTTCGAGCCGTTACCGGCCATGGAGTATCTGAGCCGGGCCGTCGAATCGGTCACCGGGCACACGGCCGAGGAGTTCTACGCCGACCCGCGACTCATCTTCCGGTGCATCGAGCCGTCCGACCGTACGCTGTTCGAACAGTCGTGGCGCAACCCGCGTCCCGGCACGATCACCGTCCGGGTGCTGCGCGGCGGCGGCGAGAGCGGGTGGATCGAGCAGCGGGCCAGCGCGGTCACCGGCGACGAGGGCACGGTGATCGCGGTCGAGGGCATCCTGCGCGACGTGACCGAGCGGATCGCCGCGGAACAGGAACGCGGCGAGCTCGAACAGCAACTGCGCCAGGCGGAGCGGCTCGACTCCCTCGGTCAACTCGCCGGGGGCATCGCGCACGACTTCAACAACATCCTCGCGGTCATCTCCGGGTACGCGGACATGCTGGTCGAGGAACTCGGGGAGGAACACCCCAGCGCGCCGGACGCGGCCGGGATCAAACAGGCGGCGGCCCGCGGCGGTGCACTCACCCGCCAACTGCTGATCTTCAGCCGGTCGGAGCCGTCTCAACCGGAGATGCTGGACCTCAACGCGGTCGCGGGGGACATGGAGCGGTTGCTGACGCGTACGCTCGGCGAGGACATCGAGCTCAGCACGGCGCTCGCCCCCGATGTGCCGCCGATCGTCATGGATCGCAACAAGCTCGAGCAGGTCGTGATGAACGCGGCCCTCAACGCGCGGGCGGCGATGCCGTCGGGCGGCCGCCTCACGATCAGCACCTCGGTGGAGCACGACGGCGGCGGCGACGACCTGGTCTGCCTGACGATCACGGACACCGGCGTCGGGATGCCGCCGGAGGTGCTGGCCCGGGCGTTCGAGCCGTTCTTCACCACCAGGGGGCGGGGGAGCGGGACGGGGCTGGGGCTGGCAACGGCGTACGGGGTGGTGACCGACGCCGGTGGGTCGATCAGTCTGGAGTCGGAGCAGGGTCGCGGGACCACCCTCCGGGTGCGGATGCCGGCCGGCACGTCGTCGACGCCGGGCGTCAGTCCGGCCGCGCCAACCGCGCCCGTGCTCGCGGGTGACGGCCATCGGGTCCTGGTGGTGGAGGACGAGGAGGCGGTTCGGGACATCGTCTGCCGTCTGCTGAGCAAGTCCGGGTACCAGGTGCACGCGGCGCCGCACCCGGCCGAGGCGCTCCGCATGTATCGCTCCGACAACATCGACTTCGACGTCCTCCTGACCGACGTCATCATGCCGGGGATGTCGGGCACGCAGCTGGCCGCCTCCTTGCGGGCGGATCGGCCCGACCTGCCGGTCCTGTTCATGTCGGGTTACACGAGTGGCCCGGCTCCGGGCGGGCAGGAACTGCCGGCGGACGCGCCGCTGATCCGCAAGCCCTTCGACACGCAGACCCTTCTCAACGAGGTCCACCGCCTTCTGTCGCAGCGCGCCTGAGGGTTTGTGTTTGCAGTAAACATTCATTGACGGCGTTACATGTCTGCAATACGGTGCGTCAGGAAAGCCCTTTCCTGCAGCTCGCCGACCCGGAGAATGGTCATGCGCCGACGTACCTTCCTGCACCTCTCCACCAGCATCAGCGCCGTCGCGGCCTCGGGTCTGATCGCCCGCCCGGCCGCCGCCTCCGGTCCCCGGCCCCAGCTGATCGTGGCCGCCGACGGCAGCGGCGACCACGCCACGATCCAGGCGGCGGTCGACGCCGTTCCCAGCGGCAACACGTCCCGGTTCGTCATCGGCGTGCGGCCCGGCACGTACCTGGGTCAGGTGATCATCCCGAAGGACCGGCCGTTCATCGAACTGCGCGGGCTGGGCCGCGGCCCCTCCGACGTGGTGATCGCTGACGACCGTGCCAACGGCACCCCGAAGCCCGACGGCGGCACCTGGGGCACGTCCGGCAGCGCGTCCGTCACGATCGACGGCGCCGACCTGCGCGCCACGAACCTGACGTTCGCCAACCTGTTCGACGAGGCCGCCCACCCGGAGATCACCGGACGGCAGGCAGTCGCCGTACTCACCCGCGCCGACCGCCTCGTCTTCGACCGTGTCCGGTTCCTCGGCAACCAGGACACCCTCTACGTGAACAGCTCAGCCGCCGGAGTCGTCGCCCGCGCCTACTTCCGCGACTGCTACGTCGAGGGCGACGTCGACTTCATCTTCGGCCGGGCCACCGCCGTCTTCGAGCGCGGCCGCATCCACTCCCTCAACCGCGGCAGCACCCCGAACGGTTACGTGACCGCGCCCAGCACCGACATCACCAACCCGTACGGCCTGCTCTTCACCCGCTGCCGCCTCACCTCCGACGCCCCCGCCGGCACCGTCTTCCTCGGCCGCCCGTGGCACCCCAGCAACGATCCCAACGCCATCGGCCAGGCACTCATCCGCGACTCTTTCGTCGGCGCCCACATCCCCGCGACCGCCTGGTCCGACTTCGGCACCTGGCCCTGGCGCGACGCCCGCCTGGCGGAGTACCGCAACTACGGCCCCGGCGCCGTCCCCTCCGCCGACCGCCCCCAGCTGACCGCCGCGGAGGCCGCCGCCCACACTCCCACCACCTATCTGAGCGGCGCTGACAACTGGACCCCGCACCTCTGCTGATCCCCTGGACGCGGCTGCGTGCGGAGCCAGGCATCGGAGCGCTCCGACCTCCGCACGCAGCCGTCCCTCCCCACGTGCCAACCCGTGTGTGGAGTTGGGGTGCGCAGCGGGGCCGAACTCCACACGCAAGGTCGGTGCCAACTCGTGTGTGGAGTTGGGGCGCGCAGCGGGGCCGAACTCCACACGCAACGTCGGTGCCTACCCGTGTGTGCAGCGGGGCGGAAATTCACACGCAACGTCGGTGCCGACCCGTGTGTGGAGTTGGGGTGCGCAGCGGGGCCGAACTTCACACGCGGGGTTCGTTGGTTGTGAGTTTGCCGAACAGTTTTACGGCCTGCTCGGCGCGTAGGCCGATGAAGACGCCAGTGGCCTCCACCAGCGCCACGCCGGGCTCCGAGGCCGTGGCGATGAACCCCGCCGCCGTGGCCCGCCGCCCCTCGATCACCCGGACCGAGGCCTCCAGATGCAGCGGCGTCAACAACGGCACCGGCCGCCGGTAGACCATCTCCAGCTGAACCGTCATCCCCGGGTGCCCGGCCAGGCCGGCCGCATACCCCAGCATCTGGTCGAGCAGCATCGCGCTGACTCCACCGTGCGCATACATCGGGGGGCCCTCGAACGCCATCCCCAGCGTGCACGACCCCACCGGCGCACCGTCCACCGCGTGGATCTCCAGCGGCGGGGCCAGGGCGCTGCCGGTCCCGGTGACCGGGTTGTACATCCGCACGCCACTCAGCAGATCGTCCGCGGACGACAGCACCTCGCGGTCGCGGACACGCTCGGCCAGGGGTGCCGCGACACGGCGGATCTGTTCGGCGGCGTGGCGTAGCTCCTCTGTCGACGCCTCGGTCGTGGTCGCGAACTCCACCAGCTCCCGCAGCGCGTCGCCGAGGTCGCTGATCGCTTCGCGGCGGCGCAACGTGCCGTCGATCGCCGGGAGTGTTTCGGTCACCGGGAGCCTCCACTCCGCGCCAAGGATGGTGCGCAACAGCATCAGGTTCTACCAACGGTGAGCCCACCCGCACGCCCGCACCTAGTGAATCTTCTCACACTGCTATAACCTGTTCTAGTTTACTGAGGGAGGCGCCATGGAGTTCGACGCGGTCATCGTCGGCGCCGGTGCGGCAGGCATGACGGCCGCCCTGACAGCCGCCCGCAACGGCCTCAGTGCCGTGGTGATCGAGAAGGCGCCGGTGTACGGCGGCTCGACCGCGCGGTCCGGCGCCGGCATCTGGATCCCGAACAACGAGGTGCTGCTGGCCGCCGGCGTGCCCGACACGTTCAGCAAGGCCGACACCTATCTGGCCGCGGTCGTCGGTCCCGAGGTCTCGACCGCGCGCCGGCACGCGTTCCTCGTCAACGGCCCCAAGGCGATCTCGTTCCTGCTGCGCTGGACGCCGCTGCGTTTCTCCTGGATGGAGGGGTATCCGGACTACTATCCGGAGCTGGCCGGCGGGATGCCGAACGGCCGGTCCATCGAGCCGCGGGCGCTGGACGCCAACATTCTCGGCGCCGAGAAGGCGAATCTGAATCCGTCCTACGTGCCCACGCCGGCGGGCACCGTCGTCTACGACGTCGACTACAAGTGGCTCTCGCTGATCGCCAGGCATCCGCGGGGACTGGCCACCGCGACCGAGATCGTGCTGCGCTACCTGTCGCTGTCCGCGCAGGGGCAGGACCCGATCAGCATGGGCCAGGCGCTCGCCGGCGGGCTGCGTGCCGGACTGCTCGCCGCCGGCGTGCCGGTCTGGCTGAACACCCCGCTGCTCGACCTGCACATGGAGAACGGGCGCGTGGCGGGCGTGGTGGCGAGCCGGGACGGCCAGGAGGTGCTGATCCGGGCCCGGCGCGGCGTGGTGGTCGGGAGTGGCGGCTTCGAGCACAACGAGCGGATGCGCAAGCAGTGGCAGGCCGCGCCGATCGGTACGGAGTGGACCGTCGGCGCGTCGACCAACACCGGCGACGGCATCGAGGCCGGTCGGCGGCAGGGCGCGGCCCTGGGACTGATGGACGACTCCTGGTGGGGGCCGATGATCCCGCTGCCGGACGGGCCCTGGTTCTGCCTCTCCGAGCGGACCCTGCCGGGCACGATCTTCGTGAACCAGGCGGGGAAGCGGTTCGTCAACGAGGCGGCGCCGTACAGCGACGTCGTCCATGTCATGTACGAGAAACAGCACATCCCGTGCTGGATGATCGTCGACCAGGACTACCGCAACCGATACCTGTTCAAGGACCTCGCGCCGCTGCTGCCGTTCCCGGCGGACTGGTACCAGGCGAAGGACTGGACGATCAGCGGGCTCGCCTCGAAGATCGGCGTCCCGTCGGCGGCACTCCGGAGCACTGTCGACCGGTTCAACGCGCAGGCCCGCGCGGGGCGGGACGGCGACTATCACCGTGGTGACAGCTCCTACGACGCGTACTTCGCCGATCCCACGAACATCCCGAGCCCGTGCCTGGCGCCGATCTGGCTGCCGCCGTTCTACGCCTTCAAGATCGTGCCGGGCGACCTGGGCACGAAGGGCGGCATGGTCACCGACGCGCGGGCCAGGGTGCTGCGCCCGGACGGCACCGTCATCCCCGGGTTGTACGCGGCCGGCAACGCCAGCGCCGCGGTGATGGGCCACAGCTACGCGGGTGCCGGCTCCACGCTCGGCCCCGCGATGACGTTCGGCTACACGGCCGGAATGGATCTTGCAACGACCTAAAGTCTAGGAGGAGCAGCGATGCCCAAGGTCAGTGTCTCCGCCACCACCACCGCCGAAGCCGACAAGGTCTGGCAGGTGCTCTCCGACCCCGCCCGCACCCCCGAGTGGAACGACATGCATCAGGGCTTCACCGGTGACGTCCCGGCCGTGCTGACCGAGGGCACCACGTACAAGCAGAAGGTCAAGCTGATGGGCATGCCCGCCGAGATGGCCTGGAAGGTGGTCACGGCCGACGCGCCCAAGCAGCTGGAGCAGGCCGGCGACGGGCCGATGGGCGTCAAGGCGAAGAACCGGTTCGTCCTGGAGCCGGGCGACGGCGGCACTCAGATCACGTACGACATGGAGTTCATCGGCCCGGCGCTCAACGGCCCGATGGCGGCGATGCTGGAGAAGCAGGCCGGGCCCGCCGCCAAGCAGGCCCTGGACAAGCTCAAGGGGCTAGTGGAGTAGCAACCGGGTCGCCAGCTCCAGGTGATTCACGACGTCGTTGGCGGAGGCCCGCCGGGTCACCCAGGCCACCAGGTTCGACAGCCAGACGTCGCCGATGACGCGTGCCTTGGCCCGGTCGTCGGCGGTGGGCTCGCCGTCGTGGATGGCTCGGGTGACCATCTCCTCCATGAGCCGGGCCACCGCGTTGACCTCGGCGCTGGCGGACGGGTCGGCGAACATGAACGCCCTGGTCATCGCCTCGGCGAGCAGCGGGTCGCGCTGCAGCGACCGGGTCATCCAGCCGAGGACGTAGATGGTCCGCTCATAGGGCGTGTCGCCGGGCAGCGGTTTGCGCCCGAGCTTCTCCTGGATCGCCTCGAGTTCCAGAGACAGCGCCGAGACCAGCAGGTGGATCTTCGAGGGGAAGTATCGGTAAAGCGTGCCGAGTGCGACCTCGGCGCGTTCGGCGACCGCGCGCATCTGCACCGCGTCGTAACCGCCCTTGGAGGCCAGCGCCAGCGTGGCCTCAAGGATGCGGCGGCGGCGGTCGCGCTGCGCGGCCGATCCCTGCTCGGCGTCCGCGCCGGACAGGCGGTTGGTACTCGTTCTCGCTGTCGCCATGGTTGCCCTTTCGCTCTGAATCAAGCCTAGCAACGGCATGTTGCTCACCCGTGTCACCCGATGGTGGTGCGCACAAACTGAAACGTGTTCTAATCAGCCCATGGATTTCCGGCCGGACGAGGCGCAACAGGCGATCATCAGCCTCGCCGGTGAGGTGCTGGACGGTTCGGACACCCCGGAACGGCTGTGGAAGGACCTCGGCCAGGCCGGCCTGCTCACCCTCGCGGTGCCGGCCAGGCTCGGCGGCGCGGGCCTCGGTGTGCTGGAGACCGTGCTGGTCCTCACCGAGATCGGGCGGCGCGCGGTTGCAGTCCCCGCTCTGCAGGCCCTCGCCCTCGGTGTCCTCCCGGTCGTCCGCTGGGGCACCGAGCAACAGCAGAGCGAGCTGCTCACCGACGGCCGCCTGCCGAGCGCGGCCATCGCGGAGCCGGGCGATCCGTTCCCCAGCCGGCCGCGGGCCACGCTGAGCGCGGACGGCACGGTCACCGGTGTCAAGATCGGTGCCGGCGGGGGAATTCGCTGCCTGGTCACGGCAAGTCAAAACCTCCAGGGGTACGGGGAAAGCACGGCCGTCGTCATCGTGGATCCGAGTGGCCCCGGCGCCGTGCTGGAGGGCGGTGTTCTGCGGCTCGACGAGGCGCCGGGCGAGCTTCTCGGTGGCAGCGACTGCCACGCCGACCTGCTCCGATGCGGGACGGCCGGAGCCTGCGCACTCGGCGACGGCGCGCTGGCCGGTGCGCTCGCGATGACCGCCGAGCACGTGCGCACCCGCCGGCAGTTCGGCCGGCCCCTGGCCACGTTCCAGGCGGTGGCGCAGCAGATCGCCGACGTCTACGTGATCAGCCGGACGCTGCACCTGGCGAGCCTCTCGGCGTCCTGGCGGCTGAGCACCGGGCGCGACGCCGGCGACGACCTCGCGGTCGCGGCGCAGTGGCTCACCGCGGAGGCGCTGCCGGCCGTGCGCACGTGCCACCACCTGCACGGCGGGCTCGGGCTGGTCGCCGACTACCCGCTGCACCGGCACACCGCGCTCTTGCGGGACCTGGTGCGGTTCCTCGGCGGCAGCGAACTGTGCCTGGAGAACCTGGGGGAGCGCCTTGTTTCTCGACCTGACTGACGAGCAGCTCGCTCTGCGCGACGAGCTCCGCACGTACCTCAAAGATCTGCTGACGCCGGAGCAGCGAGCCGTGCTCCTCCGCGAACGGCACGGGCGCGCCCATCGCGACCTGGTGGCCCGCCTGGGCCGCGACGGCTGGCTCGGCCTCGGCTTCCCGGTGGAGTACGGCGGGCGCGGACTCGGCCCGGCCGAACAGCAGATCTTCGTGAACGAGACGGCCCGCGCCGACGTCCCACTGCCCGCGGTCACGCTGCAGACGGTCGCGCCTACCCTGCTCGCGCACGGCACGGACGAGCAGCGGGACTTCTTCCTGCCGCGGATCCTTGCCGGTGAGCTGCACTTCGCGATCGGATACACCGAACCGGAGGCCGGCACCGATCTGGCCGCGCTGCGCACGCGCGCGGTGCGGGACGGCGACGAGTACGTGGTGAACGGGCAGAAGACGTTCACCACCGGAGCGCACGACGCGGACTTCCTGTGGCTGGCCTGCCGCACCGATCCGGACGCGCCCCGGCACCGCGGGCTGTCGATGCTGATCGTGGACACGACCGATCCCGGCTACTCGTGGACGCCGATCATCACGTGCGACGGCGCGCACCACGTCAACGCGACCTACCTCAGCGACGTGCGGGTGCCGGTGAGCCGCCGGGTGGGCGAGGAGAACGGTGGCTGGAGGCTGCTGACCACACAGCTCAACCACGAGCGCGTGATGCTGGGGCCGGCCGGGCGGATGGCGGCACTTTTCGATCGGGTGCGCGCGTGGGCGTACGAAATCGGGGTTCTTGATCGCACTGAGGTCCGCCGCGCGCTGGCCCGGACCCACGCCGCGCTCCGCGTCAACGAGCTGCTCAACGGGCAGGTGGCGGGGGCGGAACCGGGACCGGCCGACGCGTCCGCGACCAAGGTCTTCTCCTCCGAGCGACTGCTGCGGCTGGGGCAGGAACTCGAGGAGGTCGTGGACCGGTTCGGCGATCCGGCCGATCCGGCGACCGCCGGCCTGCGGGACTGGCTGGATATGCAGGCCAAGCGCAACCTCGTGCTGACGTTCGGCGGGGGCGTCAACGAGATCCAGCGGGAGATCATCGCCAGCGCGGGCCTCGGCCTGCCCCGAGTGCCGAGGTAGGTCTCAGATGATCACCGAAACCGCCCAGCGACTGAAAGAGATCGGCGAGACGCCGCTCCGAACCGCCCGCGACCCGGTCAACCTGCCCATGATCCGCACCTGGCTGGAGGCGATGGGCGACGCCAGCCCGCGCTATGAGCGGGAGGGTGTGGCGCCGCCCGCGATGATCCAGGTGTGGACGATGCGTGGTCTGGCGCCGGGGGTGGAGGACGATCCGCTCCAGGTCATGTCTTCGGTGCTGGACGAGGCGGGGTTCACGGCGGTGGTGGCGACCGATTCTGAGCAGACCTATCACCGGTATCTGAGGGTCGGGGAGGAGGTTACGGTTCGGAGCCGCCTCGAGTCGGTCACCGGGCCCAAGCGGACCGCTCTGGGGGAGGGGTGGTTCGTCACGACGTTGAGTACGTGGTTCTGTGGTGCTGAGCCGGTTGCCGACATGCGGTTCCGGATCCTGCGGTACCGGCCCTCGCCGCCGCTCCACAAATCGGAAATATCTGTTTTAAGCCCTGTCGTAACCCCCGACAACGCGTTCTTCTGGGACGGGATTGCCTCGGGTGAGCTGCGGATTCAGCGCTGTGGGGAGTGCGGGACGCTGCGGCATCCGCCCGGACCGGCCTGCCCGTCGTGCGGTGCCACCAAGCCGGAGTACATGGTGGCGGCCGGTACCGGGCACATCCACAGCTTCGTCGTCCATCACCATCCGCCGATCCCGGGGCGGCGGGCGCCGTTCACCGTCGCGCTGGTCGACCTGACCGAGGGCGTGCGCATGGTCGGTGAGTTCCACGGGCGGCAGGCGCGGATCGGTGACCCGGTGCGCTTCGCGGTCGAGAACGGCCTGCCGGTGTGGCGGGCGGACGTGCCGGTCCTGCCGGTCTGGACCCTCGACGTCACGCCGACAGTGATCATCAGCACGGCGCTGGCCACCCGGGACTTCCAGAACGTGCACCACGACCGGGACGCCGCGGTGCGGCTCGGCGGCCGGGACATCTTCGTCAACATCCTGACCACCACGGGGCTCGTGCAGCGCTATGTCACCGACTGGGCCGGGCCCGGCTGCGACGTGCGGTCGGTTGCGATCCGGCTGGGGGCGCCGTGTTTCGCGTACGACACGCTGACCTTCACCGGCGAGCTGGTCTCGGACGGTGTGGTCGCGGTGGTCGGGCGGACCCCGAGCGGCGTGCACGTCACCGGCACCGTGGGGATCGCTCAATGATCAGCCGGGCCGCCGCGATCGCCGGTATCGGCGCCACCGAGTTCTCCAAGGACTCCGGGCGCAGCGAGTTGCGCCTCGCGGTCGAGGCGATCCGGGCCGCGCTCGACGACGCCGGCCTGCGGGCGGCCGATGTCGACGGCCTGGTCACGTTCAGCATGGACAACAACGCCGAGATCGCCGTCGGGCGCGAGCTGGGCGTCGGCGAGTTGAGCTTCCTGAGCCGGATCGGGTACGGAGGAGGCGCCGCCTGCGCGGTCGTGCAGCAGGCCGTCCTCGCGATCAGCGCCGGGATCGCCGACGTGGTGGTCTGCTACCGCGCTCTCAACGAGCGGTCCGGCCGCCGCTTCGGGCAGGCCGTGGTCTCGCCGGACGTCGACGCCGGGTGGCACTACCCGATGGGGCTGGCCACGCCGGCCGCGATGGTCGCCATGGTGGCCCGCCGCTACCTGCACGACTACGGCGGCAGCGGCGACGACTTCGGCCGGGTCACCGTGGCGGCGCGGCGGCACGCGGCGACCAATCCGTACGCCTGGTTCCACGGCCGGCCGATCACCCTCGACGAGCACCGGGCGTCGCGGTGGATCGCCGAGCCGCTGCGGCTGCTCGACTGCTGCCAGGAGAGCGACGGTGCGGTGGCCCTGGTGGTGACCTCACTTTCCACCGCCCGCGATCTCGCACGACCGCCCGCGGTGATCACGGCGGCGGCCCAGGGCAGCGGTCCCGGGCAGTTCGTGATGACCAGCTATTACCGCTGCGACGTGGCGGCGCTTCCGGAGATGGGTGTGGTGGCGCGGCAGCTCTGGGCGCAGTCGGGGTACGCGCCCGCCGACATCCGGACGGCCGTGATCTACGACCACTTCACGCCGTATGTGCTGATGCAGCTGGAGGAGCTGGGGTTCTGCGGGCGGGGCGAGGCGCGGCACCTGATCGCGGACGGTGGCATCGAGCTGGGCGGGCGGCTGCCGGTGAATCCGCACGGTGGGCAGTTGGGTGAGGCGTACATCCACGGCATGAACGGCATCGCCGAGGCGGTCCGGCAGGTTCGGGGAACCGCCGTCAACCAGGTACCGGGCGATGGGCCGGTTCTGGTGACCGCGGGTACCGGCGTACCGACCAGTGGTCTGATCCTGGCACCCGCCTGACGGCCCGAGATCTGCCGTTCCGGCATGAAACCGCAGGTGGGCACCTATCCTGGTGCCTCCGCCGAACCCTGCTGAGGACTCACCTTGCCGAAACGTGCCGCCGCCGTGCCCCTGCTCGTCCTGAGCTTCGTCGCGGGCTGCACCTCGTCCTCACCGCCCCCGCCGGCCCCGTCCTCTTCTCCCGTTGAGACGACCCTGGCTTCCCTTGGCAAACGGGTCAAGTGGGACAAATTACTCACTCCGTGCGGTAGGGGTGAGCTGGTCGTCGTGCAGGATGTCGCGATCGCGGACGTGACCACCGACGGCACCCCCGACGCCGTGGTGGCCCGCGCCTGCGAGGGCGACACCGAGTACAGCCCCTCGACCGTCGAGGTCTTCGACGGCGGTTCACCGGCCGCCAAGCCCCGGCGCCTCGGAACCCTGCTGGACGACGCCGGAAACGATAAACCCTACGTCTCCGGCGTCTCCTGGTCCGGCGGCGCCGTTCTGATCAAGGCCAACGGCGTGGACGAGAGCAGCGACGCGACCTGCCCCGAGGTCGTGTTCACCTATTCCTACCGGTATTCGGCAGGCGCCTTCCAGCAGGACAGCCGCGAGGTGCGGCCGGACGACACGTGTGGGCCCAGCTAGAAACGTGGCCGGACTGACAGGCCCGCCTCGATCAGGTCGGCCGCCCGCTCGGCACCGCCCGTCGCGCGCAGCTCTGCCTTGATCGAGGCACTGCGAGCAGCCACCGCCGGATCCGACGTGAGCTGCACCAGCGCCTCTCGCAGTTCCTCCACGGTGACGGTGGCCGAGTCGACCACCCGGCCCACACCCAGCGCCGCCAGCTGCTCACCGTTGGCGAACTGGTCCGCGGCCTGTGGTGCCACGATCATCGGGACGCCGCACCAGAGTCCCTCGCTGCTGCCGCCCATCCCGCCGTGGGTGAGGAACGCGTCCGCCTCCTCCAGGATCGCGAGCTGCGGCACCCACGGGTGGACCTCGACGCTGTCCGGCACCGGGCCGAGCGCGGCCGGGTCGACGTGGGCGCCGATCTGGAGCACCGTGTGCCAGCCGGGCAGCGAGCCGAAGGCTGCGACACAGCGCCGGTAGAAGTCGGGGTGGTTGGTGAAAGCCGAGCCCAGCGACACCAGCAGAACCTTTCCGTCCGGGCGGGTCCAGGGCGAGTGCGGGGCGCGGATCGGGCCGACGAAGTCATAGACGGCCGGGTCCACGCGGTCGGCGTTCATCTGCAAGGCGCGGGGGATCAGCGCGAGCGCCCGGTCCGGCCGGCCCATGAACGCCGGGCCGTCGGTGATCGACGAGCCGCTCGCGGCGAGCCATGCGGAGAACCGCCGGTAATAGTCGGCTCCGCGCGGGTCGGCCCGCATCGACTCGATCATCGGGGCCATGTCCTGCTCGTAGCCGTCCCACGCCACGAACGTCGGCGAGAGCTGGATCGCCGGGACGCCCCACTGTTCGGCGAGGATGCGGGCGGGTGCTCCGGCGATGTCGTAGAGGAACAGGTCGGGGCGATCATTCTCGTACGCCGCCCGCAGCTGCGGCAGCATCGCGATCGCGTCGTCGAGGAAGAGCGTCAGGTGGTCGATCTGGTCGCCGTCCCACTCGTCGTCGCCGGCGGGGAGCGTCGACTCGTAGGGCTTCAGCTCGGCACCCACACCGGCGATCGTGTCGGCGAACGAACGCGCGTTGGCATAGGTGACCCGATGACCCCGCGCCACCAGCGTGCGCAGGATCTCCAGGCTCGGGTTGACGTGGCCGTGGGCCGGGATGCTGACCATCGCGATATGCGGCACGGGAAGTCCCTTCGAAATACGAGACGCAACGTCTCGTCTCGCTTGAGAGCAGAAACTAGCACGAGACGTCTCGTCTCGGCAACGCGCTACGATCCACCGCGTGACCACGACCCGCCGCAGCGAGCGCTCCCGCCGCGCGATCCTCGACGCCGCTCTCGAACTGCTCGCCGACACCGGCTATCCCGACCTCACGATCGAGGCGATCGCGGCTCGCGCCGGGGTCGGCAAACAGACCATCTATCGCTGGTGGCGGGGTAAGGGCGCGGTGATCCTGGAGGCGCTGGTGGACGGCGGCGTGACGGACATGACGCTGCCGGACACCGGTGACCTCCGCGCTGACCTGCGTACCGTCATCCGGGCCACGGTCGCCGAGTTCGCCGATCCGAAGCTGTCGGCCACCACCCGGGCGATCACCATCGAGACCCTGGCCGACGAGGCCCTGGCCGAGCAGGTCCGCGATCAGCTCCTGCGCCCGCAGCTGACCGCGGTCAAGGAACGGCTGAGCAGGGGGGAGATCCGCGAGGGTGTCGACCTCGACCTGGTGGTGGAGTTGCTGTTCGGGCCGATCTATCACCGGTGGCTGCTGCGCAACGGGCCGCTCACCGAGGAGTACGCGGACCAACTCGTCGAATTGACGATGGCCGCGTGTCTACGAAACGGGTGACGAGTGGCGTTGAAGAGGATGTGACGTTCGAGGAGTACGCCTATGCCCGCGGACCGGCGCTGATCCGGCTCGCGCGGCTGCTCTGCGGCGACGAGCATCGCGCGGAGGACCTCGTGCAGGACGTGCTGGCCCGGGCGTACGCGCGCTGGGGCCGGATCGCCCGCACCGACCGGCCCGATCTGTACGTGCGCAGGATGCTGGTCAACGCCCATCACTCCTGGTGGCGACGGCCCACCAACCGGGAGGCCACGGTCGCGGAGCCGGCCGACACCGCGGGTGCCGGTGACACCGCGGCCGAGCTGGCCGAGCGCGACGAGCTGTGGCGGCAGGTGCGCGCGCTGCCGGCGAAGCAGCGCACGGTGATCGTGCTGCGCTACTACGAGGATCTCGACGACACCACGATCGCGGAGATCATGAACTGCGCGACCGGCACCGTACGGACGCACGCGAAGCGGGGCCTGGACGCCCTGCGCGAGCACCAGCGGATCTCGACGACGGGAGTGTGCTGATGTCCACCGACCTCGACCAGCGGCTCGCCGCCACGCTGCGGGCACACGCCGGCGGCGAGACCGACCCGGCCCCGATCGTGGAGCGCGCCCGGCAGCGCGGCCGCCGCATCAAGATCAGGCGCCGGGGTGGAGTGATCGGTGCGGCCGTGGCCGTCGTGAGCGCCGCCGCACTGCTCTGGCAGCCGGCCACCGCCCCGGTCCCGAAGCCGGACGGGATCCTCGCGCCCGCCGCCACCGGCGAGTCCGGCGCCGCGACCCGGCCGGACCTGGTCGGCGCCGACCCGTGGACGCTGCATTTCGACCCCGGCGCCCTGGTGGCCGGCGCGCGGCACGTCGAGTGGACGGCGGGCTCCGGTATCGAGGACGTCAAGTACTGGGGTCCGGCCGGGAGCGGCCGCCTGCTGCTGACCCGCGACGCCGACCGGCTCGACTCGATCAAACAGGTGCTGAGCTCGTCGGCGATCGAGTTCGAGAAGCACCCGGTGAACGTCCGGATCGGCGGCCGGACCGGCACGGTCTGGTCGGAGCCGAACACGCCGGCCGAGGACCTGTGGTTCGTCCGCTGGCAGCCGATCGACGGGGTGTGGGCGCGGCTGGAGACGTACGCGATGGACGGCGCCGACGCGGCCGACCTCGCCGGCCGGGTGCGTTTCGACAGCGCCCGCCGCTGCACCGTGCCGTTCGAGCTGACCGAGCTGCCCGCCGGTTCGTCGATCACGAGTTGCTCGGTCACCCTCGCCGCGAGCAGCGAGCGGTTCAGCGAGGGCACGCTGGTGGTCGGCGACGGCAAGCGGTGGCTGGTCGTCCGCGCCGAGCGCACCCCGGTCGACGACGAGCCGGTCGTGAGCGTCGACGTCGACGGGATCGGCAACGGCTACACCGAGTCCGACGGCCGGACGGTCCGGGACGGTTACCGCAGGGTCGGCGACCTCGACGACCTCAGCGAGTGGCCTGATTGAGCCGGGCGGCCCGGGTGATCAGGTAGCGCTGCTGCGGCAGGCTGTCGGTGCCGGCCGCCGCCGAGCGGTACAGCTCGGCGGCGGCCCGGGGGTCACCCGCCATCTCGTACAGGTGGGCGCGGACCGCGTCCACCCGGAACCGCGGCACGCCCTCGAGCCCGTCGAGCAGCGCCAGGCCCTCGTCCGGGCCGGCCGCCATGGCCGCCGCGACCGCCCGGTTCAGCCGCACGACCGGGTTGCCGGTGATCTTCTCGAGGACGCCGTACAGGGCCAGGATCTGCGGCCAGTCGGTCTGCTCCGGGCGGGCGGCGCGGGCGTGCAGGGCGGCGATCGCGGCCTGCAGCTGGTACTCGCCGACGGCTCCCCGGCTGAAGGCGGCGTCCAGCAGGCCGGTCCCCTCGGCGATCAGTGTGCGGTCCCAGCGGGAGCGGTCCTGCTCGTCGAGGGGGATCAGCTCGCCGTTCGGGCCGGTGCGCGCGTCCCGGCGGGCGTCGGTGAGCAGCATCAGGGCCAGCAGCCCGGCCGTCTCACCGTCGGAGGGCACGAGCCGGTGCAGCATCCGGGTCAGGCGGATGGCCTCGGCGCTCAGCTCCAGCCTCTGCAGGTGCGGGCCGGTGCTCACCGCGTACCCCTCATTGAAGATCAGGTAAAGCACATGCCGGACCGAACGCAGTCTCTCCGGCCGCTCGGCCGGATCGGGCATCCGCAGCGGCGTCCCCGACGACTTGATCCGCGCCTTCGCCCGGCTGATCCGCTGCGCCATGGTCGCCTCCGGCACGAGGAAGGCGTTCGCGATCTCCGCGGTGGTCAGGCCGCCGACGGCGCGCAGCGTGAGCGGGATGGCCGAGGCCGGGGTCAGCGACGGGTGGCAGCAGAGGAGGAGCAGCGTCAGCGTGTCGTCGCGCTCCCGGGCCTCACCGGGCACCTCGCGCATCGCGGCGAGGACCTCACGGCGCCGGCGCGCCTGGTCACTGCGGGCGGCATCGAGGAACTTGCGCGAGGCGGTCCGCGTCAGCCACGCACGAGGATTTTCGGGTACGCCGGAACGCCCCCAATTATCCGTGGCCGCAATGAGCGCCTCCTGCACAGCGTCCTCCGCTGCCCCGAAGTCCCCGTACCGGCGCGCGAGGACGGCGACGACGCCCGGCGCCGCCTCGCGCAGCACGTCCTCCAGCCCGTTGCTCAAATCCCCATGTCCCGGAAGTCGGCCTCGGTCATCACCCGGCGCACCCCGATCGGCTGTTGCTGCGGCACCCCACCCGGCCCCGGCACCGCCGAGACCTTCGCCGCGATCTCGATGGCCCGCTCCTCCGACTCCACGTCGACCAGCTGATATCCGGCCAGCATCTCCTTGTACTCGGCGTACGGCCCGTCGGTCACCACCGGCGCGGTCACCCCGTCGCCGGTCACCGTCTTCGCGTGCTCCGGCCCGGTGAGTGCCTCCTGGGTGACCAGTTCGCCGCTGGCCAGCAGCTCCTCGCGCAGTGCGCCGTAGTAGTCCATGTGCGCCTTGACGTCCTCCGGCGCCCACTCGGTCATCGGCGTCTCGACGGTGCCCGGCCGGTAGTCGACGATCAGCAGGTAACGCATGCGGGTTTCCTCCCTCGCGGCCCCGGACACGTGCCGGGCGCTCACCCCACAAACGGAGCCGCCCGCCGATTCTCGACATCCCCCACCCGCGTGTGGAATTGGGGTTAGCCGGTGGGCCGTACTCAACACGCGGGGGTGGGTTTGTTGCGTGTGGAGTTGGGGTGGGTGGGTGGGCCGTACTCAACACGCTCGGGTGGGTTCGTTGCGTGTGGAGTTGGGGTTAGCCGGTGGGCCGTACTCAACACGCGGGGGTGGGTTTGTTGCGTGTGGAGTTGTGGTTAGCCGGTGGGCCGTACTCAACACGCGGGGGTGGCGGCCATGGAGAGGGCGGCGAGGTAGCCGAACGTCATCGCCGGGCCCAGCGTGGCGCCGGCGCCGGCGTAGCCTCGGCCCATCACCGAGGCGCTGGCGTTGCCGGCCGCGTAGAGGCCGGTGATCGCGGACCCGTCCGGGCGCAGCACCCGGGCGTGCTCGTCGGTGCGCAGGCCGCCCTTCGTGCCGAGGTCGCCGGGCACCAGGGAGAACGCGTAGAACGGCGGCTTCGACAGCGGGCCCAGGCACGGGTTGGGGCGCTGGCGCGGGTCACCGTAGTAGCGGTCGTAGGCCGAGGCACCCCGGTGGAAGTCGTCGTCGGTGCCGGCCGCGGCGAAGCCGTTGAAGCGGTCGACGGTGTCCTGGAGCGCGGCCGGTGGCACGTCGATGCGGGCGGCGAGTTCGGCCAGGGTGCCGGCGCGGTGGGCGACGCCGGCGTCGAACCAGCGGCGCGGCAGCGGGGCTCGCGGTGCGCGGCCGGCGAACAGGTAGCGGTCGCGGTAGGACTGGTCGGTGACCAGCCACGCGGGCAGGTGCGGCCCGGAGCCGTCGCGGCCGAGCATCGCGTGGACGGCGTCGACGTACGGCGCGGCCTCGTTGACGAACCGCGCGCCGGTCCCGTCCACGATCAGACTGCCGGGCAGGTTGCGCTCGGCCAGGCAGAAGTACGGCCCGCCGGTCAGCGGCAGCGACGGCCCCCACCACGCCTCGTCCATCAGGTCCAGCGCCGCGCCGAGGTGGTGCCCGGCCTCGATGCCGTCACCGGTGTTGCCGGTCGCGCCGACCGTCCACTCGGTGCCGATCCGCTGATACCGCTGCCGCATCCGCTCGTTGTGCTCGAACCCGCCGCTGGCCAGCAGCACGCCGCCCCGGGCCCGGATCACCCGCTCGCCGCAGCGGATCCCGGCGACCCGGTCACCGTCGTCGACCAGGCCGGTCAGCGCGGTGTCCAGCAGCACCGGCACGCCCGCCGACCGCAGACCGGCCCGCAGCCCGGCCGCCAGCGCCTGGCCCATGGTGAGCCGTCGCCGCTTGCGTGCCCGGTCGAGCGCCGCCGACAACCCCAGCCGTACGGCCGTGACCGCCGACCGCGGGTTCCGGAAACCCAGCGACAGCCACCGGTAGTCCACGGCCGTGATCGCCATCCCGTCCGGCGCCGCGCGGTAGGGCGCGGCGAGCGTTTCGAGGTCCTCCCCGATCAGCCGGGTGTCGAGCGGCTTCGGCTCGATGGAGCGACCCCTCGCCAGGCCGCCCGGCGCCTCCGGGTGGTAGTCCGGATAGCCCGGCACCCAGGCGAAGTCGAGCGGCGTGTGCCGGCGGACGAACGCCAGCATCGCCGGGCCGTGCGCCAGGAACGCCTGCCGCCGGGCGAGCGGTACCTCCGCGCCGGCGACGTGCGCCAGGTACGTGCCGTCGTCGGCACTGCCGCCCAGCACCTCGTTGCCGGGGATCCACAGCCCGCCGCCGGAGCGGGCGGTCGACCCGCCGTACACCGCCGCCTTCTCGACGACCACCGCGGTCAGTCCGGAGTGTGCCGCGGCCAGCGCGGCTGTCATCCCGGCCCCGCCGCTGCCCACCACCACGACATCAACGACGTCATCCTCAATCGCCACTAGAACAGGTTATAGTTATCCGGCGCTGAAGCTGAAGAATCCTGGTGATACGCGTTTCAGAATCGGAGCCGCAGTGTATGACGTCGTGGTGGTCGGTCACGGGGCCGCGGGTGCGTGCGCCGCGATCGAGGCAGCGGCGGCGGGCGCCCGGGTGGTCGTCCTCGACAGGTTCCGCGGCGGCGGCGCGACGGCCATCTCCGGCGGCATCGTCTACGCCGGCGGGGGGACACGCTTCCAGCGCGAGGCGGGCATCAAGGACACACCCCAGCAAATGTACGAGTACCTGCGCACTGAAGTCGGGGATGCGGTGTCGGCGGCGACCCTGCGGAGGTTCTGCGAGCAGAGTTCTGGGCTGCTCGACTGGCTCTGCGACCAGGGTGTGCCGTTCGAGGCGAGCCTGTGCCCGTACAAGACGTCCTACCCGACCGATCGGCACTATCTCTATCAGTCGGGGAGCGAGCGTCCTGGCGTGGCCCGTGGTCACCGCACTCACGCCCGCGGCACCTCCGGCGGTGAGTTGAACGCCCGGCTCGCCGCAGCCGCCCGCGCCTGTGGCGTGGAGGTCCGCTTCCAGACCGCCGCGCACCGCCTGGTCCTGGGCCCGGACGGCCGGGTCGGCGGGGTGGAGGTCCGCACCCTGGACGGCGCACCCGGCTGGGCCCGTGCCGGACACCGCGTGCTGCACCGGCTGTCCGTGAAACCGGGGCTCTACCTGCCCGGCCTCGGCCGCGGGCTGCACCGGGCGGTCGCCTCGCTGGAACGCCGCTACGCCCGCTCGCAGACGATCGAAGCCGGCAGCGTGGTGCTGGCGGCCGGCGGGTTCGTCTTCGACCGGGCGATGACGGCCGAGCACGCGCCGCTGTACCGGGGCGGGCTGCGCCTCGGCACGCCCGGCGACGACGGCTCCGGCATCCGCCTCGGCACCGCGGCCGGCGGCGGCACCCGCCACCTCGACCGGGTCACCCTGTGGCGCTTCCTCACGCCGCCGTCGGCCCTGCTCGGCGGGGTGCTGGTCGACCGGGACGGGCGCCGCGTCTGCGACGAGTCGCTCTACGGCGCTGCGATCGGGGATGCGGTCCTGCGCCGCCCCGGCGGCCGGGCGTGGCTCCTCGTGGACGCACGGGTGCTGGCTGAGGCGAGACGGCAGGTGCGCTCCCAGACGTTGTGGTTCCAGCGCTTGCAGGCGTGGTGGCTCCTGAGTGGTGGCCGTGTCTCGGCGCCGACGGTGGAGGCCGTGGCTCGCAAGGCCGGTGTCGACCCGGACGGTCTGGCCGCGACGCTCGGGGAGTACCACGACGGCCCGGATCCGGCGGGCAAGCCGGCCGAGCTGGTCCGGCGGCTGGACCGGGGGCCGTACTCGCTGATCGACGTCTCGGTGCGGGCGCGAGGGCTGCCGGCGCCGATGCTGACGCTCGGCGGGCTGACCGTGGATGAGGAGACCGGTGCGGTCACCCGGCCGGACGGAAGCGCGATAGCCGGGCTCTACGCGGCGGGCCGGACAGCGGTCGGCATCTGCTCGGGCAGCTACGTCAGCGGCCTCTCCCTCGCCGACTGCGTCTTCTCCGGCCGCCGAGCCGGCACCCACGCCGCGTCGGGACTAGGTGTTGCCGATCGGGGAGGGGTTCATGATCGATCAGAGTGAGCTGCGGGTGCTGGCCGACCGGCTGCGGGCCGCCGAGCGGGACCGGGCCCCGATACCGCCGCTGATCGCCGATCATCCGGAGCTGACGGCGGCGGACGCCTATGCGATCCAGCTCCACAACATCGGGCGGCGGGGCGGGACCGTCGTGGGGCACAAGGTGGGGCTGTCGTCCAAGGCCATGCAGCAGATGATGGGCGTGGACGAGCCGGACTACGGTCATCTGCTCGCGGACATGCGGCTGAGCGAGGACGAGCAGGCCGACGCCGGGCGCTACTGCTACCCGCGGGTGGAGATCGAGGTGGCGTTCCTGCTCGGCGCGGACCTGCCGGGTGAGGGGTGCACCGAGGACGACGTGCTGGCGGCGACCGAGGCGTTCGCACCGTCGATCGAGCTCATCGACAGCCGGATCGCGGACTGGAAGATCAGTCTGGCGGACACGATCGCCGACAACGCGTCGTCCGCCGGGTTCGTTGTGGGCGCGTCACGCGTACCCCCGGATGCTCTTGATCCTCGCGGCATCGCCGCTGTTCTTTATCGCGGTGCGGAACCGGTGGCAGCGGGCCGGTCCGACGCCGTCCTCGGCAATCCGGTGACCGCGGTCGCCTGGCTCGCGCGCACGGTGGCCGCGTTCGGAGTGCGGCTGCGAGCCGGGCATCTCATCCTGCCGGGAGCCTGCGCCAGGGCCGTCGACGCGCGTCCCGGTGACGAGTTCCGGGCGACGTTCAGCGGGCTGGGCGAGGTACGCCTGAGCTTCGAAGGGAAGTCATGACGACACTGAGCGCGGCGATCGTGGGATCGGGCAACATCGGAACCGATCTGATGTTCAAGCTGCTGCGGTCGCCGGTGATCGAGCCGCGGTGGATGGCGGGGATCGATCCGGAGAGCCCGGGGTTGCGGCTCGCGGCCCAGCACGGGCTGGCGACCGGGACCGGCGGGGCGGACTGGCTGCTACGGCAGGATCCGCTGCCTGATCTGGTCTTCGAGGCCACGTCGGCGGCGGTGCACCGGGTCAACGCGCCGCGTTATGCGGAGGCGGGCATCCGGGCGATCGACCTGACGCCGGCGGCGGTCGGGCCGGCTGTGGTGCCGGAGGTCAATCTCGGTGCGCACCGGGACGCGGTGAATGTGAACCTGACGACGTGCGGCGGGCAGGCGACGATTCCGATGGTGCACGCGGTCTCACGGATCACGCCGGTCAGCTACGCCGAAATCGTGGCGTCGGTGGCGTCGAGGTCGGCGGGGCCGGGGACTCGGGCGAACATCGATGAGTTCACGCGTACGACCAGTCGTGGGCTGGAGACCATCGGGGGAGCGGCCCGGGGGAAGGCGATCATCGTGTTGAATCCGGCCGAGCCGCCGTTGATCATGCGGGATACGGTTTTCTGTGCGGTGGGGTTGGAGGCCGACACTTCGTCGATTTCAGAATCGGTGAAGGCGATGGTTGGCGACATTTCCCAATATGTGCCTGGATATCGGCTTTTGGATGAGCCGCAGTTTGATCAGGTTGGCTCGATGCTGCGGGTCGGGATATTCGTTGAAATCAGCGGCGCTGGGGAATATTTGCCGAAATATGCGGGGAATTTGGACATCATGACGGCGGCGGCCACCAGGGTGGGTGAGGGACTTGCTTGACCTGCGGATCACTGACTCGTCGCTGCGGGACGGGTCGCACGCCAAGCGGCACCAGTTCACCACCACCGAGGTGCGCGACATCGTCGCCGCGCTGGACGCCGCCGGTGTCCCGGTCATCGAGGTCACCCATGGCGACGGGCTCGGCGGGTCCTCGTTCACGTACGGGCTGAGCCACACCCCGGAACAGGAACTGATCACCACGGCCGTCGCCACCGCGACCCGCGCGAAGATCGCCTTCCTGATGCTCCCCGGCGTGGGCGTCATCGACGACATCCGCACCGCGGCCGGCAACGGCGCCCAGGTCTGCCGGATCGCCACGCACTGCACCGAGGCCGACATCTCGGTCCAGCATTTCGGACTGGCCCGCGAACTCGGGCTGGAGACCGTCGGCTTCCTGATGATGGCCCACTCCAGCCCGCCCGAGGCGCTCGCGAAACAGGCCAGGATCATGGCGGATGCCGGATGCCAGTGCGTCTACGTCGTCGACTCCGCCGGCGCGCTCGTGCTCGACCAGGTCAGCGACCGGGTGGCCGCCCTCGTCGCGGAACTCGGCGATGACTCCCAGGTCGGATTCCACGGCCACGAGAACCTCGGCCTCGGCGTGGCCAACTCGATCCTCGCCTACCGCGCCGGCGCGAGACAGATCGACGGCAGCACCCGCCGCTTCGGCGCCGGCGCCGGCAACACACCGGTCGAGGCCTTCGTAGGCGTCTGCGACAAACTCGGCATCCACACCGGCGTCGACTTCTTCAAAATCGTCGACGCCGCGGAGGACGTCGTGCGCCCAGCCATGCCGGACGAATGCAAGCTGGACCGGATGGCACTGATCATGGGCTATGCGGGCGTCTACTCGAGTTTTCTGCTGCACGCTTACTCGCTGGCCGAGCGCTACCAGGTCTCCGGCGCGCAGATCCTGGTGAAAGCGGGGGAGCGGCGCCTGGTGGGCGGCCAGGAGGACCAGCTGATCGGGATCGCGCGGGAGCTGAGCCAGGCCGGCTCGTAGCCCTGGCCGCTCGCGCCCGCCGGGACCCGTACGGCGCCGGTGCCTTCGGGCGTTCGTGCCCCCGGGCGTCCATGCGTGGGGAGTTCGTGCGCGTGCGGAGTTCGTGCGTGGGGAGTTCGTGCGCGTGTGGAGTTCGTGCGTGGGGAGTTCGTGCGTGGGGAGTTCGTGCGTGGGGAGTTCGTGCGTGCGGAGCCGGTTCCCAGGGAGCCCGTTCCCAGGGAGCCCGTTCGCTGTTGGCCGGGTCGGCGGGCTTCAGGAGTGCCGGTTCATCGCCGCCTGGATCCGCAGCCACGACGGGTCGCCGGCGGTGGTCTCGGTGACCGTTGCCAGGTCCTCGGCTTCCCAGGACTGCTTACCGTCGGTCAGGCTCAGACCGGTGTCCATGGTGAAGCCGTCCGGCGCGTCAGACGTCGCAGCCAAGAACGAAACAACCGACTCGCCGGGAATCGGTACCGCCGATGCCGCCTCCTCCACGAGCACCAACTCGCCCTCCTGACCGGCGACCACGAGCTCACCCGAAGCGAGGGAGGTCAACGCGGTAACCCCCGAGCAGACCACCCGCTCCGAGAGAACCGACCCGTCCACCGCGCACTCGATCAGCGACCCTGACGGTGTGCCGATCCACAGTGATGACCCGAACGCCAGATTGTGCCGGGACCAGGAGTGCATCTCCTCAAGCCACTCCGGCGGGTACGGATATCCCGGACTGGGCTCACCCAGCGTCAACCCCGCGACCCGGCGCAACGACGGGAACTCGAAGACCTCCACGGAGTTGTCGTAGGCGTTGCCGCGTACCGCGAAGTGCCGCCCGTCCGCACTGAAGACCGGTGTCTCGTAACCGTCGCAGTCCAGCACGAGCGCCCGCCGCTGAGGCCGCATGACCCCCTGCGGGTCGACCCGCGCGAAGACGATCAGCGTCGCACCCTGATCGCTCTGCAGGGTCGCCACGAGCCCACTCGCCGGATGCACCGCCACGCCGGTGTCCCAGCGCATGGGCGCGGTCACCGACGTCGTGGAGTCGAGATCGATCACCTCTGAGGTCCGCCAGCCCTCGTCTCCGGGCGAAGGCGCCGCCCAGAGCCGCTGACCATCAAGATCAAATGCGATATCTCCGAAATGTGCGGAAAACACGGGCCTCGTCGAACCCGCTACCCACCGAACAGTCCCGGACGCCGCCGACACCACCAACTCCGGCCGCGAAGGATGCCAGGCCGCTACCGGCGTCCGCTCGACCCGCTCCCACCCGATCTCGTCACCGTAGGGTTCCTCCGGCCCCTCGACGACACCCACTTGCCGGAACTCCCCGCCCGCGACCTCATGAACCCGGATCACAGGGCGCACCGAGTCCCACCCCGCCACCAGCGGCAACGACGGATGCGAGATCAAGCGCTCGAAAGCCACGCCGCCACGATAGCGATCAGCAACAGCTGACGCGTACCCGACCGAAGCGCGGAACCAGGCCCACGTCGAGGAGTCGTTTGACCGGCTCGGTTGCCCAAGATCGAAAGGCGGTGGAGATCTGGGCGCGGCAGGGAGGAGGGTGAGTCAGTAGTACGTCACGGTGACTCGATCGGAGCGGGGCACGGCCTGGCACGCCAGGATGTAGCCCTCCGCGAAGTCCTCCTCCTCGAGGATCTCGTTGTTGACGAGATCCACCTCCCCGCTCGTCATCCGCACCGCGCACGCGCCGCACTGCCCCTGCCGGCACGAATACGGCGGATTCAGGCCCGCGTCGATGATCACGTCGAGGAGGCGCTTGCCCGGTGCCCACGGCAGCACGTGCGTCTGCCCGTCGATCGAGACCTCCGCGATCGCCGCCTGGCTGTCCACCGGCTCGATCTCGAACCGTTCCACCCGGATCCGGTCCACGGGCACGCCGGCCAGCTGCAACGCCTTCTCCGCGACCGCGACGAACGCTTCCGGGCCACAGAGAAAGGCTTCGCGATCAGCGTACGGGCGGAGCACTCCCGCCAGAGCGTCCGCCGTCGGCACACCGCGCTCGCTGTCCAGCCAGTGCGTGACCGGCAGCAGGCCGGCGAGCTCGGACCCGAAGATGACGGAATCGCGATCGCGGTTCGCGTACACCAAAGAAAGATCGCCATGCCCGCGCGCCCGGACGGCCTTGATGATCCCCATGATCGGGGTGATGCCGGAGCCCCCGGCCAGCAGTAACAAATCGTCGTCGAGTGACCCGGGGGTGAAGGTGCCGGCGGGTCCCGCGACATCGAGAGTGTCGCCCGGCCGGACGTTGTCGCAGATCCAGTTCGAGACCTGACCGCCGCGGACGCGCTTGACCGTCACCTTGGGCGCCGGATCGGTGAACGGGCAGCTTGCGAGCGAGTAGCAGCGGGCGCCGGCCGGGGTGCGGACCGTCAGGTACTGGCCGGGGAGGTAGTCGAACGTCGTGTTCAGAACCAGCGAAACCGCGTCGGGCGTCTCGGCGATCACCGAAGCGACCCCGATCGGGCGGAAGGCCGGCATCAGCTCACCTCCAGGCGGCCCTCACGCACCGCGCGGTCCAGCGAGTCCCGCAGGTGGGGGCAGGTCGGCACGAGTGCGGTGGGCCGGCCGCCGGCGGCTTCGGCGAGACGCGCGCAGGCCGGCCCGGACCACTGCACGCTGGTCTGCATCGTGCTCTTCTTGCCGGCCCGGACCGGGATCCCGCAGGTCTCGCACCCGACGTCGACGAGCCCGCCCTCGAGGTATTCGCGGCGCTCGTTCACGAGGCCATCCGGGCCTGGTTCTCGGCGACCTCGGCCTCCCAGGTCTCGACCGCCCGGGTGGTGTCGACCTCGAACTCGTAGCGTGCCGTCATGTCCTCGGTGACGTCCTCGACGTCGGTGTAGAACTGCTCGTACCACCGGCGCAACTGGTACACCGGCCCGTCCTCGGCGCAGAGCAGCGGGTTGTCGATGCGGGTCTTGTTCTGCCAGATCTCCACGTCCTGCAGGAAGCCGACGCCGATGCTCTTGGAGAACTTGGACGCCGCCTTGGCCGCCTGCTCGCTGGTGAGACCGGGCAGCCGCTTGACGATGATGCCCCACTGCAGGACGAACGAGGTCGGCGTGACCGGGTAGTGGCAGTTGATCAGTACGGACTCGACCTCGATGCCGTGCCAGGTGTTGAACAGGTAGTCGATCATGTACGACGGCCCGTAGTACGCCGCCTCGGACCGCAGCGTCGTGTCACCGGACTGGCTCGCCGTGATCGGTACGTCCGGCCGGGGTCGCGTGTTGAGGAACTGCGCTGCGACGTGGCCCTCCAGGACGTTCTTGAAGAACGTCGGGAAGGCGAAGTGGATGTAGAAGAAGTGCGCCATGTCGACCACGTTGTCGATGACCTCGCGGCAGTTGGCGCCCTCGATGCGTACCGAGTCCCAGGTCCAGTCGCTCCACTCGCCGGAGAACGCGCCCTCGATGCGGGGGATGGCGACCTCGGGCGGCGGCGGGTTGCCCTGCGGGTCGTTCCAGACGAACAGCTGACGGTTCTCCTCGCAGGTCAGCCAGGATCGGGTGCGGGCTCTCATCGGAACCCGGTGTGCGTACGGAACGGCGTCACAGCGGCCGTCACCTCGCCACCGCCAGTCGTGGAACGGGCACGCGATCGTGTCGCCCTTGACCGTGCCCATGGTGAGGTCGCCGCCCATGTGACGGCAGTACCCGTCCAGGACGTGCAGGGCGCCGCCGGAGTCGGCGAAGACCACGAGTTTCGTGCCGAACGCCTCGATCGCGTGGGGCTTGCCGTCCCGGAAACCGTCGGCCAGGCCCAGGCAGTGCCAGCCGCGGGCGAACCTGGCCGGGACGGCTCCGGTGTCGATGGTGCGTGGTTGCTGCTCGCCGATGCTCATGAGCCGCTCCGGATCTGGTCCGTAAGTAGAACGTGTTCTAGTATAGGGACCGTCCTACACGCAGGCCAACCCGCTGGAGTGATCTCATGGACGCGGTCCTCGCCGGAGTGCACGACCTGTTACCCGTTCTACGGGAACGAGCGCAGGAGACCGAGGACCGCCGGGCCCTGTCTCCGGAGATCGTGAAATCGCTGGTCGAGACGGGTTTCTTCCGGCTGTTGCAGCCGACCCGGTTCGGCGGTCTCGAGGCGCACCCGCTGACCTATCTGACCTGTGTCCGCGAGCTGGCCTCGGCCTGCGGTTCCACCGGCTGGGTCGCGTCGGTGATCGGCGTGCACAACTGGCAGCTCGGGCTCTTCCCCGACCAGGCGCAGCAGGACGTCTGGGCCGGCGACCCGGCCACCCGGATGTCCTCGTCCTACGCGCCAACCGGCAAGATCACCCGAGTCGACGGCGGTTACCGGGTGACCGGGCGCTGGAGCTTCTCCTCCGGCTGCGACCACGCCACCTGGGTGCTGCTCGGCGGCATCGTGCCACCCGGCGACGACGGTTCGCCCGCCGACTTCAAGACGTTCCTGCTACCGATCGCCGACTACACGATCGAGGACGTCTGGAACACCGTCGGGCTGCGCGGCACCGGCAGCAACGACATCGTGGTCGACGGCGCGTTCGTCCCTGAGTATCGATCGCTGAGCTTCAACGACACCGCGCGCTGCCTCTGCCCCGGCCAGGAGCAGAACCCGGGACCGCTGTTCAAGATCCCGTATGCGTCGCTGTTCTCCTACGCGATCACCACACCGATCATCGGGATGGCGACGGGTGCGTACCAGGCGCACGTCGAGTACACCCGTCAGCGCGTCCGCGCGTCCTATGTGGGTGTCAAGGCCGCCGAGGATCCGCATTCCCAGGTCCGGGTGGCCCAGGCGGCCGGCGACATCGACTCGGCGTGGCTCGCGCTCAAGGCGAACATGACCGAGCTGATGGAGTACACCACCGCCGGCGAGAAGCTGCCCATGCCGCTGCGCCTGCGCTGCCGGCGTGACCAGGTCCGCGGCACCGAGCTGTCGATCCGCGCGGTGGACCGGATGTTCGAGAACTCCGGCGGCCGTGCCCTCGCGGTCGGCACCCCGATCCAGCGCTTCTGGCGCGACGCCCACTCCGGGCGGGTGCACGCCATCAACGATCCGGAGCGGGCGCTGTCCATGTTCGGCCGCGGCGAGTTCGGGCTGCCTCTCAACGACGCGATGGTGTGACATGGTGCTTGCTTTCCACCGGTCCGGCGCCGGCTCCCCGGTGGTCCTTCTCCACGGAGGCGGTCCCGGTGCGTCTGCCAAGAGCAACTTCGGGCGTACGGTGCCCGCGCTCGCACCGCACTTCGACGTCCTCGCGGTGGATCAGCCCGGATACGGCGGCTCTCTCGACGACCCGATCACCGGCCAGTACTTCACGCACGCCGCTTCCGGGCTGGCGTCGTTGCTGGACAAGCTCGGGATCGAGCAGGTGGATCTCGTCGGGAACTCGCTCGGCGGCGGCACCGCCGTACGTTTTGCTCTGAATTTTCCGCACCGCGCCCGCCGCCTTCTGCTGATGGGTCCCGGTGGCCTCAGCCTCAACGTCTTCGCCGCCGACCCCACCGAGGGCGTCAAACGGCTCGGCGCTTTCGGCGCCGCGCCCAGCCGGGAGAGGCTCGCCGCGTTCCTGCGCACGCTGGTCTTCGACCCCCGGCTGATCACCGACGAGCTGATCGACGAGCGTTTCCGGGCCGCGAGCGATCCGGCCGCGCAGCGCGCCATGCGCGAGATGGGCGCCTCGTTCAGCAACCCCCAGACGTACGAGGAGGGGCTCCTCTGGCGCGACGCGCACCGCCTGCGCCACCAGGTCCTGCTGGTCTGGGGCCGCGAGGACCGGGTCAACCCGCTCGACGGCGCCCTGGTCGCGCTCAAGGTACTGCGCAACGCCCGGCTGCACGTCTTCGGCGGCTGCGGGCACTGGGCGCACCTGGAGAAGTTCGACGAGTTCAACCGCCTGGCCATCGACTTTCTTAAGGGTGATTCTTGATGAGTCTGATCCGATCCCTCGGCTATCTGCGCGTCGAGTCCACCGACCTGCCGGCGTGGAGCGACTTCGGCACCAAGGTTCTCGGCATGACCCTCGGGCGCGGGGACTCCACCTCGTTGTATCTGCGGATGGACGACCTTCCGGCCCGGATCGTCGTCGTTCCCTCGTCGCGTGATCGACTTTTCGCCTCCGGCTGGGAGGTCGCCGACCCGGCCGCCCTCGCCCGGCTGACCGGCGTGCTCGAGGACAACGGCGTGCCGTTCAAGGCCGCCGGCGAGGACGAACTCGCCGCCCGCCGAGTGGACCAGATGATCAGCGTGGACGACCCGTTCGGCAACCGGCTCGAGTTCTTCTGCGGCGCGGCCCTGGACACCAGGCCCGCTTTGAGTGCCTATGGAACCCGCTTCGTCACCGGCACGCAGGGCATGGGACACGTCGTGCTGCCGGCTCATGACGACGCGGCCGCCCTGCGCTTCTACACCGAGGTGCTCGGCTTCCGGCTGCGCGACTCGATGCGCCTCGTGCCGGAACACCTCGGCCTGCCGCCCTCGGACAAGCCGCTCTGGATGCGGTTCCTCGGCTGCGGCCCCCGCCACCACAGCGTCGCCCTCGCCCCGATCCCGGCGCCCACCGGCCTGATCCACCTCATGGTCGAAACCGAAACCATCGACGACGTAGGCCGCGCCATCGACCGCTGCGGCCGCAACAAAGCCCCGATGATCTCCACCCTGGGCCGGCACGCCAACGACGAGATGGTCTCGTTCTACGTGCGCACGCCGAGCGGTTTCGACATCGAGTACGGCACCGGCGGCCTCACCGTCGACGACCGCACCTGGGTGGCCCGGCAGACCACCGCGCACAGCGTCTGGGGCCACCGCTTCTTCGGCGGCGGCGGGCATTGAGCAACTCCCAGCCCGGCGCCGCCTCCCTCCCCGGCGCCAGCTCCCTTCCCGCCGGCGCTTCCCCTCCGGGTGGTGGCTCCCTTGCCGCCGCTAGTTCCCTTCCCGCTGGCTCTCTTCCTGCTGGCGCTTCCCCTTCGTCCGGTGGCTCTCTTCCCGGTGGCCCTCTTCCCGCTGGCTCCCTTTCCGCTGGCTCGTTGACGGGCGTACCGGTGGGCGTGAACTCCCGGCGGTTCCGCCGGGTGTTCGGCCACTTCTGCACCGGCGTCACGGTCATCACCACCGCCGACGCCGACGGCCCCGCCGGCTTCGCCTGCCAGGCCTTCACGCCGCTGTCGCTCGACCCGCCCCTGGTCCTGTTCTGCCCACAGGACCACTCGGAGACATGGCGGCGCATCCGCGCCCGAGGCTGGTTCTGCGTCAACGTCCTCGCTGCCGACCAGCGCGACCTCTCCCGCGCGTTCGGCCTCCGCGGCGCCGACAAGTTCGCCGGCGTCACCTGGACCACGACCCCCTCCGGAGCACCGATCCTGGACGGCGCCCTCACATGGGCCGACTGCCGAATCGAGGCCGTTCACTCGGGAGGGGATCACTCGATTGTGGTCGGCCGAGTGGCGGCGCTGGGTGACTGCAGGGACGTAGGACCCCTGCTCTTCCACAAGGGCCGCTACACGGGAACGGCCACGATTTCCCCCCACGAGGCCCCCGAAGTTGTTGACACACTTCTGGCCTGGCCAAGACACACCGACTGGATCTAACCTAGCCCCATGACAGCTAGGCATGAGGAAACAAACTCACCCTGCCCACCGGCCCACAGCACGAACTGGCCCTGCCCGCCGGCCCAGGGCTACTACGCCGAGGACCTTGACCGACTCCCGGGCCTCCCACCCCACACCGAACTGATCGACGGCACGCTGGTGCTGCCGGGCCCCCAGCAGCCATTCCAAACGGAGGTCCTGAGCCAACTAGAGGCCGCCATGATCCGCCTGACACCGGCCGACGACTTCACCGTAGTCCGCCAGAAATCCGTGCTACTCGGCCGCCGCTCAAGGCCCGAGCCCGACCTGATGCTCGTCAAAGCCAACGTCGAACTCGCCAAAGACGCCACCTACTACCCACCACACGCCGTGACCCTCGTAGCCGAGGTAGTCACCCCCGACTCAGAAGCCCGCGACCGAGACCGCAAACCCCACATCTATGCCGCAGCAGGCTTCGAGTACTTCTGGCGCCTAGAAGAAGTCGCCGGAAAAATCATCCTCTATACCTATGAACTGAACAAGATGAGCCACCACTACATGCTCCTTGGCATCTTCCAGGGCCGAGTCCGCCTCGCCCGCCCCTTCCCCATCGACATCGACCTCAACGACCTCCTCACCTCCCACTCCCACTCCCACTCCCACTCCCGCTCCCGCACAGCCCGCAACCTCGGACCCGCTCTCCAGCTGTTGCCGGTTTGAGCGTCCACGCTCCCGCGCTGTTTCGCGATGTTGGGCCCGCTCGCCGGTCATTGCCGGTTTGAGCGCCCAAGATTCCGCACCGTTTCGCGACCTTGGGCCTGCTCGCCGGTCATTACCGACTTGAGCGCCCACGATCCCGCACCTGTTCGCGATGTTGGGCCTGCTCGCCGGTCATTGCCGGCTTGAGCGCCCACGATCCCGCACCTGTTCGCGACCTTGGACCCGCTCGCCGGCCGTCGGCGGCTTGAGCCTCCACGATCTCCTGTGGTGCCCGAGGCTGCGGTGGGCGGGCGACGACCTTGGCCTCGTGTGCCGGTTACTGGCGGTTTGAGCGCCCACGATCCTGCATTGCACAGCACCGGACCACTGCACTGCACTGCACCACTGCGCTGGACTGCACCGAACTGGACTGGACTGCATCGGACCAATGCACTGGACTGCACTGGACTGCACTGGACTGCAGTCAAGTCCAGTCACGTCAAGTCACGTCCACTGGACTGGGGGGCAGCTCGTGGTTTGTGGTGTCGGGAGTTGGCTAGCTGCAGTGTTCGAAGGGGCTGTCGTAGGTGGCGGCGCCTATGGAGCCGCCCCAGCGGACGCAGGTGGCTTCGGCGGTGGCTCGGACGGGGCCGGCGTAGAAGCCGAAGGAGCCGCTGTCGCTTACCTCGGTGCCGCCCTCGGGTTGGAGGTATGACGACATGGTGGCTTTGGTGCCTACGGCTGCGGTTTTGATGGTGACCACGCAGTTCTTGCCGCTGGTTGCCTGGTAGAGCAGGTAGACGCGGCCCTTCGCGGCGCCGTTCGCCTTCAGGGCGGCCTGGTCGATCACCTTGTAGCCCTGTCCGCACAGAGCCGCCGGTTTGTACGGGTTTGTCGTCACGGTGGTCGTCGGTGAGGGTGTGGCGGTCGTGGAGTCGGTGGGTTCGGCAGTGGGTGGGGTGCCGGTTGTGGCCTCGCCGGGGCCGGGTGTCTGGGGCGTGACGGAGGCGTCAGGGTTGGTCGGGCTGGTTCCGCCGGCCTTCACCGGGGAAGTGGCGGGGGCGGGGACCGCCGGGAGTTCCGGGTCGCTGGTGGTGGACTGGCCCGGCTCGGCGATCGGCAGGTCGTCGCCGATCGCCACGTCCTGCGCGCCGGCCGGTGCTGCCTGCTGGGTCTGCCCCGAGGGTGAGCTGTTCTGCTGAGCGGCGAAGACCACTCCGGCTCCGATCAGTGCAAGGACGACTGCGCCGGCTGATACGAGCAGAGCGGTGCGGTGCCCCCTGGCCGGCTCGGCCGAGGAAAAGCCAGGCACGGGGGAGAAGCCGGGCGCGGTGGAGGAGTCAGGCGCGGAGGAGGGACCAGGGACGGGGGAGAACCCAGGCGCGGGAGAGAAGCCGGGCGCGGAGGAAGACCCGGGCACGGAGGAAAACCCGGGCGCGGGGGAGAGGCCGGGCGCGGAGGAGGGGCCGGGCGTGGAGGGGCGGGTCGCGGCCTCGCGGGCTGCCTCCGCCAGTGTGGCGGCGCTCGGGAACCGCTGGACCGGGTCCTTTGCGAGTGCCCGCAACACCACCGCCCCGGCGCCCGCCGGCACGTCGGACGGGAGGACCGGTGGGTGGCCGTGGACCAGTTGGGCCAGGACCGCGAGCGGGTTGTCACCCACGTAAGGCGGGCGGCCCGCGAGGCAGGCGAAGGCTACGGCGCCCAGCGCGTACACGTCGGTGGCCGCTGAGACCGGCTTGCCCTCGGCCTGTTCCGGCGCCATGTAGTGAGCGCTGCCCATGACAACGTTTGTGCTGGTGACGCCCGTGATGCCGGCCGAGCGGGCGACGCCGAAGTCGACCAGGACGATGGCGCCGCCGGGGCGGACCAGCAGGTTGCTCGGTTTGACGTCGCGGTGGACGATGCCGGCGTCGTGGGCGGCCTGCAGGGCGTCGGCGACCTGGGACACGATTGTCATGGTTTCGGCCGCGCCCAGGCGGCCGGCCTGCAGGATGCGCTTCGACAGTGGGGTGCCGTCGATGTACTCCATGACCAGGTAGTCGAACTGGTCGTCGCCGTAGTCGTAGACCTGGACGATGCCGGGGTGCCGGAGCGCGGCCATCACCCGCGCCTCGGTCCGGAAGCGGGTGATGAACTCGGTGTCGGCCATCAGGGCCGGCAGCAGCACCTTGACCGCGACGTCGCGGTGCAGGAGAACGTCCTTGCCGCGCCACACCTCGCCCATGCCGCCGGCCGCGATCCGCTGGGTCAGCTGGTATCGGCCGTTGAGCATTTGTCCAGGGGCAAGCACCGCAACACTCTAAACGGCTCTCGATCCGTCAGGCGAGACCTGCTGCCTCGGCGAGGCCGCGGACGTGCTGGGCCGGGGTTCCGAAGAGGCGGGCGCTGTCGTACGCCCGACGCAGATACAGGTGCGCGTCATGCTCCCACGTGATCGCGAGCCCGCCGTGCATCTGCACCATCTCGGCAGCAACCGCCTGAAGGGTCTCGGAGCAGGTGACCTTCGCGACGGAGGCGAGCCGGTGTGCGTCGCCGGCGCCGGCCGTGAGTGCCTCGGCGGCTGTCAGGGACGCGGATCGGGCGGCTTCCACCCGTACCCATGCCTCCGCAAGCCGGTGTTGCAGCACCTGGAAGGAACCGATCGCCTGGCCGAACTGATGCCTGGTCTTGACGTACTCGAGCGTCAGCTCGAGGGCGCGACCGGCCGCACCGACCTGCTCCGCGCTGAGCGCCACGCACGCCACCGAGCGCAGATAGGCCTCGGGTACGGTCCCCAGACTGCGGGCCGATGTCCCGTCGAGCCGCATGGTCCCCAGTCGGCGCGTCAGGTCGAGGGATTCCTCTTCAACGATCGCCGGGTCGTCCACCTCCCAGAGTTCGCCGTTCGCGACGACCAGGAAGACGTCCGCGGTCTCAGCATCCAGGACGTGATCGGCGAACCCGAACGTCAGCGTGGCCACCCTTTCACCGGCGCAGATCTCCGGGAGCAGCCGCGCCCGCGCGTCCTCGTCGTCGGCGTGCAGCAGCGCCTGCCCGGCCGGCACGCAGCTGAGCATCGGCGCGGGGGACAGGACGCGGCCGAGTTCCTCCAGCACCACGTGGGTCTCGAGGAGGGTCGCGCCGGCGCCGCCGTACCGTTCCGGGATCGCCAGCCCGGCCACCCCGATCTCCTTGCAGAGCCGCGCCCACAGCCCGTCCGCGGCGGCCCGCACCGGATATTCGCCGAGCAGGCCGCGCACGGCCTCGCGCAGCGCATCACGTTCGTCGTTCACCGAGGTTCCTTTCCGAGTTCGGACAGCACCCGGGCGCGGTGCTGCGAGGGCGTGCCCCACGCGCCGGTCAGCACTCGTACCCTGGTCAGCCACCGCCCCAGCCCGTGCTCGCGGGTGTAGCCGATCGCACCGTGCACCTGGAGTGCCGCCGCTGCCGCCAGACCGGCCGCCTCCGCGCAGGACACCTTCGCCGCCGACACGTCGCGCGGGAGGGCGGTCGCGGCGGCGGCGTGCAGCAGCGGGCGGGCGAACTCCAGACCGACGGCCACGTCGGCGAGCCGGTGCTGGACCGCTTGGAAGGAGCCGATGGGGCGGTTGAACTGGGTGCGGCTTCTCGCGTACGCAATGGTGGTTTGAAGAAGCGCGCGCCCCGCCCCGAGCAACATCGCGGCACACGCCAGCGCACCCCGGTCGATCGCGTCACGCACGGCGGCGGAGGCCGCCGGTCCCTCGGCCAGCACGCTGCCGCGGCGGACATCGGTCAGGTGCCGGCTTTGATCAATCGATGGGTACGCGAAAACGCCGTGCCCCACGCGCACCGAGGCCGGCTCGGCAACAAGCGTCAGGTCGGCGAGCTCGGTGTCGGCGGCCAACGGCACCCACGGCGGCGCGGCGACGGTCGCCACCACCCGCCCTGCCGCGATCTCCGGCAGCCACTTCCCGGCCGGCCCGTCGTCAGCCAGCCCCGCCAGCAGCGCCGGCACCACCGCGACCGTTTCGATCACCGGTCCGGGGAGGGCGTGGTGCCCGAGCGCCTCGGCGACGACGACGAGATCGGCCGCGGTGCCGCCGAGCCCGCCCCAGCGCTCCGGAACCATCAGCCCGGCGACGCCCGTCTCCGCGAGCCGCTCCCAGGTGGTCCGCCACTGAGTCCCATGGCTGTCGTCCAGCAGGTGGTGCACGGACGCGGCGAAGGCGTGCTGCTCCGGCGCCGGGGTGAGCCTCATCGCGGTAGGCCCAGTTCCCGCTGGGCGAGGATGCTCCGCTGGATCTCGTTGGCGCCGGCGTAGATCGGTCCGGCCAGCGCGAACAGGTAGCCCGCCGTCCACACCGTGTCGATCTCGGCGCGCGGGCCGAGCAGGTCGAGGGCCGTCTCGTGGATCCGCACGTCGAGTTCGGACCAGAAGAGCTTCGTGGCACTGGGCGGCACCGGGGTGTCCAGCGACGCGTAGGCCTGCATCCGGTACGCCCGCGCCCCGATCCACGCGTCGGCCACCCGGCCGGCCAGCGCGGGGTCCGGATCGGCCAGCCAGAGCGCGACGAGCCGGTCGGCGGCGGCCGTGAACCGGCCGGGACCGCGCAGCGACAGCCCGCGCTCGTGCCCGGCCGTGCTCATCGCGACCCGCCAGCCGTCGCCCGGCGGCCCGATGACGTCCTCGTCCGGGACGAACACGTCGTCGAGGAAGATCTCGGCGAACCCGGCGGTGCCGTCGAGCTGCTCGATCGGCCGCACCGTCACGCCCGGCGCGCGGAGGGAGAACATCAGGTACGTCAGGCCGCGGTGGCGATCGCCGGACGAGCGGAACAATCCGAACGCCCGGTCCGCGACCACCGCCCGGGAACTCCACGTCTTCTGCCCGCTGAGCAGCCAGCCGCCGTCGACCGGGACGGCGCGCGACCGCAGAGCCGCGAGGTCGCTGCCCGCCTCCGGTTCCGACCAGGCCTGCGCCCACACCTCGTCGCCGCGGGCCATCGGCGGCAGGATCCGCGTGCACTGCTCCGCGGTCCCGTGTGCCAGCAGCGTCGGTGCCAGCAGGAACAGGCCGTTCTGACCGATCCGTACGGGCGCGCCGGCCGCGTGGTACTCCTCGTCGAACAGCAGAGCGTGCAGTGGGGGTGCGGCTCGTCCGCCGTACTCGATCGGCCAGGACACCGCCGCCAGCCCGGCCCCCGCCAGTCTCCGTTCCCACTCGCGGTGCGCGGTGTTCCCCTCGGCCGTGTCGACTCCCGGTAGCGGAACCGGTGGCACGTTCGCGGCCAGCCAGCTCCCTACTTCGTCGCGGAAAGCCACCGCGTCCGCGTCGAGGTCGAGATTCACCGCGCCGCTCTCTTCATCGCGGCCGCGTCGAGGCCGGCGAGCGGATCCGCGCTGACCTCGGCGTTGTGCGCGTGCGCGACGTGGTGCAGCCCGAAGACCGAGTCCATCCCGGCCCGCATGCCCATCTGGTCCTCGCACTGGTTGACCGCGCGTTTCGCCAGGGCCAGCCCGAACGACGGCATCGCCGCCACCTTCTCCGCCAGCGCGAACGTCGCCGTCTCCAGGTCCTCCCGCGGAACCACCCGGTTGACCATGCCCACCTCGTAGGCCCGGCGCGCCCCGAACCGCTCCCCGGTGAACAGCACCTCCTTGGCGAACCGCGGACCGAGCACCCAGGGGTGCGCGAAGTACTCCACGCCGGGGATGCCCATCCGCACCACCGGGTCGGCGAAGAACGCGTCCTCGCTCGCCACGATCAGGTCGCAGACCCAGGCCAGCATCAGCCCGCCCGCGATGCACGCGCCCTGCACCATGGCGATCGACGGTTTCGGCATCTCCCGCCACCGCCGGCACATCCCGAGGTAGACCTCCATCTCCCGGGCGTACCGTCGGTCGGCGCCGTCGCGGGTCGTGTGGTCCCACCACTGCACGGCGCGGCGCGGGAAGGGTGTATCCGCGTCCCGTTCCGGCGTGCCGATGTCGTGCCCGGCGGAGAAGTGGTCGCCGGCGCCGGCCAGCACGATCACCGCCACCGACGGGTCGTCGACAGCGCGGGTGAACGCGTCGTCCAGCGCGTACGTCATAGCCGAGTTCTGCGCGTTGCGGTAGCGCGGCCGGTCCATCGTGACGAGGGCGACCGGCCCGCGCTGCTCGTAACGCACGACGGTCACCGCAGCGGCCCCTCACGCAGCAGGTATTTGACTACCTTGCCGGAGGCGTTGTGCGGCAGCTCCCGCCGCATCTCCACACTCCGCGGCACCTTGTAGCCGGCGAGCCGCTCCCGGCAGAACGCGATCACCTCGATCACCGAGACGCCGTGCCCCTTCCGCGGCACCACGTAGGCGGCGCCGACCTCGCCGAGCCGCCGGTCGGGAACGCCGACCACGGCCGCCTCGGCGACACCGTCGTGTTCGGCCAGGACCCGCTCGACCTCGGCCGGATACACATTGAACCCACCCGATACATACATGTCCTTGAGTCGATCCGTGATCGTCAGGTTCCCCGCCGGGTCCAGCCGCCCGATGTCTCCGGTGTGCAGCCAGCCGTCCGCGTCGATCGCGTCGGCCGTGGCGTCCGGGTCGTCGAGGTAGCCGAGCATCACGTTCGGCCCGCGCAGCAGCACCTCGCCGTTCTGCTCGGCGATCCGCACCTCGAACCCGGCCGCCGCCCGGCCGCTGGTCTGCGCCACGGTCTCGTCGTCGTCACCGGGCCGGCACATCGTCGCGACGACGGCCTCGGTCAGCCCGTACGCCGTCAGCACGCTGTCGAACCCCAGCTCGGACCGGATCCGCCCGACCAGCGCGGGCGCGACGGTGGCCGCACCCGTGACCGCGAGCCGCAGCGACGACAGGTCGTGCTGAGCGCGGTCCGGATGGTCGAGCAGGCTGAGATAGAGGGTCGGCGCGCCCGGCAGCACCGTGATCCGCTCCGACTCGATCAGCTCCAGGGCCCGGCGTACGTCGAAGACCGGCAGCGGCACCACGGTCGCCCCGCTGAGCAGGCAGGCCAGAATCCCGGCCTTGAGCCCGAAGCTGTGGAAGAACGGGTTGACCACCAGGTAACGGTCGCCGGGCTGGAGCCCGCCGATCTCCGCCCACGCACCGGCGACGCCGAGGGTCTGGCGGTGTGCGCTCATCGCGCCCTTGGAGCGACCGGTCGTCCCGGACGTGAACAGGATGTCGCTCACGTCGTCGGGGCTGACGGAGGTCGCCGGGTCGCCGCCGGCCCGGTGCCGGAACGCGGCCCACTCGGGCAGCCGCACCACCAGGCCGGGGAGCGGAGCGCCGGCGGCCTCGAGCTCGGCGATCCGGTCCCGGCCCAGGAAGGGCCCGGCGACCACGAGCGCCTGCGCGCCGCTGCGGGTGATCACGTCGGCGGCCTCGACCGCGGTGTAGCGCGTGTTGACCGGCACCAGCGTCGCACCGGCCGAACTCGCGCCGAGCGCCGCGAACATCCACTGTGCCGAGTTGGGCGCCCAGATCGCCACCCGGTCCTTCGGCCTGATCCCCGATGCGGCGAACGCGCCGGCCACCGCGCGGACCTCGTCCCGCAGCTCGGCGAAGCTCCATCTGCCGACGCCCGGCTCCACCAGCGCCGGTGCCGAACCGAATCGCTGTGCCGCCCGCTCCACCGCCGCCGGGATGGTCTGATCCATCGCGGCCTCCTATGGACTTACCAAGCAAGTGCTTGGTCGGTAGGGTGAGCTTACGCGTGATCCGGGAGGTGGCGCCAGTGGACGACGACGAGGCGTTTCGCCGCGAGGTGCGCGATTGGCTGGCCGCCAACCTCACCGATGAGGTGCGCGGCGCCGGCGGACCCGGCCGGGAGAACGAGGCCTTCGCGCAGCGCCTGGCCTTCGCGCGGCGCCTTGCGGCCGCCGGATGGAGCACGCTGGCCTGGCCGGTGGCGCACGGTGGGCGGGGCGCGTCACTCAGGCGGCAGGTGATCTTCCATGAGGAGTACGCGGAAAGCGCCGCCCCCAGCCGCGTCGACCACATCGGGATCACCATGGTCGGCCCGACACTCATGGATCACGGCACCGAGGCGCAGCGCGCGCGTTTCCTGCCGGCGATCGCGTCGGTGGACGAGTTGTGGTGCCAGGGCTATTCGGAGCCCGGAGCGGGGTCGGACCTGGCCGGCGTCACCACCCGCGCCCGGCTCGACGGCGACGAGTGGGTGCTGACCGGCCAGAAGGTGTGGACGTCGCTCGCACACGTGGCGGACTGGTGCTTCGTGCTGGCCCGCACGTCACCGGTCGTCGAGGGCGAGCCCCGGCACCGCGGGCTCTCCTACCTGCTGGTGCCGATGCGGCAGCCGGGTGTCACCGTCCGGCCGATCCGGCAGCTGACCGGTGACAGCGAGTTCAACGAGGTCTTCTTCGACGACGCGCGCACGTCCGCGGACCTGGTGGTGGGCCGGGTCGGCGACGGCTGGAGGGTGGCCATGGCGACCCTGGCGTACGAGCGGGGCGCGGCCACGGTGGGCCAGCAGATCGGGTTCCAGCGGGATCTGGACGATCTGGTGGCGCTGGCCCGGGGCAACGGGGCGGCCGCGGATCCGGCGGTGAGGGATCGGCTGACCCGGGCGTGGATCGACCTGACGGTGCTGCGGTCGCACACGCTGCGCAGCCTGTCGGCGCCTTCGCCGCCACCGGGGAACCCGTCGGTGGTCAAGCTGCTCTGGACCCGGTGGCGGCAGGGCCTCGGTGAGCTGGCGATGGACGTGCTGGACGCGGGGGCGCCGCCCGAGGCCGCCGAGCGGTGGCGCAAGTTCTTCCTGTTCAGCCGGGCGGACACCATCTACGGCGGCTCCAACGAGATCCAGCGCGGCATCCTCGCCGAACGGGTCCTGGGCCTACCCCGCCAGGCCCGCCGGTGACCCCGTCCCCGCCTCCCTCGCCGGCCCCTTCTCCCTCGCCGGCCTCTTCTCCCTCGCCGGCCTCTTCTCCCTCGCCGGCCTCTTCTCCCTCGCCGGCCTCTTCTCCCTCCAGTCCGCCTCAGCCTCCGGCCGGGCGCGGGCTGCTGACGGGGAAGGTTGTCGTGGTGACGGCGGCGGCGGGGGCGGGGATCGGTGCGGCGGTGGCGCGGCGGTGCCTGGACGAGGGTGCGCGGGTGGTGCTCGGCGACAACCACGAGCGGCGGCTGGGTGAGGCGCGCGACCGGCTGTCCGGGGCGTACCCCGCCCGGGTCTGGGCGGTCCCCTGCGACGTGACCGACGAGGACGACGTGCAGCGGCTGATCGACGGTGCCACCCACCGTTACGGGCGGCTCGACGTCCTGGTCAACAACGCCGGCCTGGGCGGGGACCGTCCGGTCACCGAGATGACCGACGACGAGTGGGCCCGCGTCCTGGACGTCACCCTGACCGGCACGTTCCGCTGCACCCGGGCCGCGCTGCGCCGGATGATCGCGCAGGGCAGCGGGGGAGCGGTGGTGAACAACGCCTCGGTGCTCGGCTGGCGGGCGCAGGCCGGGCAGGCGCACTACGCCGCGGCCAAGGCCGGCGTCATGGCGTTCACCCGCTGCACAGCCCTGGACGTCGCCGAGCACGGCATCCGCGTCAACGCGGTGGCGCCCAGCCTCGCCGCGCACCCGTTCCTCAGCAAGGTCATCAGCGCCGAGGAACTGGACGCTCTCGCGGGCCGGGAGGCGTTCGGCCGGGCGGCGCACCCGTGGGAGGTGGCGACCGTGGTGGCGTTCCTCGCCAGCGACTACGCCTCCTACCTGACCGGCGAGGTCATCTCCGTAAGCAGCCAGCGCGCCTGAAACCCCTCTTGTGTGGAGTTGGGGTGTGCAGGGCGGCCGAACTTCACACGCAAGGTCTGGCGGCCGGTTGTGTGTGGAGTTGAGGTGCGCAGGGCGGCCGAACTTCACACGCAAGGTCTGGCGGCCGGTTGTGTGTGGAGTTGGGGTGTGCAGGGCGGCCGAACTTCACACGCAAGGTCTGGCGGCGGGTTGTGTGTGGAGTTGGGGTGTGCAGGGCGGCCGAAATCAACACACGGGGGTTTTCATCTATGTTACGGGGCAGTAGATTGTAACGCGTTCTACTTTCTGGGAGGACGCGATGAAGCGGCGGCTCACCGGTGCGACGGTTTTCGGCCTGGGAATACTCTGCGTCCTCCTGGCCGGCGCGCTGGCCTGGATCATCGTGCCGTCGCAGCGGAAGGTGCCGCTCGACCTGGTACCCCCGGATGTGGTCGTGGAGGGGCCGAACGCGTCGTTCGTGCAGGCCAAGTCGCTTCCCGACGGCACGCTGCAGGTGGTCGTCGAGAATGCCGGGCTGCGCACCACCACCGGCATCAAGCCCGACTTCGCGGCGGCTGCCGAGCTCACCGGTGACCTCGCCGACAACACACTGATCTGGAACGTGTACCACGCGACGGACCGGACCGACACGGGCGAGGCGATCAACCGGTCCGAGAGCCGGGTCGCGCTCGACCGGGTGTCCGGCGCGGCGGTGCCCTGGGAGGGCCAGTGCCACAACGAGACCAAGGAGGACCCGGCCCAGAACATCGCCTGCACCCCGGGCAACGTGCAGTTCGAGGGCCAGCTCTACCTGTTCCCGTTCGGCACCGAGAAGACCACCTATCAGTACTGGGACTCGGCGCTGGAGGACGCGCTGCCGATCGAGTACGAGGCTGAGGAGAACTTCCACGGCCTGCCGGCGTACCGGTTCGTCCAGCAGGTGCCGCAGCAGGTCATCGAGATGGACGAGCAGACGCTCGACGTGCTGCTCGGCTTCCTGGCGCCGGGTGCGACCACCGCGACGGTCAACTACCAGGCCACCCGCACGCTGTGGGTGGAACCGGAGACCGGGGCCATCATCGGGTACCGCGAGCAGCAGCACCGGGAGCTCCTGCCGAACGCCGGCGGACCGGTGGTCATCTTCGACGCGGATCTGCAGTATGACGAGGCCACCCTGGACGCCGTGCACGATCAGGCCGCGAGTGGGCGTACCCAATTGCTGTTGCTCGGCTTCTGGCTGCCGCTCGGCCTGGCGCTTCTCGGCGTCCTCCTCGCGGTCGCCGGCTACCTGATCGCGCGGGGTGGCCGGACGCGCCGCACGCACACCCCATCTCACGCCGAGTCGGAGCCGTCGCCGGTGCCGCAGACCTGAGGCGCCGGATGGCAGGCCGTTCCGTCGTCTTCCTGAACTGGCGCGACACCCGTAATCCGGAGGGTGGCGGCTCCGAGGTCTACACCGAACGGGTCGCCGCCGAGTTGGTCCGGCACGGGCACCGGGTGACGCTGTTCTGCGCGGCACACGACGACGCCCCGGCGGACGAGACGTTGCCGTCGGGCGTGCGCGTCGTCCGCCGGGGGAGCCGGCACACGGTTTATCTAAGGGCATTTCTTGCGTACGTGACCGGCAAGCTCGGCCGGCCGGATGTGCTCGTGGACGTCTGCAACGGGGTGCCGTTCCTGTCTCCGCTGTACGCACGGTGTCCGACAGTGGTCGTCGTCCACCACGTGCACCGGGAGCAGTGGCGAGTGGTGCTCGGCCCGGTGTGCGGCCGGGTCGGGTGGTGGATGGAATCGGTCGCGGGGCCCTACGTCTACCGCCGTTGCCGCTATGTCACGGTGTCGGCGGCCACGCGGGACGAACTCGCCGGGCTGGGCGTCGACCCGGGGCGGATCACGGTGGTGCCCAACGGGTTGAGTCCGGTCCCGGTGCGGCGGGTCGCGCGTACGCCGTACCCATGCCTGGTTGTTCTCGGACGTCTTGTCCCGCACAAGCGGGTGGAGATCGCCCTGCGCGCCCTGGTGGCGCTGCCGCAGGCGCGCCTGATCGTCGTGGGCCGGGGCTGGTGGGAGCGTGAGCTGAGGCAGCGGGCCGCCGCCCTGGGTGTGGCGGAACGCACGCAATTCACCGGCTATGTCAGCGAGTGCGAGAAATACCGGTTGCTGACCGCCGGCTGGGTCGTGCTCGTGCCCTCGGTCAAGGAGGGCTGGGGCCTGACGATCTTGGAAGCGGGCGCGTGCGGCACGCCGGCGATCGCGTTTCGGCAGGCCGGGGGCGTGCGCGACGCGATCCTCGACGGGCACACCGGGCTGCTCGCTGACGACTTCGAGGACCTCGTGGCGCAGACCCGGCGGCTGCTGACCGACCGCGGGCTGCGGCAGCGGATGGGTGCCGAGGCCCGCGCCTACGCCGGGGGTTTCACCTGGTCACTGACCGGGCGGCGGATGGATTTCGTCCTCCGCGAGGTGCTCGGCCAGGTCCCGGCCCCGGAGGCGCCGGCGTCTCCGGGGGCGCCGGTTCAGCGGGCGCCGTAGAAGTCCGGCGGCACCAGCGGATCGTTGTCGGACATGTTGCTGGCGACCTCGCTGGCGCTCGGGTTGACCGCGGCGAGGACGGTGGTGACGCCGATGACGGCGAGCGCCACGGCGACGATCGCGCTCAGCAGCAGGATCTTCAACGTGATCTCCTCCTTCTACAGCCGTTCCAGGATGGTCGCGGTGGACATCGCGCCGCCCGCGCACATCGTGATCAGGGCGGTTCCGCGGTCCGAACGCTCCAGTTCGTGCAGTGCCGTGGTGATCAGCCGGGCGCCGGTGCTGCCGACCGGATGACCGAGAGCGATCGCGCCGCCGTTGACATTGACCCGGTCCGGGTCGGCGCGGTGGACGCCCTGCCAGGAGAGCACCACGCTGGCGAACGCCTCGTTCACCTCGAACAGGTCCACGTCGTCGATCTTCATCCCGGCGCGGGACAGGACCCGGTCGGTGGCGGCGATCGGGCCGTCCAGGTGGTAGAACGGCTCGGCGCCCACCAGGCACTGCGCCACGATCCGGGCGCGCGGGCGCAGGCCGAGCTCATCGGCGCGATCGGCGTCCATCAGCAGCACCGCGGCCGCGCCGTCGGAGATCTGCGAGGAGGTGCCCGCGGTGTGCCGGCCGTCCGGCAGCACCGGGCGCAGCGCCGACAGCCCCTCGAAGGTCGTCTCGCGCAGGCCCTGGTCGCGCTGCACGCCCGCGACCGGCGTCACCTCACGGTCGAAGCGACCCTCGGCCCAGGCGCGCGCCGCGTTCTCCTGGGAGCGCACCCCGAACCGGTCCAGGTCCGCCCGGCTCAGGCCGCGCCGCTCGGCGATCCGCTCGGCAGCCAGGTACTGATTCGGCATGTCGATGTCCCAGGAGTCCGGCCGGGGCGTGCCGGCGGTGCCCAGGTTGGCCCGCAGCGGCACCCGGCTCATCGACTCCACCCCGCAGGCGACGCCGACGGTGATCGCGTCCGCAGCGATCAGCCCGGCGATCAGGTGGGTGGACTGCTGCGCCGAGCCGCACTGCGCGTCGATCGTGGTGCATCCGGTCGTGTGCGGCAGGCTGCCGTGCAGCCAGGCGGTCCGGGTGATGTTGTTGGACTGCTCGCCGCCCTGCGTCACGCAGCCGCCGATGGCCTGCTCGACCAGCGCGGGGTCCAGGCCGGCCCGGGCCAGCAGCGCCCGCTGTGCGGCGCCGAGCAGCTCGGCCGCGTGCAGGCCGGACAGCCATCCGTCGCGGCGCCCGATGGGTGTCCGGACGGCGCCGACGATCACCGGTGCGCCCAAGTCAATCTCCACGCTTCAGATAGAACGTGTTCTCGTTGAGAACCTACCATCGAGAACGAGGTTCGTGTATGAACGCGATAGAACCTGTTTCTCCTCTTCTTCTCCTGGAGGGGTTGTGGCTGAGCCGCGTACCCGCATCGACTTCACCGATCCGGAGATCTACGTCCACGGCATCCCGCAGGCCGAGTTCGCCGAGGCCCGGCGCAACTCACCGGTCTGCTGGATCCCGCAGGAGCGTGGGAGCGCCGGATTCGACGACGACGGGTACTGGGCGGTGACCCGGCACGCCGACGTGATGGCCGTGTCCCGTGACAGCGAGACGTTCTCCAGCCGGGAGAACACGGCGATCGTCCGCTTCCAGCCGGACATGACCCGCGACCGGATCGAGATGCAGCAACTGGTGCTGCTCAACATGGACCCGCCGCAGCACACCAAGCAGCGGGCGATCGTCTCGCGCGGTTTCACGCCGCGCGCCATCAACAGCCTGCGCGAGACGCTGACCGCCCGTGCCGAGCGCATCGTCGCGTCCACGGCCGGTGACGTCGGCGACTTCGTCACCGAGATCGCGTGCGAGCTGCCGTTGCAGGCCATCGCGGAGCTGATCGGCGTACCGCAGGACGACCGCCGCAACGTCTTCGACTGGTCCAACTCGATGATCGGCTACGACGACCCGGAGTACGGCGGCGTCCAGGACCCGATGACGTCGGCGATGGAACTTCTCGGGTACGCGATGCAGATGGCCGACGACCGGCAGACCTGCCCCCGCGACGACATCGTCTCCACACTGGTCAAGGCCGAGATCGACGGAGAGCACCTCTCCACCGACGAGTTCGGCTTCTTCGTCCTGATGCTCGCGGTCGCCGGCAACGAGACCACCCGCAACGCCATCTCGCACGGCATGCTGGCGCTCCTCGAACACCCCGACCAGTGGGACCTCTACAAGTCCTCGCGCCCCCGCACCGCCGTCGACGAGATGGTCCGCTGGGGCACTCCCGTCAACGCCTTCCAGCGCACCGCCACCCGGGACACGACAGTCGGCGAGGTCGAGGTGAAGGCCGGCCAGCGGGTGGCCATGTTCTACGGCTCGGCGAACTACGACGAGGACGTCTTCACCGACCCCCAGACCTTCGACATCCTCCGCAGCCCCAACCCGCACCTCGGCTTCGGCGGCAGCGGAGCCCACTTCTGCCTGGGCGCCAATCTGGCCCGCCTCGAGATCGACCTCATCTTCAACGCCATCGCCGAGCACATGCCCGCAATCGCCCTGGCCGGCGACCCCCAGCGCCTGCGCTCCGGCTGGCTGAACGGCATCAAACACCTGCCCGTCCGCTACCGCTGAGGCGTTTGGTCGCGGCCGTAGCGCCGCTTGCGGTGGGTGCTGGGTCGCGCTGGGCGGGCCAGGCGGCGGGGTGTTTGGTCGCGGCTGTGGCGCCGCTTGCGGTGGGTGCTGGGTCGCGCTGGGCGGGCCAGGCGGCGGGGTGTTTGGTCGCGGCTGTGGCGCCGCTTGCGGTGGGTGCTCGGGTGGCGCTGGGCGGGCCAGGCGGCGGGGTGTTTGGTCGCGGCTGTGGCGCCGCTTGCGGTGGGTGCTCGGTGGCGCTGGGCGGGCCAGGCGGCGGGGTGTTTGGTCGCGGCTGTGGCGCCGCTTGCGGTGGGTGCTCGGTGGCGCTGGGCGGGCCAGGCGGCG
>NZ_JBFAYE010000008.1:265400-347154 GCF_040681145.1 Actinoplanes sp. NPDC051861
GCGGGGTGTTTGGTCGCGGCCGTAGCGCCACTTTCGGCGCGCCGAAGATGAATGCGGAAGCTCATGGTGCCCAGGGCCGCAGCACTGTTCCGCACTGCACCAGCCCCGCGCCTGGTCTCCGCCCGGAAGCCGGCGCCGAACCGGAAAGCTGGCTCCGCGCCTGGCGAACCCCCCGCCGAGCGCAAGTCGCCCCGCTTACCGCGATGGGAAAGGTTTTGGGGCAGGGATGGCCCACGCAGGGATCAAGCCTGACCGCCCGGAGTGGGCCATCCCTGCCCCAAAACCGCCAACGTCGCGGTGGGCGGGCCAACGTCGCGGTGGGCGGGCCAACGTCGCGGTTAGTGGGGTGGCGCGGTGAGTCGGGCGGCGCGGTGAGTCGGGCGGCGCGGTGAGTCGGGCGGCGCGGTGAGTGGGTGGTGGTGGCGCGGTGCCGGGGCGACTCGTGGAGCCGCCCCGGCACCTCGGAGGGCGAGCCTCAGCGCTTCCAGTAGCGAGTGACGGTCTTCGTGTTGCCGACCTTGTCCACAGCTCGCAGCTGGACCTTCAACTTCTTGCCGTACTTGCTGACCTTGATCTTGAAGGAGTAGCCCGCCTTGTAGTCGCGGGCCACCACCTTCCCGTCGATCAGCAGCTCGACGCGGGCGATGCCGCTCGCGTCGCTGGCGCCCGCCTTGACAGTGACGGTTCCCTTCACCTTCTTGTTGTTGCCCGGACCCGCCGTGAACTTCACCGACGGTGCCTTGTTGTCGGCGACCAGGTAACGGGTGTAGTCACCCCAGTTGCCCGCCCGGTCGACCGCCCGCAACACGAACCGGACCGTGCCGTTGGACGAGCCGCTGTTGTAACGGACCTGGTACGGGTACGAGTAGTCCCGCCCGATGTAGCGTCCGTTGGCCCACAGCTCCACGTAGTTGACACCCGACGGACCCGAGTCCGCCACTCCGTAGGCCGTCACGGTCGTGGTGCCCCGGAACCGGTAGCCGTGTGCCGGGGCGGCACCGGTGACCCGCGGGCTGGCCGAGTCGATCGCCGAGATCGCGCTGCCGGCGCGGATCTCGCCGTACTGCGTGAAGCCGGTGGTGTACGTCGGCTGTGCCGTGCTGGTCAGGGCGTGCACCAGCGCGGCGTTGCGGGCCGCCGGGTCCTTCGACTTCAGCAATGCGACGGTTCCGGCCACGAGCGGCGTCGCCGCCGACGTGCCACAGAACCAGCCGTAACCGGTGGTCTCCAGGTCGAGTGCCCGGGTGCACCACGGCGCGGCCACGTCGACCCAGTCCGGTCCCCAGTTCGAGCCGTAGAAGCCGATGTACGGATCCCACGCCACGTACCAGTCGCTGTTCTCGTCGGTGCCGCCGACGCCGATCACGCCGGGGTAGGCCGCCGGGTAGAACTTGTCACCGACCGCGTCGTTGCCCGCCGCGGCGATGACGATGGCGCCCTTGGACTGCGCGTACGCCACCGCGTCCGCCTGCGCCGTGCCGCCGCCTCCGCCGAGCGACAGGTTGATGATCCGCGCGCCCTGGTCGACGGCCCACACGATGCCGGCGGCGGTGATGGTGGAGTCGCCGACACCCTCGTCGTTGAGGACCTTGACCGGCAGGATCTGGCAGGACCAGCAGACGCCGGCCAGGCCCGCACCGTCGTTGCCGCGGGATGCGATCAGCGACGCGACTGCGGTGCCGTGACCCTGGTCGTCGGAGGCGTCGGCGTCGTTGTTGATGAAGTCCCAGCCGGGCAGCACGACGCCGCCGGCCAGGTCACCGATGGCGCTGACGCCGGTGTCGATGACCGCGACCGTGATCGCCGAGCCGGTCGTGGTGTCCCACGCCTGCGGCACGGTGATCTGCGGCAGTTCGGTCTGGTTGACGTACTCCGGGTCGTTGGGCACGACCGCGGCACGGTCGACCGAAGCCTCCTCCACGTATTTCACCGCGGGATCGGCTTTCAGGTCGGCCACGACCCGTGCCCGGTCCGACTTGGACACCGTGACCGTGGTGGCACCGAGTTTCGTGAGTTCCCGGCTGCCGGAACTGCGGACGCCCGCGGAGCTGAGCGCGCTCGCGGACACGCCGTTCTTGAAGCCGACCACCAGGCGGACCGAGTCACCGGCCGCCTTGTCGGCGGCGTTACCGGCTTCCTTCGACGCGGCCTCCCGGCTGCCCGGTGCGGCCTCGGCGGCACCCACGGCGCGCGCCTGCCGCTTACGGGACTCGATGTCGTTGCCGTCCCCGGCCTGCGCGGCCCCCGGAACAGCAGCGAGTGACACGACCAGGGCGGTGCTCAGCACCCCGGCGGCCACACTGATTTTGCGCAAGTTTCGTCCTCCCCCGTTTCGATGGAAGACGATCTTAAGTAGACCGGGTGACAAATCGGATCGGCCGTCAAGCCATTGACGCCAGGAAAAGGTCCATACAGCGTTCCGCATTGGCCGTGATGGTCAGCGAGGGGTTGGACAGGGCGGCCGAACCGGGAAGGAGCGCGCCGTCCACACAGTACAGATTCGAGTATCCGCCGACCTTGCCGTCGTACCCCGTGACCTTGCCCATGACCAGGCCGCCCAGCGGGTGGTACGTGTTCCGCGAGCCCAGGCCCATCCCGGTGTTCCGGTCGTAGGACGGCAGCCCGGTCAGCAGCGAACCCTTGCTGCCCTCGGTCGCCCACCACAGCCGGGTCGCCAGATCACGACCGGCCTTGTCGGAGGAGGTCGCCATCTCCGCGTACGGCCAGTGGACTTTGGAGGTGCCGGTGGCCGCGTCGTACCGGATCTCCCCGCGCTCCGGTGCGAGGCTGGTGATCAGGTGTGCGGTGGTGTTCGGGAGCCACGACGGTATCGGTGCCGCCTCCCACGCCATCGACGCCGGCGCGTACGGGTTGCTGTCGTCGTGGAAGCGCACGTTCCCCGGGCCGCCCTGCGCGCTGCCCACGGTCCTGCGCAGGTTGAGCCGGGCCACCAGGAAGTCGCCGTTGTTGCCCCAGCCCTTGCCGACCTCGGTGCTGGTCAGCCGGGGGAGACGGCCCTTGGCGCGGGAGGATTGCAGCAGTGCGGTGCTGCCCAGCGACCCGGCGGCCAGGAACAGGAACTCGGTGGTGATCAGCTTGGAGCCGACGACCGCTCCCCGCTCGTCGATCTGCCGGCAGGCCACCTCGAACAGCTCCGAACCGGACACCTCGCGGATCTCGGTGACCTCGTGCAGCGGCAGCACCGTCACGTTGCCGGTCGCCTCGGCCCACGCGAGGTAGTTGCGGTCGACACTGTTCTTCGCGCCGGAGTTGCTGCCGAACGGGCCCTCGCCGATCGTGTGGCAGGGGGTCACCTGACCGGCCAGTTCGGCGCGGACCACGTCCCAGTCGACCCCGAACGGTACGGGTTCGGCGGTGCGGCCGAACTCGGACACGTATTGGAGCCATGCGCGCGCGCCCGCGTACCTCGCATGGTTTTGAATGTCTGAAGGAATGACCGTCGCGCCCAGATTCTGCCGAGCACGCGGCCAATAGACGGTGTCGAACTCGGTGTAGGGCAGGGCGGACGGGTAGACCCGCTCCCAGTCCGACCGGCGCGGTTGCGGGAAGAACATGCCGATCACGAGGGAGCCGCCGCCCACGCCCGCGCCGCACATGACCTGGATGCCGTCGCCGACGTGCTTCTGGATCAGCCCGGCCCGGCGCTCGATGACCTTGCTGGTGTCCAGACCGAGCGGCGGCCGGTCGCCGAACCAGGCGCATCGCCAGTCGGGGTTGCCGATCGTGCAGAACGTGGTGCCGGAGCCGTCCAGCGTCCATCGCCGGCCCCGTTCCAGAACGGTCACCACCATCCCGGCCTGGGCCAGCCGGTGCGCGGCGACCGCACCACCGAACCCGCTGCCGATGATGACGGCGCTGCGGCCGCGCAGTGCCGGTGCGGCCATGGTGGGTAGTTGAGCGAGGGCACCGGCTGAGGCGAGGCGGAGTACGGTGCGACGGCTGACGTTCACGGGGTCCTCCCGACCACCCACATGGAGAAGAACTGGGAACCGCCCCCGTAGGCGTGACCGAGCGCGGTGGACGCGCCCGCCACCTGGTGCTCACCGGCGCGGCCCATGACCTGCATGGCGGCTTCGGCGAAGCGGAGCAGCCCGGAGGCGCCGATAGGGTTGGAGCAGAGGACGCCGCCGGACGGGTTGACCGGCAGTGTTCCGCCGATCCTGGTCTCGCCGGACTCGACGAGTTTCCAGCCCTCACCCGGCCCGACAAATCCCACATTTTCCAGCCACATCGGCTCGAACCATGAAAAAGGCACATAAAGCTCGGCGGTGTCGATCTCGGCCAGCGGGTCCTTGATGCCGGCGACAGTCCACAATGCCTGCGCCGCCTCGAAGCCCGCGCGAGGATTGACGTGATCCTTACCCGAGTAAAATGTCGGTTCTGTCCGCATGGCGGTGGCACGGATCCACGCGACCTGGCGATCACACGACTCCGCAGCGGCCTGATCGCCGAGAACGATGGCACAGGCACCGTCCGATGACGGACATGTCTCGTCATAACGGATCGGGTCCCACAGCATCGGTGACGCCTGCACCGACTCCAGCGTGATCTCCGGCTGCCGCAGATGAGCGTGGGGGTTCAATGCCCCGTTCCGGCGGTCCTTGACGGCGACCAGGGCCCCGATATGGGACGGAGCATCAAACCGCCGGATATATGAGCGTATATGGGGGGCGAAGTAGCCGCCCGCCCCCGCCCCGATCGGCGCGGTGAACGGCGGCTGGATCGACAGCGCCCACATCGCATTCGACTCCGACTGCTTCTCGAACGCCACCGCCAGCACCCGCCGATGCACCCCGGCCCGGATCAGGCTCGTCGCCACGATCGCTGTCGCGCCGCCCACCGACCCGGCCGTGTGCACCCTGAGCAGCGGCTTCCCCGCCGCGCCGATCGCCTGCGCCAGGAAGAGCTCCGGCATCATGACGCCCTCGAACAGGTCCGGCGCCTTGCCCAGCACCACCGCGTCGATCTGCGACCAGTCCGTCCCGGCGTCCGCCAGGGCCCGGTCGATCGCCTCCCGGCACAGTCCCGCCATCGACACGTCCGTGCGCCGGGTGCGGTGATCCGTCTGCCCGGTCCCGAGAACGGCCGCCCGTCGCATCACGCCGCCTCCATCACGCATACCAGGTTCTGCTGCAGTGCCGGCCCGCTCGTCGCGTGCCCCGCGGCCCGCCGCGCCCGGCCGGACATGATCTCGGTGGCCGCCGCGCCGATGCGGGACAGACCGGCGGAGAACATGGCGTTGCCGCCCGTTGGCAACATGTCCGAGATGCTGAGAGCCCGGCGCAGCAGCAGCTCCTGGTGCGTGAAGGGCGCGTGCAGCGCGACCGGGCAATCGTCCAGGCCGGCGTCGGCGGCGGCGAGAGCGGCGGACGGCACGGTGGTCAGGTCACGCTCACCGAGACCCTGCGGGTCGATCCGATGGGCGATCCCGGAGATCCAGGCGGGCCGGTCACGCTGCCTGCCCACGCGGTCACCCCCGGCCAGGACGACGGCTGCGGCACCGTCGTCCACTCGCGCGACGTCGTGGTTCCGCAGAGGATCTGAGATGTACGGGTGACCGAGCATCTCCTCGACATCACCACCCGATCCACGGGCCGCCACGGCCGCCATGTCCCGTTCGGTGAACAGCCCGGCTTCCAGGGCGAGGCGCGCCTGCAGAGCCGCGATGCTCACCGCGTCCGGCCACAGTGGCGCGACCGTGTATGGGTCCAGTTGCAGCGCCAGGACGCGATGCAGGTCGCCCGCGGACGCCTTGCCGAAGCCGTAGACGAGGGCCGTCTCCGCCTCCCCGGTCAGAATCTTCAGGTAGGCCTCGTAGAGCGCCCACGCCGCGTCCATCTCCACGTGCGACTCGCTGATCGGCGGCACCGCACCGATCGCGTCCACCGCGTTGACGAAGGAGAACGCCCGCCCGGCCAGATAGTCCGAGGAGCCCGAGCACCAGAAGTCGATCTCGCGACGGCCCAGCCCGGCGTCCCGCAGTGCCTCCTCGAACACCGGCACGAGGGTCTCCACGCCGCTGGTGGTGAGCGACTGGTTCGACTGGGCGAAGCCGATGACGGCGACGGTGTTCACAGGTGCTCCGCGTACGTCTCGTAGGGTGCGTCCGGCTCCCCGGTGGGCTCGAAATGCGCGATGTTCTCGGGCGTGGCCGACCACCGCGAGCGATCGCGCCAGACCGCCGCCACCCGCAGGCCCATCCGCACGTCGCCGGCTTGGACGCCGAGGACCAGGTGCGGGATCGGGATGTCCGCGCCGTCCAGCAGGACCTGCGCGACGACGTAGGGCGGGGTGAGCCGCTGCCCCGCGAACGGCACGTTGACCACGCAGAACGTGGTGACGGTGCCGCGGTCGGGGAGGTTCACCACCTCGACGGTGGCCACGCCGTCGGCCGGGCAGACGCGCGGCGGCACGTAGACCTTGCGGCACGCCGGGCAGCGCTGCCCGATGATCCGTCCCTCGGCGAGTGCCCGCAGGTAGCGGTCCTCCTCGTGGGAGGTGGTGTGCCGGTAGTCGAGCTGGATCGGCACCGTCATGATCGTGACGGGCTCAGTGGCGGCTGCCGCCACCGAGCCGTCGGTCTCGCCTGGCTCAAAACCCGAAATATCCTGGATATGTCCGGTTCGCTGGTCGGCCCACCGGATCCGGACCCGCATTCCGGTGTGCGGATCGTCCGCCTCCAGCCGGTGCAGCATCGGGGTGTCCGCGCCGTCCAGCCGGACCAGTGCCCACCCCGTCGTCCAGCTAACCACGACCCCGCCGGCACTCACCGGAACCAGGTCCGTCACCGGCTCCATCGTCACCGGGTCGAACTCCAGCGGCGGCACGTGCACCCGGCCGTCCGAGGTCCGCGCGCCCAGCACCCGACGGTCACGCAGCCCCGCCATGAACCGGCCCAGCACCGGCCCGAGCGAGCGCGTGTAATCGAAGGCGATCGACATCGGCGCTTCCACGCGTCGAGTGAAACACGTTCCAATATTGCCCGGCAAGTGCAGCCTGCAACGGCTTTTCGCCAGATGGAACGAGTTATAAGGTTGGCCCATGACGGGCATGTGGAACATCGCGCACCGGTCGCCGCAGCTCGCGGCGGTCGTCGATCCGGACGGCCGGACGATCACCTACGGCGAGCTGGCCGCGGAGGCCGACCGGATCGCCCGTGGGCTGCGCGCGGCGGGTCTCGGCGCCGGCGACACCGTGGCGCTGCTGCTGCCCAACGGCGCGGACATCCTCACCGCCTACTTCGCGGCCGCGCAGATCGGCCTGCACGTCGTCCCGCTCAACTGGCATCTGACCGCCGCCGAGCTCGGTTACATCGTGCGCGACAGCGGGGCGAAGGCCTTCGTCGCTCACGAGCGCTTCGCCGAGGCAGCGCGGGGTGCGGGCGCATCGGCCGCCGCGCGCTTCGCGGTCGGCGACATCCCGGGCTTCGAGCCATTGGTCACGCTGGGCGCGGGCGGATCCGGAAGACCAGATTCGCGTACGCTCGGCGCGCTCATGGTCTACACCTCGGGCACCTCCGGCCGGCCCAAGGGCGTCCGCCGCCCGCTGCTCGGCCTCGACCCCGACGACGTCCCGCCCGTCTCGCTCTGGTTCTTCGGCCTGTTCGGGCTGCGCCCGTTCGACGATCACGTGCATCTGTGCTGCTCACCGCTCTACCACACGGCCGTCATGAACTTCGCGATCATCTCGATCCAGCTGGGGCACACCGTCGTCGTGATGGACCACTGGGACGCCGCCGAGTTCCTCCGCCTCGTCGACCGGCACCGCGTCACCCACAGCCACATGGTCCCCACCCAGTTCCGCCGCCTGCTCGCCCTGCCCGCCGACGTCCGCGCCGCCTCCGACGTCTCCTCGATGCGCGCGATGATCCACGGCGCCGCCCCCTGCCCCCAGCCCGTCAAGCGCGACATGCTCGACTGGTTCGGTCCCGTGGTGATCGAGTACTACGCGGCCTCCGAGGGCGGCGGCACCCTGATCACCGCCCCCGAGTGGCTCGAACGCCCCGGCTCGGTCGGCCGTGCCTGGCCCGGCTCCCGCGTCCGCGTCCTCGACGACGACGGCAAGGACGCCGCACCGGGCGAGCCCGGCACCGTCTACCTGCAGATGGGCGACGCCACCTTCGAGTACCACGGCGACGCCGAGAAGACCCGCGCCTCCTGGCGGGACCGCATGTTCACCGTCGGCGACATCGGCTACCTCGACGACGACGGCTACCTGTTCCTCTGCGACCGCGCCAGCGACGTCATCATCACCGGCGGCGTCAACGTCTACCCCGCCGAGATCGAGAACGAACTCGCCGGCCACCCCGCCGTCGCCGACGCCGCCGTCTTCGGCATCCCCCACGACGAGTGGGGCGAGGAGATCAAGGCCGTCGTCCAGCCCGCCCCAGGCACCACCCCCGGCCCCCAGCTCACCGAGGACCTCCTGAGCTTCCTGACCACCCGCCTCGCCAGGTTCAAACTCCCGCGCACCATCGACTACGTCGACACCCTGCCGCGAGACCCCAACGGCAAGCTCTACAAACGCCACCTCCGCGACCCGTACTGGACAGGCCGCGACCGAGCCATCTGACCGGATCACCCGTTCGACTTATAGCCAGGCGCGGGAGTCTCTCTACTGTGGGTCTGTGCTTTCCGGGTGGCCGCGACGACGGGTTCTCACATGGATCACCCTGGCCTCGGCCGCGGGATTCCTCCTCTGTTTCCTGCTGGTCGTCCTCACCGGCATGGAGCTGGACTCGGCAGCCGGTCTCCTCGGCGCCGTCTTCGGCGGTCTCAGCCTTCTCCTGACCGCCCTGCAGCTCTTCGCCCGGCCGGTTGCGCCGCCGGCCGGCGACGTCGCGGACGACCTGGCCGCGGGTGCGCTCGACCTGGCTGGCCGAGGCCGCCGCCCGTGAGCTGCACGGCTCCGGCGTGCTGCCGCTGGCCTGGGAGGGCGCGGAGAACCTGGTCAGCGAGTCGGAGATCCGGGTCAGCCCGGGGCGGCTCGACGGTGACTTCGACGCCGCCGTGAAGAGCCTGGCCGCCGCCTACCGGGCCATCCCGGACGGCCGCCTGGTGATGCTCGGCGAGCCCGGATCCGGCAAGACCGTGCTCGCGCTGATGCTGACCCTCGGCCTCCTGGAACGGCGCCGGCCCGGTGAGCCGGTGCCGGTGCTGTTGTCGCTCTCGTCCTGGGATCCGGCCAGTGTCTCGCTGGAGAACTGGATGACCAGCACGATCGCCTCGACGTACTACGACGGCGCCTCGACCATCCCCCGCGAGCTGCTGGTCCGGGGACTGCTGACACCGGTCCTGGACGGCCTCGACGAGATCACCGAGTCGGCGCGGGCGGTCGCGGTCGACGGCATCAACAGGTCGACCGGCGGCAAGCGGCCGGTCGTGCTGACCTGCCGGCTGACCGAGTTCCGCGACGTGGTCGCCGGCGGCGGGCCGGTCCTGCGGCGGGCCGCGCTGGTCCGGGTCTGCCCGGTCGGTGTCGACGACGTGGTGGACTTCATCGGGGCCGGTGCGGACCCGGGCTGGCAGCGCGTGTTCGCCGAGTTGCGCCGCGACCGGGAAGGGCCGCTCGCCGGGACGTTCCAGAGCCCGCTGATGGTCGCTGTGGCCCGCACGGCGTACTCGCACCCCGGCACCGACCCGCAGGAGCTGCTGCGGTTCGACGGCCGCTATGACCTGGAGAACCACCTGCTCGACAGGCTGGTGGAAACGGCGTACCCGGAGCAGAAGGAGCGCGCCTACCTGAGGTACCTGGCCCGGCAGCTGCACGTCTGGCGGGAACGGGACCTGGTCTGGTGGCAGATGCCCGACCGCGGCGACGGCGGCGGCGGGGTACTCCTCTCGATCTCGCTCGCCGCCGCGATGAGCGTGGCGACCTTCGCGGCTCTGCGGCCGGTGGCGGCCGGCGAGTCCGCCCTGGCCATTGCGGGTTTCATGGCCATCTTCGGCTTCATGGCCGGCATGATGGCCCCGGACACCCGGCCGCCGGCCCGGCCGGCCCTGTCGCTGCGGGGTGCCCTCCGGCGCCGGAACACCGCCAGCAGGTTCCTCGGGTTCGTCGCCGTCGCACCGGCCGTCGTGTTTCCGCTGATCCCGGTGTTCGCCGTCCAGCCGTGGTCGTTCTTCATGGTGAACATCTATGCGACCGGTACCGGACTGTTCGTAGCCGCGTCGGCGGTTGTCTGGCTCGGAGCACTCGCGCACAACTGCGCCAGTCAGTCACCCCTGCAGGCGCGACTCGCCGAGCCGCACGCACTGCTTCGCGACGACGGTGTCTCCGCCGCGATCGGTGCCGTGCTGAGCGCTGTCGCGGTGGCGGTGAGCATTCCGGTGGCCGCGTTCTTCGTGGCGTTCTGCGGTTTTCTCGGCATGGCCATGGTCGGCTGGCCGGGGGAGCCCGGCCGCCCGGACCTGGGCGATGTCGTTCTCGACTTCTGGAACGACGTCACACCGGCCGGCATACAGGGCCGCTACGACGTCCTCGCCGCCGTGAGCCTGCTGGCCGGATTCGTCTATGCCCTCATCATGTTCTCGACCCGTGCCTGGACGCGCTTCCTGGTCTTCCGGATCGCCATGGCGGCCCGGAGCCAGCTGCCGTTCCGGCTGCTGGAGTTCCTGGAGCAGGCGCAGGACCACCAGTTGCTGCGCCGGTCGGGCGGGGTCTTCCAGTTCCGGCACGTGCGCCTGCAGGAGCGGCTGGCCACGGACGACGCGCCGACCGGGCTGGACGGCGAGGCGCCCGCCAGGGGTCTGCTCGCCAGGCTGCGCCGGTCGCGCAGGTTCCGCGTCTTCGCACTCGCGGTCACGGTCGCCGTCCTGCTCTCCGGATGGTCGCTGCTGGTCATGACACCTCGGGTGAACTCGGCCGGGGTGCTCACCGGGCTGGACCGGCGGGTGGAGCAGCTGGCCGTCACACCGGACGGCCACACCGTGCTCGCCGCGGGCGAGGGCCGGCTCGCGGTCTGGCACGCGGACCGGGCCGAGCCGCTCACCCGGCTGGCCAACACCGGTGAGCTCGGCGTGATGGCGGCCGCACCGGACGGGCGGACGGTGGCGTTCGCCGGCGACGCCCCGGACACCGCGGGGGTCTGGCAGACCGGCGGTGGCGAGCGGGTCGCGACGCTGACGCCGGGTGGGCGTACGTCGATGGTCGTCTTCGCCCCCACCGGCCGGCTGCTCGCCACGGTTGCCGGCAGCGGCGTCGCCAAGGTCTGGGACGCGGCGACCGGTGCGGTGGTGGACGAGGTGGACGTCCTGCGCGGTGCGACGGCCGAGGTCGTCTTCTCGCCGGACGGTTCGCTGTTCGCCGCGTACAGCTCGGAGGACGAGCAGATGCTGCTCCGCCGGCCGGGCGACCACGAGGCCGACCGTCTGCTGGCGGTCTCCGCGGACGACGTCAGCGCGATCGCCTTCGCGCCGCGCGGTGACGTCCTGGCCGCCACCGACGGCCGGACGGTCCGCCTGTGGAACCCGCGGACCGGGGCGCCGATCCGGGACCTCACCGGCGGCACGGCGATGACGGACCTGGTGTTCTCCCGCGACGGCGCCACGGTGGCCGCGCTGGCCGACGAGGGCGTGTTCCTCTGGGACGTGCCGTCCGGGGGTTTCCGGCACCTGCTCGCCGCCGCCGCACCCACGGACAGGCTCGGCCCGCTGGTCTTCAGCCCCGATGGCCGGCTCGCCGCCGCGACGGTGGCCTATTCGGTCTCCGAGATCACGTCGCGGATCGGTGTCCGGTTGTGGGACATGCGGACCGGCCGGGTGGTGGCCGACATGCGGACCAGCCGCGAGTTCGGCGCCGTCACCGACGTGGCGAACCTCAGCGGCTGGTGGTGGGCGTTCAGCCCGGACGGCGGCCTGATCGCGATGCCGGGCTCCGGCGACACGGCGGAGCTGCGCGAGACCACCACCGGTCAGGTGGTCCAGCGCCTGACCGGCCACACCGGCGAGGTGACGGCCGGCACCTTCACCCCGAACGGCCGGGTACTGATAACCGGCAGCACCGACGAAACCGTCCGCCTCTGGGAGGTCCGCTGACCCTCGAACTCAGCGGCCGGGACGGTGACCATGCACAGGTAGCGATGGTCGCCGGACGGCCTCGCGGTGCGGGTGGTCGCGGGTCTGGCGGAGGCAGAGCACGTAGCGCGTACCCTATGGGTGGTTTTTTCTTGCGGTGATCATCGCGAAGCCCAGCAGCTCGCCGGCGTCCTTCTCCAGCATGTCGATGACGGACTGGGACGGGACGGAGGTGGCCCTCGTCCACAGCAGCCAGTCGCGCCAGCCGTCCTTCTGGAGGCGGGCCGAGGTCACCGTGACCAGTTCGGTGATCTCCCACTGGAAGCGCCACCACTGCGGAGTGTGCCAGGCGATGGCCTCCCAGCCGACGACGTCCTTGATGTGTGCGGGGATGGCGCCCAGGTCGCGGATCTCGCGGGTCATGCCTGGGGTGGCGACGCCCAGCTGGCCGCCCGGGCGCAGGAAGCGCACCAGGTAGGGCAGGTAGCTGTCGGCCGTTCCGAAGTACTCAAAAGCGTCGATGCTGATGATCGCGTCGAACTCGTCCTCGGCGAACGGGAGCGCGTGGGCCTCGGCGTGCACGGCGGTCACGGAGTCGGCCACGCCGGCGGCGGTGAGGACGGCGGTGGCCTCGTCGGCGGGGATCCACAGGTCGGCGGCGACGACCTGGACGCCGTATTCGCGGGCAAGGAAGACCGAGGTGGCGCCCCGCCCGGAGCCCAGGTCGAGCACGCGCATGCCGGGGCGCAGGTCGAGGTCGGTCATCAGGTCCTCGAGGAGCCACAGCGGGTGGGGTCCCATGTCCAGGCTCAGCACCCAGTCCTGGTCGTAGCGCGACGATCGGGGATAGCGGTCCGGGCGTAGAAGGCTCACCCGGGCGAGCCAAGCGGAGCCCGGCGCCGGGCGGCAACCGAATTCTCAGCGGCCGTGGAAGACTGGTTTGCGCTTCTCGATGAAGGCGCGCGGTCCCTCCTTGGCGTCGTCGCTGGTGAAGACCTGCATGCCGATCTTCGACTCGATGGCGAACGCCTCGTTCTCCGGCATGCCCTCGGTCTCGCGGATCGTGCGCAGGATCGCCTGGACGGCGAGGGGGCCGTTGGCGGCGATCATCTCGGCGAGTTCGACGGCTTTCGCGAGGGCCTGCCCGTCCGGGACGACGTGCCCGATCAGGCCGAACTCGCGGGCCTCGGCCGCGGACAGGTGGCGGCCGGTGAGCAGCAGTTCGGCGGCGATCGTGTACGGCATCTGCCGCGGCAGCCGCACCGCGGAGCCACCCAGGGGGAACAGTCCCCAGCGCGCCTCGGAGACACCGAAGCGCGCGCTCTCCCCGGCCACCCGGAGGTCGGTCGCCTGCAGGATCTCGGTGCCGCCCGCGACGGCCGGTCCCTCCACCGCCGCGATCAGGGGTTTGCTCAGCCGCCGTCCCTTGAGGAGCGCGTCGATCCTTTCCAGATTCGCGTCCCGGAGGTCGTCGCCGGGATGTGACTCGGTCATCGCCCGCAGGTCGGCCCCGGCGCAGAACGAGCCGCCCGCCCCGGTGAGGATCGCCACCCGGATGTCCGGGTCGGTGTCGACGCGGTCCCAGGCCTCGCGCATCACGGCCATCATCTCGGCGGAGAGGGCGTTGCGGACCCTCGGCCGGTTCATCGTCACGATCAGGATCGGTCCGCGTTGCTCGACAAGGGCGTCCACCTGGTTTTCCTCCCGGGCTCACAGGGGCTTGCCCGGAACGATAACAGGTTCTACTTTCTGTGGATGGCGGCCAATATAGCGGACCTCTTCGAGCATGCGGTCGACGCTTTTCCCGACCGCGTCGCGGTGGCCTGCGGCGAGCGTGAGCTGACTTACGCCCAGCTGGAGGACGCAGCCAACCGTCTGGCCCACTTCCTGCGTGATCATGGATTGGGCAAGGGTGACCACATCGGACTCTACGCGGGCAACTCGATCGAGGCCGTGGTGTCGATGATCGCGGTGTACAAGCTGCGCGCCGTGGTCGTTAACGTCAACTACCGGTACGTCGAGAACGAGTTGCAATATCTTTTCGCGGACGCCGAACTGAAAGCGCTCGTTCACGACGACCGTTTCGCGGACAAAGTGGCAAAGGTTCGACCTCCCGAGATGCACACCGTCGTCACGATCGGCGACGGCTGGGAGGAGACCCTCGCGGCCGGCGATCCCGGCCGTGACTTCGGGGAACGTTCCGGCGACGACATCTACCTGCTCTACACCGGCGGCACCACCGGCTATCCGAAGGGTGTCATCTGGCGGCACGAGGACGTCTGGCGTGTGCTCGGTGGCGGCATCGACTTCATGTCGGGCGTGCCTCTCGAGGACGAGTGGGCGCAGACCAGACGCGGCGCCGAGATGCCGCAGATGACCCGGCTCTGCCTGGCCCCGCTGATCCACGGCAACGCGCAGTGGGCGGCTCTCATGGCGCTCTTCGCCGGCGACACCGTGGTGGTGCTGCCGCACTTCGACGCCGCCGAGGTGTGGCGGGTCATCGAAGCGCGCAAGGTCAACGTCGTGGTCCTGATCGGCGACGCGATGGCCCGCCCGATCATCGAGGAGTACCTGTCCGGCTCCCACGACGGCACCTCGCTCGTCGCCGTCTCCTCCAGCGCCGCGCTGTTCTCCCCGTCGGTGAAACGGCAGTACCTCGACGCGCTGCCGAACATCATGGTCACCGACGCGATCGGCTCCTCGGAGACCGGTTTCGCGGGCATCGGCATCGTCGCCGATGTGGAGGGCGGCGCGGTCGACGGCCCGCGGGTCATGCCCGGACCGAACACGATCGTCATCGACGAGTACGGCAAGAAGGCGCCACCCGGTGTCGTCGGCCGCCTCGCGCGCGGCGGGCACGTCCCGCTCGGCTACTACAAGGACCCGGTCAAGACGGCCGCGCTGCTCACCGAGGTGGAGGGCATCCGCTACGCGATGCCCGGCGACTTCGCACGGCTCGAGGAGGACGGCACGATCACCCTGCTGGGCCGGGGCAACACCTGCATCAACACGGCCGGCGAGAAGGTTTTCCCGGAGGAGGTGGAGGGCGCGCTGAAGGCGCACCCCGGCGTCTTCGACGCCCTTGTCATCGGGGCTCCGGACGATCTGCTGGGCCAGCGGGTGGTTGCGCTCGTTCAAACCCGTTCAGGGGTACGTGTAGAGCTCGGCGATCTCGAATCCCACGTCCGCCGGAAGGTCGCCGGGTACAAGGTGCCTCGCAAGGTCTGGTTCGTCGACCACATAGCCCGCACGATCAGCGGTAAGGCCGACTACCGGTGGGCACACGAGTACGCGCGGGCACACGACTCCGCCGCTGGGGAGGCCACCAGTGCGGACTGACCTGTGCGACCTGCTCGGCATCGACGTCCCGATCGTCGGGTTCAGCCCCTCCGAGCAGGTGGTCGCCGCGATCAGCAGGGCCGGCGGGCTCGGCGTGCTGGGGTGCGTGCGCTTCAACGACCCCGGCGAACTGGACCGCGTCCTCACCTGGCTGGACCGGGAGCTGGACGGGCGACCGTACGGCGTGGACATCGTGATGCCCGGCAAGGTCCCGGCCGAGGGCACACCGGCCGACCTGAACTCGATGATCCCGCCCGGCCACCGCGACTTCGTCGAGCGGACCCTGCTGCGGCTCGGCGTACCACCGCTCGACGCCGAGGGCCCCCGCCGCGACGGTGTCCTCGGGTGGCTGCACTCGGTGGCCCGCTCGCACGTCGAGGTGGCGCTCACCCACCCGCCCCGGCTGATCGCCAACGCGCTCGGCCCGCCGCCGCCCGACGTCATCGACCAGGCACACCGCAACGGCCTCGTGGTGGCCGCTCTGGCCGGCCGGGCCGACCACGCCCGCAGCCACCTCGCCGGCGGCGTCGACGTGGTGGTCGCCCAGGGGTACGAGGCCGGCGGCCACACCGGTGAGATCGCCAGCATGGTCCTGGTGCCCGAGGTCGTCGACGCCGTGGGGCCGGGCGTACCGGTCCTGGCCGCCGGCGGCATCGGCAGCGGGCGCCAGATCGCCGCAGCCCTGGCCCTGGGCGCGCGCGGTGTGTGGATGGGCTCGGTCTGGCTGGGCACCGCGGAGTACCAGGCGTCCGAAGCACTGCGCGCCGCCCTGCTGGCCGCGGGTTCCAGCGACACCGTGCGCACCCGCATCTACACCGGCAAACCGGCCCGCCTGCTGCGCAACCGCTGGACCGAGGCCTGGGCCGAGGCTTCGGCACCGCAACCGCTGCCGATGCCCCTGCAGAACCTGCTGGTCTCGGGGGCGCACGACCGCCTCATGGAATCCGGCGACCCGTCGGTCGTCCCGATGCCGGTGGGCCAGATCGTCGGCCGGATGAACGAGGTCCGCCCGGTCGCCGCCGTCCTGTCCGATCTCGTCGCGGAGGCCGACGAGACGCTGTCCCGTCTGTCCAAGCTCACCTGATCGTGGTGTCGGGTACCGGCCGTGTACTGGCGGCCGGTCCGGAGGCTTGCCACGCTACGGCATGGCCGGATCACTGACCCCGTTGGAAAGCCGCCTCGTCAAAGCGGTCGAGGACGGTGTCGAACTGGACGTGGCCGGTGCCGGCCCGGTCGACGAGGCCGCGATGCGCTCGTGGACCGGCCCCACCCGCACGATCCGCGCCGAGGTCGTCCGCGACATCGTCACCGGCCGCCTCGTGGAACGGCCCGACCCGCGCGGGCTGCGCCTGCGCGGCGTCCGTGTCACCGGCCGCATCGATCTGGAGAACGTCAGCCGTGACCTGGAGATACGGCTGAACCACTGCTACCTGCCGGACGGGCTGCTGCTCAACGACGCCACCCTGATCTCGGTGTCCCTGGACAACTCGTGGATCGGCGACGGCATCGAGGCCGGGCGTCTCGAGACCAGGCTGCTGAGCCTGATCGGTGCGACGGTCACCGGCGCGATCCTGCTGTCCGGCGGCCGGGTGGGCGGTGTTCAGTGCGACGACGCGCGGCTGAGCACCACCTCGGGCCTCGTCCTGAACGGCAACGGCCTGCGCGCCGACCAGGGGCTGTTCCTGCGCAACAGCACGATCACCAGCGCGGACGAGGCGGCCTCGATCTACCTGATGGGCGCACACCTCGCCAACCTCGACGCGGACGGCGCGCGACTGTCCAACAGCGCGGGCCCGGTCCTCAACGCCAACGAACTCCGCGTCGAACACGGCCTGTTCCTGCGCGGCTGCGAGGCCACCGGCGCCGGCGAGCTCGCCACCATCCACCTGCTCGGCGCGCACCTGGGCTCCCTCGAGTGCGACAACACCCAGCTCGCCAACACGAACGGCCCCGCCCTCAACGCCAACGTCCTGCGCGTCGAGCAGAGTGTGTTCCTGCGCCACGGCTTCGCCGCGACCGGCGTCGGCCCCCTGGGCGCCGTCCGCCTGGCCAGCGCCCACTTCCGCCGCCTCGAATGCGACGGCGCCACGCTGTCCAACGACGCCGGCCCGGCCGTCGACGCCGACCTGCTCCGCGTGGACGAGGCTTTCTTCCTGCGCGACTGCACCCTCACGAACACCGGCCTCACCGGCACCCTCCGGCTCGTCGACGCCCACCTCGGCGTCCTCGACTGCAACGGCGCCCAGCTGCAGAACACCGCCGGCCCCGCGATCGACGCGCACGGCCTGCGAGTCGACCAGGGCGTCTGGATGGGCGGCGGCTTCACCGCCACCGGAGCCGCCGAGCACGGCACGATCCAGGTCCCGTACGCGACCATCGGCGGCCACCTGTGGCTGGACACCTCGACCATCGGTTCGTCCAGCGGCGGCGCACTGATCGACCTGGACGGCACCACATACATCGGCCTGCCCCGCCCCGGCCGCCTGTCGGACTGGTTGCGCCTGCTGCGCCGCACTCCCGCCTACGCCGCCCAGCCGTACCAGCAACTGGCCGCCGTCCACCGAGCCGCCGGCCACGACCGCGAGGTCCGCACCATCCTGATGGCGCAGCGGCAGGCCCAGATCGACCGCCGAGCGATCACCGGCTGGGACCGCTTCTGGACGAGACTCACCGGCTGGACGCTGGGCTTCGGTTATCAGACGTGGCGTGCTCTCGTCGTACTCCTGGGGGTCCTGATCCTGTCGGTGGTCGCGGCGCTGTGGGCGGGGAGTGAGGGCGGGCTGGCGCACACGAGCCGCACCCCGTCGGTGGGGACGCCGTGCAGCACGCTGGAGCAGATCGGGGTCGGCCTGGACCTGGGAACTCCGTTGCTCAAAACCGGCGCGCGGGAGACGTGCGCCCCGACGACAGCGCCGGCCGGACAGGCGCTGGCGGTGGCGGGGTGGTTCCTGCAGGCGCTGGCGTGGGCGTTCGCGGCGTTGTTCATCGCCGGCTTCACCGGCGCGGTCCGCAAGACCTGAGGGTTCGGGCACCGGCGTCCTGGCGTCCTGGGCCATCCGCAGAGCCGCGGCGCGCGAATACCCGGTAGCTCGAACGGGCCATCCATCGAGCATTGTCTACCTGATCAGGAGATCAGATGCGATCACGATTAGGCGCCGCTTTTGTGCTGCTCGCCGCAATGCTCGGAAGTCTGCTGATCGGAGCGACCGCGGCCCACGCCGATGGGAAGGCCCCCATTTGCAGAATGGCGTTGACCGGCACACTCGACGTCGTTTGCACCATTCCACCGGACGTCGACGACCGGAAGATCGACTTCATCCAGTGGACGACGGACGGCAATGCCCGGCCCGATCTCAACGAGAGAAGGCAGATCCTGGTGAGCTGCTCGTCCGGCCAGACGTTGGTGATCGGGTTGACGATCGGCTTCGACAACCCCGACGACGGCCAGAGCACGGGAAGCACGGCATTCACGTGCCGAAAGTCGCTCACCGCCACCGTGAGCGACACGCACTGGGAGTACCAGCGGATCTTCAGCAGCCCACCCGAGTACGACCGTCCGGTGACGGTGATCCCGGACGGCGGCACGGGCCCGTACACCTGCGCGTGGCAAAAGGTGGGCGGCGACCTGTATTCGTCGGCGCAGAGCCCGTCGAGCTGCACCACCAGCTTCCTGCGACCGCTGTCGGGCATCCGCCATACGTTCTACTGCGAGTCGGGCTGGGTGGCGGTGGTCACCGACGCCACCGGAGCCCGGTTCACCTCACCGCAGGTGCTGGTCAGCTTCTACTGGGAGCAGGGCAGCTGACCCCTGCTCCTCGGCGCTACGGGTGTCGGTGAGCTTCAGCCGCCGCGCTGCGGCGGGCCCTTCGGCGGGTGCGTTCACACGCGGACGCGGGGCACCGATCGGGTGTCCCGCGTCCACCCAATCAGCTCGGAAACGCTCACGATTTGCCAGGACCTTGTTGTGTCACCGTCCCGCTCTCTTGCCACCGCGCGTGGCTCTTGCCACCGCGCGTGGCCGAGTCTGCGAAACGGCCTTTTGTGACAGGCGACCGCGAGTTTCACGCATTTGCTCTGGGTGGCTTCCGGGTTTCGTCGACCACGCCGTTTGCGACCATGCTGGGTGACTTCTGGAGTCCACTTTCCCCCGCGGTGGTGCGGGTTGCGTCGCGCGGGGTCAGGCGGTTGTGGGCTGGGTGGGGGAGTCGGCGAACTGGGTGTTGTAGAGCTCGGTGTATCGGCCTCCGGCCATGAGTAGTTCGGTGTGGGTGCCCTGTTCGAGGACTCGGCCGGATTCGATCACCAGGATCTGGTCGGCTGCTCGGACTGTGGAGAGGCGGTGGGCGATCACGACGGCGGTGCGGCCGGAGAGTGCTTCGGCGAGGGCTGCCTGGACGGCCTGTTCGGAGGTGGAGTCGAGGTGGGCGGTGGCTTCGTCGAGGACCACCACTCGGGGTTTGGCCAGCAGGAGGCGGGCGATGGTCAGGCGCTGGCGTTCGCCTCCGGAGAGGCGGTAACCGCGTTCGCCGATGACGGTGTCGAGGCCGTCGGGGAGGGAGGTGACCAGGTCTGCCACGCGGGCTCGGCGCAGGACGTCCCAGATCTCGTCCTCGGTGGCGGTGGGGGCGGCGAAGAGGAGGTTGGCGCGTACTGAATCGTGGAAGAGGTGGCCGTCCTGGGTGACCATGCCGAGGGTCTGGCGCAGCGAGACTGCGGACAGGTCGCGGACGTCGACGCCGGCCAGGCGGACTGTGCCGGAGCCGGCGTCGTAGAGGCGGGGGAGCAGTGAGGCCATCGTGGACTTGCCGGCGCCGGAGGAGCCGACGAGGGCGATCATCTGGCCCGGGTCGGCGCGGAAGGTGACGTCGTGGAGGACCTCGACGCCGCCTCGGCTGTCGAGGACGGCGACCTCCTCCAGCGAGGCCAGGGAGACCTTGTCGGCTGAGGGGTAGGCGAATCGGACGCTGTCGAACTCGACGGAGACCGGGCCGTCGGGGACGGTGCGGGCGTCGGGTTTCTCCTCGATGAGGGGCTTGAGGTCGAGGACCTCGAAGACGCGCTCGAAGCTGACCAGGGCGCTCATCACCTCGACGCGGGCGCTGGCCAGGGAGGTGAGCGGGGCGTACAGACGCGTGAGCAGGATGGCGAGAGCCACCACGGCACCGGGCTCGAGGCGGCCCTGGAGGGCGTAGACGCCGCCGAGGCCGTAGACGAGAGCGATGGCGACACCGGAGACGGAGACCAGGGCGGTGAGGAAGAGCCATTGGGACATCGCGGTGCGTACGCCGATGTCGCGCACACGGCGGGCGCGCGCGGCGAACTCGGCTGACTCGGCACCCGGCCGGCCGTAGAGCTTGACGAGTGTGGCGCCCGGTGCGGAGAAGCGCTCGGTCATCTGCGTGTTCATCGCCGCGTTGTGTGTGGCGGCCTCGCGCTCGAGCCGGGCCAGGCGGCCGCCCATCCGGCGGGCGGGGAGGACGAAGACCGGGAGCAGCGCGAGGGAGAGGAGGGTGATCTGCCAGGAGATGCCGATCATGACGATCAGCGTGAGGATCAGGCCGACCAGGTTGCCGACGACGCCGGAGAGGGTGTCGCTGAAGGCCCGCTGGGCGCCGATGACGTCGTTGTTGAGGCGGCTGACCAGGGCGCCGGTGCGGGTGCGGGTGAAGAACGCCACGGGCATCCGCTGCACGTGGTCGAAGACGGCGGTGCGCAGGTCGAGGATGAGGCCCTCGCCGATGCTGGCGGAGAACCAGCGCTGCACCAGGCCGAGGCCGGCCTCGAGCAGGGCGAAGGCGCCGATCGCCACGGCCAGGACGACGACAAGGTCGGAGTCCTCGCCGTCGACGATCGCGTCCACCACCCGGCCGGCCAGCACCGGCGTGGCCACGGCCAGGACGGCCGTGACCACGCTGACTAACAGGAACCCGGTCAGCGCGCGCCGGTGTGGCCTCGCGAAGGCGGCGATGCGGCGCAGCGTCGCCAGCGAGAACGGGCGTTTGTCGTCCTGCTGGTGCATCGCGTGATACATCGAGTTCCAGGCAGCCATCTCCATGCTCATGGAGAGCAAGCTGCCACCTCACCCAAGGTTCAGGTCAAGCCGTTTTCCACGGCCAGTTTCCGTTCGCGCCCGACTCCAGCAGCGGTACCAGCCGGAACGCCGCGTCGGTGAGGCCGCCGAAAGTGTGCCGGTACGGCCCGGCCGGGCCGTGTCCGGGGCGGTAGCCGGCCAGGTTCCAGGTGTAGAGCGGAACCGTGGGCGGCAGCGCCGAACCCGGGTTGCCCTGGCCGGCGTGCGCCTGCTCGTCGGTGACGATCAGAACCCGGTCGTGGCGGTTGTAGAACCGCTGCACCGCGGCGAGCGTGTTGGTCCCGCCGAGGTCGCCGAACCGGTCCACGATCCGCAGCAGCGACTCGCCCGCGCGCACGTCGACCCGCTTGGCGCTGCTCCCGAACTGGACCAGGTCGGCCCGGCCGAGGTTGCGCATCGCCACCGCGGTGCCGAAGATCGCCGCCGCGTCCGCGTTGGTCAGCCGCGCGTTGCGCGACGTTCCGTAGAACATCGAGCCCGAGCGGTCGACGAGCACGAGGGTACGGCCGGGGAGCACCGGGACGTTCGCCAGCGACGCCGTGAGCGCCTTGTCCAGCGCGTGTCCCCAGCGCAGCGAGGGCGCGGCGCGGTGAGCCGAGAGGAAGCGGAACGGGAACTGCCTGCTCCGCGCGACCTCGGCCGGGTCGGACAGCCGTGCGCAGATGACCTCGGCCACCGAGTCGGACACACCGGCCTCGTCGAAGCTCCGCAGGTTACGCAGCAGGGCCATGTAACCCATGGTCGGGATCAGCGCGGTCCACAGCTTGCCCTTGGCCACCCGCGAACCCGTGAGCGACAGCGCGTCCTCCCAGGTCAGCCCGGCGGCCCGGAGCGACTCGGTGTTGAGCAGCGCCGTGGGGTCGTCCGCCGCGGCCGAACGCAGCGCCGCGTTCGCGCTGATCATCCGGAGGTCGGGAGCGGGTGGGAACGGCCGGTTGTGCCGGCGGTCCAGGGCATGCTTGAACACCTCGCCCTGCGCGGGCGTCGCCGCCACCGGGTGCACCAGCTCGATCACGTCGGCGAAGCGGAAACCCTTGCTGCCGGTGTCGTACTTGAGCAGGCTGAACTCCGTGTACAGGCGCTGCACGGCGTCGGCGAGCCCGCGCTTGACCGGCTTCGGGAGGGCGCGCCCGTACCGCGAGGTCCAGTAACCGAGCAGCTCGCCCGGCTCGTCAGCGCGCTGGAGCACCGAGCTGATCAGCCGGCGCCCGCCGGGCTGTCCGGCGGTGAGCAGGGCACGGGCGGCCTCGGCCGCACCCACCAGCGAGGCCGAGCGCATGTTCGCACCCGTGCGCAGCCAGCCGAGGAAGTCGGTGATCCACTGCGGATCGGCGACGGCGACCCGCTGGACGAGGGCGGCGAAACGGGCGTCCCGGTCGCCGGCGGCCTCGTAGAACGTGTCCTCGCCGGCCATGTTGGCGACCGCGAGCAGGAAGAGCTCACCCTTGGGGTCACGGACCGCGCCGGCCCCGCCCTCGTGGGTCCGGGCCCGGCCGGTCGTGGTGATCGGACCGGTCGCCGCCGGGCGCACCGCGGTCTTGTTGAACTTGGCCACGACGGGGCCCCTTTCCGAAACAGCAAAATCTGAAGCGGGTGCCCGAGATCAAAGGCGGTGACGGAAACGTAAGTGCTCTATCCCCTGAGCTACCTCCCGAAGAGCCGGGAGGGCGGGACTCGAACCCGCGACCACTCGATTCAGAGTCGAAGTAGCCGGCACCTGCGCACCGGGCACCCACATCAGACATTGCGCACTCCCGAATGGCTCCGGGGTGCGGGAAGAAACGTAGCAACCGTCGTGATCGGCTGTCGCGCGAATTTATTCGAGGACGATCACGGCGCGGCCGGACAGGGTCCCGGCGGCCAGCCGCTCGTAGGCGAGACCGGCCTCCTCGAACGGGAAGGCGGTCACCTCGCTGCGGATCTGACCGGACCGCGCCAGGGCGATGACCTCCTGGGCGTCCGCGATCGACGAGCCCTGGAAGGTGAACACCTCGCCGTCGCGGGGCAGTGTGCCGAACCAGGGCTTCGTGAGCCGCCCGCCGGCCGAGCCGATCAGCCCGAACGCGCCGCCGGGCCGGACAGCGCGAATGCCCGCCGCGATGGTGTCGTCGGTACCGACGAAGTCCAGCACGGCATCGACGTCATGAATGGTCGAGAAGTCGGGCGGCAGGGCGGTCGAGGCGCCCACGGAGAGCGCGTATTCGCGGCGCGCCGAGGAAGGGTCGACGGCAATCACCTGCGCGCCACTCAACACTCGCAGGAATTGCACGGCGAAAGCGCCCAGCCCGCCCGCACCGACGACCACGACCCGGTCGAGAACGTGCGGCAGAACACGGCGGACCGCGTGATAGGCGGTGGCGCCGGCGTCCATCAGCGGGCCGGCGGAAACTGGATCGAGCGACCCGAGCGGCAGCACCCCGCGCGCTGACGACGCGAGCACAAAATCGGCCAGGCCGCCGTCCTGCCCGTACCCTCTCCCGGTTTGCCCTTGCGGGCACATGCTGTCGCGTCCCCGTAGGCAGAATCGGCACCGCCCGCATGATGTCGGCGAAACCAGCGCGACCGCCTCGCCCGGGGTGAGGCCCTCGACGCCCGCGCCGAACGCCGCCACCCGCCCGGCGGTTTCGTGGCCCAGGGTGAACGGCATCCGCCAGCCCAGTTTTTCGCCGATGACCTGCGGCATCTGCCGCATCGTCAGGTCCGAGCGGCACAGCCCGCAGCCGGCCACCCGCACCAGCACCTCGCCCGGCCCGGGTGACGGCACCGGCACGATGCACGCCTCTCCGGGCGAACCCCAGCTCGTCATCCGGTACGCCCGCATCGACTCCACTGGAACACGTTATCGCAATAATCAGCTGCCACGTTGACCGAATATTAGAACTCGTTCTAGGCTCGTCGGCATGCTCACGCAGCCGTTCGCGGAAGCCATCCGAGCCGCTGAGAAGATCATCACCAGCGCGCCGCACGTGCTCGGCGAGCAGGACCTCGTCGAGGGCTACGACTACCTGGCCGGCAGCATCCGGGCCTCGATCCAGATGGCCTGGGCCTACGAACGCGATTTTCCGTACTTCGTGCGCTCGACCGGGCCCTACACGAAGATGGGCCTGGACAATCCGGACACCTTGTATTTTCACGCATGGCTGCGCGAAGACGCGGAGTATGTCGTCACGGGGGTGCGCGGCAGCACGGCCGACCTGAGTTTCCAGATCCTCGACGGCGACTACTCACCGGTCGAGGTGCCCGGCAGCCTCGCCGCCTTCGACGACCGTGAGATCGAAATCGGACCCGACGGCTCGTTCCGGCTCACCGTCGGCCCGGCTCCCGGCGCGGCCATGCTCGTGGTCCGGGAGGTCTTCAGCGACTGGGCCACCGAGCGACCCGGCACGCTGCGCGTCGAGCGAGCCGGGCGCGCCGGTTACGCTCCGCCGCCGGTCACCCTCGACAAGATCACCAAAAGGTACGGAGTAGCCGGCAAAATCCTGCTCAGTCGCCTCCGGACGTTCCTCGCCTTCGCCGAGCGCTTCTATCTCGGCCTGCCCGTCAACACGCTCACGGCGCCGCGGCCGACACCCGGCGGGCTGTCCACGCAGTACTCGTCGGTCGGGCACTACGACCTCACCGACGACCAGGCCATGATCGTTACGGTGCCCGCCTCGGACGCGCCCTACCAGGGCATTCAGCTCGGCAGCATGTGGTACGTGTCGCTCGACTACATCAACCACCAGACGAGCCTCACGGCGGCGCAGGCGAGCGTCGATGCGGACGGCATGATCCGGTACGTCGTCAGCGAGCGGAATCCGGGCGTGGCGAACTGGCTGGAACGTACCGGGCACCACCGTGGATATGTGCAGCTGCGCTGGCAGCGGCTGTCGCGGGCGCTCACCGCCGAGGACGGGCCCAAAGTTGACATCGTGGCCGTGGACGACCTGCCGAAACAGTTGCCCTACTACGAGGCGATCGGCGAGGAGGCGTACCGGGAACGGATCGCCGCGCGCCAGGCGGCGACCGCGAACCGGATGCTGGGGTGACCGCGGTGCTCGCCGAGAAAGTGCTGGTGGTGGCCGGTGTCGGGCCCGGGCTCGGCCAGGCGATCGCGGTGCGCGCAGCACAGCACGGCGCCGACGTGGTGCTGGCGGCCAGGACGGAGTCGCTGCTCACCGAGGTGGCCGGGAAGGTGGTGGCGGCCGGGCGGCGGGCGATCGCGGTGCCGACCGACCTGACCGACGACGCGGCGGTGCAGCGACTGGTCGAGGCGGCGCTGGACGAGTTCGGCCGCATCGACGCGCTCGTGCAGAACGCGTTCGCGATGCCGCCGATGCGCAGCCTGGGCCGGGTCGACCTGGACGACCTGCGGTCCGGCTTCGACGCAAACGTCCTGGCGGCGCTCAACACGATCCGGCTCTGCACACCCGCCCTGATCGAGTCGGGCGGGTCGGTGGTCGTCGTGAACTCGGCGGTGCTGCGGCACTCACGGAAGCCGTTCGGGCCGTACAAGGTGGTGAAGGCGGGACTGCTCGCGGTCGCGCAGAACCTGGCCAGCGAGCTCGGGCCGAAAGGGGTCCGGGTCAACTCGGTGGCACCGGGATGGATCTGGGCTGATCAGTTGCGGGCATGGTTCGACTTCCAGGCCATGGAGCGGGGTGTGCCGGCGCGGCAGATCTACGACGAGGTGGCGGCGAACACCGACCTGCGGCGGCTGCCCGAGCCGGACGAGGTGGCGGACGCGGTGCTGTTCCTGGCGTCCGACCTGGCACGGGGCGTGACGGGTGCCTGCCTCGACGTCAACTGCGGGGAGTTCCACCATTGAGCGGGTCAACTGCATTGGGGTTCACGTGTTGAGCGCGTTGACTGTAGGGGATTCACAGTTGAGTGCGTCAACTGCATTGGGGTTCACGTGTTGAGGACGTCAACTGTGGGGAGTTCCACCATTGGGCACGACGGAGAGGACCGACGTCGGAACTGTCGCGGATCTGCACGCTTCGGCGAGCCGTCTGACTGGACTCGACAATTTCGGGGACGGGGACGACTACATCGAGGGGATGGGGGAGCTGCTTTCGGCGTACGCGAAAGACGCGAGCCTGACCCCCGCCGGCAGCAAGCAGACCCGCGGCCTGTTGCGATCCGCTCTGGTCTCCCGCCTGCTGGCGGAGGCGGCGTGGAACGCGTATCCGCAGCATGCCGAGGTAGCGCTGCCGCGGCCGATCTTCGTGACCGGCCTGCCGCGAACCGGGACCACCGCGCTGCATCGGCTGCTCGCGGCCGATCCTGCCCATCAGGGCGCGGAGCTGTGGCTCACCGAGGTTCCGCAGCCGCGCCCGCCTCGTGAGACGTGGGAGTCGCACCCGATCTATGTGGCGCTGCGGGACGCCTACGGGAGCCGTCCCGACCTGATGGGCATGCACTACATGGGCCCGGACCAGGTCGAGGAGTGCTGGCGGATCTTCTGCCAGTCGATGACGTCAGTGTCGTTCGAGTGCACCGCGCACATCCCGTCCTACTCGGCGTGGCTCGCCGGGCACGATTGGACTTCGGCGTACCGCCGGCACCGCCGCATGCTGCAGCTGATCGGCCTGTCCGATCAGGATCGGCGCTGGGTGCTGAAGAACCCGAGCCACCTGTTCGCCCTCGACGCCCTGCTCGCCGTCTATCCGGACGCCGTGATCATCCAAACTCATCGCGACCCGCGCACCGCGATCGCGTCGGTCTGCAGCCTGAACGCGCACGCTGCTGCCGGATGGTCCACGATTTTCTCCGGTTCGGTCGTGGGCCGCACGCAGCTGTCGCTGTGGTCGCGCGGGCTGCGCCGCTTCCAACAGGACCGGGCCGGGCACGATCCGCGGCACTTCATCGACGTGCGTTACGAGGACTTCGTCGCGGATCCGATGGGGACGATCGAGGCGATCTACGATCGCCTGGGGGTCGAGCTGAGTGATCAGGCTCGGTCTGCGATGGGCTCACTGCATGCGGAGAGCCAGCGGGGTACGCGGAAGCCGGCGCACCGCTACGACCTGGCCACCTTCGGTCTGACCGAATCAACGGTGGATGCGGCCTTCGATGGCACCGAGGGGCCAATTCCCGGAAAGTTCCTCGTCTAATGGCATTACTTGAAATCTTGGGGCCATGTCATTTCGTCGTTTTCTCACCACGCTCGGCGTGTCCGGGTTGATGCTCGTTCCCGCCACGGCAGCGCGGGCCGCGGAGGAGCCCGCCCTCGACGCCGAATTCCTCAAGGCGGCGCACCAGATCAATCTCGCGGAGATCGCCGCCGGGCGGATCGCCTTCCAGAAGTCCACGGACACAACCGTGAAGAACGTCGCCGCGACGTTCATGCGCGACCACATCCGCCTCGACGCGAACCTCTACCTGACCGCCCGCGACCTCGGCGTCCAGCTCCCGGCGGCACCGACCGAGGAACAGACGGCCGTTGCCGAGCGGTACCGGGCGGCCGGGGCTGACACGTTCGACGAGTACTACATCCAGACCCAGCTGTCCGGCCACCGCGAGGCCGTGAAACTCACCGAGACCCAGATCGCCGAGGGCTCCAACGCCGCCGTGCGCAAGCTCGCCGAGAGCGCGGCCCCGATCATCGCCACACACGGCGACCTCCTCCGCGCCGCAGCCGCCGAAGAGGGCCTGGTCGGCTACGAGGAGGGCGGCGCCCGCAACTGACCGGTCAGAGGGCTCGCATCCGGTCGGCGAAAGCCTGGACCTCAGTGGGATCGGGCGGGCTGCCGGTGGCGAACAATGCCGTCTGCAAAGCCGGGCCGGTGCGGCCGTGGCGGTCCCGGTCGGCGCGGTGGATGGGCTGAAGCACGAAGTGGATGTGGCCGGGTACGCCGCCGGCGTGGGACCAGAGCGTCACGTAGACCTGCTCGGGCCCGGTCAACTCGGTCAGCGCGGCAGTGGTCCGTTGCAGCAACGGGCCCAGCTCTGCGTCCTCGGCGGTGTTCAGATCGGCCACGTGCAGCACGTGCCGGATCGGCTTGACGATCAGCGTGCCGACGCCGAGCGGGCCGACGCAGTGCTCAACCACCCAGTTCCCGGTCTCGCCGATCCGGCCACCGGGAAGATCGGCGCGGCCGGCGGTGAGATCGCACGCCATGCAGTCCATGGCCGGGCAGTGTAGGAGGGCCGCGCCCGCTACCCTGCCCGGCATGGGCATGGTGGACGAGTCGTTCGTGGTCCCCGGCGGGCACGCCGCCGGTGGTCTGCGGCTGGAGTTGCTGGGCCCTCAACATAACGAGTCCGATCACCGGGCCTGGATGTCCAGCATCGAGCACATCCGGGCCACGCCGGGCTTCGACACCTGGCGCTGGCCGCCGCCCGCCGGGATGACCCTCGAAGAGAACCTGCGGGACCTGGAGAGCCACGCCGACCGCTCGACGAGGCGGGCCGACTTCGCCTACTCGGTCCTCGACGAGGCCGGCGTGGTCGTGGGCTGCGTCTATTTCACACCGGTGCGTGAGGCACCGGGTGAGGCGGTGGCCAGATCGTGGGTGAGCGCGGACCGCGCGGAGCTGGACGGGCCGCTCACCGAGATCGTCGGGGAGTGGCTGCGGGAGGCGTGGCCGTTCGAGGTCGTGCACTACCGCCGCGGGGCTGAGCCGGTTGAGGTCCGGGGCAGCGAGCCCGTCCGGGTGTGGGACCTCACGGTCACTATGGCGATGGCCCGACGGATCCGCGCGTGGCGGGTCGAGGACCAGTGCAGTTACCGCGTAGTGGCGACCCTCGCCGACGCGGAGTGGGGCACCGGCACCGCCGGGAACCAGCTCTTCGGCGAGGACCTGTGCATCGCCGCCGCCACCATGCACGGCGAGAACATCAACGACGACTCCTATTCGTGACGGCGATCAGGCCCGTTCGTCGTCGGCGATGGTGATGCGTGTCTCGGCGCCGCGGACGGTCACCGCTGGGCGCGGCATGCGGGCGGTGATCGTTCGCCATTCGACGACGGCCTCCAACACAGCCGGGAGTGCCAGGCGGCCGGCCGCGCGCAGGGTTTGCGGCAGGGCGCCGTTGTTGATGACGACATCGGGGCGGGAGGCGGTGTGCTGCCGGATCCAGCCGAACATCTCCTCGGCGACGGCGTGGTGGGACGCCATGTCGCGAGAGGAGAACGAGATGATCCAGACGTCGTCGCCCCAGATCTGAGTCGATCCCAGGACGTCCTCGACACGGTTGCGGAGCTCCGGATCGAGGCGAGGCACGGCGTCCACACACTGCTGGAGGAGCGAGGCCAGCGCGGGACGATGGCCCTCGTCGTCGATGACCAGCGTCAGCAACCGCCGCAGCAGATATTCGCCCTGCTTGGGCCGCAACTGCGGCGCAGCCATGGCGACGACCCGGCGCCACGTCGGGCGGTGCGCGTTGTCGGCGAGAAGCGTGATCTCGTCGTTGAGGACGAAGTGGCGGGCGGCCAGGAAGTCGAGGAACGTGACGTGCAGAAACCCGACCACGTCGGGAGCAGGTTTGATCAGGACGCCGCTGCGGTCGACCAGGTGGTTCAGCACCCCGTCGGGCTCGGGCAGGTCTCGTGACATGGACCTGGTCAGATGCCCGATGAACTCCTCGGCGTCGGCTGTCGTCCACTCCCGGATGTCGTTGCGGACCATGTGGCCGGCCATCTCCTCCAGGAAGAGCAGGCTCAGCGACCGGGGCAGTTGGTTCGCGGCGGGCAGGCCACGCTCGACGTCCCGGCGCTCGACGAGCATCTCCAGGAGCGCCTCGTAGATGTCGCCGCCCTGCAGGGCCCTGGCGCCCCGCTCGCCGTAGACGGCGCAGATGACAGCGCAGAGAAGCGGCAACGTGACCAACTCGCTGAGCTGCGGCGTGCGGCGGACGAGATCGAGCAGTTCGTCGGCCTTGCCGGGTTCCCCGGCCGAGGTGAACCAGCGGTGCACCAGTGTGGCGACGCCGCGCTCAGTCAGCGGTCGGATCTGGGCTCGCACGAAACCGGGGCCGAAGCGGGTGTCGTCACCGGCCGATCCGGTACGCGAGGACACGACATAGCGGCAGTCCGGGAAGCTTGTCACCAGGCTGCGAAGCCAGTTGGAGCACGACATCCGCTGGTCCTCGGTGACCTCGTCCATGCCGTCGATCAACACGAGGGCCCGGCCGTCGGCCAGTGTCCGCCCGACCGTGCCGGGGTCCAGAAGCCCTTCCGGACCCGGATGCATGGCGGACTCCAGGACGTCCACCGCGGAGTCCGCGCGCAGCGCGTCCCTGGTGAGGCGGCGAGCCGGCACATAGACCGGCAACAGCCCGCGGAGGTGGACAAGCGACTCCGGCAGATCATCGCGCGCGCAGGCGACGGCGAGGCGGCACAGCATCGTCGTCTTGCCGCTGCCGGCCACGCCGAGGATGTGCAGCCGCCGCGAGTCGGCCAGCGCGATGTCGGCGTTCAACTCGGTGTCCTCGACCACGACGGTCTGCTCGGTGTAGACGCCACTGAGCCGGAACCGCCGGAGGGACTCGGCGAGAGTGAAGCCGATCAGCTCACCCTGATCCAGCGCGGTCACCAGGGTCCTGAGGTAGAGAGATCCATTCTCGGGCTGAGTGGCGGGGATGGCCGTTCCGCCGATCGATCGGCGGACCGCGGCGCTCACTCCGCCCGGCTCCCGTAGAAGAGTGGCGAATACGTATGGTGACGGGCTTGGGCCGGCCGCGATGGTTGCCAGGAGGATCGCCGAGGTGCCGATCAGGACATCGGTGAAGTAGACGCGCCCCGCAAGTGTGTGGATGCGCTTGGCGATGCGATCCCGGCCGCGTTCTTCGACGATTGCTGCGAGGTCCGCGGCATTCATGCCGACAATGTCGTAGTCATGCTCGGAAAGCTGAGCCGAGGTGAGGCAACTGACGACGATCTCTATGCAGGTGGCTCGTTCTGATTCGCTGAGTGTGCCGGAGCTCGCGACGTCGGTCAGGAGCCGCTCACGGATCGTCTCTTCGATGTCCGCGATCTCGCGTCGTAACCGTTGACGGTCTCGGCTGTCGACGACTTCCTCGTCGATCATCTGCGCGACGCGGGTGAAGCCAGAATCCGAGGAACGGCGGAGCCAGCGCCGCACAACCAGTCGCATCACGGCGTCGGAGAGATAGGTGACTGCATCGTCGACTAGCAAGGCGACTTCCCCTCGCCATCGGCAGCGCCACCATCGTCGGCCTGCGGAGTCGTGCTCAGGTGAGCGTGCAACTCCGGGTCGATGGCGATGCCGCAGGTTAACACGATCTCGGCGAAGGCCGTTCGATTCATCGGTTCCGGCGCCTCCAGTGCGGCGTTTCTGACGTCATGCCGGTCGTCGGCCGCGAACGGGATCAGTGCCGGAAGCATGTCGTCACCGAGCGCGCAGACGACCCGGGTCACGCAGCGTGCGACGGCGACCGCGTCGGCGGTCTTGGTCCGGGGCCAGGCGAGGAGGGCGGACAGCGCGACCGGACCGGCGGCGACGACCCTGGCCACCTTCTCGTCGGTGTCCGGTGGCAGTAGAGCGCCGGCCACGTCCGCCACCCGGTCGCGGAGAGAACTGTCGAGGCTCGGAGCAGCGCGCATTGCCGCGTAAAGGCACAGAACGGCGATGTCGTCCTCGGGTCGCGCGCTGTCGACACGGTCGAGGATTCCGGTGACCAGTGCGGTGGCCCGCGCCTGGCGGAGGTGGCTTGCCGCCGCTATCACCACGGCGGAGCGCTCGGGGTGGGATGCCTGTTCGACCAGGTACGGGACGTACTCGTGCTGGACGAAGTCGCCGGCGGCGAGATGGTTGCGCAGGGCCGCATTGGTGAAGGAGAGGCGTCCCGCCTGGTGTGTGAGCGGGGCGGCGCGGGCCACCAGAAGGTCGATCTCGGCCTCGGTCGCCTCGATCGCACGCCGGACTGTGCCCGCGGTGAAGGGTCCGGGGTTCTGGGTCGCCCATCGGGCCAACTCGCCGTAGCGGTCGGCGATGTCGGCCGGTGTCCGGTCGACGAGGGTGGCGTCGGCCTCGGTCAGCGCCTTGAGCACCTTCTCGGTCAGGGCGGCGGCGTCGTCCGGCAGGCCGTAGTCCTCGGCCAGGTAGCCGGCGCAGATCAGGGACAGCATCCGCGGGCTGTGGGACAGGGCGAGCAGGTCCGGGCACAGACCGAAGGTGCGCAGCAGTTGGCGCCCGCGAAGGAGAACCGCCTCCTGCTCGGCTCGCGTCCGGCACGTCGCGGCGGCGGCGCGGAACCAGGAGTCCGCGAAGCGCACGATTCGGGTGGCGGTGAGCGGTTGCAGGGTCACCACGGGATGGCCCTTCTCCGTGGCCCACGTCCGCAGGACGGGTAGATCACGTCCGGAGACGATCACCGTGGTGCCCGCCGTGGTCCACTTCTGGATCATCTGGTCCAGCTTGGTCAGGTCGGCCAGGGCCTCGGCGTGGTCGAACAGGACGAGCGCTCTGCCTCCGCCGATCAGGTGGGCGGCCCACTGTGGGGGCGCGTCCTCGGCCAGGAACTTGTCGAATGCCTGGAGGGCTTCGGTCGGCGTCGGGACGCCGTGGTGCTGGCGGAGATCGACGTAGAAGGGCATCTTGCCGTGCAGCGCCGGAAAAGCGCCGGCGGCCCGTTCGACAAGGAGTTGCTGGAGAACGTGAGATTTGCCGGCACCGGGCCGGCCGGTCAGGACGGTGGTCCGGCCCGTGGTGAGAAGCTCGGCGGCCGGCCCGGCTGTCACGCCGTCGGTGGCGTCGAGCGGACTGTCGAGGCGGGCGAGCGGGATGGCGCCGACGATGCCGCCGGGGTCGGTGAACGGGGTCGACGGGAGATGGTCGACCACGTCGTAGCGGTAGGTGAGGATGAAGGCGTTGTCGGAGCCTGCCTGCAACGCGGTGGCCAGACTGCCGTCGGCGATCGCGGCGTCCTGGAACTGGGTCCGTTCCAGCAGGTAACGCAGCAACTGCTGATGCGTTCGCGTCGAGTCGCCGAGCACCTTGACGAGGCGTTCGCAGTAGTCGCGGAGCACCTTCTCGTAGACGGCGAGCCCCGCACCGAGGCCGTCCGGTGTGTAGGCCTCGCGGTATCGCCGGTAGAGCTTGTCCGGGTGGAAAACGCTCTGCCTGACCAGTTCGTCGTCGAGCGGAACGGCTTCGACGGTCTCGGCGACCTGGTCGGCGGCGGGCAGGGCCTCCTCGCGCTGGGCGTCGGTGAGCGCCGCCCGTACCGTTGCCTTGCCTATGCCTTTCGCCAGCCTGCGAATCTCGTTGCGCAGGGCCTCCTCGGGATCCGCCTGGCCGATGCGCCGCTGCAGGACGAAGGCCGCGGTCTCGCCGAGCAGTGCGCCCCACCCGCCGTCCAGGAGGAAGGAGGCCAGCACCTTGGTGGCGATGTCACCGAGGCGCGCGGCTACCTCGTTCTCCTGGAAGAAGTTGCTCACACCGCTCCCGCACTCTGCCCCGGACGTTCAACGAGGCTACTGGACGGGCGGTGAACGGCTGTTCACCCGGAAGGGGGATGGTGCCTCCGCCACCATGGACGGCCTATCCGGACAGTGGGGCGATGATGTCCTCGCCGAAGCGGTGGAGGGCTTCGAGTTTGGCGTTCAGGGGGGCGTCGAAGCGGCGCCAAGGCACCACGATCGCGTCGGTTACGCCGATGGACTGCTGGGCCTGGTAGCCGTCGAGGCCGAAGCGGTCGATGCAGACTGCCTGGATCTCGAAGGGGCGGTCGGCGCGGCCGAACCCGGCGCGCAGGTCGTGCAGGCGGTTGATGGTGGTGCGTAAATCCTCGAAGCGCATCATCGCCGAGGACCAGCCGTCGCCGACGCGGGCGGCTCGGCGCAGGGCGGGTTCGGTGTGGCCGCCAATGTAGATGGGGACCGGCGCGGTCGGGGTGGGGCTCATCTGGAGCTTCTCGAAGGCGAAGTGTTTTCCGTGGTAGGAGACCATGCCGCCGCCCAGGATGAGGCGCAGGACCTCGATGGCCTCGTCGGCGCGGGCGCCGCGGTCGCGGAACTCGGTGCCGCACCAGCGGGACTCCTCGGGGGACCAGCCCAGGCCTACGCCCAGGCCGAAGCGGTTGCCGGTCAGGTTGGCCACCGAGTTGATCTGGCGGGCGAGCAGGACCGGGTTGCGCGGGTCGAGTTTGAGTACCTGGGTGTAGAAGTGGATCCGGCTGGTCACGGCGCCCATCGCGGCGGCGGCGACCATCGGGTCGGCCCAGGGGGTGTCGCCGTCCCAGAAGCGGCGGCCGTCAGGCGTGTACGGGTACGACGCCGACACCTGCTCGGAGTAGAACAGCGAGTCGGGCAGGGCGATCGAGGTGAAGCCGCACTCCTCGGCGGTGCGGGCGAGTTCGGTCAGCTGGTCGAGAGGGCTGAAGACGATGCCCAGGGAGAACTTCATCCGAGCTCCTTGGCGAGGGCGAGAAGTTGGGTGGTAGCCCCGCCGAGGAGGAACTCGTGGTACTTGGCGGCGAGGAAGTAGCGGTGCAGCGGGTATTCGAGGTCCAGGCCGACGCCGCCGTGCACGTGGGCGGCGGTGTGCAGGACGCGGTGCCCGGCCTCGGCGGCCCAGAAGCCGGCCGTGGCGACGGCCGCGGCGGCGGGCTGGTCCGACTCGAGGAGCGAGACGGCCTGCCAGAGCGCCACCCGCAGCGCTTCGACGTCGATGTACGCGTCGGCAAGCCGCTGCGACACCGCCTGGAACGAGCCGATCGGCCGCCCGAACTGGACGCGGGTCCGGGCGTACTCGGCCGTCATCGACAGCGCGCGCTCGACGACGCCGAGTTGGTAGGCGGCCGCGCCGACGGTGAGGCGGGTCCGCAGCCAGGGCGCGGCGGCCGGGTCGGTCAGGAAAGGCGTCTCGGGCAGCGGCGAGCGAAGCAGGCCGGTGCCGGGGCCACCCGCGACGTCTTGTGGATCAACGATCGCGGAGTCGAGGAGGAAGACGCCCGTGGACGAGGGAACCAGGACGGCGGAGAACGACGGTGTGATGCCGTGGACCTGATCATTGTGGGACACGGCAATGACCTGCCCGACAAAGACGAACGACGGGTCGAAGCGGGCGAGTGTGGACGCGCCGGCGACGATCGACGTCAGGTACGGAACCGTGGCGGCAGCGCGGCCGAGCTCGCTCAGGATCGCGGCTTGCTCGCTCAGCCCGTACCCCTCTCCTCCTGCCTGTTTGGGTAAAGCCGCAGCCAGAACGCCTGCCTCGGCCAGCGCGGGCCAGAGCGAGTGGCCGGAGGCCGCGAGATCGCGGGTGAGGGTGACCAGTTCCTCCGCCTCGCCGCTGAGTTCGAAATCCACCACGGCCTCCTAGCGCCGGATCGGGAGGCCGAGCGCGCCGGCCGCGATGATGTCGCGCTGCACCTCGTTGGTGCCGCCGCCGAAGGTCAGGATCAGCGCTGCCCGGTGCATCCGCTCGATGCGCCCGGCCAGCAGCGCACCGGGTGAGCCGGCACGCACCGTCGCCGCCGGGCCGAGAATTTCCATGAGCAATCGGTACGCCTCCGTCGCCAGCTCGGTCCCGTAGACCTTGCCGGCGCTCGCGTCGGGTGCCGACGGCGTGGCGGACGACGACGACGCGACCCTCCAGTTGAACAGCTTCAGCGCCTCGGTCCTGGCGTGCACCCGGGCCAGGTGCAGCCGCACCCACTCCCTCTCGATCGCGCCGGACTCCACCGCCCACGCGGTCACCTCGCGCAGCGCCCGTTGCAGCGGCGCGGCCGGGGTGAGCGCGACCCGCTCGTGGTTGAGCTGGTTGGTGATCAGCCGCCAGCCCTGGTTCTCCTCGCCGACCAGCGCGGACACCGGCACGACCACGTCCTCGTAGTAGGTGGCGCTGGTGGAGGGGCCGGCGACCGTACGCACCGGCGTCCACGAGAAGCCGGGCGAGCCGGTCGGCACGATCAGGATGGACAGGCCCCGGTGGCGCTCGGCGGACGGGTCGGTGCGGCAGGCGAGCCACACGTAGTCCGCGTGCTGGATGAGGCTGGTCCACATCTTCTGGCCGTTGATCACGTAGTGGTCGCCGTCGCGCACGGCGCGGGTGCGCAGGGCCGCGAGGTCGGTGCCGGCGTCCGGCTCGGAGTAGCCGATCGAGAAGTGGACCTCGCCGGCGGCGATCCGGGGGAGGAGCTCGGCCTTCTGCTCCGGGGTGCCGTGGCGCTCGATGGTCGGCGCGACGGTGTAGAGGGTGAGGAACGGGACGGGTACGCCGGCGAGCGCGGCCTCCTCGGCGAAGATCAGCTGGTCCATGCGGGACCGGCCGTCGGTGGTGAGCCAGCCGTCCCGGCCGAGCTTGCGGACGGCCTCCCGGTAGCCGTTGTCCTCCTCGATATCCGTAAATTCAGGAAACGTGGAGAAGTAGGCCTTCAGTCGGTCGCGTAACTTCTCCTGGTCCGGTGTGTAGCCCACAAGCATGGACGAAACCCACTCCCCGACAGATAAGTTAGAACACGTTCTACAAGTAGACCGAGCCTGGGGGAGGTCGTCAACAGTGGACGCGTTTCTGGTCGGTGCGGTTCGGACCGCGGTGGGCCGCCGGGGCGGGATGCTGTCCGGGGTGCACCCCGCCGACCTGGCGGGCAGCGTGCTCAGCGCCCTGGTCGAGCGGGCCGGGGTCGATCCGGCGGCGGTGGACGACGTGATCCTGGGCTGTGTGGACACCCTCGGCCCGCAGTCCGGTGACATCGCCCGGACGGCCTGGCTGGCGGCCGGCCTACCGGAACACGTTCCCGGGGTGACCGTGGACCGGCAGTGCGGTTCCGGTCAGCAGGCGGTCCACTTCGCCGCTCAGGCGGTGGCGAGCGGGACGGCCGGGCTGGTCGTGGCCGGCGGTGTGCAGAGCATGAGCCAGGTGCCGATCGGGAGCGCTATGTCCCCCGGCGGGCCATATATCGGGTCAAAAGGGTGGGCGCACCGCTACGGCGGCCAAGAGATCAATCAGTTCCGGAGCGCCGACGAGATCGCGATGAAGTGGGGTCTGACCCGCGAGGAGCTGGAGAATTACGCCATTAAGTCGCATGAAAAGGCGATAAAAGCGACAACAGCTTCGATGCCGCAGGCGGCGGGCGCGGCGGGCGTGGCTGCTGAGATCGTCGACGACAGGACGGATGAGTGTCCGAGGGCGGACACGTCGCTTGCCAAGATGGCGGCCCTGAAACCGCTGCGCGAGAACGGCCTGACCACCGCCGCCACGTCGAGCCAGATAGCCGACGGCGCCGCGGCCCTATTGGTGGCCTCCCGCCGCGCCATGAAACGCCACCATCTCACCCCGAGGGCCAGGATCCACCACATCTCCGCCCGCGGCGACGACCCCGTCCTGATGCTCACCGCGCCCATCCAGGCCACCGCCCACGCCCTGCGCCGCTGCCGGCTCACCGTCGACGACATCGACCGCTTCGAGGTCAACGAGGCCTTCGCGAGCGTCGTCCTGGCCTGGCTGCGCGAGACCGGCGCCGATCCGGCTCGCGTCAACGTGAACGGTGGAGCGATCGCTCTCGGACATCCGCTGGGTGCGACAGGGGCGCGCCTGATGACCGGGCTGTTGCACGAACTCGAGCGGTCGGGTGGCCGCTACGGACTGTTGACCATGTGCGAGGGCGGTGGGCAGGCCAACGTGACGATCATCGAAAGGTGTTGACCCGGTCCAGTGACGACGCCGCCTCCTTCATGATCCGGGCGATCAGATCGGCGCATGAGGGCAGGTCGTCGATCAGGCCGGCTACCTGACCGGCGGACATCACTCCGTACCCTGGCTGCCCTTCGACCATCGCCTTGCGCAAGAGAATCGGTGTGCTCGCCGCCCGCATGGTCTGCCCCCAGCTCAGCTCGCGCCCGTGCCGGGCCATGCGCCCGGCACGGATCATTTCCGGCCACGAAAGCCCGCTCAGGCGGCGAAACGCGACCGCGTGCCGGGCCGATCTGAGCAGGGCGCGCACGCTTCCCGATTTCTCCAAACCCTGGATGTACGCGGTGCGCAGCACGCGATGCGGCACACCGTCCACCCTCGTCGTCACCACCGTGCCCGTCACCGGCGCGTCGAGGTACAGCTGTTTGACCCGCATCCCGACCGGGCTGTCCGAGGTGAGCAGGAACCGGGTGCCCATCGCGATCCCGGCCGCACCGTAGGCGAGCGCGGCCACCAGCCCGCGCCCGTCGAAGTAGCCGCCCGCCGCCACGACCGGCACGTCCACCGCGTCCACCACCTGCGGCAGCAGCAGCGACGTCGGCACCGGACCGGTGTGCCCGCCGCCCTCGCCGCCCTGCACGAGCACCGCGTCCACGCCCCACGCCGCCACCTTCTCGGCGTGCCGGCGAGCACCGACCGACGGCATGGTCAGGATCCCGTTGTCCGCGCACCGGCGGATCAGGTCGCGGTCCGGCGCCAGTGCGAACGACGCCAGCCGCACCCGCTCGCTGATCAGCAGGTCGATGCGCTCGCGGGCGTCCGGCGCGTCGGCGCGGATGTTCACGCCGAACGGCTCGGCGGTGCGCTCGCGGATCCGGTGGATGGTGTCGCGCAGCTGGTCGAGGCTCATCGTGGCGGAGGCGACGATGCCGAAACCGCCGGCGCCCGACACCGCGGAGACCAGTCCCGCGCCGGCCACGTACCCCATGCCCGTCTGCACGATCGGATGCCGGCAGCCGAGCAGGTCGGTCAGCGGCGTCCTCACCGGATCTCCCGCTCGCGCGCGCCGTGCGGATCCAGGTGACCGGCGATCAGCGCGAGTTCCGCGGCGGTCGGCTCACGGGTCGCCGGCACCTGATCGGGCACGGTCAGCGCGAAGCCGGTGGCGGCGACCACGTCGTCCACGGTCACGCCGGGATGCACCGAGCGCAGCCGCATCGAGCGGTCCGGCGTGGCGAAGTCGAGCACCGCCAGGTCGGTGACCACCACACGGATCTCCACGGCGCCGCGGTCGTGGCCGATCCCGGAGACCATGTCGACCGCCGGCGTGAACACGCGCGGCGAGTGGCGAGGCACCCAGTAGCTGGTGGTGTGGTTGACCGTGTTCCCCGGGGCGCCGCGGACGCCGAGCAGCTGGGACTTCGGCCGGTGCCAGTCGCCGATGCAGGAGATGTTCTGATTGCCGAACCGGTCCAGCTGACTGGCACCCATCATCACGTGCCGCGTGCCGGCCGCCACCATGGTGAACACCGTCCGGTAGGGCAACCAGCCCTCCACCTGCTCGTCGCGCAGCAGGGTGGCCTCGCCGTCGGTCACCAGCAGGTCGGGGGAGAAGGTGAGCTGGGCCAGCCGGGCGCCGAGCCGGGGGATCAGACCGGCGAAGCTCGCCAGGATCGCCCCGTCGCCGCGCCACGCCTCGGCGCAGGCGACCACGCAGACGTCGGCGCGGCTCATGCCCCTACCGCTTTCTGGTAGTCCGCCTCGTCGCGGTCGAGATAGCGCGCTCGGAACGTGTCCCAGTCGGCTGTCGCGTACTCGCGCTGGAACGCCTCGTCGCGGCCGTAGTCGGGTTCGCAGCTGGTGAAGTGCGCGCCGTGCGGTGTCTCCACGACGCCGTCGACCATCGAGCGGTTGACCAGCAGGGTCTGCGGTGGGCCGGCCGCCATCAGGTCGCCGGTGCCGAGGATCCGCTCGCAGGAGACGAAGCGGCGTTTCGCGGCGAGACAGAAGAGGTCGTCGAAGTAGGGGTCGGGACCGAGGTAGCGGCCGTTGCCGAACGCGTCGGCGCGGTTGAGGTGGATCAGCGCGACGTCGAGGGTGATCGCGGGCATGGCGACCAGCTCGGTGGCGTCGGGATAGGGCGACCGGACCGTTCGTAGGTCCGGGTTGATCCGCATGACGTCGGAGCCGAGGCCGGCGCGGATCGGCAGGAACGGGAGCCGGTTGGCGGCGGCGAGCAGGCCCCAGTAGAGCATTCCCTCGTCGTACTCGGTCAGGGCCACGGTGCCGGCGCTGCGGGCGCGACGGAAGTGCGGCTCCAGGGGGATGCTGTCCAGCGAGACGAAACCGGTCACCACCCGGCTGACGCAACCCTCGGCGAGGAGGAGACCGACGTCGGGTCCTCCGTACGTCACCAAAGTCAAATTTCTCAGCCCGGCCCGCGCTATGGCCCGGACCAGCGCCATCGGCTTGCGCCGCGACCCCCATCCGCCGATGCCGACCGTCATCCCGTCGCGCAGCTCGCCGACGATCTCGTCGATGGTGACCACCCGGTTCATCGGCCCTCCACGAACCTCTGTCGTGCCCGGTCGCCGGCGCCGTTCAGGTTGAGCTCGAACGTGAAGCCCTGCTCGAACCGGTAGGAGCGCTTCACGTCGATCGGGTCGATCCCGTTGAGCGACTCCTTGGCCCGGCGGATGACCAGCGGATCCTTGCTCGCGATCTCCTCGGCGACCCGCCGCGCGGCCCGGCGCAGGCCCGCGGGCGGCACCACCTCCAGGACCGTGCCGAAGCGGTGCAGCTCCCACGCGGTGACCGGGCGGCAGGTGTAGACCATGGTGCGCATCAGCTGATGCGGGACGAGGCGGGCCAGATGCGTGGCGGCGCCGAGCGCGCCCCGGTCGACCTCGGGCAGCGCGAACGTCGCGTCGTCGGTCGCCACCACCAGGTCCGCGTTGCCGGCCAGCCCGACGCCGCCGCCCAGGCAGAAACCGTGCACCGCGGCGATCACCGGGACCGGGCAGTCGTAGACCGCCGCGAACGCCGCCGCACAGCCCCGGTTCGCCTCCAGGAGCGCCCCGTGGCCCTCGGTCCGCTGCATCTCCTTGATGTCGACACCGGCGCAGAACCCCCGGCCCTCGGCGGCGAGCACCACGGCGCGTGTCCGCCGATCGGTGCCGGCCTCGGCCAGCGCGGCGGCGATGTCGTGCCAGCCGGCCGCGGGGATCGCGTTGACCGGCGGGAAATCGATGACCACCTCGGCGACGGCGCCGCGGTGCAGCCCTATGCCCATGCTCGCGACCCTAACCTAGCGCTTGCTTGGGTAGCTAGCATCGGGACATGAACCCCCTCGACTTCACCGGCCGGGCCGTGGTCGTCACCGGCGGCACGCGCGGGATCGGCGCCGCGATCGCACACGCGTTCCGGATGGCGGGTGCGAACGTGCTGGTGTGCGGCCGGTCGCTCGCCGAGGTGCCCGGATACGTCCAGGCCGACGTGCGGGACCCCGAGCAGGCCGCCGCGCTGATCGAGACGGCCGTGGACCGGTTCGGGCGCCTCGACGTGTTGGTCAACAACGCCGGTGGCAGCCCGCAGGTGATGGCCGCCGACGCCTCGCCGCGGCTGCACGCCAAGGTGATCGAGCTGAACCTGATCGCGCCCCTGCACGTCTCGCAGGCGGCCTTCCCGGTCATGCGCGACCAGCGCGGCGGCGGGTCGATCCTGATGATCGCCAGTGTCAGCGGGGTGCGGCCGTCACCGGGGACCGCGGCCTACGGCGCGGCCAAGGCGGGGCTCCTGCATCTGGCGGCGAGTCTCGCTGTGGAATGGGCTCCTTTCGTACGGGTGAACAGCCTCGTCGTCGGCCCGGTGGGCGGACCGGCCGGCGAGCTGGTGGCCGGCCGCGCCGCCGATCCCGCTGATGTGGCCGGCGCGTGCCTGCTCCTGGCCTCGCCGCTGGCCGGTTACGTGAGCGGCGCGGCCCTGGCTGTGCACGGCGGCGGCGAGTGGCCGGCGTACCTGGCGGAGTTCCGGGGTGCGGCGTACCCTCCGCAGAAGTAGAACGCGTTCCAATTTCGTACGGCTTCCGGAGGTGCGGCGTGGTTCTCTCGATCAAGACGAAGCGTGACGAGATCGGCCTGTCCACCGGCGAGTTGCTCGTCGGCGGCACGTGGCGGGCGGCGGCCGAGGGGCGCACGTGGACACACCCGCACCCGGCCACCGCCGAGGAGGTCGGCTCGTTCGCGGTGGCGACCGAGCACGACGTGGACGCCGCCGTGCGCGCCGCCCGCAAGGCGTTCGACGAGGGGCCGTGGCCGCGGGCTCGCGCGAAGGACCGGATCCGGGTGCTGCGCCGCATCGCCGACGAGATCCGCGCGCACGCCACCGAGCTGCAGGCGCTGGTCGCGCTCGACAACGGGGTGCCGGTCAGTTTCGGGGAGACGTACGCGATGTCGGTCGAGTGCGTGGCCGACGTCTTCGACCACCACGCCGGCTGGATCGACAAGCTCGGCGGCGAGACGCTCCCCGGATATCAGGGCGGTGAGCACATGGTGATGACGCTGCGCGAGCCGGTCGGGGTGGTCGCCGCGATCATCCCGTGGAACGGCCCGTTGCTGCTGGCCGCGCAGAAGCTCGCACCGGCCCTCGCCGTCGGGTGCACCGTGGTGCTCAAGCCTTCGGAGTACGCCACCTTCAGCGCGTTGCGGCTGGCGCGCATCGTCGAGGAGGCCGGGCTCCCGCCGGGTGTCCTCAATGTCGTCACCGGCCCCGGCGAGCCGACCGGCGACGCGCTGATCAACCACCCGCTGGTCGACAAGATCACGTTCACCGGCAGCCGGGCGGTCGGCCGCAAGGTGCTCGCCGCCGCCGCGAACGGCATGAAGCGCAGCAGCCTCGAACTCGGCGGCAAGAGCCCGTCGCTGGTCTTCGCCGACGCCGACGTCTACGCGGCCGCCACCACCACGATGGGTACGGTCACGCTCGGGCTCTCCGGGCAGGCGTGCGTGGCGCACACCCGGGCGCTGGTCCACCGTGACGTCTACGACGAGTTCCTGGCGATCGTCGAGGCGATGGCCGCCCTGGTCAACTACGGCGACCCGTTCCACCCGGAGACCACCGCGTCGCCGCTGATCAACGAGCGGCAGATGAACCGGGTGCTGGGCTACATCGAGCGCGGCCAGGAGGAGGGCGCCCGCCTCGTGACCGGCGGCGGCCGGGCGGACGGGGACCTGGCGGCCGGCAACTTCGTGCTGCCGACCGTCTTCGCCGAGGTCAGCAACGACCACACGATCGCCCGCGAGGAGATCTTCGGGCCGGTGCTGGCCGTGGTGCCGTTCACCGACGAGGACGAGGCGCTGCGGCTGGCCAACGACACTTCGTACGGGCTGGCGGCCACGGTCTGGACCGGCGACGTGAAGCGGGCGATGCGGCTGACCCGGGCGGTGCGCGCGGGCACGGTCGGGGTGAACGGTTACCAGCTGGAGCCGCACGTGGAGTTCGGCGGATTCGGGCAGTCCGGCCTCGGGCGGGAGGGCGGCCGGTCGTCGATCGAGGCGTACACCGAGGTGAAGACCGTGCTGATCCCCACCACTGACGAAATGATGTGAGGTCGGCTATCGTCCTTTCCTAGACGAGGTTCGTCTAGGAAAGGGGTTCCCCGGTGGGTGTGCAGGTCCTCGGCGAAGCGCAACAGGCCGCCTGGCGGGCGCGGACCCTGCCGCCGGTCGAGCGCCTGCCCGGCGGCCTCGTCTCGGTGCCCGTGCCGATCCCGGACAACCCGCTGCGGTACACGCTGACCTATCTGGTTCCCGGCGACAACGGTCTGGTCGTGGTCGACCCGGGCTGGGACAGCGAGGAGGGCTGGGCGGCGCTGCGGGACGGCCTGGCCGTGGCGGGAGCCCGCCTCGGTGACGTCACCGGCATCGTGATCACCCACGTGCACCCGGACCATCACGGGCTGACGTGCCGGCTGCGCGAGGCGTCCGGCGCGTGGGTCGCCATGCACCCGAAGGAGCGGGCGGCGCTGGTCCGCGACAAGGGGACCGGCGCACGCGAGGGGCTCGGTCGGTGGCTGCGGTCCTTCCAGGCGCCTGCGTCGGAGATCGAATACCTGCTCGCGACGTTCGCGGCCGAGGCGGACCGGCATCTCGCGCCGCTCGCCGACGCCGACGTGCTCCTCGACGACGGCGACTACGTGCCCCTGGCCGGGCGGCGGCTGCGGGCGGTGTGGACACCGGGACACACGCCGGGTCATCTGTGCCTGCTCGAGCCGGACGCCGAACTTCTGCTCACCGGCGACCACCTGCTGCCGCGGATCAGCCCGAACATCGGGTTGCAGCTGGACGGGGACGACGGCGCGCTCGCCCGCTACATCGACTCGCTGGCGAAACTCGCCGAGTACGACTCCTGCGCGGCGCTGCCGGCCCATGAGTACCGGTTCCGGGGTATCGCGGACCGGGCGGCCGAGCTGACGGGGCATCACCGGCAGCGGTGCGCGGAGATCGTGTCGGCGGTGGAGCGGCTGGGCTCCCTGAGCGTCTGGGAGCTGGCGGCGAATCTGAGCTGGTCGCGCCCCTGGGAACAGATCGGGCCGATGCGGGTGGGTGCGGTCGCGGAGACCGCGGCGCACGTCGAGCTGCTCGTGGCGACCGGGGATCTCAAGTGGAAGTCAGGGGCCCTGGTCAGCCGTGCTCACTGAGGTCAGGACGAAATCCACGAGCTCCTCGGCGTAGACGTCGGCTCCCGCCGCCACCTGCGCGCGCAACCGCGCCGGGGTGGCCAGCGCGTGGCTGAGCGCCCCGCCGCTGATGCAGTCGAGCAGCATCGTCGCCCGCGTCCCGGCGCCCAGCTCGCCGCGCTCGATGCCCCGCCGCACGATCGCCCGGCCCGCCGTGGCCTGCGACCGCAGGAACCGGTCCAGGTGCTCCCGCCCGGCCGGGATGCTCTCCGCCTCCACCATGAGCCGCAGCACCGCACCGCCGGCCTCGTCCAGGAACGCGTGCAGCACCTGCCGGGCCAGCATCACCAGGTCGTCACGGACCGAGCCGGTGTCGATGTCGCGGACACCTTCGAGCCGGCTCGCCAGGACCGCGGCGAACAGCGCCTCCTTGTTGGGCCAGCGCAGATAGATCGAGGCCTTGCCGACGCCGGCCCTGCGCGCGACCGCGTCGACGGAGAACCGCGCCCAGCCCTCGGCACCGTAGACCTCAGCGGCGGCACGGGTGATCCGGTCGTCGACGCCGGGGTCGCGGGGACGTCCCTGAGGGATGACGGCGGACATGGTCGAGGAGTCTAGACACCTTTCGGCGCCATGGACGGTAGCGCGGAATACCACTGCTGCGCTGGCCACCGTGAGTCTCCGCATTCACGGGTGCGCGGGGCGGCGGTTGGTCAGGGCCGTCACGGCTTCGAACAGGTCGCGGCGCAGGCGGTCGTCCCGCCAGACGGTGTCGTCGGTGTCGCCGAAGATCCGTTCGTCCTGTTCGGCCAGCCGGGTGAGGCTCTCGACCGCGCCGGTGGCGCCCATCTCGACGATCAGCCGGACGCGGTCACTCGCGTCGATGCTGGTCGTCATGGCGGAGAACAGCGGTTTGACCAGGTCGGCCGGCTCGGTGCCGAGATGCCAGAGTGCGCGGGCGGCAGCCAGCTGGGCCCACTCGGCACCCAGGGCGGCCCGCAGCGCCGAGATCAGTCCACGGGCAGCCGGCGAATCCACCGTCAGCCGGCCCGCCTCCGGAGCCGCCGCCAACAGCCCGGCGGTGCTCGGGACGGCGGCGGTCGGGACGGCGGCGGTCGGGTCGGCGGTGGTCAGGTCGGCTGCCAGTTCGGCGGCGGCGCGGGCGTGGGAATCGCCGGAGCGCAGCATCTCCTCGACGGTCGGCAGTGCCTGTTCCGGATCTCCGGTGGCCCGCCAGAGCACCCGGGCCGCGCCCACCCGCGAGTTCGGGTCCGGGGACTGCGCGGCCACCGCGCTCACCACCGGGAGCAGCGGTGCGGCGGCCGGGCCCAGGTCGGCCATTCTGGTCAGCTCCCAGCCGCCGGCCGTGCCGCCGTTGAAGGCCAGCAGGTCGTGCGACGTGCGGAGGAGAGGTTCCGTCTCGCCGGTGACGCGCCAGAGGGCGTGCGCCGCGCGGAACCGGGTGCCCTCGGCGTCCGGCCAGCGGATCATCCCGGGCAGCGGTTCGTCGATGCCACGGTGCAGAGCCCGCAGCAATTCGGACGCGGCGTCGCCGGCTGCGGCGCCGATGTTTCCCAGGGCGGCGCAGACCGCCGCCGGTTCGGCGACCAGGGCCGCGGCGATCTCAGGTACCGCCCCCGCGGCGGCCGCCCCCCACGAGCCGAGCAGGCTGATCACCTCACTGGTCGGCCGAGCGGCGAGACGCTGTCGTGCGGCCTCGAACAGCTCATGGTCGAAAGGGGGTGGCGAGGCGGCGAGGAGCCGGACACCCCACGGGTCGGCGCCGGCCGCCCAGGCCGCCATCAGCGGTTCCCGCCAGCGCTGGACGCCGAGGCGGATCAGGGTGACCAGGGAGAACTGGGCGGGGCTGTAGCGCAGGTCGTCATACACGCCGAACGCGAACGGGAGCAGTTCCTCCGCGACGGCCGCGGCCGCTGTCCCGGCCCACCCGGCTGTCGTCGCAGCGGCGGCGCGCACGTCGGCGTCGGGGTCGGTCAGGTACATCCGTAGCTGCGGCATCATCCGGATCGGCGCGGACCGGCTCGTCACGAACGACTCCCGGAGAGCGGCCGCGGCGCGGCGCCGCGCCCTCGGTCCCGCGAACCGGCTGCGGCGGGCCGGCTTCGTCATCGCCGCGGTCAGCGCGTCCGCAGAGGCCCGGTCCACCGTGGCGAGCAACTCGGCGAGCGGATCCCGGTCCGTCCACGGGGAGTCCCACTGCTCGTCGGCGGCCAGCGCGTCCGCGATCGGGCGGATCGTCTCGGCGGGCAGGCGCAGCCCGGCCCGGGTGAGGGCGAGCGCCGCCGCCACCGGCATCGGGAATTTCTCCTCGACGGCGGCGGTGCGCAGCTTCGGCCCGGCCGATCGCGGGTCCAGGCGGGCGAGACCCATCAGCAGGGAGGAACGCACGCGAGGATCGGTCTCGGTCGCCCACCGCTCCTCGAGCCCCGCCAGCACCTGCGCGGTAACCCCGGGGGCGGACACAAGAGCGAAGGCCGCGTGCTCCCGGATGCCCGGATCGTGGTCGCCCAGCAACGGCAGCAGCCAGCCGGCGTGCTCGGCCAGCGCGGCACGCACCGCCGGCAGGTCGTCACCACGACTGTGCGCCGGGTCGCTCATCGCGCCGAGCACATGGAGGAGGTGGGCGCGCTGATGCACCCCCGGAGTCGTCGCCAGCTCCACGAGCGCCGGCACCGCCGCCACAGCCTCCGGGAAAACGGTCCCCTGATGCCAGATCGACGTGGCGAACTCGTCGAGTGCCGCCGCCGCTACCTCTTCGTCCGGATCTGCCAGGTATCGCAGGATCTCCGCCTCGAGCACCGGATCAACATAGATCAGGAGAGCAGTTTCCGGTGGTCCCAGCTGGCGACGTTTCGCGGCTCCACGACATAGGCGACCCGCTTGCGCGCCGCGTGCTCCACGTAGGCGTCCAGCGCCTCTTTCGGCACGTCCGGCATGCGCGCCGCGATCAGCTTGCCGACCTCGGTGACACCGGCCAGGTCGTCGATCACCCGGACCTCCCCGCCGACCTGCACGCCCCGCAGCTCGAAGTAGTCCTCGCCGTCCTCGACCAGGCACGTCAGCCGTGGATCGCGAGCCAGATTCAGTGCCTTGCGCGAGCTGCGATAGGTCCAGAAAGCGATCTTGCCGTCGGCAAGACCGAAGAACATCGTCACCAGGTGGGGGGTTCCGTCCAGGTTGATCGTGGCAATCTGGACCTTTCTTGCGTACGCGAAAAGCTGCCCGATCTCGGCCTCGCTCATCCGGACGGTCTCGCGCTGGTTCGCCATGTCCTACTCCCCGAAGGTCGTCTCGGCCAGCGGAATCGTCTCCTCGCACACGAATCCGGGGCGGGGCGGGTCCTCGGTGAAGTACGGCGCGAGGGCCCCGTCGAGTTCCGTCGGTGTCCACTGCCCGCTCGCAGCGTGGAACGCCGCACGGACCGTGGGCGGGCCGAGCAGCGCCACCACGTCACCGTGCACCACGAACACCTCACCGGTGATCCGGCTCGCTTCGGGCCCGGCCAGATAGGTGACCAGCGGTGTCACCCGCTCCGGCGCCATCGGGTCGGGTCCGTCCGGCGCCGGGCCCATCAGTTCACCGGTCATCGAGGTGCGCGCCCGGGGGCAGATGGCGTTCGCGCGCACGCCGTAGCGAGCGCATCCCCGGGCGGTGGCCAGGGTCAGCGCCACGATCCCGCCCTTGGCCGCGGCGTAGTTCGGCTGACCGGCCGAACCGAGGAGGAACGCTTCGGAGGAGGTGTTGACTATCCGCGCATAGGGCTGGACACCCGACGACTTGTGGGCGGAACGCCAGTACGCGGTGGCGAACCTGGTGGTGACGAAATGTCCACGCAGATGCACCCGGATCACCGTGTCCCACTCCTGCTCGGACATCGAGAAGACCATCCGGTCGCGGAGCACCCCGGCGTTGTTGACCAGCACGTCGAGCCCGCCGAACGTGTCCGTGGCGGTCTTGAGCAGCGCCTCGCCGGTGTGCCAGTCGCCGACGTCGCCGGGGCAGACCACCGCGTCGCCCCCGGCCGCGAGGATGCGGTCGGCGACCTCGTCGAGCGCGGGTCCGGGCAGGTCGTTGAGCACGACTCGGGCGCCCTCCGCCGCCAGCGCGAGAGCCTCCGCCGCGCCCAGTCCCTGCGCGGCACCGGTGACGATCGCGACCCGCCCGTCGAGCCCGGGGCCGGGAGTGCGCGTCATCTCAGTAGCCCGGTCCGCTGAGCAGCCCGCCGTCGGCGAGGAACTCGGCGCCGGTGGTGTAGGACGCCTCGTCCGACGCCAGGAACGCGACCAGCCGGGAGATCTCGACGGGTTCGGCGAACCGGGCGATCGGCAGCTGCTTCAGGAAGCCCGCGCCGTCCACCCCGGTCATGAACTGCGCCGCGGAGAGCGCCATCGACGTCATCACGCCGCCCGGGTGCACCGAGTTCACGCGGATGCCGAGCGGCCCGAGCTCCTGCGCGGCCGAGCGGGTCAGGCCCCGTACGCCGAACTTGCTCGCACTGTAGGCGGAGAGCCCCGCCGCCCCCGCGATGCCCTCGATCGACGAGATGTTGACGATCGACCCGCCGCCGGCCGCGGTCATGGCCGGCACCACCTGCCGGATGCCGAGCCACGTGCCGACCAGGTTGACCTCGATGACCTGCCGGAACTCGGCCGGGTCCATCTCCGCGACCGCCGCGTGCCGCAGGATCCCGGCGTTGTTGACCAGCACGTCGAGCCGCCCGAACGCCGACATCGTGGCCGCGACCGCCGCCGCCCACTCGTCCTCGCTGGTCACGTCGTGATGCACGAACCGGCAGGACTGCTCGCCCAGCCCCTCGGCCACCGACTGGCCCTTGTCGTCGAGCACGTCGCCGATCACCACGCGGGCGCCCTCGGCGACGAAGTGCCGGGCATGCGCCTTGCCCATGCCCCGCGCGCCACCGGTGATCAGCGCTACCTTGCCGTCCAGCCGCCCCATCGCGCGCCTCCGTCCGACCAAGCGTTCGGCCCCGGCCGGAGAAGAGCGTCCGACCAAGCGTTTGCTTGGGAGGCTAACGCTGATGCACCGGGCCGCGCCAGCGGCAGATCAGCGGGCGTTGATGCCTTCGAAGAGAAGTCGCAGGAGGCCGTCGTTGACCTGATCGGCGTTCCAGCCGTTGCCCTGCGACTGCTTCCACGACGTGGGGATCCAGAGGATGTCCCGCAGCAGCCGGTAGATCAGGCGGGCGTCCAGGTCGGCGCGGAACTGCCCGGACTCCTTGCCCCGCTCCAACTGCTCGATCCAGGTCTGCTCGATCTCCTTCATGGCCGTCCGCAGGTACGCGAAGCGCGGCTGGCCACTGAAGTAGTTCCAGTCGTTCTGCAGCATGGTCAGCGCTGCCCGGTGCCTGCCCAGTGTTGCCGTCGACGACCGGACGATCTGCTCGATCGCCCGCCGGGGGTCGCCGGCGTCGCGGGTCGCCTCGCGGTACCCCTCGAGCACGTCCTCCAGGAACGCGCTGAGGATCTCGTCGCCGATCGACTCCTTGGAGTCGAAGTGGTGATACAGGCTGCCGGAGAGGATGCCGGCCGCGTCGGCTATCTCGCGGACGGTCGTCGCGCGGAAACCCTTCTCCGCGAAGAGATCTCCGGCAAGCTGTACCAGATGCGCGCGCCGCTCCGAGCCGGGCGCGGCCTTTTTGGGGCTCGTCACCAGCCAATGGTAAGACCCTGCCAAACGCTTGCTTGGTTTTCGCCGAGTTCCTCAGCCCCAGAGCGGCCGATGCTTGCTTGGTGTATCCCTCGAGACTAGCGTAGAACGCGTTCTATTTTTCGAGGGGGGTGCCGGGATGCGCGCGGCCGTTCTGCACACGATCGGGGACGAGAAGCTCGAGATCCGTGACGACGTGGCCGTCCTCGGTCCCGGTCCCGGTGAGGTGCACATCAGGGTGCGCGCCGCGGGCGTCTGCCACTCCGACCTCTCGGCGATCAACGGTGGCCTGCCGCAGCCGGTGCCCGCCGTGCTCGGTCACGAGGCGGCCGGTGACGTGCTCGCGGTCGGCGACGGCGTGGACGATCTGGAGCCGGGCGACCGCGTCGCGGTGAACTGGCTGCCGTCCTGCGGGATCTGCTCGCACTGCCGCCGCGGTGAGAACCACCTGTGCATGACGCACGTGATGGCGGGCTACGTGATGCCCCGCTTCATGGCCGGTGACCTGCCGGTCTTCGGGATGGCCGGCTGCGGCTCCTTTGCCGAGGAGATGGTCGTTCCGCGGGCCGGTGCCGTGCGGATCGACGCCGACGTGCCGTACGAGGTGGCCGCCCTGGTCGGCTGCGGCGTCACCACCGGCGTCGGCGCGGTGATCAACACGGCGCGGGTGCGGCCCGGCGACACGGTCGTGGTGATCGGCTGCGGCGGTGTGGGCATCGCCGCGGTGCAGGGTGCCCGGCTGGCCGGCGCTGCCGTCATCGTCGCGGTCGACACGGTTCCTGCGCGGCACCAGGCGGCCCTGCGGTTCGGCGCCACCCACTCGGTCACTCCCGACGAGCTGAGTGATCTCCAGATGGAGGTCGTCCCCGAGGGCTTCGACTACTCGTTCGACGTCGTGGCCGTGCCGCAGACGTTGCGTACGGCGTGGGCGTCGACCCGTCGCGGCGGCACGGTCGTGGTCGTCGGCGCCGGCCGGGCCGAGCACCAGGTCGAGTTCAGCCCGTTCGAGTTGCTCTTCGAGGGCAAGTCGATCATCCCGTCGCTCTACGGCTCGGCCGACCCGCCGCGCGACTTCTCCCGCCTGCTCGCCCTCTGGAAGGCCGGCCGCCTCGACATCGAGGGCATGATCAGCCGCCGGCTGCGCCTCGACCAGGTCGGCGAGGCCCTCGGCAACCTCGGCAGCGGCGACGTCATCCGGCAGGTCATCGTCCAGAGCGAGACCTGATGCGCCTGGGCATCCAGCTCGGCTACAGCGGCGAGGGCTTCGCGGACGCGGTCGACGAGGTGGCCGAGTTCGAGCAGGCCGGCGCGGAGCTGGTCGTGGTCCCGGAGGCCTACAGCTTCGACGCGGTCAGCCAGCTGGGCTATCTGGCGGCGCGGACCCGGACGATGGGGCTGGCGTCGGGGGTGATGCAGACCTACACGCGTACACCGACGCTCACCGCCATGACCGCGGCCGGTCTCGACTATGTGTCCGGCGGGCGGTTCTCCCTGGGTCTCGGCACCTCCGGCCCGCAGGTGATCGAAGGGTTCCACGGGGTGCGGTACGACGCTCCGGTCGCCAGGACGCGGGAGATCGTGGAGATCTGCCGTACGGTGTGGCGGCGGGAGACGCTGGTTCACACGGGTGATCACTATCGGATCCCGTTGCCGGGCGAATACGGCAAACCCCTCAAACTGATCAACCGCCCGATCCGGGATCGGATCCCGGTCTGGCTGGCCGCCATGGGGCCGCGCAACGTGGCGCTCGCCGCCGAGGTCGCTGACGGCTGGCAGGCGCTGTTCCTCGATCCACGAGCGGCGGGCCGGGTCTTCGGGGACGCGCTGGCCGACGGGCGGGGACGCCGGGATCCCTCACTGGGACCGCTGGAGGTGTCGGTCCCCGTACCCTTTGCCCTTGCTGAACCCACGACGGCGCTGCTGTCGCGGCACCGTGCGCAACTGGCTCTCTACCTGGGCGGCATGGGTGCGCGGAAGCGCAACTTCTCCAACGACCTGGTGCGGCGCTACGGCTATGCGCGCGAGGCGTCGGTCATCCAGGATCTCTATCTCGCGGGCCGCAGGGCGCAGGCCGCGGCCGCGGTGCCGGACGACCTGGTTGCCGCGACGTCGTTGGTCGGTCACCCCGATGACGTACGCCGAAAGCTCACCGCCCTCACCGAAGCCGGCGTGACCACCCTGCTGGTCTCCCCGCTCGCCGAGACCAGGGCCGAACGCGTCAAACACGTCGCGGACCTGCGCCACCTCATGGATCGCGAGTGAAATAGGCGGCGCTCTCCGCGTCCGCCGGGTAATACGACTCGATCGCGATCTCGTCGACGGTGATGTCCATCGGCGTGCCGAACGTGGTGATGGTCGAGAACAGCCGCAGCTCCCGCCCGCCGATGCGGATGATCATCGGGATCACGACGTCGTTCTCGACCCGCGGACCGGGCGGGTTCTCCGGTTCGGGCGCCAGCAACTCCTCGTAGAGCGCGGTGAGCTCGGGGTCGGGCGCGGCGGCGAGCTGGCGCGAGATCCGGGCGCGGAACACCGCGCGCACGTCGGCCAGGTTGACGACCATGGGGGCGAACCCGCGCGGGTCCAGGCCCAGCCGCACCAGGTTGACCGGCGGCCGCAGCAGGTCGGGCGCCACCCGCGCGAAGAACGGGTCGACGGCCCGGTTGGTCATCACGATGTTCCACCGGCGGTCGAAGACCACCGCCGGGTACGGCTCGTGAGCGCGCAGAACCCGGTGGATCGCGTCGGAGACGGCCGACAGCGCGTTGTCGGCGAGCGGCCGCTCGGCGTACCGGGGTGCGAATCCCCCGGCGAGCAGCAGCCGGTTGCGATCACGCAGCGGCACGTGCAGGTGATCCGCGAGCCGGAGGATCATGGTGGCGCTCGGCCTGGACTTGCCGGTCTCGACGAGGCTGACGTGACGTGCCGAGATGTCCGCGGCGATCGAGAGATCCAGTTGGCTGATTCCCCGGCGTTGCCGCCAGTGCCGCAGCAGCTCCCCGACGGTGTACACGGTCATGAAGCGTACGCATCGTCGCGCCGTGCGCCATGAAGTCCGATGTCATCGACAACCGCCGGGGCCCGTGGAAACACTGCGTCCATGACAACGGAGAACAAGAACCTCGTCGAGCGGGCGCTCACCGGCTTGATCGAGACGGGCGACGTCGACGCGCTCGCGCGGTTCCTGAGTGACGACTTCGTCCACCACCGGCCGGGCACGACCCCGTCGACCAAACGGGAGTGGCTCGACGCCGTCCGTGCCGCGATGGTGCCGCTCACCGGCATGCGGGTCGAGATCCAGCAGGTACTGGCCGACGGCGACCACGTCGTGATGCACTCGCTGCGCCGGCTTCCCGGCGGCGGACCGGAGATCGCCGTCGTCGACCTCTGGCGCATCGACGCCGGCCTGATCACCGAGGCCTGGGAGCTCATCGAACCGCTGGCCCAGGTCCCCACAAACCAGACGTGGTGGGAACCGGCTGACACACGGTGACGGCGACGGAATCAGAAGAGGGCGGCCAGGCGGCGTTGTTCCTGGGTTTCTATGGTCGTCTGCTGGGCGGGGGTCAGGATGTCGCAGATCCAGTCCCAGTGCAGGGCCACGCGGTCGCCGGGAGTGACTATCGGCATGGAGCGGACCACCTCCTCGCGGGCGGCGCCGGTGACCACGGTGCCGGACTCCCAGGACAGGGGCTTCGACGAGACCGTGGCGGTGGGGCCGTGGACGGCTGTCACCACGCCGGTCCGGATGCGGCAGCGGTCCAGGACCGAGATGGCTGAGGGGTTGCCGGTCCGGCGCAGCAGGGTGAGCCAGGGGTAGACCTCGAACACGTGGAAGCTGTGGTGGGGTACGGCTCGGGCGTCCGCGGAGGCCCAGCTTCCGCCCTGCTGGCCGGCGAAGCGGTGCCGCAGGAAGCGGGTCAGCGACGCCGGGGAGACGAGGTCGAGCAGGTCGTTGCCGATCCAGTAGGCCTCCACCACGCGGTCGTCGAGCGGGTCGGGAATGCCCGCCGAGCGGGACAGGAACTCCAGGTAGGCCCACGCGCCCTCGAACGAGCGGGCGCGCGCGGCTATCTCGGCGGTGGCGCCGGAGAGCAGGACGCCGGAGCCGGAAGGGCCGCAGTAGCCGAGTTCGTTCGGCGGGTAGGCGTAGCGGGCGAACAGGAGCGTTCCGGACTCGCTCACGTCAGCAGATCCGTGGGAGCTGCTCGCCGATGGGCATGCTGATCACCCGGCTGCCGCCCAGTGCGGTGCGGGCGACCACCATGCCCGGATGTTCGGTCACGCAGCTGCCGATCCGGCGGGCATTTTTACCGTACGGGTGCGCGCGCATCGCTTCGAGGACGAGCTCGGCGGACGGCGAAGGGACGAACGCGAGCAGCTTGCCCTCGTTCGCCACCTGGAGAGGGTCGAGTCCCAGCAGGCTGCACGCGTCCGCCACCTCGCCGGGAATGGGCAGGTCCCGCTCGACTAGTTCGACGCCCACCCCGGCGTCGCGGGCGATCTCGTTGAGCGCCGCCGACACGCCACCTCGGGTCGGGTCGCGCAGCACGTGGACGTCGGCCCCGGTGGCCAGCATCGCGGCCACGAGCCCGTGCAGGGGTGCCGTGTCGCTGCGTACCCCGGTGCCGAACTCCAGGCCCTCGCGGCAGCTCATCACGGCCACCCCGTGCACGCCGAGGTCGCCGCTGACCAGCACCGCATCGCCGGGTGCCGCGCGGCCGGGCCGGATGTCGACGCCGTCCGGCACCACCCCGATCCCGGCCGTCGTCACGAACACGCCGTCGCCGCTGCCGCTGTCCACCACCTTGGTGTCGCCGGTGACCAGTTTGACGCCGGCGGCTCGGGCGGCCGCGCCCATCGCCTCGGCGATCCGGCCGATCTCGCTGAGCGGCGTGCCCTCCTGCAGGATGAAGGCCGCCGACAGGTGCAGCGGGGTGGCGCCGGCCATCGCCAGGTCGTTGACGGTGCCGTTGACGGCGAGGTCGCCGATCGAGCCGCCGGGGAAGAACATCGGCTTGACCACGTAACCGTCGGTGGAGAACGCGAGGCGCGCGCCGCCGGCCGCGACCACCGCACAGTCGCCGAGTTCACCGGTCGCGCCGGCGTCCCCGTACCCGGAAAGAAAAAGATGCCGGACCAGCTCGCCGGACATGGCCCCGCCGCCGCCGTGCCCCATCGTGATCGCCGGGGTGTCGCGCAGCGGCACCGGGCATGTCCAGCCCTCGAAGTCGAGATCCATCAGAGCGTCACCAGCCGGTACGCGTAGTACGCCGCGCAGGCGCCCTCGGACGAGACCATCGTGGCGCCGAGCGGGTTCCGCGGCGTGCACTGCTTGCCGAACGCGGAACACTCGTGCGGTTTCAGCAGGCCCTGGAGCACCTCACCGGACCGGCACAGCGGCGACTCCGCGGTACGCACCCCGCCCACGTCGAAGCGCGTCTCCGCGTCGAACTCCGCGTACCGTGACGAGAGCCGCCAGCCGCTGCGGGGGATCTCGCCGATGCCCCGCCACGTCCGGTCGGTCACCTCGAAGACGTCGCGCAGCATCGCCATGGCCGCCGGGTTGCCCTCGTCCCGCACAGCCCGCGGGTACGCGTTACGCATCTCCGCCCGTCCCGCCTCCAGCAGCGTGACCGTCTGCCGGATGCCCTCCAGGATGTCGAGGGGTTCGAAACCGGTCACCACGATCGGCACGCCGTACTTCTCGGCGAGCGGCGGGTACTCGGCCGTGCCCATCACGCTGCACACGTGCCCGGCGGCCAGGAACGCCTGCACCCGGCAGCGCGGCGACTCCATGATCGCCGCGATGGCCGGTGGGACGAGCACGTGCGAGACCAGCAGCGAGAAGTTCGTCAGGCCCAGCCGCCGGGCCTGGTGAACGGTCATCGCGTTGGCCGGTGCGGTGGTCTCGAAGCCGATGCCGAAGAACACCACCTGCCGGTCCGGGTTCTGCCGGGCAAGCTTGAGGGCGTCCATCGGCGAGTAGACGACCCGCACGTCCGCGCCGGCGCTCTTCACGCCGAGCAGGTCCTGGCCGCTGCCGGGCACCCGCAGCATGTCGCCGAACGAGCAGAAGATCACGCCGGGGCGGGCGGCGATCGCGAGGGCCTTGTCGATGATCTCCAAGGGGGTGACGCAGACCGGGCAGCCCGGCCCGTGGATCATCTCGACGCCCTCGGGCAGCAGCTGGTCGATGCCGTGCCGGATGATCGAGTGGGTCTGCCCGCCGCAGACCTCCATCATCGCCCAGGGCCGGGTGGTCACGGCGTGGATCTGCTCGACCAGGCGGGCGGCCAGCGCCGGGTCGCTGAACTCATCGAGGTACTTCACCGAACTCCTCCTCCAGGATGCCGAGCCGCTCGAAGTTGGCGAGGGTCTGCCGGGCCGACTCCTCGTCGAGTTGCTGGATGGCGAACCCGACGTGCACGATCACGTAGTCGCCGGGCCGCGCGTCCGGCACGTACTGCAGGCACACCTCCTTGCGTACCCCGCCGAAGTCGACCTCGGCCATCGGCACGCCGTCCACGTCGCTGACGCTCAGCACGCGGCCGGGGACTGCAAGGCACATGACGCCTCCTCTCAAAAAGCTCCGGCGACGAGCTGGCCGAGCGCGATGCCACCGTCGTTCGGCGGCAGCAGATGTGGGCGCAGCACCCGGAATCCGCGGCTCGCGAGTTCCGATTCGGACTCCGCGAGCAGCAGCGCGTTCTGGAAGACCCCGCCGCCGAGCGCTACGGCATCGAGCCCGGTCTGTTCCCGGAAGCGTTCCGCCAGGGTGACGATCAGCGCGGTCACCGCGGCGTGGAAGCGGGCGGCGATCGCCGCCGGTGCGGCTCCGGCACGCAGGTCGGCTGCGGCGGCGCGGATCACCGGGCCGGCGTCGGCATGCACCGGGCCGTCGTGGGGCACGCACACTTCGAAGACGTACGCGGGATGCGGCTCCGGACCGTGCCGCGCGGCCATCCCCTCCAGGATCATGGCGGCCTCGGCCTCGTAGCCGGCGATCTGGCGTACGCCGATCAGCGAGGCGACCGCGTCGAACAGCCGGCCCATGCTCGAGGTCGGCACGCACCCGAACCCGGTGGTGAACTGCCGGTCGAGGAGATCGCGTTCGGCGTGCGGGCACGCGGCGACCGGTGGCAGTCCCGGCCACCAGGGCACACCGGCGGCGCGCAGGTGTGACAGCGCCATCCGGTACGGGCGCCGCACGCTCGCGTCCCCACCGGGCAGCGGCACGTAGCCGAGGTGGGCGACCCGCCGGAACGACTTGTACCCGGCGATCAGCACCTCGCCACCCCACACCGCGCCGTCGGTGCCGTACCCGGTGCCGTCGAACGCGAACCCGATCACCTGCTCGTCCACCGGGATCCGGTGCTCGGCCAGGACGGCGGCGATGTGCGCGTGGTGGTGCTGGACGAGGCGTACCGGGCGGTCGCCGGCGTGCGCGCGGGCCCAGGCGGTGGAGTGGTAGCCGGGGTGCAGGTCGGCGATCACGAGTTCCGGGCGTACGCCGGTGAGGCGCTCCAGGTGCCGGCCGGCGGTGGTGAGCGCGTCGAGGCCGGCCAGGTCGCCGAGGTCGCCGATGTGCTGGCTGGACCAGGCGTACCGGCCGGCGCCGACGGCACAGGTGTTCTTCAGGTCGGCGCCCACGGCCAGTGCCGGGACCAGGTCGAACGGGACGGTGACGGGCAGGGGCGCGTAGCCGCGGGAGCGCCGCAGCGGCAGTTCGGCTCCGGCGACGTGCCGGCTGACCGAGTCGTCGCAGGGCACCCGGACGGCGCGGTCGTGGCGCAGCCAGGCGTCGGCGAGCGGGGCGAGCCGGCGCAGCGCGTCGTCGTCATCGGCGGCGATCGGCTCGCCGGCCAGGTTGCCGGACGTCATCACGAGAGCGCCGGGACCGGGCGGGTCGCCGGGCAGGCCGAACAGCAGCACGTGCAGCGGGGTGTAGGGCAGCATCAGCCCGAGGTCGGTGTGGTCGGGTGCGACGGCGCCCGCGATCGTGGACGGCTTCCGGGTGAGCAGGACGACCGGGCGGCGGGCGCCGGTGAGCAGCCGCTCCTCGTCGTCGCTGATCTCGGCGAGGGCGCGGGCCGTGTCCAGGTCCGCGGCCATCACGGCGAACGGTTTGCCGCCGCGGCGCTTGCGTTCGCGCAGCGTGCCGACCGCGGTCTCGTCGCGGGCGTCGCAGGCCAGGTGGTAGCCGCCGAGGCCCTTGACCGCCACGATCCGGCCGGTGGCGAGCAGGTGGCGGGCCTGTCGCAGCGCGTCCTCGCCGTCGGAGACGGTGCCGTCCGGCAGGACGAGTTCGAGGCGGGGCCCGCAGTCCGGGCAGGCTATCGGCTGGGCGTGGAAGCGGCGGTCGGCCGGGTCCTCGTACTCGGTGCGGCACCGGGCGCACATCGGGAAGCCGGCCATCGAGGTGGCGGCCCGGTCGTACGGCAACGCGTCGATGATCGTGAACCGTGGCCCGCAGTTCGTGCACGTGATGAACGGGTGGCGGTACCGCCGGTCCGCCGGGTCCCGCAGTTCCCGCAGGCAGTCGTCGCAGGTCGCGACGTCCGGCGAGGCCAGCGTCCGGGTCTGGCCGCCACCGGACGCGACGATGCTGAACCCGGTCCCGCCGGTGGCCGGCAGCTCGGTCGCGGTCACGTCGTTCACCACGGCCAGCGGCGGTGCGCCGTCACGCAGCCGGTGCCCGTACTCCTCGACGGCTTCCGGCGGGCCCTCGACCTCGGCGACCACACCCTCGGCCGTGTTGCCGACCGATCCGGCCAGGCCGAGTTCGGCCGCGGTGACGTACGCGAACGGCCGGAACCCGACGCCCTGCACGAGGCCGGCGACGGTGTACCGGCGGCGGATCCGCCGCGGCCCGCTGCCCATCAGCTCGAGCCCGGACATGGCCCGGGCCGCCTGCGCGGCGTCGATGATCTCCATAGCGAAGCCGAGGTGGATCAGCACCCAGTCACCCGGTTCGGGCGGTGTCTCCAGCATGCCGAGGTTGACCCGCCGCACGGCGCCGGCCACGTCCACCAGCGCCAGCTGACCGGCGTCGCCCGGAAGGATCTCCCGCACCCGCCCCGGAATGCCCAGGCACATGTCAGGACCTCCCCGGCCGGACCGAGGTGAGGCGGCCGAGCAGCACACGCACCGTCTCGGCGGCCTCCGGGACCGCGGCCGCCACCGCCGGGCTCAAGCCGATCCGCTCGCCGGTGTCGGTGACCCGGCACCCCACGACGAAGGTGGGCGGCACGGTGCCGCCGAGCCGTTCGACCGCGGCGAGCACCGCCACCGGGTTCATCCCGTGCGCGTCGAAGGTGCCGTGCGGCTCGTCCGGCGAGTCGACCCGCAGGACCACCACGCGGCCGGACGGCTCACCGTCGGCGGGCAGGGCGTCGAGGAGGATCAGCGTGTCGAATCCGGCCAGCAGGTCGTGCGCCAGGTGCAGGCCGCGGATGCCGTAGTCGGTCACGCGTACGCCCGGCGGCAGCGCGGGGCCGCCGGCCAGGAGGCGGGCCACCGCCGGGCCGAAGCCGTCGTCGCCGAGGAACAGGTTGCCGACCCCGGCGACCAGGACGCCGCTCACATCGAGCGCATCCGCAGATAGCGGCGGATGTCCGGCAGCGAGCGGTAGACCACGACGGCGGCGAACACGGCCACCGCGGTGAGAAGTATGCGGATGACCTTCACGGTTCCTCCTCGGGCGCCACGGGCACCAGCTCGTCGGGGGCGAAGTAGAGGTAGCGGCCGTACCAGTCGTGCAGGTCGGCGGCGGGGTCGTCGAGCAGCGTCACCGCCACGTGGGTGCCGCCGTCGACGTCCTCGACGACCGCCGCGACCCGCGCGATCCGCCCGGCGAAGAACAGATCCTGCGCATCGGCCCGCCGGTTCGGCCGGATCCGAACCAGTGAGCCTTTGTCGACGTGGCAGGTGCCGTGCAGGCGCTGCAGGTCGGCGGGGGTCGCCGCGTCGCAGCGGTCGATGATGGCGGCGGCGCGCGCGTCGGTGGCGCGGGCCTCGGCCTTCTCCTGGTCGGTCATCGTCATGACCCGCAGGGTGAGGATCTCGTCGATCTCGGTGGAGTCGAACAGGTCGCCCCGGCTCTGCTCGGCGATCCGCGGGTGGTCGTAGAGGATGATCGGGGCGCCGAGCAGCAGGTCGTGACCGCCGGCCAGCACCGGCCAGCAGCGGTTCTGGCTGCAGCGGGCGGCGGCGCCGACGGCCTCCGGCGGCGGGTCGATCACCGAGAGGAAGGCCGCGTTACGCGCCTCCAGGAGCAGGTGGGCGCTGAGCAGCGAGTGGCGCAGGGCCTGCGAGCGGTCCTCGGCGGGGCCGGGGTGGGTGTTGGTGACCGCCACGGTCAGCCGCCGGTGCTCGCCGTCCGGGCTGACCGTGACGCGGACGTCGGCGCTCAGCGGCCAGCGGCGGCGCACGATCCGCCCGGCGTCCCCGACCGGCTCCTCGTCCTGCCCACCCGGTACCGAGACGGCGAACCGGACCTCGCCGTCGAGCGGCACGTCCGGCAGCACGACCTCCCGCTCGACCGCCTCGTCCCAGGTCAGCACCGAGGTCTCGCCGACCACGAGCTCCGTGACCCGCTCCTCGGTGCCGTCGGGGCGCGTAGCGCGTACCTCTCTGGCCTGAACCTGGAGGAACCGGAGACGGACCGTGACCGTCGGCACTCCCGCGCCCGGCGCGAGAAGGCACTGCATGGACATGTCCGGCGCCTCGCCGAAGGCCGTCCCGGCGGCCGACGGCGGACCGAGCACGCCGAACTGCCAGCGGGTCCGGTTCTTCGCGGCGCTCGCCCGGTACGGATAGAGCAGATAGCCCTCGTAGAGGACCGCGTCGGCGACCGCCCGGGCCGCGGCGAGGCTCACGACGCCGGTCCCAGCAGTTTCTGGAACGTCTCGTCCCAGCTGGTCAGACCGTGCTCGTCGCGATAGCCGGCGAGCCGTGTGAGCACGTCCGAGCCGGCGCGCACCCACCCGCTGTTCGGGTAGTAGGTGTCCATCATCTCGCGCCAGACCGTGACGGGCATCCGGTGCCGGGCCTCGCAGCTCCACGGGATCTGCTCGACGGCGAACCCGGACGTGCCGCGGGTGAAGACCGTTCCGGAGAAGAGGAAGCTCAGCGGAACGGCGCCGTCGGCGAGCGCGTGCAGGTAACGGGAACCGACCACGTCGAGGTCGTAGGTGCACGGCATCGGCAGGTCGACGTCGGTGCCACCGGTGAAGCCCGGCACGGTCGCCGAGCACTGCATCCACTGGAACGGGCGGACGGTCTCGGCCCAGCGTTCCGGCTCGCCGAACTGGCCGCGCAGACCCTCCTGCTCGGCGGGCTCGTAACGGCGCAGCTGCGGTTCGATGCGGATCTGGCAGCGCAGCACGGCCGCGTGCACCCGCTGCCCGACGCCGGTGTCCAGGCGCAGTTTCGCGGTGAGCTGGGGTGCGACCGCGTAGGGTTCGGCGATCACGTCGAGCACGGTGAACCGGTATTCGCTCACTGTCCGTTCTCCAGCCTTGCGTAGAAGGCGTCGATCGCGGCGTGCGCCTCGGGACCGCCGTCGAAGCCGTGCCAGCGGGTGCGCAGGGCGCCGGTCAGCTCGTAGCAGAGGTCGATCGGTACGAGGTGCAGGCTCCCGGGGCGCCGGACCAGCAAGGCCTCGACGTCGGGGAGCAGGGTGCGCAGCACGGGATGGCGTTCGGCCAGGCGGTCCCAGGCGGCGAGGGGGAGTTCCGACTCGGTGGCACCGGCCGGGCCGGGATAGCACGCGACCATCCGGTCCTGGGTGGAGTTGCGGAACAGGAACGCCAGGCCGACCGGGATCTGCAACTCGTCCCAGGCCAGCTGATCGGTGTTCAAGGTCTTGATCCGGTTCGGGATCGCCCGGTAGCGCAGGTGCGTGTGCTCGCCGGTGAAGAGGAGATGGCACGGCTGGCAGACGCACATCATGGCGCGGCGGTTCAGGTCCACCACGTGCCGGTGCCCCTGGGCTATCGGGACGGCACACATCTCGCAGCGCGGTTCTGTCCTTTTCGTCTGAGCCGCGCGCCGTAGTGCGGCTAGCGGCCAGGTCATGCTCTCGGCCTGTCGAACAGGGAGGAGATCGGAATCAACTGGACGAACTCCACGTCCCTCAGCTCCGGGGCGGCGGCGGCGACCGCCTCCCTGATCGCGTCGTGCGAGCCGCACCCGGCCGTTCTGAGCCGGGCGACACCGTCGTCGCTGATGGACAGAAGGTGCACATCGGTCGCTGCCAGGGCCAGCTCGATCCGGGTCTCCACCGGGTCCGGGTGCAGCCCGTGCACCAGCAGCAGCCCGGCGATCAGGTCGTCGGCGGCCATCGCGGTCAGCACCGGATCGGTCAGGGCGCCGTGATCGTGCAGCAGGTCGAGGAGCCGGTGCAGGCCGGTGCCGTAGAGGGACGTGATGACGCGGGCGAGCTCGTCCGCGGGGCCGCCGGCGTCGAGCAGCGCCTCGATCCGTTCCCCGGCCGCCCGCCAGTCCTCGCCGGGCACGTCACGACCCGGTGGGGGAGTGCAGCAGGTCCAGCTTCTTGCCGTTGCCCAGGTACATGTGCACGCCGCAGGGCAGGCACGGGTCGAAGCTGCGGACCGTACGCATGATGTCGATGCCCTTGAAGTCGTCCCGGCTGTTCTCCTCGAAGATCGGCTGCCCCTCGACGGCGTCCTCGTACGGCCCCGGCGTCCCGAAACTGTCCCGCGGGTTGGCGTTCCACGGCGTCGGCGGGTACGGGTGGTAGTTCGCGATCTTCCCGTCCCGGATGACCATGTGGTGCGACAGGACGCCCCGGACCGCCTCGGTGAACCCGCAGCCGATCCCCTCGTCGGGCACCTCGAACGGCTCCCACGTCTTGGTGCGCCCGGCCCGGATCTCCGTGAGCGCCTTCTCCGCGAAGTGCAGGGCGCACGCGGCGGCGTACGCCTGGAAGTACGTCCGGGCCCGGTTGCGCTCGATGGTGTTGCTCCACCGCGGGATCTTCCACTCCAGCTCGACCGGCCCCTTCAGCGCGGTCTTCGGCAGGTTGATCCTGACGCTCGACCCGGTCGCCCGCACGTACCCGATGTCGACCATGCCGGCGAGCGCCGTCACCCAGAGCCGCGCGAGCGGCCCGCCGCCGGTGTCCAGGGCCAGGTAGTCCTTGCCGTCGAACCAGCGCGGCGACATCACCCAGCTGTAATTTCCGTCCAGGTCGCGTTTCTGCGGGTGCGGGTTGGTGTGCTGGTTCCAGGGGTGCCGCCGGTCCACCGGGTTGCCCAGCGGATCCTGCGTCACGAACATCTCCTGCTCGGTCCAGTCGTCGTAGTACGACGACCCGAGCAGGATCCGGATACCCAGGTTGATCTCGACGAGGTCGGTGGTGATCAGTTTGCCGTCGACGACGATGCCCGGCGTGACGAACATCCGCCGGCCCCAGTCGGTCATGTCGGCGTACTTGAAGTTGCAGTGCTCCGGGTCCTGGAACGAGCCCCAGCAGCCGAGCAGCACGCGCCGGTTGCCGACCTGCTCGTAACCGGGCAGCGCCTCGTAGAAGAAGTCGAACAGGTCGTCGTGCATCGGCACGACCTTCTTCATGAACTCGACGTAGCGCATCAGCCGGGTCAGGTAGTCGGTCATCAGCTGGATGGTGGCCACCGTGCCGACGCCGCCGGGATACAGCGTGGAGGGGTGCACGTGACGGCCCTCCATGAGGCAGAACATCTCCCGCGTCATGCGGCTGACCTGCAGCGCCTCGCGGTAGAACTCACCGGTGAACGGGTTCAGCGAGCGCATGATGTCGCCGATCGTGCGGTAACCGTGCTGGGCGCCGCGCGGTGACTCGGTGCGGTTGGCCTGCTCCAGGACACCGGGGTTGGTCTCGGCGACCATCTTCTCGCAGTAGTCCACCCCGACCAGGTTCTCCTGGAAGATGTTGTGGTCGAACATGTACTCGGCGGCCTCACCGAGGTTGACTATCCACTCGCCGAGGTGCGGGGGCTTCACTCCGTACGCCATGTTCTGCGCGTAGCAGGAGCATGTCGCGTGGTTGTCGCCGCAGATACCGCAGATCCGGCTCGTGATGAAGTGCGCGTCGCGCGGGTCCTTGCCCTTCATGAAGATCGAGTAACCGCGGAAGATCGAGCTCGTGCTCTTGCACTCGGCGACAATCCGCTTCTCGAAGTCGATTTTCGTGTAGATGCCGAGGCTGCCGACGATCCGCGTGATCGGATCCCACGACATTTCCACTAATTCACTCATTTATGAGTCCCAACCCGCCGTCGCCAGCGCGGTTCGCGGTCGAGAGTGTGCGTGGTGATGCTTCGCAACCGCTTGATGGTCTTGCCGTAGAGGCCGATGGCGGCCGTGGAGAAGTGGCCGCCCGGCGGCTCGTCCATGAACGGCTGGAACTTGTCCGGGAAGCCGGGCATCGTGCAGCCGATGCAGATGCCGCCCACGTTGGGACAGCCACCGACCCCGTTGATCCAGCCCCGTTTCGGCACGTTGCACTTGACCACCGGGCCCCAGCAGCCGAGCTTGACGATGCACTTCTCCGAGCCGTACTCGTCGGCGAAGTCCGCCTGCTCGTAGTAGCCGGCCCGGTCGCAGCCCTCGTGCACGGTCTGCGAGAAGAGCCACGCCGGGCGAAGTGCCTCATCCAGGGGAATCATCGGCGCCTGGCCGGTCACCTGGTACAGCAGATAGGTCAGCGTCTCCGACAGGTTGTCCGGCTGGATCGGGCAGCCCGGCACGCAGACGATCGGCACACCGGCCTTCGACTTCCACCCCCAGCCCAGGTGGTCGGGGACGCCCCGGGCACCGGTCGGGTTGCCCGCCATGCCGTGGATCCCGCCGTACGTCGCGCACGTGCCCACCGCCACGACCGCGGTCGCCTTCGGCGCGAGCCGGTCCAGCCAGTCGCTCGTGGTACGCGGCTGACCGGTCTCCGGATCGTTACCGAACCCGCTCCAGTAGCCCTCCTCGTGCAGGCTCTCGTCCGGGATCGATCCCTCGACGACCAGCACGAACGGCTCCAGCTCGCCACGGTCGGCCTGCCGGAACCACTCCAGGAAGTCGTCCGCGCCGCCGGTCGGGCCGCACTCGAAGTCGATCAGCGGCCAGTGCACGGCGATCCGCGGAAGGCCGGGCAGGGCGCCCAGTGCGATCTCCTCGATGCTGGGCTGCGTGGCCGCCGTGAGAGCGACCGAGTCGCCGTCGCAGCTGAGTCCCGCGTTCATCCAGAGCACGTGAATCAGTGGATCGTCCATGATTTCGCCGCCTGTCGGTGTCCACACTCGACCTGCCCCGTGCGTGTGACGCAGGTAACAGGCTAGCGTCGGAGCGTGCGAGGATGTCAAACCATCTGGCACAGCTCCACCCGACGGTGTAAGCGAGGCCCGATGCACGAACTCGCTCTCGCCACGAGCATCGCCGGCGCGGTCTGCGAACGGGCCGCCGGCCGGCCGGTGCGCCGTGTCACCGTCCGGGTCGGCGCGCTGACGGCGGTCGTGCCGGAGGCGATGCGGTTCTGCTTCGGCCTGGCGGTGGAGGGCACCGTGGCCGAGGGGGCCGGCCTCGTGATCGAGCACCTGCCCGGTACGGGCCACTGCCGATCGTGCGGTGACGACTTCCCGTTGCCGGATCTGATCCTGCTCTGCCCGTGCGGTAGTGCCGATGTGGCCGTGACCAGCGGCCGTGAGCTGCAGCTCGTCTCGATGGAGGTGGATTGATGTGCGGTACATGTGGATGCCACGTCATCAAGATTGAGCAGAAGATCCTTGCGATCAATGATGAGACCGCTGACATCAACAGGACGCACTTTGTTGACAACGACATATTGACGATCAATCTGATGAGCTCACCGGGATCCGGCAAGACGACACTGCTGGAACGGACCATCCGGGAGATCGGCAGGCCGGTCGCCGTCGTCGAGGGTGATCAGGAGACCCCACTGGACGCCGAGCGGATCCGGCGGACCGGCTGCCCGGTCGTGCAGATCAACACCGGTGCCGGCTGTCATCTGGAGGCCGGGATGCTGGCCGGCGCGCTGGATGATCTGAAGCCCGCGCCGGGAAGCCTGCTCTTCGTGGAGAACGTCGGTAATCTCATCTGCCCGTCCCTGTTCGACCTGGGAGAGAAGTACCGCGTCGTGATCCTGTCGGTGACCGAGGGCGCCGACAAGCCCCTCAAGTACCCACACGTCTTCGCGATCGCCGATCTGGTCCTGCTGAACAAGGTGGATCTTCTGCCCTACGTGGACTTCGACCCGCTGGAGTGCCGGCGTCACCTCGCGGCGGTCAACCCGCGCGCCGATCTCCTGCCGATCTCCGCCACTCGCGGTGACAATCTCGCCGACTGGTACGACTGGCTCAATTGAGCTCGCTCTCGCCGGTCTGCAGTCGCCACCACGTCTCCTCCGGTTCGCGGAAGACGACCTGCCCGGTCGATGTGCGCCGGTTGCGGTCCTCCGGGAGCCGCCAGTCCACCCAGCGGCTGCTGTTGTTCGCCGCGTAACGCCGGTGTGCCGCGATGCGGTGCCAGATCACGTCGTCACTCCTCAAGTCGCCGGCACGGTCGTCCGTGCCGCTCTCAAGGTGTCATCGGGCCCCGCCGGCCACCAGACCCAACCTTGTCCGCCCACCAGTGGTCAACTGTCTACCCCCGTTTCCCAGGGCGTTCGGACACATGTGTCCCCAGCGATCACGGACCGACGTGTGATGACCCATGACGCCTTAACGCTGGTCAAGAGGCCTCAATCGAGGCCGGGACGCATCGACACCTGCAACAACGGCGGCGCCACGGCCATCGTGATCTCCACGCCGGACAACTCTGGCGCGGCGGCGTGCACGGCGGTCTCGATCTCGGCGCGCAGCGCCTCGCGGGTTCCGCCGCAGCCCGGCGGAATCTCCAGATCCAGGTGGGCCACTCCCGCGCCGTCGATCTCCAGCCGGCGGATTCTCGCGTACGCGCCCGCGCGCTCGACCGCACGCCGGAGGCGGGTCTCCCCGTCCAGCGGATGGAGATCGTGCACGAGGAGCAGGCTCTCCACGAGCGGATCCGCGCAGAGTTCAGCGACCCGCTCCGGGCCCAGCGCGGCCACGATCCGGGCCAGGCCCTCGCCGTAGAGCCGCACCAGGCAGCCGGTCAGCTCCTCGGCCAGCACCGCCGTCCGCGGGTCACCGCCGGCCCGCGCCTCGGCCAGGAGTTCCTCGACGCGCCGGCCGGCGTTCTCGGCGCTCATGTCACCGGAGCCCGCCCGGCGACCCGCAGGGTGAAGCCGCGCAGGGTGCGGACCACCGGCGCGAAGTCGCTGGTGGTGACGGGTGGCGTCCCGGCGACCGGGTCCTCCATGAACGGCATGAACTTGTCCGGGAAGCCCGGCATGGTGCAGCCGATGCAGATGCCGCCCACGTTCGGGCAGCCGCCGACGCCGTTGACCCAGCCGCGTTTGGCCACGTTGCAGCGCACCACCTGACCCCAGCAACCCATCTTGACCAGGCACGACGAGGCGCCGAAGTCGGTCGCGAACTCGCCGGAGTCGTAGTAGGACGCCCGGTCGCATCCGGAGTGCACGGTCGCCTCGAACAGCCAGCGCGGCCGCAGCGACTCGTCGAGAGGGATCATCGGGGCCTGCCCGGAGATCTGGTGCAGCAGGTAGAGGATCGTCTCGGCCAGGTTGTCCGGGTGCGTCGGGCAGCCCGGGACACAGACGATCGGCAGTCCGTCCTTGGACTTCCACTCCCAGCCCAGGTGGTCGGGGACGCCCGCCGCGCCGGTCGGGTTGCCGGCCATCGCGTGCACACCGCCGTACGCCGCGCAGGTGCCCACCGCCACCACCCCGGTCGCCCGCGGCGCGAGCCGGTCGATCCACTCGGAGGCGGTGATCGGCTGCCCGGTCCGCGGGTCGTTGCCGAACCCGCTCCAGTAGCCCTCGGCCTTGTTCCCCTCGTCCGGCACCGAGCCCTCGACGATCAGCAGGAACGGTTCGAGATCGCCGCGCGCGGCCCGGTGGAACCACTCGAGGAAGCTGTCCGGGCTGCCGTCCGGCCCGTTCTCAAAACCCAGGTACGGCCAGTGCAGCTCGATCGGCGGCAGGCCGGGCAGCGCGCCGAGCACCAGGTCCTCGATGCTCGGCTGGGTGGCCGCGGTCAGCGCCACCGACTCGCCGTCACAGCTCAGGCCGCCGTTCATCCAGAGGATGTGCAGCACTCGCTCGTCCATCCTTTCGACCCTAGGCATCAGGGGCGTTACGGGGAAAGGGCGTGTTCACCCGATCGGAGGTATCGCAACGACCGCATTATCGGCAGACTCCCCATATCGCTTGGGGAGGACGCCATGACGGCCGCCGCCGGCCCCGAACTTGACGAGATCGAGATCCTGCCGCTGGTCGTGGTCGCGCAGACCTTTCCGGCCCGGCCCTCCGCGCTGCCGGACATCCGTGCCTTCCTGCGCAGGAACCTCAGCGACTCCCGGGTCACCGAGGACGACATCCGCGCGCTCTGCGATCGCGTCGCCGAGGTGCTGCTGGACACCGCCGGTGCCAGTCCCACCCTGCACGTCTCGCTGCGGATCTTCCCGGAGGGCGCGGAGGTGGACGTGCTCGGCGCCACCGACGGCACACCCGCTCCCGGTGCCCCGCCGGTGTCGGCGGGCGGCCGGATCGCGCCGCGGGTACCCGCCTCGGCACGGCCCGCTCCGATCGCGGAACCGGCCCAGTCGTTCGCCGCGTGGCTGGCGGCCGGCCTGCGCCGGGAGGGCCTGAGCATGGAGGCGGCGGCCCGCCGGCTCAACGTGTCGACCAAGACGATCGGCCGCTGGGTGTCCGGCGCGACCGAGCCCCGGCTGCGTGACCTGTACCGGATTCGCGAGGTCTTCGGGGAACCGCCCTTCGGCTGAAGTTTTCGCATGCCGATCAAGACGTACGCATTGCGCAGGGTAGCGTTTCGGTGACAGAGTCGTTGGGCTCGCGTCCGCCAGGCCGGCGTGACGCACCCCGCCCGACAAGGAACGCCCGAATGCCGAATCGCAGCAGCGTTGCTGTAGCAGTCCGCGGTGCCGTTACTCAGGACGAGGCAGAACATGTACGGGATGCGGTCGGTCCCGAGATATCCGCGCTCGGCCACCCGGTCGAGCAGGCCCGCGTCCGCCTGACCCGCTATGGCGGCCGTGACCTGCCGATGCTGGTGGTGGCACAGGTGAACGTGGTGGTCGCGGACCGGATGGTGCGTTCGCAGCTGGCCGCGTCCGGGGCCGACGAGGCGATCGACGGAGCCGCGGCGGGCCTGCGCTGGCGACTCCATCGGCTGGGCCGCCGCCTGGCCGCCGAACGTTCCGGCGACATCCTCGGCCTGAGCCCGGCAGGCTGGCGCCCGGTGCTGCTGCCCTCACCACCGACCGGCCTGCTGCCCGTGCGCGAGCGGCCGCGCAAGCTGGTCCGCTCCAAGTCGTGCCGGCTCGCCGTGCAGGACGTCGACGCGGCGGCCTTCACGATGGAGCTGCGCGACTACCCGTTCCACCTGTTCTCCGACGACACCACCGGTGCGGAGAGCGTGCTCTACCGCGGTGGCCCCACCGGGTACCGCCTGCTGCGTACGATGGCCGGGCCCGAGCCCACCGGGACGTCGGTGCCGCTGACCGTGCGCAGCTGGCCGGCGCCGGTGCTGCCGGTCGCCCAGGCCGTGGAGACGCTCAACGCCAACCCGACCCGGTCGTTCGTGTTCTTCACCGATCCGGCCATCGGGCGCGGCCGGGTGCTCTACCGGCGGTACGACGGCGATCTCGCGCTCCTCTCACCCACCTGGTGAAACGCTCACCACGACCTTCGCGCGGGCGTGCTCGACCATGAGGTAGCGCATCGCCTCCGGGATCTCGTCGAACCCGAACGCCCGGTCGATCACCGGGACGATCGTCTTCTCCTCGGCCAGCTTCCGCAGCGAGGCCAGCATCGCCGGGTCCCGGCCGGTCTGCAGCAGCAGCACCCGCTGCCTGCCGATCCGTCCCAGTGTCTGCCCGGCGATCACCAGCCCCATCGGCCCCACCAGGTACGGCCGACCGGGACGCGCCGTACCGCCTCCGGAGAGCACGAGCGTCCCGTCCGGTTCAACGACGCGCCGAAGCGCCCGCAACGGCCGGTTCGCCACCAGATCGAGGACGATGTCGTACCTGCGGCCGGCCGTGGTGAAGTCGGCCTTCCGGTAGTCGATCACGTGGTCGGCGCCGAGCGAGGCGACCAGGTCGGCGTTGCGGGCACTGCACACGCCGGTGACCTCGGCCCCGTACGCCTTGGCCAGCTGCACCGCGAACGTGCCCACGCCGCCGGACGCCCCGTTGACGAGCACCCGCTGACCGGGGCGCACCGGTGCCACGTCCCGCAGCCCCTTGACCGCGGTGCCGCCGGCCAGCGGGAGGGTGGCGGCCTGCTCGAAGGTGAGGTTCGCCGGACGGGGCTGCACCGCGGACTGCGGCACGCTCACGTACTCGGCGAACCCGCCGTCGGAGTCCCGCAGGTCACCGAAGACCTCGTCGCCGGGTTGGTACTCGGTGACCGCGCTGCCGACCGTGTCGACGACACCGGCGAAGTCGCTGCCGCGAACCGGGAACGTCGGCCGCCGCCAGCCGAACATGGACCGGGCCAGGTACGGGTCACCGCGCAGGGCGTGCCAGTCGCGCGCGTTCAGCGAGATGGCTTTCACCCGTACCAGAATCTGGTCGTCGGCCGGAGCCGGCGCATCCACCTGGACCGGCCGCAGAACCTCCGCCGATCCGTAACCGTCCTGCACGAACGCTCTCATGCCTCGATGGTCCCGGTCGCCGCGTGCGCTTTCATCAGCCCGCGGTACGGACCGCCGCCCCTACTAAAGTCCGGTCCGTTTCGTCTCGTAGGCCCAGATCGCGATCTCCACCCGGTTCCGCGCGCCCAGCTTGGCCATCAGGCTGGTGATGTGCGTCTTGACCGTGCTGAGCGTGATGAACAGCTCCGCCGCGATCTCCGCGTTGGTACGCCCCCTCGCCACCAGGGCGAGCACCTCCTCCTCGCGCTCGGTCAGCGGGTCGATCGGCTGCGGCGGCGGCGCGGCGGCCGGTGCGGTGTCCGCGAACGCCTTCAGCAGCCGCGTGGTGATGCTCGGCGCGATCAGCGCGTCCCCGTCGGCGGCGGCCCGGACGGCCTGTGCCAGCAGCGCAGTACCGGCGTCCTTGAGCAGGAAGCCGCGCGCGCCGGCACGCAGCGCCGCGTAGACGTACTCGTCCAGGTCGAACGTCGTGATCACGACGACCGCGAGGGGGTCCGCGACCGACGGCCCGGCCAGCTGCCTGGTCGCCTCGATGCCGTCGAGCCCCGGCATCCGGATGTCGAACAGGCACACGTCCGGCCGCAGCCGCCGGGCGAGATCCACCGCCGCCCGGCCGTCCGGCGCCTCGCCGACCACCTCGATGCCGGGCTGCGTGTTCAGCATGATGCTCAAACCGGTCCGGACGATCTCCTGGTCGTCGGCGACCACGACGCGGATCGTCACGCGGCGGCCCGCGGCAGCACCGCGTCCACGGTCCAGCCGCGCTCCGGCCCGGGACCGGCCGACACCGTCCCGCCGAGCAGCCCGGCCCGTTCGATCATGCCGGTCAGCCCGTACCCCTCCGAAGGCGCACCCGGCTCGCCGTCGTCGCTCACCCTGAGCCGCACCGCGGTCTCGTCAGCCGACACCGACACCAGGATCCGGGTGGCCCTGCGCGCGTGCCGGCGCGCGTTGGTCACCGACTCCTGGGTCAGCCGGTACAGCGTCGTGGCCACCTGCGGCGGCAGGTCCTCCAGATCGCCGGTGACCCGCACGTCCACCGGCGGACCGGCCTGCGAGGGCCCGGCCATCGCCCGGACCTCGGCCAGCCCCGGGGTGTCCTCCCGCAGGATCCGCACGAGCGCCCGCATCTCGGCCAGGGCCTGCGACGCCTCGCTCTCGATCAGCCGCAGCGCGTGCACGGCCGAGTCCGGGTCGCTGCCCGCGGTGGCCAGCCCGGCCTGTGCGCGGATCGCCATCGCCGACACGTGATGGGCCACCGTGTCGTGCAGGTCGCGGGCCAGGCGCTCGCGCTCCCGCAGCTGCACCTGCTCCAGCTCGCGGACCCGCTCCCGCTCCAGCAGCGCGGCCTGTTCCCGGTCGCGCAGGCGGGCCCGCGCCCGGTAGCGCATCGCGAGGCCCAGGGCGCCGGAGCCGAACAGCACGATCAGCCCGGCGATCACGTCGCCCACGTCGAGGTGCCCGGCGGCGAACCCGACCGCCAGCCGGCCGGCCAGGATCACCGAACCGGCGACGATCTCGCGCCCGGCACCCCAGCGGAACAGCGCATAGGGCAGGAAGACCAGGAAGATCCCGACGCTCATCTCGGCGCTGTGACCGAAAAGGAACGGCAGGATCCCGCAAACGCCGAAACCGACGGCGACCATGAGCAGCGGATGGGCGCGCCGCCAGAACAGGGCGGGCAGGATGGCCAGCGCGAACAGCGGGTTGACCCGGTTGATCCAGGCCTCGGCCAGGGTGGCCGCGGCGACCACGGTGATCAGGGCCCAGTCACGCCAGACCCGGGCCGGCGGCGGGGGAGTGGGACGCGGCTCGTCCCAGATGGACCTGAGCACCTCGCGCATACCCCTGAGAATATATTGACCCGGTGGCAAAGGGGCTGACCTACGTCGACGCCGTCAAACTGCTGGGTGGTCCCGGCCCGCTGCTGAAGTTCGCGGACAACGTTGCGGGCGGCGCGCTCTCGGCGGCGACGCTGGGGGGCAGCGACGCTGCCCTGAGCTTTTTCGACGCCAAGACGGAGGCGGTCCGGCTCGGGGCCGTCGTCTCTGGTTTCGTACGCGGAAACGGGCGCTACAACCGCAATCAGCGCCTTCAGGCCGCTCACGGTGTGCTCGTCGTGGCCGCCTTCTTCGAGGCTGTGGACACCTGCCTCGACGCTGCGGGCCTCGGATCTTCGAATCTGAGTCGCGACCAGCAGGTCCAGCTTGTCGCCGCTGCTGAGGCGCCGGGTTCGTGGCCGGACTGGTTGCAGAGGTCGGCGATCCCGTCGCCCCGACCGGACAGATCCTTCGACTCATTGCTGGCATCCCTGCACACCTGGTTCGACCTTTCGGCGACACTGACCGCCAACCATCTGGGCATGGCGGATGCGGGCCACTATCTGGCTGCACATGTACCGAATATCGCCGTCGCCCGATATGAGGAGAACGTCCGGCGGCTCACCGAGGAGTTGCCCGAATTCGCGCTCTGGATGCGGTACCTGTCCGACCGCGCGGCCACCCGCGGGCTCGAAGCTCTCGAAGCCACCCTGCTCAAAGCCACCTCGCACCGCGATCCACAACGGCACCGACAGGCCCTGACACTTACCTATAGGGCCGAACTGGGCAAGCCAATCCTCGGCGGAGACGCCGGCGAGCTGACCATGCCAGCCCTCGGCACTGGCTACCTTGACCCGCTGTACCGGGTCAAGGTAGCGACCCCCGGCGCCCGCCCCGCCGAAGAGGACTGGTGGGACACCGAGGTGCGCGACGATCTGGCCGACTTCCTCGGGGCCTACCTGACCACGCCGCAGGCGGCCGACACCCCGATGCTGTTGCTCGGCCAGCCCGGTGCCGGCAAGTCGTCGTTGACCCGGGTCCTGGCCGCCCGGCTGCCGGCCGCCGACTTTCTCGTCGTTCGGGTCGTGCTGCGCGAGGTACCAGCCGAGGCGGAGATCCAGGACCAGGTCGAACAGGCCGTGCGCGCCGCGATCGGCGAGACCGTCGCCTGGCCGGATCTCGCACGGGACGCCGATGGTGCGATGCCGGTGATCCTGCTCGACGGCTTCGACGAGTTACTGCAGGTGACCGGCATCCACCAGTCCGACTACCTGCAACGGGTGGTCCGCTTTCAGGAGCGGGAGGCGACGTTGGGTCGCCCGGTCGCCGTCATCGTGACCAGCCGAACCGCGGTCGCTGACCGGGCCCGTGTGCCCACCGGCAGCCTGACCGTCCGTCTTGAGCCCTTCGACGGCCCGCATCAGAGGCGGTGGCTGGAGATCTGGAACGGTGCCAACGTGGCGCACTGGGCACGCGGAACTCGGCCCCTGACTCCCGAGGTGCTCGGGCGGTTCCCCGACCTCGCCCAGCAGCCGCTGCTCCTGCTCATGCTCGCCCTGTACGACGCGGCCGGCAACGCCCTGCAGGACGCCGGCGAGTCCTTCGGCACCGGGCAGCTCTATGAGAACCTGCTGCACGAGTTCGCCGCTCGCGAGGTCCGTCGTGTCCACGGCGACCAGCCCGACGCGCGGATGCCCGCGCTCGTCGAGCAGGAGTTGCTGCGCCTGTCCGTGGTGGCGTTCGCCATGTCCCACCGCCTGCGCCTCTGGGTGACTACCGAGGAACTCGACGCGGACCTGACCGGACTCGGGCTGCAACCGTCCTCCGCTCAGCACGGCGGCTTCCGTACCGCGATCACCGCCGGCCAGGAGATGGTCGGCCGCTTCTTCTTCATCCAGCGGGCACAGGCTCTGCAGGACGACCGGACCAAGGAGACGTACGAGTTCCTGCACGCCACCTTCGGTGAGTACCTGGTTGCCCGCCTCGTCGTGCACGCCGTGACCGACGCCTCGGCCCGTGCTCAGGCGCGCACACTCCACCTGGGATCGGCAGACGACGACGGCCTTCTGCAGTCACTGCTCGGCTACACCCCGCTCTGCGCCCGCAATACCGTCCTTCCCTTCGTGGCTGACCTCATCAAGTTCCCGGGCGTGAATGAGATCCGCGAGTGGTTGGTCGATCGCCTGCGGGTGGCCGTCACCCGCCCCGCATACGCGCAACGCGCCTATCAGCCGGTCGACAAACGCATCGACCATTGGATGGCGACGTACTCCTTCAACCTGATGCTGCTCACCCTCGCGTGCGGCGGCCCACTGCACGCGTCCGACCTCTACCGCCACGCCAAGGCTCCCGCGGCCTGGCTACGCGACATGTCTCTGCAGTGGCGGGCGGCCGTCCCTGGCGGCATGTACCTCGAAGCCCTGGAACCGATCGCCGTCACCCGCACCTGGACCGCGGACGGGCGCCGCGACCTGCGCCTCGAGCACTCGCCCGGTGCGGCCGCCGGCTCTGTGGACTCGCTGTGGTCGCTCAGCTTCGGCGACACCTCACCGGTGGAGAGCAGCCAGTACTTCCCGATCAGCGCGGCCCTCAAGTCGATGCACCTGAGCGGCGCGTTCTCCGACGACGCGTTGCGTCACGCCCTCGACCCGATGCTGGACCGGTCACCGGAACTGGCCGTCAGTTTTGTATCGCACGGGCCGAAGGACGTCGAGTCGGTGCTGCACAGCCTGGTCGCGCTCTGGCTGGCCTCGGCACGCCGGGCCGATCCCGGCGAGCTGGTCGCTGCCTATCAGCGGGCGGTCACGGCCGTCCGAGTCTCTCGATCTCGCGATGTCGGGGCCATGGTCCTCAACACTTTGACATCCGACACGCACCGCCTCGGCCGTCCCGCGGTGCTCGCCCTTCTACGCAGACTCCTGCCCGACCGCGACGCGCTCGTGGAGACCGCGCCCGAGTCGTTCGTGGACTGCCTGCTGACCGTGCCCGCCGAGGGCGCCGATGCGCTCGACGAAGAGTTGCTGATCGCCCTGATGAGAGACGCCATCGACAGCCTGTCGAACCGCCCCGAGCTGGCCGGCCGGGTCTACACCGCCCTGACCCGCCTTACCCACTGACCCGGGTTTTCCGGCAGGATGGATCGATGGACCAGGTGTCGGGCGCTCAGCTGGGCTCGCACAACGTCCAGAACAACTACTTCGGAGCGGCACCCGGAGCTCCGGGCCGCCGTCCGGCGGTCACACCGGTCCGGCAGGTGTCCCCGCGGCTGCTCGGCGTGCACGCCGCGATCCAGGTCGACGGTGCCGAGGGCGACCTGCCGGCGTACGTCGCCCGCGACGTCGACGAGCGGCTGCGCCGCGGGCTGGCCGAGGCCGCCGGGCGCGGCGGCTTCGTCCTGCTCGTCGGCGGTTCCTCGGTGGGCAAGACCCGCGCCCTGTACGAGGCGGTGCTGGACACCCTGCCGGACTGGGGCCTGGTGCACCCGGCCGGCCCGGCGGAGGTGCGGTCGCTGGCCGAGGAGCCCCCGCCGCGTACGGTTGTCTGGCTGGACGAGTTGCAGACGTACCTGACGCCGCTCGACGCGCCGCAGTCACCGGCCGGCCGGGATGCCGAGACGATCGCCGCCGACGCCGTCGAGCTGATCCGCGGCGGTACCGTGCTGGCCGGCACGATCTGGCCGGTCGAGGTGGACGCCCGGATGGCCTGGCCGGTGTCGCAGACGGGGCCCGGCCGCGACCGCAAGCTGCTCGACTTCGCGACGAAGATCGGCATCGACGGCGCTTTCTCCGCCGCGGAGAAGCGCCGGGCCTCAGACCTGGCGTCCGCCGATCCGCGTATCCGGGTGGCTCTGCGGTCGTCCGACGCCGGGTTCACGCAGGTGCTCGCGGCCGGGCCGGAGCTGGTCCGGCGCTGGGAGCAGGCCTCCGACCCGTACGGTAAAGCGCTGATCACCGTGGCGGTGGACGCCCGCCTGATCGGCATCAGCGGCACGGTGCCGCTGAGTGCCCTGGTCGCCGCCGTCCCGGCGTATCTGACGAATGCCGAACGGGCCACCGCGCCACCGGGGTGGATCGACCGCGCCGTCGCCTATGCCACCGCGCCGCTGCTCGGCGCGGCCGCCGCCTTGTCGCCGGTCGCCGGTGAGTCGATGGGCGAGGTGGCCGGCTACCAGATCGCCGACTACCTCTTCCAGCATGCCGTGGGCGCCCGGCACCGGCGCGCGGTGCCCGACACGACTTTCCTGGCCCTGGCGAGCCTGGACACCACCGCGACGCTGGGCCGTGTGGCGGAAGCCCTGGGACGGCTGTCCCTGGCCGAGCCGCTGTACCGGCGGTCCGGCGTCGCCTACGCGCTGGCGCAGTTCCTCGACCGGCGAGGGCGCGGCGACGAGGCAATCGAGGCGATCCGGGGAGCCGACGCGGCAGGCGACGAGGACGCGGGCTGGCTCATGATCGGTTTACTGGCCCGGTACGGCCGGTTCACCGAGCTGCGGGCGCGTGCCCGCCGTGGCGACTGGCACGCCGCGTTCGTTCTTGTGCGTGAGGGGAAGCCTGGAGCGCGCTGGCAGGACGAGATCATCTCCACACTGGTCGAGAACGGCCGGGTCGATGAGGCGATCGAACTGTTGCGGCACCGCGCGGACGACGGCGAGATCTACGCCGCGGAGACGCTGTCCACCATGCTGGTCAGCATGGGCCGGATCGACGAGGTGCGGGAGCGGGTGGAGCGTGGCGACGCGACGGCTCGCTGGGTGCTCGCCGACCACGCCGAGTGGGAGGAGCGCGAGGCCCTCATCGACGCGCTGCGTGAGCGTGCCGCCCGTGGCAGCCGCGCAGCACGCCGGCGGCTGGCCGAACTGCTCGGCGAGCAGTATCCCTGATTGTTTCCGTCAAGGGTGGTGCCCTCCCCTCGGGGCAGGGGAGGGCACCGTCGCGTTCGGTGTGTCAGAGGCTGATGCGCCCAGCGCCCGCGTTCGCGGTGACGATGGACTTCACGTTGGCCGGGGCGTCGGCGGTGTACGCGTACGGAATCGCCCGCACGCTGCCGCCGGTCTGGCCGCTGCCGGAGTTGACCAGCAGGTTGTTGCGGGCGACCAGGGTTCCCGGGTCCGATGAGCCCTCGCCGAGGTGGAACGGGTCGGACACGCCCTCGAACGAGTTGGCCTCGACCAGCACTCCGGCGCCCTCGGTGGAGGCGACGCCGTAGCCGCTGTTGCTGCGGTAGTAGTTGTTGTAGACGTGCACCGGGTTGCCGAACCGGACCCGCGGGTGCCGCTGGGTCGACGCGTCGAACCAGTTGTGGTGGTACGTCACGCGCAGATGGCCGGTGTCCTGCGAGGCGTTGCTGTCGCTGTGGCCGAGCAGCATGGATTTGTCGTGGCTGAATACGCGGTTCCACGAGACGGTGATGAAATCGGATCCGCGCTTGATGTCCACGGCGCCGTCGTAGCCGTTGCTGAAACTGTTGTGGTCGACCCAGATGTTGGTCGCCGACTCCTGCACGTTGATCGCGTCGTCGTTCCAATTCCGGAAGTTCAGGTTGCGGATGATGACGTTGCGGTCACCGTTGATGTTGAATCCGCAGCCGACGATCGCGGCGCCCGAGTTCCCGATGATGGTCTTGTTGGAACGGACCCGGAGCATGCCGCTGCAGTTGATCGTCCCGGAGACGCGAATGTTCGCGGCGGCGGTCGATCCGAGCGCCGACGTGAGCGCTGATGCGCTGGTCACGGTCGTGGTGGCGGCACTGCCGCCGCCTGAGGTGCCACCGTTCTGCGTACCCCAGCCGACCAGGTCGGTGATCGCGAAGGTCTGCACCGGCGCGGCGGACGCGTTGTGGGTGACCGTCAGGACCGTGCCCGCGAGGACCAGCGGGAGTGCGGACACGGCGGCACCCTTGAGAAACCTGGGAATGCGGCGTGACATTTGGTGAGCTCTCTTTCGCAGAGGGCGATCAGCATTTCCGGGGTGCACTGGACCGGCGCCCGGAAACGCGATCTTGGGGGATTTAGGAGCGCTCCCAAGCCCCAGAAGAACATAGGTCACCATGAATGGGAAGAGATATCCGTTTGCAGGTTTTTTGCAAACACTGTCCGCGATCAACCGGTAGCGTCACGACACACACCGAAGGGGAGGTCGCGTGCGTACCACGATTCTGCTGATCGCTGTCCTGTTGCTCGGCCTGATGGCGGGGCTGTTCTACGCGTATGCCGGCTCGGTGATGCCGGGCATGCGGCGCGCCGCCGACCGGGCCGCCGTCGACGTCATGCAACGCATCAACCTGGCCATTCAGAACCCGCTGTTCCTGGTGATCTTCACCGGCGCCCTGATCTTCACCGGCATCGCCACGTTCCAGAACGCCGGCCGCTCGGAGGTGTTCGTCCCGCTGCTGATCGCGCTCGTCCTCTACGGACTCACCCTCGCGATCACCGGCGTGTTCAACATCCCGCTCAACAACCAGCTCGACCGGGCCGGCGACCCCGACCAGATCGAGGACCTCGCCGCCGTGCGGGCCGCGTTCTTCCCGCGCTGGGTCCGCTTCAACATTCTGCGGACCGTCACCAGTGTCGCCGCGTTCCTGGCCGGCTGCTGGGCGCTCCTGGAGTACTGACGCCGCCCGGGTGGTATTACTCAGCGGTGCGATCTCCATGGCGGCATCCGGCGAGGATCGTCCCGCTCGCGTTCCTCGGCGCGGTGGCGCTCGGCACCGCCCTCATGATGCTGCCCGCGGCGCGTGCCGAGCCCGGTCACGCCCCGTTCGTCACCGCGCTGTTCACCGCCGCCTCCGCGGTGTGCGTCACCGGCCTCGCCGTGGTCGACACCCCGACGTACTGGTCCACCTTCGGCCACGTGCTGATCACCGTGCTTTCGCAGATCGGCGGCTTCGGCATCATGACGATGGCCACCCTGCTGAGCCTGCTCGTGAGCCGCCGGCTGCGCCTGCGCGGCCGGCTTCTCGCACAGGCCGAGAGCGCGGGCCTGAGCAGCGGAAACATCGGCGGTGTGCTGATCCGGGTGGCGGTGGTCATGCTGGTTGCCGAGAGCGCCATCGCCGTCGTGCTCACGGTGCGTTTCTGGCAAACGTACGACTACGCGCTCGGCCGAGCGGTGTGGGAAGCGGTCTTCCACGCGGTGCAGGCCTTCAACAACGCCGGGTTCGCGCTCTACTCGGACAGTCTCGTCGGCTTCGTCGCCGACCCGTGGATCTGCCTGCCGCTCGCGTTCGGAGTGCTGGCCGGCTCGATCGGCTTCCCGGTGCTGTTCGAGCTGTTCCGCGAGTGGCGCCGTCCCGGCTGCTGGTCCACGCACACGTGGCTGACCGTGTGCGGCACGGTACTGCTCTCGGTGTTCGGCTTCCTCGTCTTCCTGGTCTTCGAGTGGCGCAACCCCGGCACGCTCGGCCCGCTCAGCACCCCGGCCAAGGTGCTCGCCGCGTTCACCCAGGATGTGATGACCCGCTCCGGCGGGTTCAACAGCGTCGACCTCGGCACCATGTACAGCGAGACGATCGCCGTCACGAACGGGCTCATGTTCATCGGCGGCGGCAGCGCCAGCACCGCCGGCGGCATCAAGATCACGACATTCTTCCTGCTCGCGTACGTCATCTGGGCCGAAGTCCGCGGTGAGCCGGACGTGGTCGTCCGCAAGCGCCGGATCGCCGAGGAGACCCAGCGGCAGGCGATCACCGTGGCGTTGCTCGGCGTCGCACTGGTCGCGGCCGGTACCGTCGCCCTGGACGCCCTGACCGACGGCATCCCGTTCGACCGGGCGCTGTTCGAGGTCACCTCGGCCTTCGCCACCGTCGGCCTGAGCACCGGCATCACCCCGCACCTGCCGCCGTCCGCCCAGATCGTCCTCGTCGTCCTGATGTACGTCGGCCGGGTCGGCACCATCGCGGTCGGCACCGCGATCGCGCTGAACACCCGCCGCCGGCTCTACCGCTACCCGGAGGAGAGACCCCTCGTTGGCTGAGAAGAACGCACCCCAGGACGGCAACGTGGTCGTCATCGGCCTCGGCCGCTTCGGCGGCGCGGTGGCCGAGGCGCTCATCGAGCTGGGCTACGACGTACTGGGCATCGACAGCGACCCGAAACTCGTCCAGGACTGGTCCGACCGCCTCACCCAGGTGGTCGAGGCCGACGCCACCGACGAGGACGCCCTGCGCCAGCTCGGCGTCCACGACTTCCCGCGCGCCGTCGTCGGCATCGGCACCAACCTGGAGACCAGTGTCCTGACCGTGCTGACCTTGACCGAGCTCGGCGTACCGGAGATCTGGGCGAAGGCCACGAGCGTCAAACACGGCAAGATCCTGGCGTCGGTGGGCGCCGACCACGTGATCTATCCCGAGGTGGAGATGGGTGAGCGGGTCGCCCATCTGATCAGCGGGCGGATGCTCGACTACATCGAGTTCGACGACGGGTTCGCGATCGCCAAGGTGCGGGCTCCGCGGGGCGCGGCCGGGCGCACGCTGGCCGAGCTGGCCCTCCGCACGAAGTGGGGCGTGACCGTCGTCGGGACGAAGCGGCCGGGGGAGGACTTCGTCTACGCGCGCCCGGAGACGGCCATCCCCGAGGGCGCCGTCCTGATCGTCGCCGGCGACACCGCCAAGGTCGAGGCCTACGCCAACGAGAACTAGCTGTTGTGACCGAAGACGTTGTTCACACGGCCAGTCGAGTGATCGGTGGGTGTCCTCCGAGGGCTGAGTGGCTGCGTGCAGTGTTGTAGTAGTCGA
>NZ_JBFAYE010000009.1:0-302863 GCF_040681145.1 Actinoplanes sp. NPDC051861
GCCGACGTCATCGCCAAAGTGCCCGCCATCGAATCCGCCCTCGGCACCCGCCCCGGCGCCGTCCGCGTCGAACAAGACCCCGCCCACGCCGGCCGTTGCACCATGCGCGTGCTCGCCATCGACCCACACGCCGGCGCCATCCCCTGGCCCGGCCCCACCACACGAACCCTGGCCGACCCGATCGAACTCGGCGTCTTCGAGGACGCGACACCTGTCCGCATCCCGTTGCTACGCCGACACGCACTTATCGGCGGCACTACCGACTCCGGCAAGAGCGGCGTACTCAACGTCGTCCTCGGCAACCTGGTCGCCTGCGAAGACGTCGTGCTCTGGGGCATCGATCTCAAAGGCGGCATGGAACTCCGGCCCTGGGCACCCTGCCTCGCCAGACTCGCCACCACGCCCGACGAAGCGACTCAACTGCTCGCCGACGCCGTCAGCGTGCTCGACGCCCGCGCGCACGCCTCCAGCCACGACAACACCCGCGTCTGGGAGCCCAGCCCTAAAGCTCCCGCGCTAGTGATCGTCATCGACGAGTACGCCGAACTCGCCGACACTGCACCAGCCGCAGTCATCCACGCCGAATCCATCGCCCGACGCGGACGCGCGGTCGCCGTCGACCTGCTCGCCGCCACTCAACGCCCGACGCAGAAGGCCATGGGCGGGGGAGCGCTGCGCTCCCAGATGAGCGTCCGCGTCTGCCTCCGCGTTCGTGAACGCCGCGACGTCGACCTCATCCTCGACAAAGGCATGCTCACCGCCGGCTGGCACGCCCATTCCCTCGACGCACCCGGCAAGTTCTACGTTCTCGCCGACGGCCACAACCAACCCCGCCGCGCCCGCGCCTACCTCGTCACCGATGACCACGTCCGCGACACCGTCACTCGCTACGCCGACCAGCGACCCGACCTCGACCCGCTCTCGCGCGCAGCACTCGACCGACAACCGAAGGCCATCGACCCACCCCGTGCCCAGCCGTCCGACCCGGAACGCACGCTCACCATGGCCCTCGACCAGGCACCCGACGGCGGCCTGACCGTGCCCGAACTCATCGACCTCACCGGCATGAAACGCACCTGGATCTACGACCGCCTCCAAGCCCTCGCCGCCGCCGGCCGCGCCCAGCAAGTCACCCGCGGCCACTGGCGAGCCTGACCCGAACGTCCGCGCGGACGTCCGTCCGTCACGCGCGCGTCTGCGCACATCAACGCGCGGACGGACAACGGACGGACGACCGCGCGGACACTCCGAAGCGAGCAGAAGGGAGGCCCGACGATCACCACCGAAGACCTAACCACTGAGGGGAGAAATCGCAGCATACGAACCGCCATGACACTCGAAATCAAGAATGGCCAGCTCAAGACGTCCCTAGAAGTCCCGCTCTCCGATACTGCCGCAGATGCGCTGTGGCGCATCATCCAGCGAGCCCGGAACACTCGGCAGACATGAGGTTCGCCTTCTACGGACGTGTGTCGACCGAAGACCAGCAGGACCCGCAAGCCTCCAAGGCCTGGCAGCTCTCACGAGCCCGCAGCCTCATCGAACCGACAGGCGGCGAGATCGTCACACAGTTCTTCGACGTCGGCCTGTCGCGGTCGCTGCCATGGAAGCGACGCTCGGAAGCGCTCCGGCTGCTCGACGCGATCAAGAGCGCCGGCCGCGACTTCGACGCCGTGGTCATCGGTGAACCGCAACGCGCCTTCTACGGCAGCCAGTTCGGCATGACCTTCCCGGTCTTCGTGCACTATGGCGTCGGACTCTGGGTGCCGGAGGTCGGTGGCGCCATCGACCCCGGTTCCGACGCCCACGATCTCGTCATGGCGCTCTACGGCGGCATGAGCAAAGGCGAACGCAACCGCATCAAAATCCGCGTCCGCTCCGCGATGAAGGCACAGACCGAGCTCGAAGGGCGATTCCTGGGCGGGCGCCCGCCCTACGGCTACCGGTTCGCCGACGCCGGCCCGCATCCCAACCCCGCCAAAGCCGCTCAAGGCAAGCGACTGCAACGCCTCGACCCCGACCCGGTCACCGCACCGGTCGTCGAGCGGATCTTCACCGAATACGTCGCCGGTCGCGGCATGACCTCGATCGCCCGCGGCCTCACCCAGGACGGCATCCCCTGCCCCTCCGCATACGACCGCGCCCGCAACCCGCACCGCAGCAACGAGGTATGGGAGACCTCCGCCATCCGCGCGATCCTGCTCAACCCGCGCTACACCGGTCACCAGGTGTGGAACAAACAGCGCACCGACGAAGTCCTCCTCGACGTCGAAGACATCGCCCTGGGCCACGAGAACCGGCACCGCTGGAACGACCCCAGCGACTGGATCTGGTCAAAGACCCAAGCCCACAAGCCGATCATCACCACCGACCTCTACGAGCGCGCACAACAGAAGATCAAGACACGAGGCGCGCTCGGCGAGATCGGACGTGCACCACGACGAAGCGTGCGCCCCTACCTCTTCCGGGGCCTCATCACCTGCGGCATCTGCGGTCGCAACATGGTTGGCAACCCCAACCACGACAAGCTCTACTACCGCTGCAAGGCGTCCCGCGACTACGTGCGCCAACACCAGATCGAGCACCCGCCCGTGCTCTACCTGCGCGAGGACATCATCACCGAGCCCATCGACCGCTTCCTCCAGCAGGAACTACAAGGCGACACGCTCACGACGAACCTGCGCGCAATGGCCGACGCCCAATACCGAGCCGACCTCGCAGCGCATTCCGCCGACGATGAGGCAGACAACCTTGCCCGGACGATCGAGGACTGCGATGCCAAGATCGAGCGCTACCGAGCCGCCCTCGACGCCGGCGGCGACCCGGTACTCATCGCCGGCTGGATCACCGAGACATCAGCCATCCGCGCCGCTGCGGCCACGACAGCCCGGCTCAGCACCGCACCGCCACAACGACTCACCGACGACCAGATCACCGCGATCGTCGACAGCCTCGGCGGGCTGCTCAAGATCCTCCGCAAGGCCGATCCGAGAGACAAAGCCGAACTCTATAGCCGTCTCGGACTGCGCATGACCTACCAACCAGGCCCAGAAACACTGAAGGCCGAGATCGTCTCCGACGACTTCGGCCGTGTGCTTAATGTGTGTCCGAGGGGGGACTTGAACCCCCACGCCCTATACGGGCACTAGCACCTCAAGCTAGCGCGTCTGCCATTCCGCCACCCGGACCTGCTGGCGAAGAACCTAACAACCCCCGACCGCGCCCTCAAGCAGGGGGCCCACCCGACGCCCCCGGGTCTCGTGATAATGCCTCCAGGCCGTCCAGGATCAGGTCCAGGCCGAACGTTACCTCCGGCTCTCCGGGGTGCCCGCCCGATGCCACAATTCTGGTCAATTCGGCCATGTGGGGGAAGCCTTCCAGGAGGTGCAGGTGTGCCCCCGCCACCTCCGCATAGTCCTTCTGCTCTATCGGGAAGCTCAGCTTTCGCAGGGTGAAGCCGTAGATGAAGCTGTCCATCGTGTTCCACGCATGATCCGCCAAGCCCCAGGAGAAGCCTGCATCCCGCAGGACGCCGAGGGTGAAGTCGATGTAGCGGATCATCGCGGGGCCCGAGTTGGTGCGGGACATCAGCAGCGCCGGGGCCCACGGATGGCGCATCAGGACCTCGTGGGCGGCCAGGCCGCGCTGCCGCATCGCTGACTTCCAGTCCCCGGTCACGGCCGGGAGGGTGATTTCGCTGATCACCAGGTCGGTGATGCCGGCCAGGACGGCGTCCTTGTTGGCGACGTGGCGATAGAGGGACATCGCTTCGACGCCCAGGGACTGGCCGAGGCGGCGCATGCTGAGTGCTTCGGTTCCGCCTGCGTCTGCCAAGGTCAAAGCCGCATTGAGTACGCGTTCCGCGCTCAAAGTTCTGCCTGTCATCGATCCGTCCCGGGTGGGGGTTGCGTTCGCCTGTCACTGTAGCTTACAACGTAAGCTTACGGTGTAAGCAGGAGTGGAGGAAGCATGCGGGCGCTGGTGCAGAGCGGGTTCGGTTCGCCGGGTCAGGTCGTGCTCAGGGAGGTGGTGACTCCGGAGCCGGGGGTTGGAGAGGTGCTTGTTCGGGTGCACGCGGTCGGGCTCAATGCGGCTGATCGTCTGATGTTGCGCGGTTTTCCGTACGCAATCCGGGTTGGAGCCGGCGGCTTCCGCAGGCCGCGCCCGGGGTTCGTGGCCGGGCGCGCGCTGGCCGGCCGGGTTGTTGAGAAGGGTGAAGGGGTGACCGAATTCGACATCGGTGACGACGTGTTCGGGGAGCAGGCGGGCGCGCTTGCTGAAATCGTCCGGGTGCCGGCGGGACTACTCGCGCGTAAACCCGTCGAGTTGAGCTTCGTCGAGGCGGCGGCGCTGCCGTTGGGTGGGACAACCGCACTTCAGACGCTTCGGGATGCCATCCGGATTCAGGCCGGGCAGCGATTGCTCGTGACGGGGGCGGCTGGCGGGATCGGGACGTTCGCGGTGCAGATCGCCAAGAGCATGGGTGCGCACGTGACAGCTGAATGCGCTGGCCGCAACGTCGACAGACTGAAAGCGATCGGGGCCGACGAGGTCCGGGACTATGCGGCGGCGGGTGGACCGGGGGAGGGGTACGACGCGATCTTCGACCTTGCCGGGAACCACTCGATCAAGGAATTGCGAGGTGCTCTGAATCCTGGCGGTGTGCTGGCGCTGTCGGTGGGCACGGGCGGCCGGCTGCTGGGTCCCGCGCGCCGGATCCTGGGAGCGAGTGTCACCGGCTTGTTCTCGGATCGGCGGTTGAAGACGCTGGTAGGCCGCCCGAACAGGACTGACTTACAGGAAATATCGGAAATGTCGGTTAGGCCGGTCATCGACTCCGTCTATTCGTTCGAGGACGCGGCTGAGGCGATGGACCGGATCGATCGAGGAAAGATCGCCGGGAAGGTCGTCGTGGAGGTCGTGCCGGCGGGCTGAGGGACGGGCGGGCTGAGAGACCGGCAGGCTGAGAGACCGGTGCGCCGCTTCAGCCGAACGGAGAATGCGGCCCTCTACCGGCGGGGAATCGCCCCGGAATGATGCGAGAATGCCGCCATGGACGACCTGCGAACCAAAACTGAGGATGAGGTCCGGACCGATGCCGTGATCAGCCGCCGGGGGTTCTTCGGGCGGACGGTCGGACTCGCCGGTGCCGCCGGGGTGCTGCTGGCGCTCACCGGCTGCCCGGGTGGCGACGGAGATGACGACGACGGTGACGACGGGGACGACGACGACTAGAACTTCGGGGCGTCCGGCGCCTCCAGCAGGCCCAGCCGGAGCGCGGTCATCAGGGCTTGGGCCCGGTTGGCCGCGCCGAGCTTCTCGTACAGCTTGGACATGTGCGTCTTCGCCGTCGACTCGGAGACGAACAGCTGCTTGGCGATCCCGGCCACGCTCATGCCGTCCGCGAGCAGCCGCAGCACCTGCGCCTCGCGAGGGGACAGCTGCGGCCCGGACGGGGCGAGCCGGCGCTTCATCGCCTCGGCCATGTCGGCTGCGGTGAACGCGTTCGGCGCCACCGCTGCGTGGCGGGCGGCGGCCACCACCTCCTCGGCGGTCGCGGTCTTGGGGACGAACGCGCTGGCACCGGCTTCGAGGGCGCCGAACAGTTGGTCGTCACCGGCGTACATGGTGAGCACCACGATGGCCATCCGCGCACTGTGCCGGCGGATCGCCCGGGTGGCCTCGAGCCCGCTGCCGTCGGGCAGTCGCAAATCCATGATCATGACATCGGGCTGGAGCATGGCGGCCAGCCGAACCGCCTCGGCGGCGGTCGCGGCCTCACCGATGATGACGAACTGCCGGTCCCGCCCGAACGCGTGCCGCAGCCCGCGCCGGATCAGGTCGTGGTCGTCCACGATGACAACGGTGGTGCGGCCGTCGGAAGCGCGGGGCGGGGTGGGCGACCACTCAGCCGACGGCGGACCCGACTGGGCCGGGAGCTGTGCTGTCAGGTCGCGGCGCTGGGCTGACCGGGGTGGCGGTTGAGCGGAGGGCGGCGACCCCTGGGCTGACCGGGGTGGCGGTTGAGCGGAGGGCGGCGACCCCTGGGCTGATCGGGGTGGCGGCTGGGTTGACCTGGGTGGCGGCTGGGCTGACCGGGGTGGCGACCCCTGAGCTGACCGGGGCGACCTCTCACCCGACGATCCCGGCGGCGGGGACAGGGACGGCGGCGGGGACAGCGACAGCGGCGGGGAGGGTGGCGGTGACGACGGCGGTGGGGATGGGGCAGGGCGTGGTTGGGCCGGTGCCGTGGTCGCAGCCGGTAAGCGAAGTCCCATCCTGGCCCCGTTCGTAGGCTTCTGTCAGCCTATCCCCGCCCGCCACCGAGAAACGACGTGTCAGCGTGGTGTTACCAGACCAAGGTCGTACGCGACGATCGTCGCCTGCACCCGGTCCCGTGCTCCGATCTTCGCCAGCAGCGCGTTGACGTGCGCTTTGACGGTGCCGGTCCCGATGCCGAGGACGTCGCCGATCTCCGCGTTGGACAGGCCGCCGGCGAGTTGGACGAGCACCTCCCGTTCACGCGGGGTGAGCAGGGTGAGTCGCGGATCGTCCGGCTGGGCGGACGACACCGTACCGCGGGCGAACGCGTCGATCAGCCGCCGCGTGACGGTGGGGCTGAGCATCGCGTCGCCGCCGGCCACGACACGGATCGCGGCGACCAGTTCGGCCGGGTCGGAGTCCTTCAGCAGGAAACCGGAGGCGCCGGCGCGCAGGGCCTGAAATACGTACGCGTCCTGATGAAAAGTGGTCAGCACCAGAACCCGGGGAGCTGTCGTCTCGGCGGTGAGGCGGGCCGTCGCGGTCAAACCGTCCATTCCGGGCATCCGTACGTCCATCAGCACGACATCCGCCCCCACCCGAGCCGTCAGCTCCAGGGCGCTCTGACCGTCACCGGCCTCGCCCACGACCTCCATGTCGCCCTGCGAGGCAACGATGGCGCACAGCCCAGCGCGCACCATGAGCTGGTCGTCAACGACGATCACCCGAATGGCGATGACGACACCTCCGGCGACGGCTTGTCCGCGCTTCCCAGATCATCGAGCAGCTCACGCATGGCGGCCAGGGCACCCTTCCCGGCCTCGAGCACCCCGTCCAGATCCGCGCGTTCGGCGGCGAGCGGCACCCGCGCGGCATGCGACAGAACAGCGGCGTGCAGTCCGGCGGCCACCCGGGCTCGCTCGTCGCGGGTGCGGAGTTCGGCCTGTGCGGTGACGGCCACGACCGCGCCCTCCTCCCGCTCGAGTCGTCGCTGCCGGCGCCGCCGCGTCGCACGCCCGGCCAGCCAGGCGGCACCCATCGGCAGCGCCAGAATCACCGCGGCGATCACCGTCAGGAACCCGGCCGCGATCACGAACATGATCGGTCCGAGCCGGGGCTGTCCGAGATTGACCAGCACGGACAGCGTCAGCGCGGTATTGACGAGGGAGACGACCGGGGCGATCCACGTCAGCCCGGGGCGGGAACCACGGGAGGCGACGGCGTAGACGGCGGCCAGATCGGCGCCCACGCTGAACAGGAACAGGTAGGTGTCCTCGTCGCTCATCACGCCGGTGACCAGCAGCAACGGCCCCAGCCAGGTGGTGGCCGTGACGATCGCGAACACCAGCCACGGCGCGCGCCGCCGCCACATCAGGGGCGCGGCGTGGGCGATCACGGCAAGCAGCACGAGCGCGGTCGCGGCCGGGGACTCGGTCGCCAGACCGGCGACGCCGGCCAACGGCAGGGCCAAAGTGATCATAGCCAGCGCGGCGTCCAGCACGGCCTGGCTGCGGAGCAGGCTCCTTTTCAGGGGTACGCGCAAAGCACGCGGAAACACAGCCCGCACCCGCCATCCACCCCCGTCACGCGGCCCCGCCTCCACCGTCCCGCCCAGCGCCACCGCCCGCTCCCGCATCCCCGCGATCCCACGCCCCCCACCGAGCCCGGCCGTCCCTTGCTTGGCTGTCGCCGTCCCGGCCGGGCCGTTGTCCTCCACCACCAGCTCGATCTCCGTCGCTCGGCGAGTCAGCCCGATCCGAACCGTGGCCCCCGGCGCGTAGCGCAACGTGTTCGTCAGCGCCTCCCGAGCAATCCCGCGCACCGCCTCAGCGACCCCCGCCGGCGCACCCACCAGCTCCGCCTCACCCATGCCCGGCGGTTGCGCCCCGGCTGTGCCTGGCGGTTGTTGCTCGGCTGTGCCTGGCGGTTGCTCCCCGGCTGTGCCTGGGGGTCGGCCGCCTGTGCCTGGGGGTCGGCCGGCTGTGCCCGGCGGTTGCTCCCCGGCTGTGCCCGGCGGTTGGTTCCCGGCTGTGCCCGGCGGTTGGTTCCCGGCTGTGCCTGGTGGCGGTTCCTCGGTGAGGTCGAGGAGGACTGTTTGGCCCAGGTGGCGGAAGTCGTCGGCCAGGTCGGACAGGGTGGGGGTGGGGTCGGGGGTGAGTTCGCCGTAGGGGAGTACCGCCACCAGGCGTCGCAGGTCGGTCAGGGCCTCATGGCCCGTGCGGGCGGCGAAAGTCAGGGCCTCGGTGCGCAGTTCGGGGCGTTGGGTGCCGAGGAATTGGGCGGCTGAGGCCTGTACCACGATGGAGGTCAGGTGGTGGGCGGTGACGTCGTGCAGTTCGCGGGCCAGGCGGCGGCGTTCCACCTCGGCGGCCTCGTGGCGGGCGCGTTCGGCTTCGGCGAGGCGGCGGGCGGCGGCTTCGCGGTCGGCCAGCCAGCGGTGACGGATGCGACCGGCGGCGGCGACGATGCCGTACGTGGCGCCGCCCACGACGACGTCCAGCGGGTCCGAGCCGGTGAGCAGGACGTCGGTGACCTGCCAGAGGGTGAGTCCGGCGACGGCCAGCGCGGTGGTGCGGCGGGAGCAGTGGGCGGACAGGGTGAACAGGGCCACCAGGTCGGCCAGTGACATGACCAGGAGGGTGTCGCCGGGGACGAAGAAGACCTGCTCGGGTGCTATCCAGCCGCTCAGCGTGACGGCGGCGGTCACGGTGACGAGGACGGCCACGGGGCGGTTCCGGCGCAGGAGCAGGGCAGCCGTGATCACGAGGATGAGCAGGACGAGTGCGGTCACCCGTACGGTAAAAGGCTGCGTGAGAGAAACGCCTGGCCAGACCACCAACTGGGTTGCCGCCAGCAGTGTCGGCGGCAACCAGATCCCCCAGCGTGCCATCGCCGGACAGCTTACGGGTAAGGCGGTCTATACCTCAGGGTAGAGACGGGAATCCGGCTCCGGCCGGATGTCCGCGGCGGGCGCGGTGGCCAGACTTCGAGCATGCTGAATTCGCCGCCGCCGCTCACTCCCTATCACCGGCTCGCCCGCACCGCCTCGCACCGCTGGTGGCGCCCGGTGCTCGGCACGCTCTTCATTCTCGGGGCCGCGGTCGTCCTGATCGTCGGGTTCGTCCTGGTCACCGCACTGATCGGCTGGCTGGCGGGACGGCCCGAGGTGGACGGCATGCCCAGTTTCGGGCCGCTGGCCGACCTGGCCCTGTCGTTCGCGAGCATCGCGCTCCTGCTGCCGGTCGTGCTGCTGGCGGCGTGGTGGATCCAGCGGCGGCCGCCGGGGACGCTGTCGTCGGTGACCGGGCGGCTGCGGTGGCGCTGGCTGGGGATCTGCCTGCCGGTGGCGTTCGTGGCGATCGTGCTCTTTCTCGGGGGCGGGCTGGGTCTGGCGGCTGTCACGGGCACGGACACCGGGCTGGGTGATCCACTCGCGGGGTGGGGGACGTTCCTGGTCTCGACGTCGGTGCTGCTGCTGGTGGTGCCGTTCCAGGCGGCGGCGGAGGAGTACCTGACGCGGGGCTGGCTCCTGCAGGGCGTGGGGGTGTGGTTCGTGGCGCCGTGGGTGCCGATCGCGGTGCAGGCGCTGGTGTTCGCGGCGCTGCACGGGTGGGGGACGCCGTGGGGCTTCGCGGACCTGCTGATCTTCGGGGTGGTGGCCGGGTGGCTGACGGTGCGTACCGGCGGGCTGGAGGCGGCGGTCGCCCTGCACGTGATGAACAACCTGGTCAGCACGGTCATGGCCGCGGCGTGGAACGACCTCGGGGTGGACGAGACGGCGGCGGACATGCCCTGGCAGTTCGCGGTGGTGGATCTGCCGGTTCTGGTGGGGTTCGCGGTGGTGATCCTGTGGCTGGCGCGGCGCCACGGACTCTCGACGGCGACTGCCGCGCAGCCTCGTGAGCTGGTCTTAGCCGGGTCTTAGCGTTCGCACAGCGTGGCGATATCCGCGGTCGGGTGATCGTGAGCGGGTCAGATCGACTGGGAGGTTGGAAAAGATGAACAAGCGTACGCGGACCGGTGTGGTTGTCGCGGTGGGGGCGCTGGCGGTGATGGGGGTCGCGGGGACGGCTCTCGCCGGGGACACCAGCCCGTCGGTGTCGGCGAGCCCGTCGGACGACTCGGTCACGAGCTCGCCCTCGCCGTCGTCCACGTCCTCTTCCTCGCCGTCGTCCGGACCGTCGGCTTCGGCGGCGGGTGGGATCAGCCTCGAGGATGCCAAGGCGATCGCGCTGCGAGCGGCCGGTGGGGGTTACGTCGAGGACACCGAGCGGGAGACGGAGCACGGGCGTCAGGTGTGGGACGTGGAGGTCGTCAACAGCGGCGTCGAGCACGACATCGACGTGGACCTGAACACCGGCGAGGTGCTGCGCCACAAGCAGGACGACGACAACGACCGGGGCCGGGACGACAGCGACGACGACGATGACAACGGTGGTGACCGTCATGGTGGCCGCGATGACCGTGACGACGACTGATCATCGGTAGGGGAGAGGGCGCATCCCGAGGGTGCGCCCTCTCTTATTGCTCCGGCCGGGGAACGGGCTGGAACGCCACATCGGTCACGTCGGCGGCCAGCTCGGTGAAGTCGGTGCCGTAGGCGGCGGGCTCGACCACCCGCAGCACCAGCGCGAACGGCCGGTCGGCGCCGTAGGTGCGGCCGAGCTCCGGGTGGTTCGCGGCGAGGTAGCGGGCGGCGGCCAGGTTGCTGCCCGCGCTCAGGCCGCCGAGGAAGAACACCGGGTGCCCGCCGGCCGGTCCCCAGAACCGGGCGAGCAGGACGTAGCTGGTCTCGGGGCTGAGAACGTACTCGGTGTCGCCGACCGTGAACGACATTCGGCGCTTTCCCTCGTCGAAGTACTCGTATGTCACGCCGCGCAGGATCGTGCGCACGTGGGTGGCGCTGCGCGGGCTCGCCTCGCCCGGGCCGCCCACGCAGAACTCGGTGAGCCGTCCGATCTCGCCGGACGGCTGGTTGTCGCCGACCCGGTCGGCGTGCGCGCCGCACTCCCGGGCGATGGTCGCCAGCTCGACCAGCGCGGCGACGTCGCGGCGGTGGACGCTGAACTCGCGCGGCGACGACGCGTGCCGGGACACCACCAGCAGGCAGCTCCCTCCGGCGGTGAGGCCGAAGAAGGCACGTTCCCGGTTCAGTTTGCGGCGGCGTACGAGGAACCCCGCGAGCCAGACGGCCGTACCGGCGATGACGCTCGCCAGCAGATTGATCAGAAGGTCGCCCACGCCATGATGATTGCCGATCCCGTCGACGCGCCGTCGAGCGGACCGGTGCGGGAAGCGACGATCATGTGGACGTCGCGAGCCAGGGCTCGATCAGGGCGGGGTCGGCGACGAAGGCGGTCACCCGGGCACGTTCGTCCGGGGTCAGGCCGAGGACGCGCAGGCGTCCGCCCCACTCCGGCACGCGGTCCGGTTCGTCGAGTGCCAGCGAGAGTTCGATGAGCGCGGCCAGTGCCATCGCCTGCTCGACGGCCGGGGCGTCCGGGTTGCGGCGCAGGCCCGAGTTCAGCGCGCGGAACGCGGCGCGGTCGTCGGTCTTGAACTCGCGCAGGATCCGCGCGTTGTCGAGGACCTTGGCGAGGCCGGTGAGCTGCTTCGACCCGCCGTACTCCAGGCCCTCGGGCTCGTCGCGCCGGATGAAGACGATCGAGTTGCCGGACGGGTCCATGACGGTGAAGCGGGAGGCACCGGCCCGGTAGCGCGTGATGCGCGGCAGCCCTTTCGACAGGACCTTGCCGTAGGTGCCGCGCATGGCCTCGGTGAAAGCCGAGTGATAGGGGGCGACGTCGTCCACCATCACCAGGCAGCCGCCGGTCCGCTCCTGAGCGGCGTCGGCACCCTCCGCCGGCCGCCCGTAGTGCAGCTCGAAACCACTCCAGCGAAAGGCCAGATAAAGGTACGGCCGATGCTGCTCCCAGGTCACCCGGAAGCCGAGGGCACGCCAGAAGGTCAGCGTCTCCTCCGGCGCGAGGCAGGGCAGCAGCGGCACGATCGTCTCGTTCGGTCGAACCGGTTCGGCGGTCATCGTCGGCACCTCGGTCGCTCGGCGGCAGTGGCGAGGCCGAAGTCTTCCCGAACGTCGTGAAGTGCGCATATAGGTTGGCACAAACCTGCGCTGACCTGTCAGGAGGTGGGGAGACGCAACCGGACCACGGCGCCGCCCCCCGGGGCGCCGGTGATCTCGAACCGGGTGGCGATCCGGCGGGCGATGTCGAGGCCCAGCCCGGTGGACCCGCCCGCCGACGCGCCCCGGCGAGCCGCGGACGGGGCGAACCCCGGGCCCGCGTCGGCGATCTCCAGGACGCCGTCCGTGCTGAGGGTCACCGAGAGGGCGGTCCCGTCGGGCGTGTGCGCGAACACGTTCCCCAGCAGCGCGTCCAGGGCCGCCGCCAGATCCTCGCCCGAGACCGCCACCGGTACGGGCTCCGCTTCCGGCGGGAGGGCACGCGACAGCGCCCGCCCGGTGTCCTCGGCCAGCACAGCCCAGAACGCGACCCGGTCCCGCACCACGGCCGCCGCGTCGCACGACGCCACGGCCGGCGCCACGTCCCTGCGGCGCGCCTGCTGGATTACCGCGGTGACAGCGCGCGCGACCTGATCAGCAGCGGACGCGACGCGCGCGGATTCCTCCGGATCCCGGAGTGATTCGGCCTCCAGGCGCAGCGCCGTCAGCGGCGTCCGCAGCCGATGCGAGAGATCAGCGATCTGTTCCCGCTCGGCGGCGAGTAACTCCTGGATGCGGCTGGCCAAATGGTTGAGCGCGCCCGCCACCTCCCGCAGCTCGCGCGGGCCGGACGGATCGGCGCGGGCCGTCAACTCCGCCCCGGCCAGGCGATGTGACACCTCGGAGAGCTGGGTGATCGGCGCCGTGATCGTGCGGGCCAGGCGGTCGGCGACGAGCAGGCCGAGCAGCACGAGGGCCAGGCCGAGGGCGGCGAGGGTGAGCCAGGCGCGGGTCACGCCGCGGGTCAGCTCGGCGTCGGTGACGACGGTGCGCACCACGGTGGTACCGCCGGCGCCGAGGACGGGGACGGCGACTTCCTGACCATCATCGGTCACCACGGTCAGGGCGCGTCCGCTTTCCGCGGCGAGGCGGACCGCGGCGGTGGGCGCGGCGGGCGTGCCGAGCACGCTTTCGTCGGGCAGAAAAACCGTCACGGGTACGGGCTGAGCCGTCACCGCCAACCGTAATGCCGTCACGTCCCCCGCCCCGGCGACCGGCACGATGGTCTGCACCACGTCGTCCGCGCGGCTCAGCGCCCGGTCCTCGGCCACCTGCCGCACCAGGACCGCGAGCGGCACGAGGAAGGCCAGCAGCACGAGCAGCGTCGTCCCGGCCACCAGCAGCGTGAGGCGCTGTCTCATGCCGGCTCGCTCAGACGTACGCCGACGCCCCGCACCGTGTGCAGATAACGCGGCTCCTGAGCGGTCTCGCCCAGTTTGCGGCGCAGCCAGGAGAGGTGGACGTCGACCGTCTTGTCGGCGCCTCCGTACGGGACCTGCCACACCTCGCTCAGCAGCTCCCGCTTCGTCACCACCTGGCCGGGCCGCTGGGCGAGATGGTGCAGCAGGTCGAACTCGCGCGGGCTGAGCTCGACCTCGGCGCCGTCGAGCGTGACGGTACGCGCGGCCGGATCGATCCGCAGACCGCCCACATTCAGCTCCGGCGCCTGCCCAGCCGTGTCCGCCCCGCGCCGCAGTACCGCACGGACACGCGCGTCGAGCTGGGCCGCGGTGAACGGCTTCACCACGTAGTCGTCGGCGCCCGCGTCCAGGAGCCGTACCATCTCGGTCTCCTCGTCCCGGGCGGTGGCCACGATTACCGGCGTCCGGCTGACCGCCCGCAGCATCCGCAACAGCTCGCGCCCGTCGAGGTCGGGCAGGCCCAGGTCGAGGACGATCAGGTCGGGGCGCTCGGCGAGGGCGGTCTGCAGGCCCTCCATGGCGGCACCGGCGGCGGCCACCGCGTGGCCGCGTTCGCGGAGAGCCCGCAGCAGGTTGTTGCGGATCGCGGGGTCGTCCTCGATGAGCAGCAGTCGGGCCACGTGCTGCACGTTATCCGGGGTCAGGGCCGTCCCGGTAAGTTCTTAACCGTCCCTTATCCCTGCCGGGTGCTCGCCTTAGCGCGCCCCGCCCCATAGTTGACGGTGTGCGAATCTTCGACCGCCGACCGCTGCTGATCATCGCGGGCTGGCTGCTCGCGGCCGCGCTCGCGGTGGCCGTCGGCGTCGTGGGCATCGGCCTCGTCGGCGCCGGCCTGACCTCCCGCCAGGGCGCCCCGATCACCGAGACCCAGGCCGAACGCGAACTCACCGCCCTCCGCGCCTCAGCCCAGGCCGCCGCCGCGCCCGGCACCGCCACCAGCCGCGGCCCCGGCGAAAGCGCCGGCCCAGGCGGCGACCCGGGCGCCGGATCGAGCGCGGGCCCAGGTGTCGGGTCGAGTGCCGGCCCGGGATCCACGCCCTCCGGGTCATCGAACGCCACCGTTGGGAACGCGAGCAAGTCCTTCCCCACCCGTGGCGGCACCGTGGTCGCGGACTGCTCCCGCATCATCTCGATGTCCCCGGCCCAGGGCTTCGCCGTCCACGAGCAGGACGACGACGAGGGCGAGTTCCGCTCGTCGACCGACCCGCACGACCGCATCGAGGTCGACCTGGAGTGCGTCGCCGGGCTCCCGGAATTGCGCGTCCAGGCGAAGATCGAGGACTGAGGCCCGCGCCAGGCCGGTGACGGGGTCACCGGCCGCTCACCGGGACAGGTTGCGCGCCGTCTCGAAGAGGATGGAGTCCACCCATTTGGTGTGGCTGGGGTTCTCCACCATCGAGCATCGCCGGAAGGTTGCCTCGACGAGGCGGGGACCACGCGCGGCGCGAAGGTGCCGGTCGAGGATGGCCCGGCATTCCTGGCCGACGTCAGAAACGCGGTCGTCCTTGACGAGGTCAGCCTTGTTGATCGCGACGGTGAGCGACCTGAGCCTGTTGTGGTCCCGGGCAGCGTTGGCCCAGCGCTGGTCCAGCCGGCCGATGAAGTGCTCGAGCCAGGTGGCGGTGGCCATCGGGTCGCCCGCCCTGTGCAGCGGCGCCGATGCGTCGAGCACGATGACGATCGCATGCGGGTTGATGTCGAAGACAGGCTCCGACTGATCGGGAAGTAGGCCGGGGAGATCAACGAGATTTCTGACGATCATCTCGAGATTGCGCCGTTCGCCGATGGCGACATCGAATCGCCCGCTGGCCGAGGCGGAATACGTGGTCGGCGTTTCGTGGGCGTGTTCGAACGCTCCGTAGTGCAGGTAGTCGGCGAACGTCGTCTTTCCCGATCGCGCCGGCCCGGCAACCGTGATGGTTCGCCCATTGATCATCGATCGGAGCAGCCTCATTCCGGCCGGGGCCCCTCGTTCCACAACCAATCGTGCCGCTGCTACCGCCGGCCCGATCTCAGAACCAGTCATTCCGTCCTCGCAAATTGATCAGCGGTAGGTCTGCCGGCGTCACCGGGGAGTTCGGGAAATGAGCCCTCGAGGTGACTGCAAATCACGCTAGAGGCCGTCAGGTGGGGCATCCAGCGGGAGTTGTCCACCAACGGTGGACAACTCGGCTGTGGACGGCCGCAGGTCCACTCGGCGTGGATCCGCCGGTCCTCGAGCGGCGCGTACATTGGCCGCCATGGTTGAGGACGACGACGTCGACGACGTCAGCGCAGTGAATCTTGAAGAATTGGAAGGCCGGGTCATGGGTGCCGCCGTCCGGCACGCCAACTCCGCCTCTCTGGCGTGGCCCTACGCCGCCGAGTCGCACGACTCAGCCGATTTTGCCGTGCGCCGGGCAATTGTCCAGGCCGCCGGCGGAGCAAGATTCACCATCGAGGAGCCGATATTCGGCAACGCCGACCCGGAGTACTCGTTGTTGATGGTCAGGTCCGCGATCAAGGTCAAGGAATCGGCCGAGAAGACCCTGAATCAATTGGTTGCCGAGGCCAAGCGGGCCGGTGCCACGTGGCAGGACATCGGAGACGCCATGGGCACGGGCAAGACGGCCGCGCAGAAACGTTTCGGCGCTTCGGTCCCCAGCAACCGAGATCTCGAGGTGGAGATCCTCCGAGGCGCCATGGCGCGCGGGGCGATCGCGGGCTGGTCGGGATTTCTGGACCCGCCGGAGGACGAAGAGGGCGACCCGTCCCCCATGTACATGCTCTATTTCTCCTTTCAGAGGCTGCTGCGGCTGTTCATGCAGATCGAGGATTATGGTGCGAAGGTTTCGGAGATAATCGAGGAGTACGACCTCGACTACCGCAAGGGGCTCGACGTCGGGATGCGCGACAAGCTCGTGTCGATCTATGTGAGCCTGCGTGACGCCTGCCGTCTTCTCGTGCGGGAGGACGTGATGAGATCCGCGCAGATAGATCTCGATGACGGCCGCGGCGGGGCATCCGACCTCTCCGTCCACGTCCACCTCTGCAAGGCGACGGTGGACGCCCTGATCGCCCGCAGGTACCTGGAGATCGCGCTCAAGAATTTCTACCGCGATCTGGAGCCCTTCGCTGACAGCCTCATCGAGGCGGGCAGAAGCATGCAGTCCTGCGCCCAGATACTCTTCCTGCCCCAATGCCAGCAGTTCCTCGGAGTGATCAAGCAGACGCTCATGGACAACGACGAGTGGTTCGAGTCCGAGAAGACGAGCCACGAGGACCCTGACGTGATCGCTGAGCGGAGCCAGCGGTTGTGGCGCGCCTACTACCGCAACGACGAACAGGCGTTGAAGGAGATCGCCGAGGAGCTCAAGCTCTGGCGAAACCGGGGCGAGGAGTCGGCCTGACAAGGGCTGGCACCATGAACCACACGATGATCGTGACCAAGCGGGCGGCGAGCGATGTACACCCGAGAGGAACGGCGATGTTCGCGACGCGTACGAAAAAAGGGTTTTTGTCCTTGATGGTGGTCGCTGTCGTGGCCGGGGTGGTCTGGTTCGTGCTGCGGCCCGGTGCGGAACCGATCCCGGCCGGGCAGGCGCGTGACCTGGCCGCGCGCGTCACCCCGATGATCGAGCAGAAGCTGACTGCGGAGTGGCTCGGCGGCGCGGCCGGTCAGCGGGTGGCCTGTGCTGTGCGGCCGTTCGGCGTCGAGCCGCGTGAGGGTGAGGCCGAGACGGCCTATGTGTGGACGCTCTGCGCCACGCTCGGCACCGAGGTCCGCTCGGAGTCGTCGGTTCCGATGGCGGTGCACCTGGACACCGGGAGCATCGAGGCGCCCAGCGAGGGTGGATACGGTGAGCAGATCGAGCGGATCTTCCCCGAGCGGCTGCACGACGAAGCCACCGGTACCGAGCTCGTCGCCGGGCTGGACGCGGTCCTGGAGCAGCGGATTCTCAGTCTGGATCGTCCCTGACCCGGGCCACCAGCTGCGTCGGGTTGACGAATCGCAGCGCCACCACCAGCAGAACGAGCATCATCGCGCAGTAGATGACGGCCATCGCGTCGACCGACTGCTGTGCGCGGATGCCGGCCGCTGACATCGAGTAGAACAGCGCCACCACCAGCGTCTGCGAGTCCGGGCCGGCGGTCAGGAACGTCAGCTCGAACATGCCGACCGTGCGGACCACGACCAGGATCGCGGACGCGAGGATGCCGGGGATCAGCAGCGGGGCGAGAATGCGCAAGAACACGTGACGGGTACGGGCACCGTGCACCCGGGCCGCACGCTCGACAGCCGGGTCGATCTGCTCGATGAACGGTGTCATCGTGAGGATCACGAACGGGATCGACGGGACCAGGTTGGCCAGCACGACACCGGAGAGGTGACCCGCGAGGCCGTATTTGTAGAGCACCGTCGCCAGCGGGATGCCGTAGGTGATCGGCGGCATCAGGATCGGCAGCAGGAACAGCAGGAACAGGATCCGGTTGCCGGGGAAAGCACGACGGGCCAGAACGTACGCGGCGGGCACTCCGACCAGGACCGAGATGCCGGCCACGAGCAGGCAGACGACGAGCGTGACCGTGAGTACGGGAAGCAGCGTGAAGTCGTCCCAGGCCTGGCCGTACCACTGGGTGGTGTACGCCTCCGGCAGCCACGAGTCGAACCAGCGCAGCCCGAACGAGTTGACCACGACCGAGCCGATGACGCCCGCCAGGCCGAGGAAGAAGATGACGACCGCGCCCCAGACGAGCCAGGCCGCGGGGCTGGCGACGATGGCGCGGCGGGGGCGGGCGGCGGCGCGTGGGGAGTCGAGATTCATCCCTTTCCTCCCGCTGTGGAGCCGGTGTAGAGCAGAGATCGCAACCCCAGGACGATCGCGATCACGATCAGCTCGACGAGGCCCATGATGATCGCCGCGGCCGACGCGGCGGCGTAGTCGTAGCGCACGTAGGCCGCCTCGTAGGCGGCGATCGAGATGACCCGGGTGGTTCCGGACGGGTCGCCGACCAGGATCGCCGACGGGAACACGCTGAACGCGAGCACGAACGTCAGGCAGAACGTGGTGGCCAGCCCGGGTGCCAGCAGCGGCAGGGTGATCCGGAAGAACCGCTGCCGCCAGCCCGCGCCGAGGGTGGCGGCGGCCCGTTCCAGGCTCGGGTCGATCCCGGACAGGTACGAGAGAACGAGCAGGAACGCGAACGGGAAGCCGGTGATCACCAGGGAGAGGAACACTCCCCAGTAGTTGTTGGTGAGGCGTACCGGGGTGTCGGTCAGGCCGGTCGTGAGCAGGAAACGGTTGAACCAGCCGGCCGGGCCGAGGAAGTTGAGCAGCCCTTCGGCGGTGAGCACGGTGCCCAGGGTGATCGGCACGACGAGGACCGTGGTGAGGACGCGTTTGCCGCGGAACCGGCCGCGCATCCGGTACGCGATCGGCACCGAGGCCAGGACGTTGAGCAGTGCGGCGGGCAGCGCGATGTACAGCGTGGTCGCGATCGTGTCGCGCTGGTAGGCGTCGGTGAAGAACGCCTGGTACGCGGCGAGCACCCCACCCTCGGCGGGCTGCAGGGAGACGGCCAGGCCGTAGCCGAACGGGTAGATGAACAGCGCGACGACGAAGACGGTGGCCGGGACGAGCAGGAGCATCTGGGTGTCGACGCCGCGCTCGGCCAGGCGGTGGCGCAGCGCCACTGTCGAGGCGGTCACGGTGCGTCCCCCGGGAAGATCAGCAGATGCTCGGACGGGAACCCGATCCGCACCTTGTCGCCGGGTGCCAGGCGCTGGCCGGTGCGCAGGTGGATGACCAGACCGGCGGAAGTGCGCACCTCCGCGGTGAACTCGCGACCCTGGTACTCGACGACCTCGACGGTCGCCTCCAGGTCGCCGGTCAGCGTGACGTCCTCGGGGCGGATGCCGGCCACGACCCGGGACCCGTCGCTGACCTCGCCGACGACGGTGCCGTTCAGGCGTACCCCCAAAGAATCGAGCGTTGCGGAAGCCGCTCCGGAAGCGTGACCCGGCAGCAGATTGCGGAAGCCCATGAAATCGGCGACGTGCCGGTTGGCGGGACGCGCGTGCACCTCCTCCGGGCTGCCGATCTGCTGCACGCGCCCGGACCGCAGCAGCACCAGGCGGTCCGCGAGTGACAGCGCCTCCTCCTGGTCGTGCGTGACATAGACCGTGGTCAGGCCGAGTGTCTGGTGCAGCCGGCGGATCTCGGTGCGCATCTCCAGGCGCAGCTTCGCGTCGAGGTTGGAGAGCGGCTCGTCCATCAGCACCAGCGACGGCTCCACCACGATCGCGCGGGCGATCGCCACCCGCTGCTGCTGCCCGCCGGAGAGCTGACCGGGCAGCTTCGTGGCGTGTTCCTCGAGGTGGACGAGACGGATCGCCTCGGCGGTGCGGCTGCGTGCCTCGGAACGCGCGACTTTGCGCATCTGCAGACCGAAAGAGACGTTTTTCTGGACGGACATGTGCGGGAACAGCGCGTAATTTTGGAACACCATGCCGAACCCGCGTTTTTCGACAGGCAGCGTGTCCAGGCGTTCGCCGTCGCGCCAGATGCTGCCGCCGGTCAGCGGGAGCAGGCCGGCGAGGCAGTTCAGCGCGGTGGACTTGCCGCAGCCGGACGGGCCCAGCAGGGCGATGAACTCGCCCCGCCGGATCTCCAGGTTCAGGTCCACCAGGGCGTCCGCACCGGCGAACCGGCGGGTGACACCGTCCAGGCGGAGGGTCTCGAAGCGGGTCACTTCTTCACCTTCGAGCCGCCGATCTCCCGGTCCCAGCGGTCGAACGCGGCGACCAGGTCCTTCGCGTCCAGCGGCACCTCGGTGGGGTTGTCGGCGATGAGCTGCTCGTACTCGGGGCGGCCGAACTCGGCGAGCGCGGCCTGGCTGTCGGCGGGCGCCATCGACAGCGGCACGTCCTTGATCGCCGGGCCGGGGTAGAAGTAGCCCTTGTCGTACGCCTTGGCCTGCTGCTCCGGGGTGAGCATCCAGTTGAGCAGGGAGAGCACGGCGGCCTGCTTGTCGGTCGACGTGCCCTTCGGTACGACGCCGTAGTGCGCGTCGGTCACCCAGTGGAACCCCTCGAGGGTGCCGGTCTTCGCCTCCTTGGGGACGGTGCCGAGAACCCGCGGGTTGATGTCCCAGCCGGTGGTCGAGGCGATGATCTTCGCGGAGCCGTTGGCCAGGTTCTTCATCGTGTCGGTGGTGCCGGACGGGTAGAGCGTGATGTAGGCGTCGAGCTCCTTCAGGTACGCCCACGTCTTTGACCAGCCGTTGACCGGGTCCTTCGGGTTCGTGTCGCCGAGCAGGTAGGGCAGGCCCATCAGGAAGGTGCGGCCGGGGCCCGAGTTGGAGGGGCGGGCGTACTGGACGGCGCCGGGGTTCGCTTTCGCGTACGCAAGAAGCTCTTCGGTGTTCTTCGGGGGTGTCGGCACGTTCTTGGGCAGATATTCGATCAGCGGCCCGGAGGGGTAGTAGGTGACCGTGACGCCGAAGTCGCCGGCGAGCTTCTGCATGGCGGCGGCACCCGGAAGATAGTTCTGCATGCCGGTCAGCCGTGCGGCGTGGGTGGGCAGCAGTTGTGCCCAGAGTTGCTGGTCGATGCCGCCGGCCAGGCCGTCCACACCGGTCAGGACGAGGTCGATGTCGACTCGGCCCGCGTCCTGCTGAGCTTTGACCTTGCCGACGAGTTCCGGGGCGGTGGCCTTGGTGTAAGTAGCCTTCTCCACTACATCCGGATTTTTCGCAATAAAGTCGTCTATCATGCCCTGGGTCAGCTGGAGGTTGCCCGCTACGTCCAGGACGTTGAGGGTCACCGGCTTCGTCGGCTTGCCGGGCACGGGGCCGCTGTCGGACACTTCGGATTTTTCCGGTGGGGAGCAGGCGCTGACCAGGGCGACTGCGGCACCGAGAGTGAGGAACTGGCGTCTGCTGGACGGCATGGTGGACTCCTTCAATCGTGGAGCGGGCCGGTGGAACCGCGCACTATCAACTGCGTGGGGAGAACGCGCCGGGCGGGCCGTTCCTGCTCGGCGGCCATCGACTCCAGGAGCAGCTCCACGGCGGCCCGGCCGATCTGCTCCTTGGCGATGGCGACGGTGGTCAGGCCGGGATGGACGAGCCCGGCCAGCAGGATGTCGTCGAAGCCGATCACGCTGATCCGCTCCGGCACGGCGATGCCCCGGGCGGCGAAACGGTTGAACAGGCCGAGGGCGATCAGGTCGTTGTAGGCGATCACGGCGGTGGCCGGCGACGCGACGACCAGGTCGGCGACGGCGGTGCCGCCCTCGACTGTCGGCGCGGTGTTGCCGGCCTCGATCAGGTCCATGTCGTGTGCCGCGGTGGCGCTGCGCAGGCCGCGCAGCCGGTCCCGGTTCGACCACGAGGTCCGGGGCCCCGCGACGTACGCGATCCGGCGGTGCCCGAGCGCGTGCAGATGCGCCACCGCCTGGCGCATCCCGTCCGCGCTGTCCGCGGTCACCGACGGGAACGGGGTGATCCGCCGGTTCAGCACCACGATCGGCGCCTGCCCGGCAAACGCTTTCAGCTCGTCGTCAGAAGCGCGCGGCGAGCAGAGCAGGAACCCGTCGACCTGCTTGGTGAGCGCCCGGATCAGCGGCACCTCGAGCGCCGGGTCCTCGTCGGTGTCGCTCAGGAACACCGCGTAGTCGGCCCGGCGCGCCTGCGTCTGGATCGCCTTCACCACGGACGGGAAGAACGGGTTGGCCAGATCCGGCAGGACCACGCCGATGTTCCCGGTGCGGCCGGTGATCAGGCTGCGCGCGGCCCGGTTCGGGTAGTAGCCGAGGTCGCGGGCGGCGGTCTCGACCCGCTCCCGCGTCTCCGGGCGCACCTGGTCGGGATTGGCCAGCGCCCGGCAGACCGAGGACTGCGAAACCCCGGCCAGCCGTGCCACATCCTTGATCGTCACCGTCATGGCCACTGATCTTTCGACGCACATCGATGGATGCTGGCCAGTCTGGAATCGTTTCCGGAATATTGTCAAGCGATGATGATCAATGGCTTTAGTTGATCTTCACGTCCGGGTGGACGGTATTGTCGCAGTTCGGGCGGCGCGTTGATGACGTGGCGTACGCGTGTGGTAGCGGAGGCGGTACTGCCATGGCAGAATCAGACCGGTCAATAGCAGCGACTGGTTTGTCGCACACCGGAAGGCCGGCCAGTGAGCGACGTGCTCAGCTGACCTTGGCGCCGCCGAACTCGACGTCGCTGTCGCAGGAACCTGACTGGCTCGCGCGGCGGCTTCTGGAGGCGGGGAGAAGCAGTGACTGACTCAAGCTGGTCCGACGCTGTCTGGCGCAAGAGCTCGCGAAGTGTCGGCGGCGGCGAATGCGTGGAAGTGGCCGTCAAGGGTGGTGAGGTGGCCGTTCGGGACTCCAAGAGTCCCGATGGTCCTATGCTGATCTTCTCGCTCGTGGCTTGGCGATCTTTTATCGAATGGATCGCGGAGGAGGGCGAAGGATCGCGTCCGTGATCCTTCGCCGCCCTGCCACGATCAATTCATTTCTTTGATCACCGAGTTCAGGAACTCGTTCAGTGCTGAGCGGGCAATGGCAGCCGACTCCAGCTGGTAGAACTCATCCTTGTAGTTGGCGATGACCTCGCTGGACTCCCGCGTCGCGCGGGTGCCCAGGAAGAGCAGCTCGTCATCCTCCGGGTCGGGGAACTCGAGGAGGGTGAACGACCCCTGCATTCCGAAATGGAGTCCGTGCCGGAACGGCAGGATCTGGATGCTGAACCGCGGATTCTCGTTCACCGCCTGGAGATGTTTCAGCTGTCGCACCATGATCCGTGCATCGCCCGGTGTGGCGCCCACCCAGCGGCGGACGACAGCCTCGTCCAGGATGAAGAACATCTCCGGCGCGTCTTCGCGGTCGAGGATGCTTTGCCGCTGCATGCGGGCGTCTGTCTGGCGTTCGACGTCTCGCTCGGTCAGGTCTTTGGTGGCGAAGGCCTGGTTGACGGTACGTGCGTACTCCTCGGTCTGCAGCAGGCCGGGCACCAGAAGTGGTTCCGTCCGCCGCAGCAACGACGCTGAACTCTCGTAGCTCAGGTATGCCATGAACTCCGGGTACAGCACGTCGCGGTACTGACTCCAGGTCTGCTGCCGGCGGCCCTGCTGTGCCATCGCGATGAACGTGGTGATCGTCTCCGGATCCGCGATTCCGTAATGATCGAGAAGTGCGCGTAGGTCGGTCTGGGAGATGCCGACCTGGCCGTTCTCGATGCGGAGCAGTTTGGACGGGGACCAGCCGAGTTCGTCCGCAACCTGTTTCTGAGTCAGTCTCGCTTCTGATCTTGCCCGCCGAAGTTCCACCCTCAAGCGGCGCCGCTGCACAGTCGGGTCCGTCTGCTGCTCCATGTCTAAATAGTCCCTCGTCTGGGAAGCGAAAAGTCCGATTGGTATTGATATCGGCTGCGTTAGTTGCAGATGGTGAGTGTCAAGCTGCTACATGCAGTCGGGGAGTAGCAAACAGGAAGTGCCCGACGTACTGTAGCAACAGGCAGTCAGACTGCTACGTGCAACCCGCTACCTGCAAGCAGCGACACACTGATTGCGGCCTCCCCTTGAGGTTAGTTCTCGACCCGGGTGGAAACCGCACGAAAATGGAACTTCTGGTCGGCCAGACCCCCACTCGACGCCGGCAGCGGTTCCGCGAGGTGCCCAGCATCAAGATCCGGAGCGCGCGCGTGTCCAGGACGCCACCACCCGAGCGAGATCCGAGGCCCGCGGCTGACAGCACGCCGCGGGTTCCCGCGCGCAGATCCGGCCGGCGCCAGCTGGCGGCGGAGAGAATGCTCCCGGCTCGGCGACTCACCAGTCGCCGAGCCGTCGTCGATCAGGCCCGGACCTCGCCGCCCGCACCCGAGCAGCAGCCCGCGGGCTGGCGCGCGATTCCGGTTCGTGCGCCGGCCGCACGACCCACCCTGCCCTCGCCGCGCGGCCCGGCCGCCCTCGTGACCGTCCTCGACTTCATGGAACGTGCGACCGCCCGCGCCACCTCGCTCGGCCAGCTGCTGGTCGTGTTCACCTGTTACGGCATGTTCCTGCTCGTTCTGCCGGTGGCCGGCGCGGCCTACGTCGCCGGCCGGCTCCTCGGTGTCGCCTCCTGGCCGGGCATGGCGTCGGTCGGCCTGCTGGCGACCGCCGGCGGTAGCGCCCTCTTCGTGCGCCGCTGGCAGCAGAACGTACCCGCCGGCCCGGCCCCCGGCGGCGCACCCGCCGAGACCAACCCCGCGGCCGGCGCGCCCACCGGGATCAACGCCGCGATCGCCGGGATCAACCCCGCGGCCGGCGCACCCGCCGAGATCAACCCCGGTCAGGAGATGCGGTTGTCCGAGGCGACCGCCGCCGGCGATCCGGTGGCCGGCGATCCGGAGGGCCGCGTGTCCGGCGATGGCTGAAGGGCCCGGGTGACGAGCCGGGCGACCACCGGCTGTGCGGCCCAGGCGCCCAGTGTCGAACCGATCACGGCGCTGGCACAGACGATCGCCACCGCCCAGGCGCCCGGCGCGTCGCTCAGCGTCCGGATGGCGACCGCCGACAGAAGCAGCGCCGTCGCCGCCAGGGTGCCGGCCACGGTGAGGCCGACCAGAGTGATGAGCGTCAGGGAAATCCGGCGGTCCGGCACGAATATCACCCCCTCGCACCTGCGATTCAACTAGCCGGTGCGGCCGGAAGGCCACCCCAGGGCGGGTTATTGCCCCTATGGTGCGGAAGTGTTTCTGGACTTGCCGGTCCATTTTCGGCGGGCCACAGTCGGAGCCATGAACGACTACTACCTGCTGGGGCGCTCCGGCCTGCGTGTCAGCCGCCTTGCTCTCGGCACCATGAACTTCGGCGTCGGCGGGTTTCACGCCGCCTACGGCAGGACCGCCGACGAGGCCGAGCCGATCCTCCGTCGCTATCTCGACGCGGGCGGCAACCTGATCGACACCGCCGACTTCTACACCGCCGGTGAGAGCGAGCGCATCCTCGGCTCCCTGATCGCGAAGGCTGGTGCCCGCGACCGGGTCGTGCTCACCAGCAAGTTCACCAACACGGTCGACCCGTCGGACCCGAACGCCGGCGGCAACGGCCGCAAGCACATGATCCGCGCGCTGGAGGACTCGCTGCGCCGGCTCGGCACCGACCACCTCGACCTGTACCTGCTGCACACCTGGGACCGGATCACCCCGGTCGAGGAGGTGGCGCGCACGTTCGACGACCTGATCCGGGCCGGGAAGATCCGCTACGCCGGACTCTCCGACGTGCCCGCCTGGTACGCCGCCACCGCGCAGAGCCTGCTCCCGATGGTGACCGTGCAACTGCCGTACTCTCTGCTGGACCGCGCCATCGAACCGGAGTTCACCGCGATGGCGCAGACTCTCGGGATGGGCATCACCGCGTGGAGCCCGCTCGCCGGCGGCCTCCTGACCGGAAAATACCGGCGCGACGAGGCCGGAGTCTCGGGCGCGGGCCGTCTGGACGGCAGCCCGGCACCCACCGGCCACGACTGGCGGGTGATCGACGCCCTCACGACGGTCGCCGCGGACATCGGCCGCCCGATGTCCCAGGTGGCGCTCAACTGGGTCGTCACCCAGCCCGGTGTGGCCTCCGCCGTCGTCGGTGCCAGCAGCGTCGCCCAGCTCGACAGCAACCTGGCAGCGCTCGACTTCGAGATTCCGGCCGCCGCACGCCGTACCCTCGACGAAGCCGCCGCCCGGCCACTGCCCAAGCCGTACTCGATGTTCACCCCCGAGTACCAGTCCTGGATCGTCAGCCCGGGGCTCACCATCGGCGACAAACCGGCCGGGTACGCCCCACCCGTGGTCAACCCGGGTGTCCGCCAGTGACTCTCCCTGGGGCGGCACCAGGGTCTCCAGGCGCATGGTGTGCTCAGGCCAGAACGGCCACCGAACCGAGGAGCTCGAAATGGTCGACTTCAAGATCGAGGTAGTGGTCCTGCCGGTCGCGGACGTGGACCGCGCCAAGGAGTTCTACACCCGGATAGGTTTCCGCGAGGACGTCGACTACTCCGGCCCGGCCGGCTTCCGCGTCGTCCACTTCACCCCGCCCGGATCGGCCGCGTCGATCCTGATCGGCTCCGGGGTCACCGACGCCGCACCCGGCTCGTCCCAGGGCGTACACATCATCGTCGACGACATCGAAGCCGCCCGCGCCCACCTGGCCTCCGCCGGCGTGGACGTCAGCGAGGTCTTCCACGACGCCGGCGGCGTCTTCCACCACGCCGGCACCACCGCCCGCGTCCCCGGCCCGCACCCGGAACGCCGCTCCTACGGCTCGTTCCTCTCCTTCACCGACCCCGACGGCAACCTCTTCTTCCTCCAGGAGGTCACCGACCGCCTCCCGGGCAGAATCGGCCAGGTCGTCTACGGCTCGGTGGCCGAGGTCGAATCGGCCCTGCGCGACGCCGCGGCCGCACACGGCGTCTACGAGAAGGAACAACTCGGCGGCAAGTTCGACGAGAACTGGCCGGCCTGGTATGCCGCACACATGGCCAGATCAGCCGGCCTGACTGCCTGACGATCACCGAGATGCCTCCCGCTCTTTCGCGGGGGGCATTCTCCTTTCCCGGTACGCGTTTTCGTGCTCTGCCGCCCCGAGACCCGCGACCACCCCGGCCCACCAGGCCGCCAGGCGACCTACGGCGCCCTGCCGGTGGTCAAGGGACAACCGCGTCGGGCGATTCCGTCCCCGAGCAAGGTGATCAAACCCGCGAGCCTCAAGCGGCCGGGATCTCCCGGGTGAGTGACGCTATGTGGTCGATGACGGTGTCCAGGGCGACTTCCAACGGTCGAACGGTGCGGTGGATCTGGGTCATGAGGAGGCCGCCTTGCAGGGCGGTCAGCAGGGCCAGGGCCAGGTCGCCGGGGTCGCCGTCGAGGTCTCCGCGGCGGTGCATGGTGGTGAGGCCGGCGCGGATGGCGTTCTCCCAGCGGAGATAACCGGAGGCGACCGCGAGCCGTGCGTCGGGGTTGTTCTCGGCTGTCTGGCTGCCGATGGTCCCGATCGGGCAGCCGCCACGGCACTGCATTCGTTTCTGGTTTTCGACCAGCAGGTCTCGCCAGGCGCGCAGGCCGCCGATCGTGTCGAGGCGGTCGATGTGTGGTGTCTGCAGGTCGAGGATCGCCTCGGTCTGGTAGTCGATGACCGCGAGCAGAAGTGCCTGCTTGTCGGCGAAGTAGTGGTAGATCTGCGAGCTGCTGGCTCCCGTGGCGGCGCGGAGTTCCTCCATGGTCGTCTCGGTGATGCCCTGCTCATACATGAGCTGTGCGGCCGCTGCGACGATCCGGCGGCGGGTTTCGGCGCCCTTGGCGGTGAGCTGTTTCGCGGTCACGGGGGGACACCCTAGCGCATTTTGGATTGGACAATCCATTTTTCGCCGATGATTCTGGGCTGCGCAATCCATTTCGACCCCGAGGAAGGTCTGATCGTGGAGCTCACTGGCAAGATCGCACTCATCACCGGCGCGACCGGCGGCATCGGCGGCGCCGCGGCTCGGCTGCTGGCGGCCCGCGGCGCGCACGTCGTAGCGTCGGGCCGCGACCGGCAGCGCGGCGCGGCGCTGGTCAAGGAAATCGCGGAGTCCGGCGGCACCGCGAGGTTCCTCGCCGCCGATCTGGGCGATGTCGAGTCGCTGCACCACCTGGCCGCTGCCGCGGGCGAGGTCGACGTCCTGGTCAACAACGCCGCGCTGTTCCCGGTCGCGCCGACGACGGAGCAGGAGGCCGCTGACCTGGACGAGGCTTTCGGCGCGAATGTTCGAGCGCCGTACCTGCTCACCGCAGCCCTGGTCCCGGCGATGGTCGCGAAGGGAGCGGGCAGCATCATCAACGTCAGCACGATGGCCGCCAGCGTGGGCATGCCGGGCCTGTCGGCCTACAGCGCGACCAAGGGCGCGCTGGAGGCGCTCACCCGAACCTGGGCGGCGGAGTTCAGCCCGGCCGGGGTACGGGTGAACACGGTGTCACCGGGGCCGACCCGCACCGACATGGTGATGCTGACCATGGGTGAGGAGGGAGCCGCGCAGGTGGCGGGCACCACGCTGCTGAAGCGGCTGGCGGCGCCGGAGGAGATCGCGGAGGTCATCGCGTTCCTCGCGTCCGACCGCTCCGGCTTCATGACCGGCGCGACGGTCGCCGTCGACGCGGGGCGAACGGCGATCTGACGCCACGGTGGGGGCCGCGCGAGGCCCCCACCGGGTTCGGCCCTGCCGGCCCGTCAGACCTGGGCCAGGCCGCCGTCGACGAACAGTTCGGCACCGTGGACGAAGCTGGAGTCGGCGGCGGCAAGGAAGAGTACGGCTCGGGCGATCTCGTCGGGGGTACCGAAGCGGCCGATCGGCACCATGCCGGCGACGGCAGCGCGTACCTCGTCGGGAATGTGGTCGAAGGTGGCGGTGTCGATCGGGCCGGGGCTGATCAGGTTGACCCGGATGTGCCGCGGGGCCAGTTCCGCGGTCCAGGTGCGGGCGAACGACCGCAGCGCCGCCTTGCTGGCGGAGTACACGGTGCTGCCGGGCACACCTTTGATCGCCCCCGCGCTGCTGTTGAGGATGACGGAGGCGCCATCGGTCATCATCGGCAGCAGGTTCTGCACGGTGAACAGCATGCCGCGGACGTTGACGCCGAAGACCCGGTCGAAGGAGTCCCCGGTGACCGCGGACAGCGGCTCGCCGAGCTCACCGATCCCAGCGCTGGCGAACAGCACGTCGAGGCGGCCGTGCCCGGTCCGCACCGCGTCGGCGAGACGGGCGAGATCCTCAAGATCGCCGGCGTCCCCGCGCACGCCGGTGACCGCGGGGCCCAGTTCGGCGACCGCCGCGTCGAGGCGGTCCTTGCGCCGGCCGGTCAGATAGACATGGGCGCCCTCGGCGACGAACAGCCTCGCCGTCGCCAGGGCCATACCGGAGGTCGCACCGGTGATGACGGCGACCTTTCCCTCGAGCTTGCCCATCAGATGATTCCTTTCTGGTGATCGTCGAGCGCGCGCCCGACGAGAGTGCCGAAGAGTGCGGTCTGGGTGCGCCGGGTGAGCAGGTGTCGCCCGATCAGGTCGGAGATCCGGTTGGCGGAGCCGGGAATGACCAGCGGACCGCGGCCGAGCCGGCGCAGCGAGGCCCGTACGACCTGGTCGGGGGTCATGAGCGGCAGCGGCACCCGGGTGAAGTCGATGCCTTCGGCGTTCTCGATGCCCTCGGTGCGGGTGGGGCCGGGCGCGACAGTGAGCACGTCGACGCCGGTGCCGCGCAGTTCGTGATGCAGGGCTTGGCCGAGCGACGCCAGGTAGGCCTTCGCGGCGGCGTAGTTCGCCGAGTAGGGCACGGCCGCGAACCCGGCCGCGGACGAGAGCAGGATCAGCGCCCCGCGTCGGCGGGCCACGAGGCGGCGGCCGTAGTGGTGGGTCAACTGCATCGGCACGGTCAGATCGAGGTGCAGCAGCGACGACTCTGCGGCGAGCGACTGGGACAGGAAGGGCCCGGAGGTGACGACGCCGGCGCTGGCGACCAGCACGCTGATGTCCAGGTGCTCGGTCCGACGGGTCAGCTCGGCGATCGCGTCCTCGGCGGCCAGGTCGACGGCGGCGACCTCGGTGGCGACGCCGTGCTGCTCGGTGAGCCGGTCAGCCAGGTCGTCGAGCCGCTCCTTGCGGCGGGCCACCAGCACCAGATCCAGGCCGGCCGCGGCCATCTGGGCCGCGAACTCGGCGCCGATGCCGGACGAGGCGCCGGTGATCAGCGCGTAGCCGCCATACCGATTGCGTAGATCTCGTTTCATCACTCACCCTAGTTTCGTAGCGATCACTAGAAAACTAGGTCGGCACGGCCAGGGTCGTCAAGGAGTAAGCTAGCGATCGCTTTGAAATGGGGGTTGGGGATGCCGGGTGGACGACCTCGCGGCTTCGACGAGGACGCGGCGCTGGAGGCGGCCATGAATCTGTTCTGGCAGCAGGGCTACGAAGCGACCGGGGTGGCCGAGCTGACCAGGGCGATGGGCATCACGCCGCCGTCCCTGTACGCCTTCTTCGGCAACAAGGACGAGGTTTTCCGGCGCGCCGTCGACCGGTACGTGGCCGGCCCGGCCCGGCATCTGGCCGACGCGTTCTCGCAGCCGACCGCCCGCGGTGTCGCGGAACACCTGCTGCGGGGCATGATCGCGCTGGCCGCCGGCGACGGCACCCCGCCGGGCTGCCTGACGGTCAACGGCGCCCTGACCCGCTCGGCGCGCAACCAGAAGGCGTACGAGGACCTGGCCGGCCGCCGCCAGGCGGGCGAACGCCTGCTGGCGCGCCGCCTCGAGCAGGCCGATCCCGGTGAGCTGCCACCGGGGCAGTCGCCGCAGGCCCTCGCCCGGTACCTGTTCGCGCTGAGCTACGGATTCGCCGTGCAGGCCGCCGGCGGCGCCGTCGCCGGCGAACTGCACGAGGCCGCCGACGCGGCATTGAGCCAATGGCCCGCGGTTCGCACCTGAGCGTTGACCGCGAGGATCGAGACGACCGCCGACGGCTGCTGACAGGGAGGTGACGACGGTGGAGTTCACACGGCTGGGACGGACCGGGTTGCGGGTGAGTCGCGTCGGGCTCGGGTGTATGAGTTACGGGGACGCGGCGGCCGGGATGCACGGGTGGACGCTGGACGAGGAGGCCTCGGCTTCGTTCTTCCGGCAGGCCGTCGAGCTGGGTGTGACGTTCTGGGACACCGCGAACGTCTACCAGGGTGGCACCTCGGAGGAGTTCGCCGGGCGGGCGATCGGCCGGTTCGCCCGGCGGGAGGAGATCGTGCTGGCCACGAAGGTCAGCGGGAGGATGCACGACGGGCCGGGTGGTGCGGGGCTGTCGCGGAAGGCGATTCTCGAGCAGGCCGAGGCGTCGCTGCGGCGGCTGGGGACCGACTACATCGACGTCTACTACGTGCACCGGTTCGATCCGGAGACGCCGGTCGAGGAGACCATGCGGGCGCTCGACGACCTGGTCCGGGCGGGCAAGGTGCGTTATCTCGGGGCGTCGTCGATGTGGGCGTGGCAGTTCGCGAAGATGCAGCACGCCGCCGTGCTCAACGGGTGGACGGCGTTCTCGGCGATGCAGGACCAGTACAACGTGCTCAAGCGCGAGGAGGAGCGGGACATGATCCCGATGTGCCTCGACCAGGGTGTCGGGCTGACGCCGTACTCGCCGCTGGCGAAGGGGCGCGCCGCGCGTCCCTGGGGCGCGCCGACGGCCCGCTCGTCGTCGGACGCCGTCGCCAGGGCATTTGACCGGGACGCCGACGAGGCGGTGGTGAACGCGGTCGAGAAGGTGGCCACCGGGCGGGGCGTCGCGATGGCTCAGGTGGCGCTGGCCTGGGTGCTGTCCAAGCCGGTCGTCTCGTGCCCGATCGTCGGCGCCACCAAGCCGCACCACCTGGCCGACGCGGTCGCCGCGCTCGGCCTGCGCCTCACCGAGGACGAGATCACCGCGTTGGAGGCGCCCTACCGGCCGCAGGACAACTACTGGTGGTGAGGGCCAGGGACTGTCCCTGGGGCGAGCACGCGCGCTGCCGGCCGACCATTTCCCCATGCCCATCGACTATCAGCTCGAGGTGATCGTCCTGCCGGTCGCCGACGTGGACCGGGCCCGGGAGTTCTACCGGCGGATCGGGTTCCGGGAGGACCTCGACTACGTCGGCGGAGCGGACTTCCGGGTCGTGCACTTCACGCCGCCCGGGTCGCACTGCTCGATCGTGGTGGGCACCGGCATCGGCACGGCGGCACCCGGCTCGGTGGAGAACGTGCACCTGGTCGTCCGGGACATCGAGGAGGCACGTGCCGACCTGGTCGCCCGGGGCGTCGAGGTCAGCGAGATCTTCCACGACGCGGACGGGGTGTTCCATCACGCGGGCGAGCAGAAGCGGGTGCCGGGGCTCTATCCGGGCCGGCCGTCGTACGGCTCGTTCGCCTCGTTCACCGACCCCGACGGCAACGGCTTCCTGCTCCAGGAGGTCACCGAGCGCGCGCCGGGGAGAATGGGACCGTGGTGACGCGCAAGGGACGGCTGACCCGGTCCCGGATCGTCGACGGCGCGGCCGCCGAGATCCGCGAGCGCGGTGTCGACGAGGTGCGCCTCGAGGACGTGATGGCGCGGACCCGGACCAGCAAGAGCCAGATCTTCCACTACTTCCCGGACGGCAAGGAGGCGCTGCTGATCGCGGTCGCCGAGTACGAGGCCGACCGCGTGATCGACGACCAGCAGCCGATGCTCGGCGACCTGACGTCGTGGCCGGCCCTCCAGGCGTGGCGGGACCGGGTGATCGAGCGATACCGGGAGCAGGGCCCGCAGTGCCCGCTGACCGTGTTGCTCGGGTCGGTGGGCAGGCGCACCCCGGCCGCGCAGCAGATCGTGATCAGGTTGATGGAGCGGTGGCAGTCGGCTATCCGCGACGGGATCCTCGCGATGCAACAGAAACACGAGATCAGCGAAGACGTGGATGCGGATCGCGCCGCGGCCGCCATGCTCGCCGGTATTCAGGGCGGGGTGCTCCTGTTGATCACCACCGGGAGCACGGACCACCTGGAAGCGGCGCTCGACGTGACGATCGGAGCATTACGTGGATAGGGCCGCCGTCGTCTGCACCGACCTGTCGTTCTCCTGGCCGGATGACACGCCGGTCTTCGACGGCCTCTCCGTCGCGTTCCCCGGCGGGCGCACCGGTCTGGTCGCCGCCAACGGGGCCGGCAAGTCGACGCTGCTCCGGCTGATCGCGGGTGAGCTCAGCCCGGCCGCCGGGACGATCACCGTCGAGGGTGTGCTCGGCTACCTGCCGCAGCACCTGCCGTTCGCCGAGGAGCAGGACCGGACCGTCGGCCGGGTCCTCGGCGTCGACCGGATCGTCGCCGCCCTGCACGCCATCGAGTCCGGTGACGTGGCCGAGGAGCACTTCGCCGTGGTCGGCGACGACTGGGACGTGGAGGAGCGCACCCGCGCCGAACTCGACCGGCTGGGCCTCGGCGACGTCACCCTCGACCGGCGGCTCGGTACGCTCAGCGGCGGCCAGGTGATCTCCCTGGGCCTCGCCGCCGAGCTGCTCAAACGGCCGGGTGTGCTGCTGCTCGACGAACCGACCAACAACCTGGACCGGGACGCCCGGGAGCGGCTGATCGCGGTCCTGCGGGCCTGGACCGGGTGCCTGGTCGTGGTCAGCCACGACCGGGAGCTGCTCGACGAGATGGACCGGATCGCGGCCCTGGAGAACGGCGAGGTCCGCTGGTTCGGCGGCAACCACACCGAGTACGAGCAGGCCGTACGGGCCGAGCGGGAGAACGCCGAGCAGCGTCTCCGTACCGCTGAACAAGATCTCAAAAGGCAGAAGCGGGAGGCGCAGCAGGCGCGGGAGCGGGCAGCCCGCCGGGCGTCGACCGCGTCGCGCAACCTCGCCGACGCCGGGCTGGCCCGCATCCACGCCGGCAACCTGAAGCGCAACGCCCAGGTGTCGGCGGCACGCGGCGCGGACACCCACGCCAACCGGGTGCAGCAGGCGCAGGTCCGGGCCCAGGAGGCCGGGTGGGCGGCGCGGCAGGAGGACCGGATCGTGCTGGAGCTGCCGGAGACCACGGTGCCGGCCGGCCGGACCGTGTTCCACGGCGAGGGGCTGCGCGCCGAGTACGACGGGCGGACCGTCTTCGAAGGGGTCGATCTCACCGTCCGGGGACCCGAGCGGATAGCGTTGACCGGCGCGAACGGTGCCGGCAAGTCCAGCCTCCTGCGGTTGATCCGGAGTGCGGGTGGCGTGCGCACCGCGTACGTCTCCCAGCGCCTGGATCTCCTCGACGCAGGCCGCACCGTCGCGGAGAACCTTGCCCATTTCGCCCCCCACCTGGCCGGCGCCGAGCGGATGAACCTCCTGGCCCGCTTCCTGTTCCGGGGCCTGGGGGCCCACCTGCCGGCGGCGGTCCTCTCCGGTGGCGAACGTCTCAGGGCGACGCTGGCGTGCGTGCTCTACGCCGAGCCGGCGCCGCACCTGCTGCTGCTCGACGAGCCGACCAACAACCTCGACCTGGTCAGCGTGGGTCAGCTGGTGAGCGCGCTGACCGCATACCGGGGAGCGTTCGTCGTGGTCAGCCACGACGAGCGGTTCCTCGCGGAGATCGGGGTGGAACGCAGGCTCCGACTGGCCGACGGGGTGCTCCAGGCCGTGTAGCGTCCCGGAGTCGTGGGGATCGAGTTGCGGGGGCGCCGCCGGGAGCGGGAGGCGCTGGACCGCCTGCTGCGTGACGTGCGGGCGGGTCAGAGCCGGGTGCTGGTGCTGAGGGGCGAGCCGGGTACGGGCAAGACCGCCCTGCTGGACTACGCCGCCGAGCAGGCACCGGCCGGGCGGGTGGTCCGCGCCGCCGGGGTCGAGCCGGAGACCGAACTCGCCTATTCGGCGCTCCAGCAACTCTGCGCGCCCCTGCTCGAACACCTCGACCGGCTGCCCGAACCGCAGCGCGACGCCCTGTCCACCGCGTTCGGTCTCAGCGCCGGCCGCCCGCCGGAGGCGCTGATCGTCGGCCTGGCCGTGCTCGGGCTGCTCGCCGAGGCGGCGTCGGACCGGCCGCTGGTCTGCGTGGTCGACGACGCGCAGTGGCTGGACCGGATGTCCGAGGTGATCCTCACGTTCGTCGCCCGGCGGCTCGACTCCGAGTCGGTCGCGCTGATCTTCGGTGCGCGCGGCTTCGACGACCGGCTGCTCGGCGGCCTGCCGTCGATGACCGTGGAGGGCCTGCCCGAGGCGGACGCCCGCGCGCTGCTCGACTCGGTGCTGCCCGGCCTCGTCGACGACCGGGTACGGGACCGGATCGTCGCCGAGACCCGCGGCAACCCGCTCGCGCTGCTCGAACTGCCCCGCGACCTCACGCCGGCCGAACTGGCGTTCGGGTTCGGGACGCCCTCCGCGGACCCGGTGGCGAACCGAGTCGAAGAGGGCTTCCAGCGGCGCATCGCCGGGCTGCCGGAGGAGAGCCGGACGCTTCTGCTCGCCGCGGCGGTCGAGCCCGTCGGGGACGTACCCCTGCTGTGGCATGCCGCCGAACGGCTCGGCATCGCCCCCGAGGCCGCCGCACCCGCCGAGGCCGCGGGCCTGATCGAGATCGGCGCCCGGGTCCGCTTCCGGCACCCTCTCGTCCGCTCGGCGGCCCGGCACTCGGCCGGCGCTCCCGAGTTGCGGGAGGTGCACCGTGCCCTGGCCGAGGTGACCGACGCGGAGCAGGACCCGGACCGCCGGGCGTGGCATCGCGCGCACGCGGCGGCCGGACCCGACGAGGAGGTCGCCGCCGAACTGGAACGCTCGGCGGACCGGGCGCTGTCGCGCGGTGGCCGGGCGGCGGCCGCGGCGTTCCTGGAACGCGCGGCCGAGCTCACGCTGGACCCGCGCGCCCGTTCGGTACGGCTGCTGGCGGCGGCGAGGGCCCGGTTCTCGGCGGGGGCGATCGGGGACGTGCCGGATCTGCTGGCGGCTGCGGAGATCGGCCCGCTCGACGCGATGCAGCGGGCCGAGGTGGAGCGGTTGCGGGCGCGGGTGGCGTTCGCGGCCAACTCGGGCAGGTCGGCGGTCCGGCCCCTGCTCGACGCGGCACAGCGACTGGCGGGCCTGGACTCGGCGGCGGCCCGGGAGACGTACCTCTCGGCGATCGGCGCGGCGCTGAACGCCGGCCGGCTGGGTGGGGACGACCTGGATCTCGCGGTCTCGTCGGCCGCGTCCGTCGCACCCGGCGACGACGCCGCGGGCCGGCTGCTGGCCGGCCTGATCACGTGGAAGAACTCGGGTCACGCCGCAGCCGTCCCCCTGTTCACAGCGGCTCTGGAGGTGGCGCCGGACGCCGATCCCGACCTGCTCTGGCTCTCCGGCCTGCTCGTCCACGAGGTCTGGGACGACGTGCGGTTCCTGACCCTGACGGAACGGGCGATCACCTTCGCCCGGGAGAACGGTGTTCTGTCGGTACTGCCGGCGGCGCTGGCGTTCCGGGCCACGGCGCTGATCTACGCCGGGCGGTTCGCGGACGCGTCCGCCCTGGTGGACGAGGCGGCGGCCATCGTGTCGCCGTCGCCGCATCCGGCCTCGGCGGTGATCCTGGCGGCGCACCGCGGGCGGGTGTCACCGGCCCTGGAGATGATCGACGAGCTGGTCGCGTCGTCCGACGGGGTGGGGTGGCTGCTCAGCGTCGCCGACTATTGCCGGGCGGTGCTGTTCAACGGGGCGGGCGACTACGCGGCGGCGTTGAAGGCGGCACGCGAGGCAGCATCCTATGAGGATTTAGCGGTTTATCAGTGGGCGCTGGGCGAGATGGTGGAGGCGGCGGCCCGGTCCGGTGATCGCGATGCCGCCGCCGACGCCCGGTCCCGGCTCGTGGCCCGGACGAGTGTGGTGTCGACGCCGTGGGCGCGCGGGACGCAGGCGCTGGCCGATGCCCTGGCCGGCGTACCCTCGGACGCCGAGTCCCACTTCGCCGAGGCCGTCACGCTCCTGGGATCGACCCGCCTGGGACTGCAGACCGCCCGGGCCCGCCTCCTCTTCGGGGAATGGTTGCGCCGCGAGAACCGGCGCGGCGAGGCGCGGGACCAGCTGCGTGCCGCGCATGACGCTTTCACGACAATGGGAGCAGAGGGGTACGCGGAACGCGCCGGCCGCGAACTGATGGCGACCGGTGAGACGGTACGCAAGCGGGTCAGCGGCGTGCGGGAGGAGCTGACCTCGCAGGAGGCGCAGATCGCGCGGCTGGCGGCGGCCGGGCGGACGAACCCGGAGATCGGCGCGGTGCTGTTCCTGAGCCCGCGCACGGTGGAGTGGCACCTGCGAAAGATCTTCACCAAGCTGGGCGTGACCTCCCGCCGCGAGCTGCCCGGGGACATGTCCACCCGACCGGTGTGATCACCCACCGGCGGAAGCTGTCCAGGACAGGTCCGCCCGCCGCAAGGAGATCATCACTATGAATGTAGGATTCGCCGTGACGGAGATTCGACACCCCTTTGGGTGATGGCGTGTGTTGTCCGCCATTTTTGACGAGTGCTACCCTGCATCACTAATGCCGCAGCGTCAAACCATGCCTTCTCGTAATTGGGTGCACAGAGAATGGCGGAGCCTGATCTCGATTCCGGCGCTGAGGGAAAGAAACTTCCTACGGAGAAGGAGGTGTTCAAGGAGAAACTCGGCGACAAGCTGACCAGCTTCACGGTCTGGACCCTGGGGCTGCCGGTTGTGCTGCTCGTGCTCGGTGGCCTGCTGAACGTCGAGGCTGTCAAGGTGCAGAACCTCTACACCTTGAACATTGGAATTCTGCTGTCCGGCTTCGGTGAAGCGCTTACGCAGGGCAACAAACATCATCGCCAAATGCATATTTCACTCGGCGTGAATGCGGGTGCGATGATATACTTGGTGCTGGCTTGGGCTTTGTCGGCATCCGGTTCGAACGACATTCAGTTCTTCGAGAACTGGGGAAGTGCCATCGTCGCCACCGTGATCACGGCGGCTGCGACGACGGTAAATATCATGATCGGCGTCAGCAGGGATGCCGAGGCGGAGGTTGCGCGATGGAAATAGCCGCCCTCGTCGCCCTCGTGGCTGTGGCGTCTGCCGGTGTGTCGTTGATTCTCGCGGTCATAGCGGCGTTGAGCGTGACCCGGGATGCGAACCTGGCCAGACGTGACTACCTCGACGTCCTCCTCAAGGTGCTGGGCCGGGCCTCACGACCGGGCAAGTCGAAAGCGCCCGACTAGCGGTAGAGGTGGGCCAGCGCCAATGCGCTCTCCCGCATCATGTCCCGTAACTCGGCCGGTTCCAGGACCTCGATGTCCGCGCCCAGCTTGAGGAACTCGGGGTGGGCGTGTCTGATCGACTCGATGGGCAGGTCCACCGTGGTCCAGCCGTCCGGGTCGGGCGGGCCCAGGTTGCTCTGTGCCTCACGTGCCATGGCCCGGGTCATCAGATAGGGGATCCGGTCCAGGGCGGCCGGCGACAGCCGCACCGTCGCCACGTCCCGGTGCAGGCGGCGTTCGAACTCCGCGGCCCACTGCGCCCAGACCGCCGCGAGATCGAAGTCCTCGGGCCGTTCGAAGGTCTCGTCCGAGACCGAGAGGTCCAGGATCGTCGCCACGCGATACGTCCGCACATCGTCCTCGACGCGGGCGACGAAATACCAGACGCCGGCCTTCAGCACGATCCCGAGCGGCTCGATCTCGCGGTCCACCTCGTGCGGGGCGCGCCACCGCCGGTACCGCATCCGGCAGCGCCGCCGGTCCCACACCGCGGAGGCCAGGGCGGCCAGGAAGGGGTGGGTCTCGGTTTCCCGGAACCAGCCGGCCGGGTCCAGGTGGAAGCGGTCGCGGATCTCGCCGACGTGGCGGTTGAGGCGGGCGGGCAGGGCGGCGCGGAGTTTCAGTTCGGCCGTGGTCAGGACGGCGCCCAGGCCCAGCTCGGCGGCGGCGTCGGGCACGCCGGCCAGGAAGATCGAGCCGGCCTCCTGCGGGGTGAGGCCGGTGAGCCGTGTGCGGTAGCCGTCCAGCAGCTGATATCCGCCGCCGGCACCCAACTCGGCGTAGACCGGGACGCCCGCGGCGCCGAGCGCCTCGATGTCGCGGTAGACCGTGCGGACCGAGACCTCCAAGTCGTCGGCGATCTGCTGCGCGGTGAGCCGGCCGCGGTCCTGCAAAAGCAGTAGGAGCGAGAGCAATCGGCTTGCACGCATGCGGGAAGACTGACACAGGATGTCAGTCTCGGCCAGCAGAGTGGGCGGTGAACGTACCGAAGGGATCGAGAAAATGTCTGCAATCGCGAAATATGCCGGGTTCTCGCTGGACTGCGACGACCCGGTGGCGCTGGCCGGCTTCTACAGCGAACTGCTGGGGGAGGAGGTCACCTACAGCAGCGACGAGTTCGTCTTCCTGGGCGGGGCCAACCTGGGATTCGTGAAGGTGGAGAAGTATGTGGCGCCGACCTGGCCGCAGCCGGACGTCCCCAAGCAGGCGCACCTCGAGCTGGGCGTCGAGGATCTGGACGCCGGTGAGGCCGCGGTGATCGCCGCCGGTGCGACGAAGCCCGAGTTCCAGCCGCAGCCGGACCGGTGGCGGGTGCTGCTCGACCCGGCCGGTCACCCGTTCTGCATCAGCGCGTCGATCTGAGGACCTGCCGGGAGGCGGCCACGGGGCGCCTCCCGGCAACTCGATCACCGCAGCGAGGTGGCCTCCGGAAGCGGGCTGTCCGAGAAGGCGGTGTGAAGCATGGCGTCCCACAACATCAGCTTGCCGCCGGTCCAGGACTCCAGCGCCAGCGCGCGCCCCGACTCCGGATCGATCACGAGGCGCTGCTGCGACATCGCGCCGCTGTCGCCGCGCCGGCTGTAACCGACCGCGATCCCGCCGCGCCCGAGCGGATCCGTCACCGTGCCGACCCGGTCCAGGCGGGGGAGTCCGGCGAGCATCCGGTACGCGGCCGCCCGCACCCCCGGCGACGTCGGCAGGTCCAGCGTCAGCCCCACCCCGGCATAGAACAGGTATTCGTCGCGATTCCCGTCGCGGTGCCACTGGAGGAGCTTCGTCTTGAGCTGATCCGGATCGGACGGCAGCGCCGCGAGTTCGGCCATGGAACGTTCCTGGCCCGCCAGCAGGAAGGTGTGCCGGCCCCGCATGGGTCGAGCCGTCCAGGTGCCTGATTCATCCCGGAAATACCCGCTGCTCGGATCGCTGTCGCGCACCGCGAACCACCGCTCCTCCACAAGTCGGCGCCCTTCGCCGCCGTGCTCGGCCCGGATCACCCAGTAGCGCCCGGTTCGCTGCGGTGCGGCCTCCGCCCGGGAAGCCGCCGCGAGAAGCAGGTCGGTGGCCGGCTCTTCCGCGGCCGGCATCTTCGTGACCGGGCTCGGGTCAGGCTGGGCGAGAACGGTCACCCCCACCGCAACTGCCGCGGCCATCGCGACACCCGCCACCGCGAGGCGGCGCACGCGCTTGCGGGGTCGTTCTTCATTCCGGGGGTACGCCATGAGCACACCCGGATCGACCGGAGGCGAATCCGGCTCGAGCCGGTCCGGCCGTGCTTCTGTCAGGGCGCGCATGGTGTCCCGGTGCTTGCTCATCGGCTGTACTCCTGAACATCGAGGGCAAGGTCGTGACGAGCCTGTTCGAGCCGCCGCCGGGCACGGTGCAGCCGCACGAGGTAGGTGGCCGCCGAGCATCCGACGACCCGCGCCGCGGCACGGGTGTCGAGCCCGTGCCACGCCACGAGCGTCAGCAGTTCCCGGTCGTCCTCGCCGAGCGTGGCCAGGGCCGCCAGCATCGTGGCCCGGTCGGTGACGCCGTCGGCGATGTCCGCCTGCGCCTCCCGCACCCAGCACCGCAACTCCGCGGCGATGCTCGCCTGCCGCACCTGCTCCCGGAACCGCTCGCGAACCACGTTCCGGGCGACACCGAGCAGCCAGGGCAGCGCCGCGTCCGGCACCACGTCGAGCCGCCGCCACGCCGTCAGGAAGGTGTCACCCACCACGTCGTCGGCGAGTTCCCGCCCCGCGCGGCTCACCGCGTACGCGTGAACCTGCCGGTGGCAGTCCCGATAGATCGCGGTGAACCGCCGCCTGTCGTCGTCGGGCTCTCCCGCTCCCATCCGCTCTCCTCCGCGCCGAACCGTCTCGTCACGAGGTAATGAGCTCCGGCCACGGATTCTTACCCGCCGACGCGGAGAGTTTCGGCCAGGCGGCGGTGGCGGCGCAGAGCTGACTCCACCGGGACGATCACCGCCACCGCGGCCAGGAACAACACCGCCACCGCGGCCAGCAGCAGCCACGGCGGGGCGGTGGCCGGTGCGCCGACCTGGAAGGTGAGACGGTTCAGGACGAGCGGGCCCAGGGTCAGGTGCGCCAGCAGGACGCCCAGCAGCGGTCCCGCCACGGCGGCGATCGCGGTGGCCGGGACGACCTCACCCGCGGCCACGCGGCGGGCCTCCCCCGGGCGCAGGCCCAGGGTGCGCAGGCGGGTCAGCGTGAGCCAGCGGCCGGGTGCGCCCGCGGCGGCCCCCAGGGCCAGGGCGAGGAGGCCGAGGGCGAGCAGGACGGCGGCGGTCGCGGTGGCCAGGTTCAGCAGGCCGGCCACGAGCGGGGAGTCGCGGCGGTCGGCCAGGACGGCGGAGCGGAGGACCACGGTGGCGGGTACGTCGGCGGCGGTGGCGGCCGGTGCGGCGCCGGGTCCGGTCAGCCACACCGTGTTGGGTGTGGTGGGCAGGCCGGCGGTGGCCAGCGTCGCGGCGTCGACGAGGACGACGTCGGGGGAGCCGCCGACCGGTGGTGCGGTGCCCACGGCGATCAGGGGTATCGGATCGCCGGTCTCGCGGAGCAGGTCGAAGGCGACTCCGGGACGCAGGCCGCCGTTGCTGGAGAGGACCAGGGCGGGGACCGGGCCGGGGCCGGTCAGCCGGGTCAGGGCGGGTTCGGCGGGGAGCGGGGTGTCGGCGAGCAGGCGGGCGAAGGCTGCGGTGTCCACGGCGATCAGGACGGGGGCGACGGTGTCCTCGTCGGTGGCGAAACGTTCGGTGTCGGAGACCAGCCCGGCCACGGCGTGGCGGACACCCGGCTGATCAGCCAGGCGGCCGGCGATCTCGGTGAAGGACTGATCGGCGTCGGGCCGGCCGTCGAGGCGTGCTTCGCCGCCGGTGGAGCGCCAGGCGCCGTCGGCCAGCCCGGCGGACACGGTGCTCTGCACGGTGAGGGCGAAGCAGGCCAGGGTGGCGCAGCTGATCAGGGCCAGGACCGGGAGGGCGCGGCGGGAGGTGGCAGCGGCGCGGGCGGCGCCGAAGACGGCCAGGGGGCGGGTGGAGCGCAGGGCGGCGCGGAGTGCCATGGCCGTGCCGATGGGAAGCAGGCGCAGCAGGATCAGGGCCGCGACCAGCGCGCCCAGCGTGGGTGCGCTGACCGGCAGGCCGGCGGCGCTGTCCGGGGAGGCCGCGTCCGGCGGCAGTACGCCGCGCTGGTGCAGGGCGACGAAGGCGGCGGCCGCGGCCGCCACCACCGCGATCTCGGCGGCGGCGCGGCGCAGCAGCGCGGTGTGCCGGGTCCAGCGGCGGGCGGCGCGGTTGGCGGGGACACGGCGGTCCCGGGTGGCGCGGGCGGCGGCCAGGACGCCGAAGACCGGGCCGGCCAGGGCGGCGGTGAGCGCGACCGGCAGGACCCACTGCCAGGAGACGGTGCCGGTGAGAAGGGCGGCGAGCGATACGCCGATCAGGGCACCGGCGAACGCCACAGCTGTCGCCTCGAGCAGCAGTTCGGCGCCGATGGCGGCGAGGCCGGCGCCGCGCTGGCGGGCCACGGCCAGGGCGGGGGTGCGGCGCCGGACCAGCAGGTCGGCGGCGAGCAGCAGGACCAGCACGGCTCCGGCCAGCAGGGCGGTGAGCAGGACCGAGGCCTGGGCGGAGGCGGCCTCGATCTGGTACGCGACCTGCCGCAGCACCGAGTCCAGCTGGGTGTTCCACGCCGGCGTCGAGTCCTCGCTGCCGGAGGTCGCCGACTCCGCCTTCAGCGCGACCGCCTTCGACGCGATGGAGCGGGCGGCGTCCCAGGTCAGTGTCTCCGGGTCGGGGGAGAGGACGACCGAGCGCCGGAACGTGTCGTCGTCGAAGGCGAGACGGGCGTCCGGCAGCGACTCGGCGGAGAGCAGGCCGCCGAACCGGTTGACCCCTCTGCCGTCCGCGTCGCCGAGCGGCTGCAGGATCCACGGGGTGAGCCGCCACGCCGGGTCGGCCGGGTCGTCGGGGCGGAAGATGCCGCTGACCCGTACCAGCTTGGGGTTCTTCAGCTCGTCCTTGAGGCGGATGCGGTCGCCGGGCGCGGCACCGAGGCCCGCGGCGACCGTCTCGGAGAGGCCCACCTCGACCAGCCAGGGCGGGCCCTCGTACGGTGCCTCCACCCGCTCGTCGGGCACGACCGCGCCGGGCGCCTCGCCCTCGACCCAGGTGACCGCGGGGCCGCCGGCGGCGTCGAGGTACGCGTACCGGAACGTGCGCGGCGCGTCCCCGTCGGTGACGCTGAGGATCGGGCTGGTCGCGGTGATGAGCGGGTTGCGCAGGACGGCGTCCAGCCCGCCGCCGAGATCCTCCAGGGAGCGGTCCCGGAACCCGCGCAGGTCCTCGGCGAGTGCCGGGTTGCGGCGCCGGCCGGTCTGCGTCCAGTCCGGCTCCCAGGCGGCCGACACGGTGACGTCGGCGCTGCTGCCGGCGACGCGGACGGCCTCCCGGACGGCCTGGTCGGCGGTGCTGCGGAGCAGGCCGGGCACCGCGGCGGCGAGGACGCCGACCAGGGCCACGACGGCCGCGCACAGCGCCAGGGAACCGGCGTCGGCACGGGCGCGCCCCACGATGCTGGGCCAGTGCGGTCGGGTCATGAGGTCACTCGCAGGTGTGCGGCGTCGGCCCGGCTCGCCTGGACGACGACGACCAGGCTCACGGACAGGCTGCAGACGGCCAGGAGCAGGAGGACAAGGCCGGTCTCGGTGAGCCAGGGCCAGACCGGGACCACGTCCGGCACCGGGGCCGCGCCGGTGGCCGAGCGGATCAGGAACGGTGCCACCAGGCGGGTGCCGAGGGCGCCCACGAGAGCGCCGGCCAGGACCATCGGGAGCAGGAGGACGGCGTGCTGGCCCAGGAGAGTTCGGCGTACCTCGCGGCGTGTCATGCCCAGGCCGCGCAGCCGGGCCACCTCGACGGCGCGGGCGCGCAGGTCGCAGGTCACGTGCAGGAGGATTCCGGCCAGCAGGAGGGCCAGGGCCGCCGGCACCAGCAGGCGCAGCGCCGCGGGGAGTACCGACGGGACCGGGCCGGAGCTCAGCCGGGTGATCTCGCCGGTGCGGGTGGCGACCGGGCCCAGGTGCAGGTCGGCGCCGTCGCCGGCGGGGTTGCCGACCCACCAGGCGTCGATCGGGTAGTCGAGTTCGCCGCGCATGATCAGCGCCCGGGAGAGCGTGTCGATGTCGGCCAGGACGGCGGCGACGCCGGGGGCCGACGGGACGGCCGGGACGACGCCCTTGACGACGACGGGGATGGACGTGGTGTCCACGGAGACGTTCAGGTTGTCGCCGGGTGCCGCACTGACCTCACTGGCGAAACGCTCGGAGATCACCACCGGCACCGGGCCCGGGTCGGTGAACGCGGTGGCGACCAGCTCGCGGGCGGACGCCTCCTGCGGGCCGCCGAGCTGAACAGTCGCGGTCAGCCGCATGCTGGTGGCGGCGCCGTCGGGGGTGAGCTCGACGGTCGGTTCCAGCAGCTGCTCGGGCTCCGGCGGGGCGGAGCCGGCGGTCCACGGCTGGGCGGGCGCGGTGCCGGGAACGGTCACGGTGGCGCTCACCGCGCTCGAGCCGAACGCGTCCCAGCTGATCGCGTTTCCGCTGATCGGCATCGTGACGCCGACCATGCGCAGTCCGGCCATCGGAGCGCATCCCGAAATCCGGTGCGCGCGGCCGTCCAGCGGCAGCGGCGTACTCGAACACGCGGCGCGCAGACCCGTCGAGTCCTCGATCAGGAAGCGGGGTGTCGCCATGAGGTCGGCGCTCGCCGTACCCCGGAAGACGAAATCGGCCCCGGCGGCCACCTCGATGCCCGGCGCACCCGCGGGCGCTGCGAGTGCCGCACCCACCGACGCCCAGTCGCGGCCGCTGTCCAGCCTGCCCCGGAGCACCTGGCCGGCGCGAGCGGTGTCGATGGCCACCATGCGGGGTGGTTCGCCGTTGCCGCCCAGCCACTGGCCGACCGACATGCCGCGGTCGGCGACCGGGCTCACCGTTCCGCCGGTGGACTCGCGTACCGCCTCGCCCTGACCGGCGGTCGGAGCGGTGGCCAGGGTCAGTGCCAGGTCGGTGCCCACGGCGAGATCCGCCTGGTCGTGCTGGGAACGGGTCCACGTGGCGTCGAACGCCACGCCGAACGTCGCGGCCGCGCAGGCCAGCGTGATCAGCAACCCGGCGGCGGTGGCCTGTGGGCGGCGGGCCGCCTCGGCGATCGCGAGGGGCAGCGACAGGCCACCGGCCCGGCGGGCCAGGCGGTCGGCGGCGGCGAGGGCCGGTGGGACCAGGCGCAGCGCCAGGGCGGCTCCGGCGGTGAGCAGCAGGGCCGGTGCGAGGACGCGGACGGTGTCCACGCGCGGGTCCGAGCCGCCGGGTTGGGAGCGCAGCTGCCACCAGCCGCCCACCGCCAGCGCCACCAGGAGCAGGTCGGCGCCGGAGCGGGCCAGCAGGTCACGGCGGGTACGGTCGCCGGCCGGTGTCGCCGGGCGGATCGCGCGGACCACCAGCAGGACGGCCAGGGCGGCCGCGCCGGCCAGGACCGTGACAACCTGGGTGGCGGTGGGTGCGGGCGGTGCGGCGAGGCCGGCGCCGGCCAGCGGTTGCAGCCGGGTGAGTGCGGAGTGCAGCATCGCCGACCCGGGTATCGCGATCGCCGACGCCACCAGCGCCAGGGCACCCGCCTCGGCCGTCGCGACCAGCGCGAACCGTGCCGTGCTGGTACCCATCGCGGAGAGCAGCGCGGTCTCGCCCGCCCGCACCTCGGCGGTGAGCCGGCCGGCCAGGGCCAGCGCGGTGCCGGTCAGGACCAGGCCGAGTACGGCGATCGCCAGCACCGCCCCGTTGGTGACCTGCTGCTGATCGCGGGCCGCGACCATGGTGGCCGGCCACCGGGACGCGACACGTTCGATCTCGATCCGGTCGCCGAGGATCCGGGCCAGCCGGGCGTCCGCGTCACCCACGGACCGGGTCACCGCGGTCAGGTCGTCGCCGTCCGGGTCGGACAGGTCGGGCCGGGCGGTGATCTCCAGCCGGGTGATCGCGGAGCCCGTGACCAGCAACTCGTCGAGGGGCAGAAGGAACGGGCCGTACGCGCGGTACGGCTCCATCGCGCCGCCGTCGCTGAAGGCCGGGTCGTAGCCGGCGCCCTCGAGAATGTCGCGATCCCAGCCGGCGCCGGCCAGCGGGCGCACCACGCCGACGACCGTCACGGCGATCGGCGGGGCCGGGTCGCGGCCGGCCTCCTCGCCGAGCTGGACCCGGCGGCCCGGTCTCAGGTTCAGCTGGCGGGCGGTGGACTCCAGCACGACGCTCTCACCGGCCGCACGCGGCCAGCGCCCGGCTGTCAGGGCCGCCCGTTCCGGCAGGTCGTCGACGCCGGAGAGGTACGCCCGCGCGGTCCCGGAGCCGGGCAGATGCCGCATCACCGAGGACGCCCGGCCGGCCGTGGACGCGGCGAACGGCGTGAGCGTGTCGATCAGCAGTTGGCGGGTGTCCAGGTAGACAGAACGCGCGTTCTGTCTACCGATGGTGACCGTGTACGCGGTGACCTCGACATCCTCCGGAACCGCCCGGGACGCCGCCTCCTCCAGTGCCCGGTCCCCGGTACGCGTGACCAGCAGCGCACACACGCCGAGCAGAGTGGCACCCACCGTGACCACGGCCAGCAACGACACGAGGAGCTGCCACTGCGCCCGGGTCCGGCCGCCCAGCAGCGTCAGCACTCCACGAGCCGCCCGTCGCTGATCTGGATCACCCGGTCGGCCAGCGCCATCATCAGCGGGTCGTGCGTCGCGACCAGAACGGTGACGCCCTCCGACTCGACGACTCCGCGCAGCAGCGCCATCACCGAGCGGCCGGTCTCCGCGTCCAGCTGGCCGGTCGGCTCGTCGGCGATCAGCAGCCGGGGCGAGGCGGCCAGGGAGCGCGCGATCGCCACCCGCTGCTGCTGCCCGCCGGACAGCTCGCCGGGGCGCTGCTCGGCGTGGTCACCGAGCCCGACCAGGTCCAGCAGCAGCTTGACGCGGCGCTCGCGGTCCGCGGCCGGCGTGCGGGCCAGCCGCAGCGGCGCCCCGATGTTCTCGGCGGCGGAGAGCACCGGGATCAGGCCGAACGTCTGGAAGATGTACGACAGCTTCTCCCGGCGCAGCCGCGACAGCCCGTCCTCGTCGAGGCCGGTGACGTCCTCGCCGTCCACGACGACCGTGCCGGCGCTCGGGCGGTCCAGCCCACCGATCAGGTTGAGCAGTGTGGTCTTGCCGGAGCCGGAGCGGCCGACCAGCGCGACCATGGTGCCCGGCTCGACGTCGAACGTCACGTCCTGGACGGCGTGCACGTCCCCGAAACTGCGGCTGACACCGCGGACGCTGAGGATCATGCGTCCGGCCGCATCGTCACGTGGTCGGCCTCCAGGGCCAGCCGTACGCGCCGGGTCAGCTGGAGCGCCTCCCGGTACTCGCGGGGGATCTGCACCCGCCCGGCCCGGTCCATCACCGCGTACTCCTCAGCGATCACGTGGGTGCCGCCGTCCTCCGCTGTGGCGGTGCGGCGCAGCACCTCGCTGCTGGTCCGGCCGTCCCGGATCGCCACGGTCCGCTCCACCTGGCCGCTCACCTCCGGGTCGTGGGTCACCACCACGACGGTCACCCCGAACTCCCGGTTGACGTGCCGCAGCGCCTCGAACACCTGCGCCGACGTGGTGGTGTCCAACTCGCCGGTGGGCTCGTCGGCCAGCAGCACCCGCGGCTGATTGGCGAGGGCCACCGCGATCGCGACCCGCTGCTGCTGCCCGCCGGACATCTCCGCCGGGCGCCGGTCCGCGCAGTCGGCGACACCGAGCGCGTCGAGCAGTTCCCCGCTGCGCGCTCTTCGCTTGCGTGCCGGGGTGCCGGCCGCCGCCATCGGCAGGTCAACGACCTGGCGCGCGGTCAGATAGGGCACCAGATTGCTTGCCGTCTGCTGCCGGACGAACCCGACGGTGTGCCGCCGGTAGCGCACCCGGTCGGTCCGCGACATCCCCAGCAGGTCCGACCCGTCGACCCGGGCGCGGCCGGCGGTGGGCGCGTCGATCCCGGCCAGGATCGAGAGCAGTGTGGACTTGCCGGAGCCGGACGCGCCGACCACGGCCACCATCTCGCCGCCGTCCACGGTCAGGTCGAGGCCCTGCAGCGCCTGGACCTCGATCGATCCGGTTTGATAGATCCGCACCAGGTTCTCGCAGGCGATCAACGAGTCGGTCATCTGCTTGTGTCTCCCCGTGTCATCCCCGTCAATGGGTGCTGTGCCGCGAAGAATGCTCGCTCTCGCCCTGGCCGGTTACCTGCTGACCACCTGGGCCTGGTCCCTGTTGGCTCCACTCGCCCCGTTGCTGGGCGACAGCTTAAGCCTGACTCCGATCATGCAGGCAATGGTGGTCGCGCTCCCGGTCGTGGTCGGTGCCCTCAGCCGCATCCCGGCGGGCGCGCTGAGCGACCGGTTCGGCGCCCGCACCGCGTTCCTGACGATCATCGTAATGACGATCGTCGCTCTGCTGGTGCTGGCGTATGCCGGGCGGCAGTCGGCGCAGGCCCTGCTGGGTGCGTCGGTGCTGCTGGGCGTGGCCGGTGGCACGTTCGCGGCGGCCGTGCCGTTCGTGAGCGGGTGGTTCCCGGAGAGGCGCGGCCTGGCGATCGGGATCCTGGGCCTGGGACTCTGCGGCAGCGCGGTCGGGGGCGTCACGGCAGTGCGGCTCGCTGAAGCGTACGGAATGAAGGCTCCCTTCCTGGCCACCGCGCTGACGCTTGCCCTCCTCGGTCTCCTCGTCGCCGTCACCATGCGCGACGCCCCGCACGCACCCCGCGCCGCGACCGGCATCGGGGCCGGCCTGATTGCCGCGATGCGGCTTCCCGTCACCAGAAAAGCCCTTCTCTGGTACGCGGTGGGCTTCGCGATTTTCGTCGCCTCCTCCACCGCGCTCCCGGTCTACCTCGACCACGCCTACCACCTCCCGGCCGCGCGCTCCGGCGACGTGATGGCCGGCTTCGTCCTGCTCGCGGTCCTGACCCGCCCCCTCGGAGGCTGGCTCGCCGACCACTTCGGCCCGGCCCGCCCGCTGGTCCTGGGATATGCCGCGGCCCTGGCCGTGCTGGTCGTGCAGGCCTGGACGCCCCCACTCCCGGTACTCCTCGGACTGGTCCTCCCGGTCCTGGCGGTGACCATGGGCATGACCAGCACGGCGGTCCTCGCCCAGGTGAGCGGCACGGCCCCGCCGGTGCTGGTCGGCCTGATCACCGGCCTGATCAGCGCGGCGGGCGGCCTGACCGGCTTCGCGACACCCCTGATGCTGGCCGCGTCCTATCAGCGGACGGGAACCTACGGCCCGGGTTACGCGGTGCTCGCGGCAGCGGCGGCGCTCGCGCTGACGACAGCGCTCCGGACGATGCGGGAGCCCCAGCCGTCCCCGTCGCGAAGCCCATCGCCGGTCACGACGTCGGAACCATGAGCCGCGCTCCCCACACGCCCACCGCCTCCCACGCCCACCGCCTCCCACGCCTACCGGCCTCACACGGGCGCCGCCTCCCACGCCCACTGCCTCACACGGGCACCGCCTCACACGGGCACCGCCTCACACGGGCACCGCCTCGCACGGGCGCCGGCCTCGCACGGGCGCCGGCCCTACACGGGCGCCGGCCGGTGGGTGATCGTTTTGGCGGGGCGGCGGTCGGGTATGTGGCGTTTCTGCTGATTCCCGCTGAGGTGGGGAGCCGCGAGAGGAGACGTCATGCCGGAGCAGAGACTTCCCGACGATCCAGACAAGTATCCGCCGCTCGATCCCGGAGCGCCGATTCCTGACGATCCGGGGGAATTGTCGCCGGACAGCCCGGACCCGCTGCCGCCACCACCCACCGAGCCGATGCCGGTCGAGCCGGTGCCCGCCGAGCCGGTGGTCAACCCGGACGAGCCGGTCCCCGAGCCGGCCTAGCACGGTCGCCGGCAGACCTTGGGCGCGCCCGCCGCCTCGGAGCGGCTCACGTTCCCAAGGTCGCCGGGAGCACCAAGATCTTGGGCGCGCCCGCCGCGTTCGGGCGACTTGAACGCCCGAGGTCGGCGGGGTGCGGGGAGGGTGTGTGGCTACGGGAGCCAGACTGCGCGGACGGCTTCGGCGAGGGATCGGCCCTGGTGGAGGCCGGCTCGGGCGGAGGGGCCGCGGCGGCTCTGGCTCATGAAGTTGGGGCCGAAGGCTTCCAGGGAGGCCTCGTCGGGCTCGATCAGGACGGCATGCGCGGCGCCGGTGGAGGTCATCTCGGCCAGGATGCGGTCGCGGTCGAGGGCGGCCATCGGGGCGATCACGACGAGGTGCTCGGCGCCGGCGGCCAGGTCGGCGCCGGCGCCCAGGCGTACGCCGCCGTCCATGTAGCGGCGGCCGTCGATGGTGATCGGTGGCATCAGGCCGGGCACGGCGCAGCTGGCGGCCACGGCGAGTTCGACGGGCACGCCGGACGAGGCGCCGAAGACCACGTCCCGGCCGTCGGCGGTGTCGACGGCGGTGATCCGCAGGTCGCGGCCGGTGGGCCAGGACCTGCCGGGCAGCAGTGACGCGATCCGGGCGACGTAGGCGTCCTCGGCCGTCGTGGTGGCGGCCAGGGCGAACTCGCCGACCCGGATCCGGGACTGCTGGGCGGGAACGGCCGGGTCGGCGAGGACGGCGAGCGCGGTGATCGCACGGCTCATGCTGCCGTCACCGCCGGAGGTCCGGGGCGCCCGTTCCGCCGGTATCTGCTCCTCGAGCGCCACCGCCGCCTCCAGGTCGCCGCCGGAGGCCACGAGGGTGCCGACTACCGATCCCGCCGACGTGCCGATCACGACGTCGGCGTCGGCGACCGGCACCCCGGAGCGCAGCAGGCCGCAGAGCACACCGAGTTCCCACGCGATACCGGTGACGCCGCCGCCACCCAGAACCAGAGCCTTGGTCACGTACCGGAAGGTAACACCCGCCTCAGAACGCCGCCTCGTACAGCTCGCGCAGCCCGGGCGAGTCCGCCTCGCCGCTGTAGCCACAGATCAGCACGTCACCGCCGGACGAGGCGACGAGGTAATCCTTTCCGGTCTCGAACCTGCCGCTGCCCATCATGGTCTCCGAGGAGCCGCCGGCCTGGCCGACGCGGGCGAGCCCGGCGGGTGCGCCCTTGTAGACGTGCGTGATCGCGAGGGTCACGGTGCGGCCGTCGATCCCGCTGACGGTGCCGGCGAAGACGAAGTCGGTGTCCTGGGTGAGGTGCTCCGGCTTGGGCTCGGCGCACTTGGCCAGGACGCCGCCGGGCATTGTCAGGTCGACGGCGGAGGCGGAGGTCGTGGCGGAGGTGGGAGTCGTGGCGGAGGGCTGAGCCACCACAGGTCCGACTTCCACGGATCTTTCCGGGCGAAACGCCGCCCAGCCGAGGCCCGCCGCAGCGAGCCCGAGCACGACAGCGAGAGCCGGGACGAGGCGCCGGCGCGAGGTGCGGGGAGTGGCGGTGTCGCCGGGAGAGGCGGTGTCGCGGGGAGTGGCGGTTGCGGTCATGGCGTGCTCCGAGAGGTGCGTGATCCGGGCGGGAGACACCGGTGGCAACCCCGCCGCCGGGTCTGCGTTCCGCAAGCGGGCGCGCAGATCGCCGTCAGGGCGCTGATCGTCGTCGGTCATGGGCGTCTCCCTTCTGTCGGCTCCTCATGTCCGGAGACCGCGCCGGTCTTTCGCAGCTGATCGCGGAGTTTGCGCTTGGCGCGGTGCAGCCGGATGTGCGCCGCGTTCGCCGACACGCCGAGAACCACCGCGATCTCACCGGGCGCGAGGTCCTCCCAGGCCCACAGGCGCAGCACCTCCGCGTCCTCCGCACGCAGGGCGCCGAGCGCCGCCCCGAGATCTTCGTCGGGCAGGCTCGGACCGTAGGTCACGCTGGGTGGTGGGTCGAGCTGCCAGATCCGGGCGAGCAGGCGCGCTCGGCGACGGCGGGCACGCTCAGCGTTGGCAAGACAGAGACGAGCGATTGCGTACGCCCAAAGCACCTCGGCCCCGGCCGGCATCTCGTCCACACGCCGCCAGCAGACGAGCAGCGTCTCCGACAGCACGTCATCAGCCGTCGCCGCATCCGTCCGCCGAGCCAGATAACGGCGCACCGCGTCGATGACCGCCGGCGCGGCAGTCTCGAAGCGCCGCCGACGATCATCCGGAGCAAGGCGATCATCCGCAGTCACAGGGTCCACCCTCGCTCATGTCCGGCAGCGGGCGGACTCTTTCACCCCGAATTCGTTGATCGACGACTATCCCTAGATCGTGCCAACGGGGGTCGATTTCACAGGAACTTCATAGGTGTCCGATTTGGATGGCCCGGCAGCGGCCGGATCAGCGCCGGCCGCCTTGACGGGAAGGAAGTCATGACTGACCCGACGAACCATCGTCGCCGCCGCACGCGCTGGCTGACCGCCGGTGCCGTGACGGGCGCGCTGGTCCTCACCGCCGCCGGTGTGGGCGTCGCTCAGGCCGCGGCCAGCCCGCCGCCGCTCAACTTCGTGGCCGCGACCTCGCAGATCACGGCGGAGCGGTACGAGTACGACGGCGAGGTGTGGCTCTACTTCGACCTGGGCCTGCACGTGATCGCCGGCAAGGACCCGCTCGAGATCTGGGCCAAGCGCACCGGGTACGACAAGCCGATCACCGCCGAGCGGACGGTCGTGCAGAACGGCAAGAAGAAGAAGGTGGCGCTGCCGTCCGGCATGGTCGCCGACTTCAACGGTCTCAAGGACTTCACGAAGATCACCATCAAGGACGAGGCGGGCAACACGGTCGCCGACTACTCGACGGCGTTCTGCGGCAACAGCTACTCGTCGGCGCGGACCCGGCCGGACGCCCCCGCGACGAACCCGTACCCGACCGGTTGCGGCGGGTACAACCCGTTCACGCTCGGCGCGGTCTGGGGCATCCAGGCCGGCTGGAACGCGCAGGTGCCGGACCAGCCCGAGTACCGGCGCGACGAGCAGCAGCCGTTCGACCTGAAGCCGGGCAAGTACACCGCCACGGCCAGCGTGAACCCGGTGTACCAACAGTACTTCGGCATCCCGTCGGGTTCGAGCAGCGCGACCGTCGGCATCACCGTCGTGGACGCGAACGTCGAGGGTGAGGGTGCCGCGCTCAAGGCCATGAAGGCCGAGGCCAAGGAGGAGCCGGCCGCGGTGCCGCCGCTGGCCGACGAGCACGCACTGCACGCCGGTCAGGGTGACGCCGCGCGACAGGTGTCGTCGTACCTGCCGGAGTTCCGCGCGCCGGCCAAGCGCCCGACCTCGCTGCTCAAGGCCGCTCCGTCGAGCGGGCCGAAGCCGGACCTGAAGTCGCTGCCGGCCTGGGGCATCTCGCTGTCCCAGGACGAGGACAAGTGGTACGTCAACTTCGGCGCCACGGTCTGGAACGCGGGCACCTCGCCGCTGCTGGTCGACGGGTTCCGTCGCACCGGCACGGACAGCGCTCTGATGGACGCGTACCAGTACTACTTCGACTCCAAGGGCAACCAGGTCGGCTCGAAGCAGGCCGGGACCATGGAGTGGGACGCCCGCGAGGGTCACAAGCACTGGCACTTCACCGACTTCGCGCAGTACAACCTGCTCTCGTCGGACCAGAAGCTGGCCGTGCGCAGCGGCAAGGAGGCGTTCTGCCTCGCCAACACGGACGCGGTGGACTACACGATCACCGGTGCGAAGTGGCGTCCGGAGAACACCAGCCTGGAGACCTCCTGCGGCGCCGACACCGTGGTGGCGGTGCGTGAGGTGCTCGACATCGGCAACGGTGACACCTACAGCCAGGACCGGCCGGGTCAGTCGTTCGAGATCACCGATCTGCCGAACGGCACCTACTACATCCAGACGCTGGCCAACCCGGAGAAGAAGCTCGGCGAGCTGAGCACCACGAACAACTCGTCGCTGCGGCAGATCGTTCTCGGTGGCACGCCGGAGGAGCGGACGCTGACCGTTCCGCCGGTGTTCGGCATCGAGGGCTAGCAGGAAACCGGTTTTACCGCCTCGGCCCGTGGATCTCGCGGTGTAACCGCTCCATCCGCTGGTCGAGGCGGGCCGCGTCCTCGGCCGCCTCGGCCAGTTCGGCGCGCAGCGCGGCCGGCACCTCGGGGTCGTGCTTGTAGTAGATCTTGTGTTCGAGGCTGGCCCAGAAGTCCATCGCCACTGTCCGGATCTGGACCTCCACCGGCACCGCGACGACCCGGTCGGACATGAAGACCGGAACCTCCACGATAAGGTGCAGGCTGCGGTAGCCGTTCGGTTTCGGCTTGGCGATGTAGTCCTTCTTCACCACCAGGTTGACGTCCGGCTGGCGGGTCAGCATGTCCGCCACCGTGTAGACGTCCGAGGTGAAGCTGCAGACGATCCGGATGCCGGCGATGTCCCGGATCCGCGAGCGCAGATCGTCGTAGGTGAGCGGGCAGCCGAGCCGCCGGGCTTTCGCGGTGAGGCTCGCCGGGGTCTTCAGGCGCGGGCTGACGTGCTCGATCGGGTTGCCTCGGCCACGGTGGGTGAGCTCCTCGGCCAGGATCGAGATCTTCGTGTTGATCTCGGCGAGCCCGAACTTGTACACCATCATGAAGTGGTTCAGGTCGGCGTACTGGTGTGCGAGGACCAGGGCCGCCGCGTCAGCGTCCCGGTGGACGATCTGCCCCGGTTCGGGATGGTCGGTCATCATCAGTGCCCATGGTTGCGCATGGCGGGTCGCTTGCGCTCCTTTTATTCGGTACGAGTGATCCGCGTCTTGGAAGCGATTACGGGGCGATGGGCCTACACCGCGGCCTGGCCGGTGGGTCCGGGCCGACGCGCGCCCGCCGGGCATGAACGTGGCCGGCGGGCACGAAAGCTCATCGCAGCAGCGCGGGCATCGCCTCGGCCAGCATTTCACGCCACTCCGGTAGCGGTGCGACACCGGTACCGGCCCAGCGGTCGTGTCCGAGCACGCTGTAGGCGGGCCGTTTCGCGGGGCGGACGAACCTGTCACTGGTCGTCGGACGGATCCGCTCGGGGTCGAGGCCGGCCTCGGCGAACGCGGCGCGGGCCAGGCCGAACCACGTCGTCGACCCCGCCGCCGTGCCGTGGTAGGCGCCCGGCGCGGCCCGGCCGTCGAGTGCCGCCCCGGCGAGCGCGACGACCTGCTGGGCCAGGGCGAACGACCAGGTGGGCGGGCCCTGCTGGTCGTCGACCACGTCCAGGGTCTCGCGGTCGGCGGCCAGTCGCAGCATCGTCTTGACGAAGTTCGGCCCGTGCTCGCCGTAGAGCCAGGCGGTCCGCACCACATACCCACCGGCGTTCAGCACCGCCCGCTCACCGGCCGCCTTGCTCCGCCCGTACGCGTTGACCGGCGCCTGCGGCGCGTCCTCGGGGTAGGGCGTGTTCGCCTGCCCGTCGAACACATAATCAGTAGATATGTGGATAAGTCGCTTTCCTGCTGCCTGGGCGAGGTTGGCGGCGCCGTGACCGTTGACCGCCGTGGCGGCCTCCTCGTCGGACTCCGCACCGTCCACGTTCGTCCAGGCCGCGGCATTGATCACGAAATCAGCACCGGCCACGGCGGCCGCGGTCGCCGCCGGGTCCGTGATGTCCAGGTCCGCCCGGGTGAGGGCGACGACGTCCTCGCCGGCCAGGACTGTCCGCAGGTCCTGGCCGAGCATCCCGCCGGCCCCGGTGATCAGCCAGCGCATCAGAGACCGGCCCGGGACTTGAGCGGCTCCCACCAGGCGCGGTTCTCCCGGTACCAGGTGACGGTCGAGGCCAGGCCCTGTTCGAGGGTGATCTGCGGCGCGTACCCGAGCTCGTTGCCGATCTTCGTGATGTCCAGCGAGTAGCGGCGGTCGTGGCCCTTGCGGTCGGCGACCGGGCGCACCATGTCCCAGTCCGCGCCGCACGCCTCGAGGAGGCGGCCGGTGAGCTCCCTGTTGGTCAGTTCGGTGCCGCCGCCGATGTTGTAGACCTCGCCGGCCCGGCCCTTCTCCAGGACCATCTGGATACCCCGGCAGTGATCGGAGACGTGCAGCCAGTCACGGATGTTGCCGCCGTCGCCGTAGAGCGGGACCGGCTTGCCGTCGAGCAGGTTGGTCACGAACAGCGGGATGACCTTCTCCGGGAACTGGTGGTCGCCGTAGTTGTTGGAGCACCGGGTGACGACGACGTCCATGCCGTGCGTGCGGTGGGCGGCGAGGGCCATCAGGTCGGAGCCGGCCTTGGAGGCGGCGTAGGGCGAGTTCGGGGCCAGGGGCCACTCCTCGGTCCACGAGCCCTCGTCGATCGACCCGTACACCTCATCGGTGGAAACATGAACGAATCGGCCAACTCCGGCTTTCCGGGCAGCGTCCAACAGGGCCTGCGTTCCGAGCACGTTGGTGGTGACGAACGGCATAGCACCGGAAATGGACCGGTCCACGTGGGATTCGGCGGCGAAATGCACCACCGCGTCATGTCCCGGAAGCAGTTCGTTCAACAGGTCAGAATCGGAAATGTCCCCCTGGACGAATCGTAGTCGGGGATCCGACACCGGCAGGTTGTCGCGATTCCCCGAATAGGACAACAGATCCAGAACGGTCACCGAGGCACCGGTCGCACCCGCGTACTCGTCCTGCAAGAGGGCCCTGACGTAGGACGAACCGATGAAACCGGCACCGCCGGTCACTAAAATCTGCACGACTGGCGAGTGTAGATGCTGGCGCCCCACCTTTAGGGTCGCCCGGTGCGCGGAATTCTGTTGGCCGGTGGGACCGGCTCGAGGCTCTGGCCGATCACCATGGCCATGTCCAAACAGCTCATGCCGATCTTCGACAAGCCGATGGTGTACTACCCACTCACCACCCTCGTGTCGGCCGGGATCCGCGAGATCCTGGTGATCACGACACCCGAGGACCAGCCTCACTTCCAGCGACTGCTCGGTGACGGAAGCCGCTTCGGGCTGGCGCTTTCCTACGCGGTTCAGCCCGAACCGGACGGCATCGCGCAGGCCTTCCGGATCGGCGCCGAGTTCATCGGTGACGAGCCCGTCGCGCTGATCCTGGGCGACAACATCTTCCACGGCGTCGGCCTGGGCCGGCAGCTCGCGCGGTTCGGCGAGCCGGGCGGCGGGCGCGTGTTCGCGTACCCGGTGGCCGACCCGGAGCGCTACGGCGTGGTCGAGTTCGACCGGGACGGCAGGGTGCTGTCGATCGAGGAGAAGCCCGAAAAGCCTAAATCCCGTTATGTCGTACCTGGTCTGTATTTCTACGATGCCGATGTGGTCCAGATCGCCGACAAGCTGGAGCCCAGCGCGCGCGGCGAACTGGAGATCACCGCGGTGAACGAGGAGTATCGGCGCCGGGGTCGGCTCGACGTGACCGTCCTGGAGCGTGGCACGGTGTGGCTGGACACCGGCACATTCCAATCGATGGTGCAGGCGTCCGAGTACGTGCGGGTGATCGAGGAGCGTCAGGGTTTGAAGATCGGGTGCGTGGAGGAGGCCGCCTGGCGGCTCGGCTTCATCTCCGACGAGCAGTTGCGTGACCTGGCCGAGCCGCTGCTGAAGAGCGGCTACGGGCAGTACCTTCTCCGCCTTCTCGACGAGGAGGCCCGGTGAAGATCAGGCCGTTGACGATCGAGGGTGCCTGGGAGGTCACGCCGGCGCAGCACGGCGACTCCCGCGGGACCTTCCTGGAGTGGTACCGGTTCGACGCGCTCGCCGAGGCCGTCGGCCACCCGCTGGACCTGGCCCAGGCCAACCTCTCCACCTCGGCGCGGGGGGTGGTCCGCGGCATCCACTTCGCGGATGTGCCACCCGGTCAGGCCAAGTACGTCACCTGCGTGTCCGGAGCGGTACTCGACGTGATCGTGGACATCCGCGCCGGGTCGCCGACGTTCGGCGCCTGGGAGGCGGTCCGCCTCGACGACACCGACCGCCGCGCGGTCTATCTCGCCGAAGGGCTCGGGCACGGGTTCTGCGCGCTGACCGAGGGGGCCACGGTGGCCTATCTCTGCTCAGCCACGTACCGTCCCGGCCACGAGCACGGGATCCACCCGCTGGACCCGGAGCTGAACATCACCTGGCCGGTCGGCGAACCATTGCTCTCCGGCAAGGACGCGGTCGCACCGACCCTGGCCGAGGCCGGGGAGAGCGGGCTCCTGCCGTCGTACGACACATGTGTTTCGTACGGCAAACAGCTTCAGTCGGGATGATTACAATCGATGGTCCCCAATGGACTATTGCGCGTGACAGTTCCGTGTAGTAAGCGACTGACCACCGTTCGCAGTTCCGCTGCACCTTTTGTTCAGCACATCCTCCGAACCGACAATCGGATCGAACGGAAGGGTGTAGCGCGACAGGGGTACGGTTCAGCAGTCTGTCCTGTGTGTCCCGTGGGTTACCTCCGCGGGAAGATTTTGACCGGTCCGTGCTTGGGGGCGCGGGCCGCGGGTAGCCGCGGTCGATGACGGGGGCGAGGCGTGCAGACAACCGAACAAGTGGCGACCCTGGACCTCAGCGAGACAGCACTGCAGCTCAGGACCCGGACGCGGGCGAGTGAGACCCGTGCCGGGTGGCAGAGCAGGTACGCGAGGACCCTCTATCTCATCGACTTCGTGGTCGGGCTCGGCGCGGCGTCGGCCGGCCTGATCCTGCGGTTCGGCTCAGCCGGTGGCCAACCGTATATGCGTGACTACCTATTGTTGACTTTGTTGTTTCCGGTCGTCTGGATGGCGTGCCTCGCGGTGAACCGGGCCTATGAGCCCCGTCACCTGTTCGTCGGCACCGACGAGTACGCCCGGGTATTCCGATCAGGATTGGCGCTCACGGCCGGACTGGCCATTGTTTCCTTTGCGTTCGACCTCCGTTTGGCCCGGGGGTACGTGCTCATCGCCGTGCCCGTCCTCATTTCCGTCAACCTCCTCGCCCGGTACGCGTTCCGGCAGACGTTGCACCGTTCGTGGGCGCACGGTGACCGGCTGCACCGGGTCATTCTGGTCGGCCACGAACGCGCGGTCATCGACATGACCCGCCGCCTGCGCCGGGAGAACTATCACGGTCTCGGCGTGATCGGCGCGTGCCTGCCGCCCGGCATCACCCGCACCCGGCTCACCCCGGGCCTCCCGCCGGTGTACGGCACGTTCGACGGGATCGCCTCGGCGGTCACCCGCTCCGATGCGGACACCGTCGTGGTGCTCTCCTGCCCGGAGATCGACGGCGCGATGCTGCGCCGCCTGGCCTGGCAGCTGGAGCGCGACGAGATCGACCTGATCGTGGCCAGCACGCTGGTCGACGTGGCCGGTGACCGCACCACGATCCGCCCGGTCGACGGCCTGCCGATGCTGCACGTCGAGCACCCGCGGCTCAAGGGCAGCGCCCGGATCATCAAGAACCTCTTCGACCGGCTCGGAGCGCTGTTCCTGCTGGTCATGCTCTCGCCGATCCTGCTGGTCCTGGCGTCACTGGTGTGGTTCGGGCCGGGCGGCCGTGGCCCGGCGATCTTCCAGCAGGAGCGGGTCGGCAAGGACGGCCGGCCGTTCATGCTCTACAAGTTCCGCACGATGGTGGTCAACGCCGAGGCGCGCCTGCAGGAGCTGCGCAACCTCAACGACACCGACGGCGAGCTGTTCAAGATGCGCAACGACCCCCGGGTCACCCCGGTGGGCACCTGGCTGCGGCGCTTCTCGCTCGACGAGCTGCCCCAGCTGGTGAACGTGCTGAAGGGCGACATGTCGCTCGTCGGGCCGCGCCCGCCGCTGGCCCGCGAGGTCGCCGGTTACCCGGCCGACATGCTGCGCCGTCTCGTGGTCAAGCCGGGCCTCACCGGCCTGTGGCAGGTCTCCGGCCGCTCCGACCTGTCGTGGGAGGAGTCGATCCGGCTCGACCTGACCTACGTGGAGAACTGGTCGCTCGCCATGGACGTGGCCATCATGTTCCGCACCGTCAGCGCGGTGGTCCGCAGCTCGGGAGCCTACTGAGAATGAAACTCACCGTCATCGGCACCGGATATCTCGGTGCCACCCACGCTATCTGCATGGCCGTGATGGGCTACGACGTCGTGGGAGTCGACGTCGACCCGGAGAAGATCGACCGGCTCAACTCGGGCGAGGTCCCGTTCTTCGAGCCGGGCCTGCCGGAGCTGCTCACCAAGGCCCTCGAGTCGGGGCGGCTGCGGTTCACCACGAGCTTCGAAGAGGCGGCGGCGTTCGGCGACGTGCACTTCATCTGCGTCGGGACACCGCAGAAGCCCGGCTCCGAGGCGGCCGACCTGACGTACGTCGACTCGGCCGTGGACTCGCTCGCCGTACATCTTCGTCGCCGTGCCTTGGTGGTGGGGAAATCCACCGTGCCGGTGGGCACCGCCGCGCGCCTCGCGAAGCGTGTCCGTGAGCTGGCGCCGGCCGGTGACGACATCGAGCTGGCCTGGAACCCGGAGTTCCTGCGCGAGGGCTTCGCCGTCGACGACACGATGAAGCCCGACCGGATGGTCTTCGGCGTCACCTCCGCGTGGGCCGAGGAGCAGCTGCGCGCCGCGTTCCGCCCGGTGCTCGCCCAGGGCGTCCCGGTGAAGGTCACCGACCTGCAGACGGCCGAGCTGGTCAAGGTCGCCGCCAACTCGTTCCTCGCCACCAAGATCTCCTACATCAACGCGATGGCCGAGATCTGCGAGGTCACCGGCGCCGACGTGCACGACCTGGCCGAGGCGCTCGCCTACGACGAACGGATCGGCGGCAAGTTCCTGCGGCCCGGTCTCGGCTTCGGCGGCGGCTGCCTGCCCAAGGACATCCGCGCCTTCGCCCACCGCGCCGAGGAGCTCGGCGTCGGCCAGGCCGTCGGCTTCCTCCGCGAGATCGACGGCATCAACCGCCGCCGCCGCGCCCGCACCGTCGACCTGGTCGTCGAACTCTGCGACGGCGACGTCAGCGGGAAGCGGATCGCGGCGCTGGGCGCGGCCTTCAAGCCGAACTCCGACGACATCCGCGACGCACCGGCGCTGGACGTGGCCGCGACCCTGCGCACGATGGGCGCGGACGTGGTGGTCTTCGACCCGGCCGCGATGGACAACGCGCGGCGGGTGCATCCCGAGCTGGAATACGGCACGAGCGCCCTGGACGCCGCTCGCGGCGCGGACGTGGTCGTGCTGCTCACCGAGTGGAACGAGTTCCGCGAGATCGAGCCGCCGGCGATGGCCGCGGTGGTCACCCAGCCCAAGATCGTCGACGGCCGCCACGCGCTCGACCCGGTCCGGTGGCGCGCCGCCGGCTGGGAGTACCGGGCGCTCGGCCGTCCCTGACCCGCACGAGAAGGGCCACCCCGCCGGGGTGGCCCTTTTCGGTCAGGACTTCAGGGATGCCGCGTCGCGCTGGACGGTTTCCGGGCCGGGCAGCTCGCGCAGCCTGGACGGGCTCAGCAGGGCCCGCGTGGCCATCCTGCTGGGAACCTTGCCCAGTGCGGCCCGGCTCGCCTCACGCAGCAGCAGGGACGCCCAGAAGCCGGCGGTGAGCACCCGGTTGTGGCGGCGGCCGTAGAGGCGGACCTTGTTGAGGGTCAGCAGCGTCCAGAGGGCAGGCGAGACCTTGGAGTCGCCCTCCAGGTGGATCGCCTTGGCGGCGGGGGAGAAGCGGGTGACCAGGCCGGCGTCGCGGGCGCGCAGGGCGAAGTCGGTCTCCTCGGAGTAGAGGAAGAAGGACTCGTCCCAGGGCGCGACGCGCTCCCAGCACTCGGCGCTGATCAGGACGGTCGAACCCTCGGCCCAGTCGGTGACGGTCTCGTTCGCGTACCGGCTCTCGTCGGTGACCATCTCGCCGAGCGCGGCGACGCGGCCGGCCCGGACGGCGCCCAGGAAGGCGTCGCCGAGGACGCGGCGGGCGGCCGGCTCGCGGCGCATCGTGTGGATGAGGTCGCCGTCGCCGTCGACCAGCAGCGGGACGGCGATGCCGGTGCCCTCCTTGCGCAGCACGCCGAGCAGGGTGCGGATGCAGCCGGGGGTGAGGCGGACGTCGGGGTTGAGCACGAGGACGGCGGTGAACGGACCGGCCTTGGCGACGGCGGCGTTGATGCCCGCGGCGTACCCGGCGTTGCGTCCCATCTCGACCACGGTGGCGTCCGGCGCCAGACGGCGTACCGCGCCCACCGAGTCGTCCGCCGAGGCGTTGTCGGCGATCGTCAGGTGCCAGCCGACGCCCTCGAGGCCCGGGGCGAGCGAGGCGATCAGATCCGGGAGCAACCGCTCGCTGTTGTAGGTGACGGCGACAACCGCCACGGTCTCGGATTGCATCACGGGGATCATCCTGCCGTCCCGCCCGCACGGCCGGTACGCCCGGTCGGCCGAGCCGACTGTCGGAAACCGGCACCCCGGTGCGGCGCGGCCGTTTCGTACCTCCGAAAGGACGGTGTGTACCGGCCGTTCGGCGACCGGATGGATCAGGTCAGCTCTGGACCGTATCCGCCGACAGGATCGAAAACCTCGCGGGGCGAATCGATGTCGGTTTGCCGATTGGCTGCGGGGATCACGATCAGCAGGATCACGTCATGTTTGGGCGCCGAACTCTCTTCGTCCTGCTCCTCGTCGTGGCGGCCTTGTTCGTGCCGTCCGCCGCGTCGGCCGACCCGTGCGCGCCGGTCGTGAACCCGGTCGCCTGTGAGAACACCAAGACGGGCACGCCCCGGACCACGTGGGACGTCACCGGTTCCGGCAGCGCCGCGCTGCAGGGCTTCACCACCGAGATGAGCGTCAACGTCGGCGAGACCGTCCGCTTCAAGGTGGACTCGTCGGCCGCGTCGTACCGGCTGGACATCTACCGGATGGGCTACTACGGCGGCAACGGCGCGCGGCTCATCACGACGGTGAACCCGGTGGGGCAGCAGAACCAGCCGGACTGCGTGTCGGACCCGACGACCGGGCTGGTCGACTGCGGGAACTGGGCGGTCTCCGCGTCCTGGCCGGTGCCGTCCACCGCGGTCTCCGGCATCTACTTCGCCCGGCTCGTGCGCACCGACGGCACCAGCGGCGCCAGCCACGTCGTCTTCGTGGTGCGCGACGACGCGAGCCGCTCGGACCTGGTGTTCCAGACGTCGGACACGACCTGGCAGGCGTACAACACGTACGGCGGGAACAGCCTGTACGTCGGGTCGCCGGCGGGGCGCGCGTACAAGGTGAGCTACAACCGGCCGGTGACGACCCGCGGCACCGGGCCGGAGGACGCGGTCTTCAACGCCGAGTACCCGATGGTGCGGTTCCTGGAGGCCAACGGGTACGACGTCAGCTACCTCTCCGGCGTCGACACCGATCGGCGCGGCGCCCTGCTGCGCAACCACAAGGCGTTCCTGTCCGTGGGGCACGACGAGTACTGGTCGGGCCAGCAGCGGGCGAACGTCGAGGCGGCCCGGGACGCGGGTGTGCACCTGGCGTTCTTCAGCGGCAACGAGGTGTTCTGGAAGACCCGCTGGGAGACCAGTGTGGACGGTTCGGGTACGCCGTACCGGACCCTGGTCTGCTACAAGGAGACCCACGCGAACGCGACGATCGACCCGAGCAGCGAGTGGACCGGCACCTGGCGTGACCCGCGGTTCAGCCCGCCCAAGAACGGCGGGCGGCCGGAGAACGGGCTCACCGGTACGGCGTTCGAGGTCAACTCCGGGACGGTGAGCCTGCAGGTCCCGGCGGCCGACGGCAAGATGCGACTGTGGCGGGGCACGACCGTGGCGACACAGGCCGCGGGCGCCACCGCCTCCCTCGGCACCGGCACGCTCGGCTACGAGTGGGACGAGGACCTGGTCAACGCCGCGCGACCGCAGGGGCTGATCCGCCTCTCCACCACGAACGCCAGCGGTGTGGAGATCCTCACCGACAACGGTTCGACGTACGTCAGCGGCAGCGCCACCCACAACCTGACGCTGTACCGCGCGGCCAGCGGCGCGCTGGTCTTCGGCGCCGGCACCGTGCAGTGGTCGTGGGGCCTGGACAGCAACCACGACCGCGGCTCCGGCGCGGCGAGCACGCCGATGCGCCAGGCGACGGTGAACCTGTTCGCGGACATGGGCGCGCAGCCGGCCACGATCCAGTCGGGCCTGACCGCGGCCACGGCGTCCACCGACACCACGGCGCCCACCACGGCGATCACCTCGCCCGCGGCCGGGGCGATCGTGTCGGCGGGTGCGCGGGTCACCGCCACCGGCACCGCGGCCGACGTCGGCGGCGTGGTCGGCGGAGTCGAGGTCTCGATCGACGGCGGCACGACCTGGCGGCCCGCCACCGGGCGGGGGACCTGGACGTACGCGTTCACGCCGACGGTCACCGGCACGGTGGAGATCCGTGCGCGGGCGATCGACGACAGCGCCCGCATCGGCACGGCCACGACCCGGTCGATCACGGTCGGGCAGCGCGCCTGCCCGTGCAGCCTGTGGACGCCGGACGAGGCGCCCACGACGATCGACCCGGACACCTCGGGCACCGAGATCGGCGTGAAGTTCCGGTCGGACGTGGCCGGCCGGGTGACCGCGCTGCGCTTCTACAAGGGGCCGGGCAACACCGGTACGCACGTCGGCAAGCTGTGGAGCGCCACCGGCACTCAGCTGGCCAGCGTGACGTTCACCAACGAGACGTCGACGGGCTGGCAGCAGGCCAACCTGTCCACGCCGGTGACGCTGACCCCGGGCGCGACCTACGTGGCGTCGTACTACGCTCCCGTCGGCCGATACGCCGGAGATGTTGGGTATTTCGCGAATAATGGTGTCGATAGTGGGCCATTGCACGCGTTGCGGGACGGGGTGGATGGCGCGAACGGCGTCTACCGGTTCGGCAGTGGGTTCCCGACGCTGGCGTGGGAGTCGGCGAACTACTGGGTGGACGTGGTGTTCACGACCGACGGGGGTTCGCCGGACACGACGGCTCCGACGGTCAGTGCGCGTACCCCGGCGGCCGGGGCGACCGGGGTGGCGACGGGATCGGCCGTCACCGCCACCTTCAGTGAGCCGGTGGTGTCGGGGAGCGCGGCCGTCTCGCTGACCGGGCCGTCGGGTTCGGTCGCCGGCTCGGTGGCGTTCGACTCCGCGGCGTCGCGGGTCACGTTCACGCCGGCCGCTGCCTTGGCGGCGTCGACCACGTACACGGCCACAGTGTCCGGTGCAAGAGACACCTCCGGAAATGTCATGGCAAATGCTTCCTGGACGTTCACCACGGCGGCGGTGTCCAGCGGGCCGAACTGCCCGTGCTCGGTGTGGCCGGCGTCGGCGGTGCCGGGCACGCCCGCCGACACCGACAACTCGGCGGTCGAACTCGGCATGAAGTTCCGCGCCGACGTCTCCGGCCTGGTCACCGGGGTGCGGTTCTACAAGGGCTCCGGCAACACCGGCACGCACGTCGGCAAGCTGTGGTCCAGCAGCGGTCAGCTCCTGGCCAGCGTGACCTTCGGCTCGGAGACGTCGACCGGCTGGCAGCAGGTGGCCTTCGCGTCGCCGGTGGCGGTCACGGCCGGCACCACCTACGTCGTGTCCTACTACGCGCCGGTCGGCCGGTACGCGGCCGACCACAGCTTCTTCGCGAGCGCCGGCGTCGACAACGGGCCGCTGCACGCGCTTCGCGCCGGGGTGGACGGCGGCAACGGCGTCTACCGCTACGGGACCGGCGGTGGTTTCCCCACCGACTCCTGGGAGTCGACCAACTACTGGGTGGACGTCGTGTTCACCACGGGCAGCTGAGGACCGCGCATGCCACTTCCAAGAATCCGTTCGTTCCTGTTGTGCCTGACGCTGGTCGCGGCGGTGCTCGCCGTCACCCCGCCGACGACGGCGTCGGCCGCGACCTGCCCGTGCACGATCTTCCCCGCCACAGCGGTGCCGGCCGTGGCCGCCGACACCGACAACTCGGCCGTCGAGCTGGGTGTCAAGTTCCGCTCGGACGTCGCCGGCCAGATCACCGGGATCCGGTTCTACAAGGGTTCCGGCAACTCCGGCACGCACGTCGGCAACCTGTGGACCTCGGCCGGCGCGAACCTGGGCTCGGTCACGTTCACCGGGGAGACCACGACCGGCTGGCAGACGGCGACCTTCGCCAGCCCGATCCCGGTCAGCGCCGGCACCACCTACATCGCCTCCTACTTCGCACCCAACGGCCGGTACTCCTCGGACACCGCCGGCTTCGCGTCGGCGGGGGTGGACAACGAGCCGCTGCACGCGCTGCGTGACGGGGTGGACGGGCCGAACGGCATCTACAGATACGGCGGTGGCTTCCCGACGGACTCGTGGCAGGCCACCAACTACTGGGTGGACGTGGTGTTCACGACCAGCACGGCGGACACCACGCCGCCGGCGGTCACCGGGACCAGCCCCGCTGCCGGTGCGACCGGTGTGCCGGTGGGTAACGCGATCAGTGCTGTCTTCAGTGAGGCGGTGTCGTCCACCGCGCTCTCGATCCCCTCGGTGACCGGGACGACGGCGTACGACGCGGGTAGCCGGACGCTGACGTTCACGCCGTCCGCGCCGCTCGCGGCATCGACGACGTACACGGCAACAGTTTCCGGCGCCCGGGACGGTTCCGGAAATGTCATGACACCGGTGTCGTGGTCGTTCACCACCGGGACGTCCTCCGGGTCCGGATGCCCGTGCTCGATCTGGGCGGCCACCGCGACACCGGCAACCGTGACCGTCAGCGACAACTCGGCGGTGGAACTCGGCGTGCGGTTCCGGACCGGGACGGCCGGGTACGTCACCGGCCTCAAGTTCTACAAGGGCAGCCGCAACACCGGGACGCACACCGGGTCGCTCTGGACCAACACCGGCACCCGGCTGGCGACCGTGACGTTCAGCGGCGAGAGCGCGTCGGGCTGGCAGACCATGACGCTGCCCGGCCCGGTCCCGGTGACGGCGAACACGACGTACGTGGCGTCGTACCACACCGACACCGGCTTCTACTCGGTCACCGCCAACGGGTTCGGCTCCGCGGTGACCCGTGGACCGCTGACCGCTCTGGCCAACGGCACCGACGGCGGCAACGGCGTGTACCGGTACGGCGCGAGCGGCTTCCCGAGCAGCACGTACCAGGCCACGAACTACTGGGTCGACGTGGTGTTCGACAGCAGCGCCGTGGACACGGTCGCACCGACGCTGACGGCGCGGGCGCCCTCGGCCGGCGCGACCGGAGTGTCGACGACCGCCCCGGTCACCGCGAGCTTCAGCGAGCCGGTCTCCGCGGCCACGATCAGCCTGACCGGCCCGTCCGGTGCCGTCGCCGGTGGCCTCACCTACGACGCGGGCACCATGACGGCGTCGTTCGCCCCGTCCGCCGCGCTCGCCACCTCGACCGCCTACACCGCGACGGTCAGCGGCGCCCGGGACTCCTCGGGCAACGTGATGGCACCGGTGACCTGGTCGTTCACGACCGCGGCACCGCCACCGCCGCCACCGGACCAGGGACCGGGCGGCCCGGTGCTCGTGATCAAGTCGGCGGTCTCCGGCGCCAGCGGGTTCACGAGTTTCGCCGCCGAGGTGCTGCGCGCCGAGGGTCTCAACGAGTTCGCGACCGTGGACCTCTCCGCGGTCACCCCGGCCGTGCTCGGCCAGTACGACGTGGTCCTGCTCGGCTCGACACCGCTGACGGCGGCCCAGGTCACCATGTTCACGACCTGGGTCACCGGCGGCGGCAACCTGGTGACGTTCCGGCCGGACAAGCAGCTCGCCGGTCTGCTCGGCCTGACCTCGACCACCGGCACCCTCGCCGAGGGATACCTGCGGGTGGACACGGCGACGGCGCCGGGCGCGGGCATCACCGGGCAGACCATCCAGTACCACGGCACCGCCGACCGGTACACCCTGGCCGGGGCGCGGGCGGTCGCCACGCTGTACTCCAACGGCACGACGGCCACCACCAACCCGGCGCTGACCCTGGTCGACGTCGGCACCGCGGGCGGCCAGGCGGCGGCGTTCACCTTCGACCTGCCGCGGTCGCTGGTCTACACCCGTCAGGGAAACCCGGCGTGGCAGCAGCAGAACCGGGACAACCGGCCGCCGATCCGCTCCAACGACCTCTACTTCGGCGGTAGCGCCACCGACTGGGTCGACCTCACCAAGGTCGCCGTGCCGCAGGCCGACGAGCAGCAGCGCCTCCTCGCGAACCTGATCGGGACGATGAACCTCGACCGCAAGCCGCTGCCGAAGTTCTGGTACTTCCCGCGCAGCCTCAAGGCGGTCGTCGTGGCGACCGGTGACGACCACGCCACCGGTGGCACGGCGGGCCGGTTCGACCAGTACCTGGCGAACAGCCCGGCCGGGTGCGTGGTGGACGAGTGGCAGTGCCCGAGGTTCAGCTCGTACATCTTCCCGGACACGGCGCTGAGCAACACGCAGGCGGCGTCGTACCAGTCGCGCGGGTTCGAGGTGGGCCTGCACGTCAACACGAACTGCGCCGACTACACGCCGGCGTCGCTGGCCAACACGTACTCCGGGCAGCTCGCGACGTGGCGGGCCAAGTACAACTCGGTGCGGTCGCCGGTCACCAACCGTACGCACTGCATCGTCTGGTCGGACTGGTCCAGCCAGGCGTCGGTGGCGCTGTCCAACGGCATCCGGCTCGACACCAACTACTACTACTGGCCGGGGGAGTGGGTCGCGGACCGGCCCGGCTTCATGACCGGCTCCGGGATGCCGATGCGCTTCGCGGACGTGAACGGCGGCCTGATCGACGTCTACCAGGCGGCGACGCAGATGACCGACGAGTCGGGCCAGAGCTACCCGTTCACGACGAACGCCCTGCTGGACGCGGCTCTGGGCGCGACCGGTTACTACGGTGCGTTCACGGCGAACATGCACACCGACTACGCCACCACCTACGACAGTGACCAGGTGCTGGCCTCGGCGCAGAGCCGCGGCGTACCGGTGATCAGCGGCCAGCAGCTGCTGACCTGGGTGGACGGCCGGAACGCGTCGTCGTACTCGAACCTCGCCTGGTCCGGGAACAACCTGTCGTTCTCGGTCAACGTGGGCACCGGCGCCAACGGCCTGACCGGCATGGTGCCGACCGCCGGGCCGGCCGGGCGCACGCTGACGACGCTGACCCGGGGCGGCACCGCGGTGCCGTTCACCCGGAGCACGATCAAGGGCGTCGAGTACGCGATGTTCACTGCCGCACCGGGCGCCTACGTGGCCGGTTACGGAGGAACGGCCCTGGCGGTCTCCTCGTCGGCGACGGCGTCGGAGTCCACCGCGGCGACCGGCCGCCTGGCCGCCGGCGAGCCGGCGGCCGCCGCGGACCGGAGCGCACCCGGCACCTCCGCGATCGCGGTCACGGCGCGCCCGGACGGCACCGCCGAGGTGGAGTGGCGCACGACCGAGTCCGCCGCGGCGACACTGCTGGTCGGAGCGTCTCCCGACACCCTCGCGTCGTGGCCCGCCGACCGTGGCGGCACCCGGCACAGCGCGGTGGTGACCCGTCTCCAGCCGAACACCACCTATCACTACCGGGTGCGGAGCGTGGACCCGGCGGGGAACGTCACGACGTGGCCGGCGCTCTCCAAGCCGCCCGCGACGTTCGTCTCCGCGGCGGTGGGCGTCGCCGACCACACGGCGCCGCAGCTGAGGACCGGCGTGGAGAAGCGCACGACGGTCACCGACGACGGGTTGCGGCTGGCCGGCAGCGCCCGCTCCGGCAGCCACGTGTCGCGGGTGCTGGACGCTCAGCAGATGGTCCGCTGGGACCGGCTCAGCTACCAGGCGTCGGTCCCGGCGGGCGCGACGGTGCGACTCTTCGTCCGCACGGGCAGCACCTCGACGCCCGACGCGACCTGGAGTGACTGGAGCGCGGTGACGCAGGGTGGGGCCGTCAAGGGCGGGTCACGCTACGCGCAGTACCGGGTGGAGCTGACCCGCACCCGCGGCGGCGACACCCCGTTCCTGCACGGCGTAGGCATCACCTCCGACGGCAGGCTCATCGAAGCCCCCACCGAGCGATAGCAGCAGAACAGACCTTGGGCGCCGAGACCGGTCCTGACCGGCTTCGGCGCCCAAAGTCTGTGAGTTTCGCGGGACCACTGACTGGGCGCGCAAGGCGCGTTGCGGCCGTGCGTGGGCAGGGTGTCGCGGGTTATGTGTGGCCACAGAGCACGATTGCGCGTAAATCTGAGAAAGAGTGACCAGACGCTCAGCGCAAGCGTTTGACGGCGCCTACTGCCTCCAGTTTGAGGCGGGTTAGGACGCCCGGGCCGACCAGGGCCTCGGCGCGCAGGGAGTCCACTGTGTCCTCGCGGCGCAGGCTGTAGCGGGGCTGTAGCCAGGCGTCGGAGCGGGCCTTGCGGCGGTCGCTGGTGAAGACGCGGGTGTAGCCCAGGCGGCGCATGCGGGTGAGAAGTTCGCGGTCGTAGCGGCCCAGGGGGCAGGCGGCCTGGTCGACGGGGACGCCGGCCACGTCGGAGAGGCGGTCGCGGGCCAGGACCAACTCGTCGTGGGCCTCGGTGTCGGTCATGCCGCGCCAGGGGCGGTGCCACATGCCGTGGGTGCCGATGCGCATGCCGCTGCGGTGCAGGAGGCGGACGGCCTCGGCGTCCAGGCTGCCGGCGGACTCCAGGCGTGAGGAGAGCACGAAGAAGTCGGCGGTGAGGCCGCGTTCCACCAGCGCCGGCAGGCCGATCTCGACGTCGGAGGTGTTGCCGTCGTCGAAGCTGATGCGGACGTTCGGCCAGGCGCGGATCTCGTCGAGGACCGCGTGGAACAGGTCCTCGGAGATCCAGTAGCGGTCCTCGCCCGGCTCCAGCTCGCGCTGCGGCGTGCCGATGCCGTGGAAGCAGATGTTGATGATGTCGCCGTTCTGCATGACTTCCTATCGCCTCGCGGCGGGTTCGGTCCGGGAGGACTCGTCGCGTCCCCAGGTTGAGGTGGCGCCGGTGCGTTTCGCGGCCATGCCGGCGTAGACGGTGATGCCGACGTAGGCGACGGCGGCGGGTGCCAGCCAGGGCTTGGGCAGCACCACGTCGCGCAGCCAGGACATCCGGGCGGCGGGGCGGACCGGCACGGTGACCTCGCCGCGTGCGGCCGCGGCGCGCATGGCGGCGTTGCCGCCGCGGACCCGGATCAGGCGGCGGACCAGATCTCCGGTGCGGCGCGGGGTGGCGACACGAGCGGAGTACGACGTGACGTGCTTCTTCTCGGCGGTCTCGAACTGGGAGTCGAGGAAGAGATCGTCGGCGACGAGTTCCGGGAAGGTCCCGAACCGGGAGCGTCCCTCCTCGGAGAGCGCCACCACGCCACGGCCGAACAGCCCGTCGCGGAAGACCGGCAGCCGGCCGTGCACCGCGAAGTACGCCTTGACCAGCAGCGGGCGCCCGGTGAGCACCAGTTTGCGGCCGACCGTGGCGGCGGGCGCGGTCTCCAGGGCCTCGGTCAGCGCGCGGGCCGCGGCGGTGGTCAGCACGATGTCGGCGTCCAGGTAGACGCGCGGGAAGCCGATCGCGACCTCGTCGCCGGCGTTGAGCGCGTTCGCCTTGCCGGGCCGGGCCAGGTCCAGGACGCGCACCCCGGGCCGGGCACCGGCGATCTTGACGGTGTCGTCGGTGCAGCCGTTGGCGACCACGGTGATGTCGAACTCGCCCGGCTTCGCGTCGTCCAGGAGCGCGTCCAGGCAGCGGCCGATGACCGCGGCCTCGTTGTGTGCCGCGATGACGATGCTGGTCACGCCTGATCCGCCCGGGTGGTCTCGTCGGAGCTCGTTCGCTGGCGCGGGATGCGGGGCTGCGCGGGCAGCCGCTTGGCGAGCAGCCGCTGGAAGACCGCGGCGTACGGGCCGGACTGGTGCTCCCAGGAGAGCAGGCTCAGGAACCGGTCGCGGCCGAGCTTGCGCATCTGCCGGCGCCGCTCCGGGTCGTCGAGCAGCTCGTTCAGCACGGTGGCGAACTCCTCGGGTGTGCCGTTCGGCACGTACGCGCCGGCGTCGCCGAGCGTGCGGCGGGTCTCGATGCCGTCGGCGGCGACCACCGGCAGGCCCCGGCCCACGTACTCGACGGTCTTGGCCATCGTGGAGAGCTGGTTCATCCGGGTCGGCAGGTCGGGCTGGATGGCGACGGTGGCCTCGCGCAGCACCGAGTCGACGGACGGGCCGTCCAGCCAGCCGGTGAGCTCGACCACGTCCTCCAGGCCCTTCTCGGCCACCAGGGCCTTCACTGAGGGCATGCTCTCGCCGTCGCCGGCCAGGACCACCTTCCAGCCGCCGCGCCCGCGGAGCCGGACCAGTTCGTCGGCGGCGAGCACGACGCCCTCGACGTTGTCCTGCGGGCCGAAGACGCCCAGGTAGACGACGCGCAGGTGGCCGTCCGGCGCGGCGGTCTCCTCCGGGTCGCCGTCGACGGCGATCTCCTTGAGCGAGGGGCCGTTGCGGACGACGGTCACCCTGTCCGGCTGCACGCCCTTGCGTACCGCGTTGTCCTTGAACGACTGGTTGGTGGCGACCACCTCGGTGGCCGTCCGCAGCGTCAGCCACTCCATCGCGTTGAGGACCCGCAGCACCCACTTGTTGGGCTCGCCGCCGCCCCGCGAGATGTAGACCTCGGGGCACAGGTCGTGGTGGTCGAAGACCCAGGGCCGGCCGATCGCGCGCAGCAGCAGCGCGAGGGGCCAGTAGACGTCGGGCGGGTTGCAGACCTGGACGGCGTGGGCGCGGCCGGCGAGGACCTCGCCGATCAGGCGGATCGCGATGCAGAGGAAGGACCAGCCGAACTCGACCGCGAAGGTGAGCACGCCGCTGCCGTAGACCTTGACCGGGTACGGCTTGAGGCGAGTGTTCCGGCTGCCCGGCAGGACGCGGAGGCTCTTGTCGCCGCGGGGAGCGATGACGGTGACTTCGAAGCCTTTTTCCTCCAAAGTCAGACATTCCCGGATTACCCGGCGATCCCGCTCCGCCGGAAGATTGGCGATGAGGATCGTGACGTGCGGTTTTCCGGCCATTGTGGTGTCCGTCTCCTTTGTTCCAGCACCGGACTCTGAAAGACACTGTCGGATCGGGCGAGGCGGGAGCAACCGGCTGACCGGGCGGCGCCGGGTCATCCGTTTAATCAGGAGTGGTTCTTGACGGGCAAAACGGGTTTGCCCCTTTCAGTACCATGATCCAGTTTGGGGGGAGATGCTGGATGTTACTTGGTGGCTTTTGGTCCGAATTGACGGGGGTCATCACCAGCCATTGACATCGGCGAAAGCCCATGTCAGTTTTCGGACACGTGACTGAGTGGCCACCGATACGGTCCGGTCGGACAGATGCCTAAGATCGGTGGTGGATGGACGACCGGCCTTAGAGTCGGGAAGGGTCGTCACCGCAACCGGAGTTGATGAGAGGGAAACCGTGGACCTCTGGGACCTCACCAGGCTGCTGCTCCGCCGGTGGTACTTCGCCGTGCCGATGCTGCTGGTCACGGTTGGTGCGGTGGTGCTTGCCGCCAAATCGGTGGCGCCCGACTACAAGGCCATGGGCTACATGCAGTTGATCCCGGCGCCCAGCGCCGGCAAGCAGCCCGACCCCAAGGCCAAGCCCAAGCCGGCCAACCCCTGGCTGGACCTGGGATACGCCGCGCTGGGCAATGCCGCCGCCATCACCGTGACCGACCCGACGAACATCGAGAAGCTCGACAAGGAGGGCCTGTCCGACAGCGTCACCGTCGTGCTCAGTGAGCGGACCCCGCTCTTCGAGATCGAGGTGATCGGTGACAGCGAGCAGCAGGCCACCGCGACCGTGCAGCGGGTCATCAAGCTGCTGCAGGACGACATCGCGTCCAAGCAGAAGCAGTACGGTGCTCTCGAAGAGGACACCATCTCGACGCTGGTGATCAACGACGGCAGCGCGCCGCTGCAGGACACCGGCATGCGCAAGCGGGTGCTCATCGTGGCCGCCGGTCTCGGCGTGCTGGTGACCACCGCTTCGACGATCATCCTGGACTACTGGCTGCGCCGGCGGTCGCGGTCCGACGACGACGAGCAGGACTCGTCCGGCACGACCGAGCCGGTGGCGACCGGCAAGTCGCAGCCGATCCGCGGGAGCCTGTCCGACAACGCGGAGAAGACGCAGGTCCTGCGGCCGCAGCCGCGGCAGACCAACGGCTTCTCGGCCGAGCGCAACGGGTCCGGGGTCAAGTCCCGGGCGGCTGTCCACCCGGCCGGCCGGGCGCCGAAGAGCGCGCCCCAGGAGGAGTCCGTGGACGCCACCATCGTTCTTCCGTCGCCGTCCTACCCGCAGCGCCCCGGCAAGCGGGCCTGACCGGCTGTTCCTCGACCGTTCGGCTGAGCGGCCGCCCGATCCTCGGGCTGTCCTGGGCCTCCTACGGCCATTCCAGTCTGGATTGGCGGACCACGTCGCGTAACCGACAGGCTCCTGTGTGGAAATCCGGCGACACGTTACGTTCGTCCTGCTCTTCCGGCGACTCGTGCCCGTCGATGGCGGTGCACCGTGAAAGGGGTAACGGGTGACCCCAACACCCATGGCGATGGCATCGCAGATGCTTCGCACCGCGCGGGAGCGTCGTGACCTGGCCGGCAGGCGTCCGCCCCGGTTCGGCACCGGCGACGACGCCGGCGGGCCGCCGAGGGTCTACTACCTGTCGCCCGACCTGGACAAGCCGAGCGGCGGGGTCCGCAACATCTACCGCCACGCCGACGTGCTGAACACCCTCGGCATCGAGGCCGCGGTGGTGCACTCGCGCAGCGGGTTCCGATGCACCTGGTTCGCCAACGAGACCCGCGTCGAGGCGGCCGCCGACGTCCGGCTGCGCCCGCGTGACGTGCTGGTCGTGACCGAGTGGCACGGGCCGTGGCTGCACGCGCTCCCCGCCGGGGTCCGGAAGATCGTGTTCAACCAGGGGCCGTACTGCACGTTCGACGCCACGCCGTATTCCGGGAGCGGCGCCGGTGCGCCGTACGCCGGGGTCGAGGGCCTGGAGGGTCTGCTGACCGTCTCCGAGGACGGCGAGCGGCTGCTGCGCTGGACGTTCCCGTCGCTTCCGGTCCACCGGGCGCGCCCCGTCGTCGACCGGGCGGTCTTCCACCCGGGCAGCGGGCCGCGCGAGCGCCGGATCGGTTACCTGTCCCGCGGGCGCCGGGCGGAGGAGCGCGAGATGCTCCTGCACATGCTCCGGTCGCGGGGCGTGCCGGCGGGCTGGGAGCTGACCCCGATCAGCGGATCGGAGGCGCAGGTCGCCGCCGCGATGCGGGAGTGCGCGATCTTCCTGTCCTTCGGCTTCCGGGAGGGCTTCGGCCTGCCACCGGCCGAGGCGATGGCGAGCGGCTGCTACGTCGTGGGCTACACCTCGCTGGGCGGTGCCGAGTTCTTCGACCCGGCGTACTGCACGCCGGTGCCGGAGTGCGACCTGTTCGCGTACGGCGAGGCCATCGAGGACGCGATGCGGCGTTACCAGGAGAATCCGGGCGAGATGGACGCGGCGCGGCTCAAGGCGTCGGCCGCGATCCTCGGCCGCTACGACGTCGAGGGCCTGACCGGCGATCTGTCCACCTTCTACTCCGCGCTGCTGACGCCGGCCGCTTAGAAGTTCGACCGATATGAGCCAATCGACGATGCCGGCGGAGCATCCGGTCGACCTCGAACCGTCGCTGATCGCTCCGAATCTGTACTCCTCGCGCCGGGCCTCCCTGCGCCTCGACGTCGCCGCGATCTGCAGCGTGGTCATCGTCCTGCTGTACTGCATCCCGGCGCCGCTGATCGTCCCGCAGATGACGTTCGCCGGGCGGCCGGCGCTGCTGCTCTCGCTCTGCCTGTTCGCGTGGTGGTTCATCGCGCGGCTGAGCCCGTCGCTGCTGCTGGTCGGCCGGCAGCCGCTGCGCTGGGTCGCGCTGTTCTACCTGATGTCGATACTGCTGTCGTACATCGCCGGTCTGGTGCGCGGCCTGCCGACGCTGGAGGCGAACCGGCAGGACTTCACGCTGCTGATGACGTTCGAGTTCCTCGGGCTCATGCTGATGGCCGCCGACGGCATCCCGAACTGGGGCCGGCTGCGCACGGTGCTGAAGGTCCTGGTCTGCTCGGCCGCGTTCATGGCGTTCCTCGGCATCCTGCAGTCGATTTTCGCGTACGACGTGACGCAGTGGCTGGTCGTGCCGGGGCTGGAACTGAAGGGCACGCTCACCGACTTCCAGGCGCGTGGTGAGGGCGGGCGGTTCCGGGTCGCCTCGACGACCGTGCACTCCATCGAGTTCAGCGCGGTGCTGGCGATGGTGATGCCGTACGCCATCCACTTCGCCCGATTCGCCCGGTCCAAGGCGGCCCGTCGCTTCTACAGCCTGCTGACGTTCGTCATCGCGGGCGCCGTGCCGATGGCGATCTCGCGTACCGGCATCCTGGCCCTCGGCATCTCGATGATCATCATGTTCATCCTGGCCTGGAACTGGCGGTTCCGGTACAACTTCCTGATCCTGGCCGCCGGCCTCACCGGTGTGCTGGTGGTGGGCCGCCCCGGCCTGCTCGGCACGCTGCGCTCGATGTTCCTCTGGGCCGACGCCGACCCCAGCGTCGACGGCCGCACCGAGGACTACGCGCACGTCGCCGCGTGGTTCTCCCAGCGGCCCTGGCTGGGCCGGGGCCCGGGCACCCTGATCCCCGACCTCTACATGATCCTGGACAACCAGTGGCTGCTCACGCTGGTCACCGGCGGGATCGTCGGCGTGGTCGCGCTGGCGGCACTGCACCTCACGGGCCTGTGGCTCGCGGTGACGGGACTCCGCAGATCCACCTCGGAGGAGGACCGCCACCTGTGCGCGGCCCTCGTCTCCACTCAGATCCTCGCGATCCTCGTGGCCCTGACCTTCGACTCGCTGGGCTTCACGACGTTCTCGTTCACCCTCGCGCTGCTCACCGGGGTGTGCGGAGCGGTCTGGCGCCTGACCCACCCGACTCGAACCGTCCGGACGTCCACGGTGCGACGTCTCCTCGAGTAACACGACTTTGGAAGGCTGATGGAAGTTCGATGGTGACGAGAACCCGACCGCAACCCCTCCGCGGGCGGCCACGGGTCTCCGTGGTGGTTCCCTGTTACAACTACGGCCATTTCCTGCCGGAATGCGTGCAGGGTGTGCTGCGCCAGGACGGCGTGGACGTCGACGTGCTGATCGTCGACGACTGCTCGCCGGACGGCAGCGCCGAGGTGGCCCGGCGGCTCGCCGCCGAGGATCCACGGGTACGCGTGATCGCGCACGAGGTCAACGCCGGTCACATCGCCACCTACAACGAGGGCCTGGCCGCCGTCGACGGTGACTACGTGGTGCTGCTCTCCGCCGACGATCTGGTCACGCCCGGTTCGTTCCGGCGCGCGACGGCGCTGATGGAGGCGCACCCCGAGGTCGTCATGGTGCACGGCTTCGCGCGGACGTTCACCGACGTGCCGCCACCGCCGCGGACCTCGGTCAAGTCGTGGACGGTGTGGCCCGGCGCGGAGTGGATCGGCCGGGTGTGCCGGGCCGGTGGCAACCCGGTGGCCACACCCGAGGTGATGCTGCGCAACGAGACGATGCGCAAGCTCGGCGGGTACGACACGCGGGCGCCGCACGCCGGTGACTTCCTGATGTGGCTGCGCGCCGCGGCGCTCGGCGGCATCGGCCGCCTCAACGGGGTGGACCAGGCGTACTACCGGGTGCACGGCAACAACATGCACACGTCCCAGTTCGCCGGCGCGGACACCGATCTGCGCAAGCGGCACGAGGCTTTCGAGATCTTCTTCGACGAGGACGCCGGCGGTGTGCCGGACGTCGACGGGCTTCGCAGCGCCGCGAGCCTCGCCGTGGCCCGGGAGGCGCTGGCCATCGCCTGCTCCCTCCTCGAGGCCGGGCCGTCGGAGGACGACAGGGCCCTGGCCGGGCGGCTGGTCACGCTGGCGGAGGAGCTCTATCCGCCGGCGGCTTCGAGCAAACTGCGGCAACGGTACGGGCGACTGGCGCAGCGCGACGCGGAGGGCAAGGGTCCTCGCGTCCCGCGCGGCGTCAGCGCCTTCAACAAGCGGGTACGCGATCACGTCGAGTGGCGGCGCTGGCGGCGTAACGGAGTAGAAAGCGCGGTGAAGCTGCCATGAGCGGCCCCGACCACGACGAGGACGACGTCATCGTCCTGTCCGGTCTGACGAAGCTGTACGAACCGACCCCGAAGTGGATGCGTGCCTTCGCGCGCTCGCACCTCACCCAGCCGATCAAGGCGCTCGACGGCATCGACCTGGTCGTCCGGGCCGGCGAGATCTGCGCCGTGGTCGGCCCGAACGGCGCCGGCAAGACCACCCTGTTCCGGATCATCATCGGTCTCACCGAGGCGACCTCCGGGCACGGCAGCGTGCTCGGCCTCGACGTGGCCCGTGAGTCCGAGCAGATCCGCCAGGTGGTGGGCTGGATGCCCGCCGAGGATCGCAGCCTGCTGATGCGCGCCACGGTCCGGGAGAACCTGCAGCTGCACGGCCGGCTCCAGGGCATGACGCCGAAGGAGCTCGAGGCGCGGATCCCGTACGTTCTGGAGACGGTCAACCTGACCCCGCAGACGGACGTGGTCATCGCCAGCCTCTCGGCCGGCATGAAGGCACGGGTCCGCCTGGCCCGGGCCCTGCTGCCCGGCCCCCGCGCGCTGATCCTGGACGAGCCGACCGGCGCCGTCGACCCGATCGCCGCGCACGGCCTGCTCAACCTGATCATGGACCTGGTCAAGCAGGAGCGCCTCGCGGTGCTGATCTCCTCGCACCGCCTGGAGGAGATCGAGGCGCTGCAGTCCAAGGCGCTGCTCATGGACGGTGGCCGGATCAAGTACTCCGGCGACCTGGACAGCCTGCGCCGGCAGTGGGACCGGCCGCAGCTGGAGCTCGTCCTGGCCACCGAGGCGGACGCCCGCCTGGTCGCCGACGGGCTGCGCGCGCAGGGCCTGGAGGTCACCGTCGACGGCCTCACCCTGACCTGCCAGCTGGCCGGCGACCTGACCATCGGCGCCGTCCTCGGCCGCCTCGGCGGCGCGGCCGCGTCGATCCAGCACATCCGGGAGACACCCATGCCCCTGCGGGACCTCATCGCCCACGTCTACAAGCTGAACCCGGCTGCCGGGGGTGCCGCGTGACGACGGCGCACGTGTACCCCAGCGCGGTGCGCAACCGCAGCCGGTCGCGCAAGGTGGTCGACACACTCGGCGCCTACATCCGGCTCGACCTGGTCGAGGAGCGGATGTTCCCGGCGACCAGCATCATGCGATACATCGCCGTGGTCTTCCCGGTGCTGCTGTACTTCTACCAGAGCTCGTTCCTGGGAGCCGGTCCCGAGGTCTTCGCGGTGATGCTGATCGGCACCGCGGTGACGGCCGGTCTGCAGGACGCGCTCACCCAGCTGACCGCGCGGCTCAACTTCGCCATGGAGCGCGGCACCCTGGAGACCTACCTGGTCGAGCCGGTGCCGTGGGTGCTGATCCCGATCGCCATGAACCTGTGGCGCAGCTTCACCGGCGGCCTGCTGGCCTGCTTCATGATCTTCGTGGGCTGGCTGCTGGGCATGCCGATCGACCCGGCCGGCATCCCGCTCGGGCTGGTCGTGCTCTTCCTCGGCATCCTGGCCTGCAACGCCCTGGGCACCCTGGCGGCCAGCTTCCTGGTGCTCTTCAAGCGCGGTGACCCGGTGGTCATGCTGTTCCACCTGGCGGCCAGCGTGCTCGGTGGCGCGCTGTTCCCGGTGAGCACGCTGCCGGACTGGATCCGGTGGGCCAGCTACCTGATCCCGCACACCTATGTGATCAGCGCCGAGCGCCAGCTGCTGATGCCCACGCCGCCCGCCGGCGAGCTGAGTGTCGGCCTCTCGATCGTCGCGCTGACCGTCATGTGTGTGGTGATGCTCACCGGCGGCCTGTTCATTTTCGACCGGTCGCTGCGGCTCGCCCGCAAGCTCGGGATCCTCAGCATTTAAGGAACACGTAAGACTCCCTGAAGAAAATGGCCCCGGCATCCGCCGGGGCCATTTCAGGTTGTCCAGAAATCAGCAGTCGTTGAGCTTCTTGGTCTCCTTGAGGATCACGCCGCGGTCGAAGTCGAACGTGACCTCGGCGTTGCCCGACCAGTCGCCGATCTTCGAGCAGTCGACGTCGATCGGGCCGTACTCCGCGCTCTTGGTGACGATCTTGTTGCCGGTCACCGTGGGGAACGACCCACCGGACAGCCGCAGCGCGTAGCCGCCGCCGGCCAGCACGTTGTCCTTGACCGTGCCGCCCGCGTTGTCCTGGTCCGGGATGAAGATCGGCGAGGTCGGGCAGTCGTCGCCGCGCTGGTCGATGGTGTTGTGCCGGATCGTCGCGGTGGGACCGCCGTAGCCCTGGATGCCGTCACCGTGCGGGTCGACCGACTGGCACATGCCGGCCGGCACGGCCAGCTGCGCGTACGAGTCCTCGATGATGACCTGGCCGGCACCGGAGAAGCTGCTCGCGCCGACGCGCCAGCCCTCCATCCGGTTCATCACCTTGCAGCGGCGGCAGGTGTAGTTGGCGACACCGAACGCGTACTGCTGGTTGCTGGAGACGCCCTCACCGGGCTTCGGCACGACCTCGGTGTCCTCGATCGTCAAGTGCCCGAAGATCTTGTCACCCAGGAAGTTGTCGATGGTGCCGTAGACCCGGGTGCGGCGGATCGTCACGTCCGCGGCCTTCACGTAGATGCTGCCGGTGACGAGCTGGTCGGAGATGACCGCGCCGGCCTTCGTGACGGTCAGGTCGCCCTCGACCGTCTTCTTGGGCGACCAGCCGGCCGGCACGCCGGTGCAGGACTCGGTGGGGTACGACGGGAGGACGCAGTCGCCCTTCGCCACCGCCTTCGTGGTCGTGCCGCTGGTGGGCTTCTTCGACGTGGGACCGGACGCGGACGCGGAGATCGGCGCGGAGGCCGAGGCGGACGCGGAGGCGGTGGCCGCGGAGGGCGGGATCGACTGCAGCGGTGCGGGCTGCCCGTCGGGAGCGGGCTGCGTCGTGTCGGCCTGCGCCGCGTTCTCCGGCGTGGCGTCGTCGCGTCCGGTCGAATACCAGGTGAATCCGACGGCAATCAGAATTACCACACCGAACGCCGAGCAAACGGTGACGGCCCGGCGCAATCGGGTTCCGGTGAACAGGTTACGGCGGTGCTTCATTACGGGGTGCTCCTCGAGTCAGTCAGCTGACCGGCTCGGACGATAATACGTATCCGGGCGGCCGATGGAGCACCCTGTTCAGGTCAATGTGGAATGTGGCACGGATAGCTCGTGCCAAATGGTGATTTGAAGTGCGGCGCGATGACCGGAATCTGACAGATGTCGCCTCTGCGCATACCGCGGAACGCGATGTCAAGCGGCTGTTCGGGTCGGAGCGCGGGTCCGGTCAGGACCGCCCGCGCGAAGATCGGTCCGAACCTATGACAATATCTGGCACAACGGCCTGTCCCGCGGACGCGGACGATATCGTCGTGCGGCAGGTTCCACGGTAAATGTCAGGGAGTACAAGTGACCGACCGCGTCGGCTTTGTCCGATGGGCCGTCTGATGGCAGTCCGGGTCGAGCCCATCACCACCGTCGACGTTCCCGCGGTGGCCCGGTTTCTGCACACCAATCTCAACAGCCGTGTCCCGGCGGACGCCTGGGAGCGGGCGGTGCAGGTGCCCTGGAAGGCACCGGCACCCAACCACGGCTTCCTGCTCCGCGACGACGAGGGCTCGGTGGTCGGCGCCTACCTGGCGTTCTACTCCGAGCGGACGATCCGCGGCGAGATACGCCGGTTCTGCAACCTCGGCGCCTGGTGCGTGCTCCCGGAACAGCGGTTCCACAGCCTCAAGCTGCTGAAGGCGCTGCTCAAGCAGGAGGGGTACGAGTTCACCGACCTGTCGCCGAGCGGCAACGTCGTGCCGATGAACACCCGCCTGGGCTTCACGTCGCTGGACACCGCCACCGCGGTCGCCCCGAACCTGCCCTGGGCCGGCCTCGGCCGGGTCAGCGCCGACCCGGCGGTGCTGGAGCGCACGCTGACCGGCGACGATCTGCAGATCTACCGCGACCACGCCGGTACGGCGGCCGCGAAGCACGTGGTGCTGACCCGCGGCGACCGGTACTGCTACGTGATCTTCCGCACCGACCGCCGCAAGAACCTGCCGTTCTTCGCCTCGGTGCTGTACGTCAGTGACCCGGAGCTGTTCCGGGCGATGCGGCGCCGGTTCCAGAGTCACCTGCTGACCCGGCACGGGATCCTCGCCATGCTGGCCGAGACCCGGGTGACCGGTTCGGTTCCCGCACTGTCGCGGATGCTCGGGAACCCGCGCCGCAAGATGTTCCTGAGCGCCGACCTGACCGAGCGCGACATCGACTACCTCTACAGCGAGCTGACCTGCCTGAGCTGGTGACGGCAGCCGGCGCACCACCGACACACCGATGAGGGAAAACCGACAGATGCGCATCCGATTGCACGACCTGCTGGCCGGTGCCGCCGGCCGGTCCGGCGACGCCCCGGCTGTGACGTACCGCGACGACACCCTGACCTACGCCGAGCTCTGGCGCGACGTGCGGTCCGCCGGCGCCGGGCTGCGGGATCTGGGTCTCGCCCGCGGCGAACGGGTCGCGGTCTATCTCGACAAGCGGATAGAAACGGTCACCGCGATCTTCGCCACGTCGGCCGCGGGCGGCGTGTTCGTCCCGGTCAACCCGGTGCTGCGGGCCCGGCAGGTGGCCTACATCCTCGCCGACTGCGACGTGCGCGTGCTGGTCACCACGGCCGAGCGCCTCGAAGCCCTCGGCGAGGAGCTGGAGCAGGTCAAGTCCCTGGAGCGGATCATCCTGGTCGGCGGGGGAGAGGCCGGCGGCCGGCTCCCGGTGACCGCCTGGGACGACCTGCTCACCGGCGGCGACCTGCCGGAGAGCCCGGCGATCGACCTCGACATGGCGGCGATCCTCTACACCTCGGGCAGCACCGGCAAGCCGAAGGGCGTGGTGCTCTCGCACCGCAACATGCTGTCCGGCGCGGAGAGCGTCAGCTCGTACCTGGAGATGACCTCGAACGAGGTCGTGCTGGCCGCGCTGCCGCTCAGCTTCGACGCCGGGTTCAGCCAGCTGACCACGTCGTTCGCGGTCGGCGCGCACGTCGTGCTGGTCAACTACCTGCTGGCCCGCGACGTGGTGCGGCTCTGCACGAAGCACGGCGTCACCGGCCTGACGTGCGTACCTCCGCTCTGGATCCAGCTCGTCGAGCAGGACTGGCCGGAGGAGACCGGCCGCCGGCTGCGCTACTTCGCCAACACCGGCGGGCGGATGCCGAAGACCACCCTGGACCGCCTGCGCGCGATCTTCCCGGCGGCCCGGCCCTACCTGATGTACGGGCTCACCGAGGCGTTCCGCTCGACGTTCCTGGACCCGGCCGAGGTGGACCGCCGTCCCGACTCGATCGGCAAGGCCATCCCGAACGCGGAGATCCTCGTGCTGCGCCCGGACGGCAGCGTCTGCGACCCGGGCGAGGAGGGCGAGCTGGTGCACCGTGGCGCCCTGGTGGCCCTCGGCTACTGGAACGACCCGCAGCGCACCGCCGAGCGGTTCAAGCCGCTGCCGGGCGCGGAGGGCGCGCTCAACACCGAGCTGGCGGTCTTCTCCGGCGACTCGGTGGTCCGTGACGAGGAGGGCTTCCTCTACTTCGTGGGCCGCACCGACGAGATGATCAAGACCTCCGGCTACCGGGTGAGCCCGACCGAGATCGAGGAGGTCGCGTACGCCACCGGCCTGGTCCGGGACGCGGTCGCGCTCGGCGTGGCGGACTCGAAGCTGGGCCAGAAGATCGTGCTGATCGTCAGCCCGGCCGGCGAGGGCGACCTCGACACCGACGCGGTGAAGGCCGCGTTCAAGCGGGAGCTCCCGCTCTACATGCTGCCCAAGGACGTGCTGGTACGCCCGGAGCTGCCGCGCTCGCCCAACGGCAAGTTCGACCGCAATCTGCTACGTCAGGAGTTGGGCGCGTGACCGGGTTCGAGCAGATCGACGGCAGGCTGGCGGTCGGCGGGGTTCCGGTCGACCGGCTCGCCGAGCGCGTCGGCGGCACGCCGTTCTTCGCGTACGACCGGCGGCTGCTGACCGAGCGGGTCGCCCTGCTGCGCGCGGCGCTGCCGTCGGACGTGCAGCTCAGCTACGCGGTCAAGGCGAACCCGATGCCAGCCGTGGTGCAGCACATGAGCGGCCTGGTCGACTCGTTCGACGTCGCCTCGTCGATCGAGATGGGCGTCGCGCTGGACACCCCGATGCCGGCCAACCGGGTCAGCTTCGCCGGGCCCGGCAAGACCGACGCCGAGCTGCGCCAGGCGGTCGCCGCGGGCGTGACGATCGAGCTGGAGTCGGAGAACGAGGCCGCCCGGATCGTCGCGACCGGCTCGGCCCTGGGTATCCGCCCGCGGGTCGCCGTGCGCGTCAACCCGGACTTCGCGGTCAAAGGCTCCGGCATGCGCATGGGCGGCGGGCCGCAGCAGTTCGGCGTGGACGCGGAACGCGTGCCGGCGCTGCTCAAGGAGCTGGCCGGGGCCGACCTGGAGGTGCTGGGCTTCCACATCTTCGCCGGGTCGCAGAACCTGCGTGCCGAGATCATCGCCGAGGCTCAGCGGCGGACCGTGGAGCTGATGCTGCGGCTGGCCGGCGACGCGCCGGAGCCGGTCCGCTACCTCAATCTGGGTGGTGGGTTCGGGATCCCGTACACCGACCGGGACAGCCCTCTCGACCTGGCCGCGATCGGCGCCAACCTGACCGAGCTGATGCGCGACGAGGTGCGCCCCCGCTTCCCCGACACCCGCGTGGTGATCGAGCTGGGCCGTTTCCTGGTCGGCGAGGCCGGTGTCTACGTGACCAAGGTGATCGACCGCAAGGTGTCGCGCGGTAAGACGTACCTGGTCGTCGACGGCGGCCTGCACCACCAGCTCGCCGCGTCCGGCAACTTCGGCCAGGTGATCCGCCGCAACTACCCGATCGCGGTCGCCAACCGGATCGACCAGGAGCCGGCCGAGCAGGTCACCGTGGTCGGCTGCCTCTGCACCCCGCTCGACCTGCTGGGCGACAACGTCACGCTGCCCGAGGCCAATGTGGGCGACCTCATCGTCCTCTACCAGGCCGGCGCGTACGGCCTCACCGCCAGCCCCACCGCTTTCCTGAGCCACCCGGCGCCCGCCGAGGTGCTCCTGTGACACTCTCCGGAGGTAAGTAGATGGCCCTGACCGGTACCACGATCGACGACGTCAAGGCGGTGCTGGTGTCCGTCCTCGGCATCGAGGACCGCGCCGCGACGATCGACGCCGGCACCCAGCTCCTCGGCAACCTGCCCGAGCTGGACTCGATGGCGGTGCTGGAGCTGGTCGCCGCCCTCGAGGAGCGGTTCGGCGTGACGATCGACGACGACGAGGTGACCGCCGACGTGTTCGACACCCTCAAGTCCCTCGCCGCGCTGATCGACTCCAAGCTCTGAGTCTCCAGCGTCTTCGGTAGCAAAGAAGGCCCTCACCTTTCGGTGAGGGCCTTCTTCTTGGTCAGCCGGTCAGTTGTTCGGCTTGAACTTCACATCCACCCAGAAGTTGTGGTTCGTGATCGTCTGGGGGAATCCGTCGCCCGGCCGGTAGACGCCGCCGCGGGTCTCCACGTGCAGCGGAGGCGCGTCGAGGCCCTGGGAGGCGAACTGGTTGAGGTTCACCGCGTAGCGGCCCGCAGAGGACCAGTACGCGACCGTGTACGTCTCACCCGGGGTGATGTCGACCGCCGGGCTGAACGTCACGGACTGCCAGCCGGACGCCGTCTCGCTCGTGAACGGCGCGCTGGCGATGGGTGCGCCGGCGCTGTTGTAGAGCGTGCCGGTGTGGATACCGGTGTTCTGCGGGCCCTTGTAGAACCGCATCCCGGTCGCCTTGCCGGCGACGTCCGAGGTGAACTTGACGCCCACCGTGATGGAGTCGTTGTCGTCCCAGTTGGCGTGGTCCGGAGTGGCGTCCGCCGCGAAGATCCCGACCGTGCTGCCGTCCGGCGGCGTGGTCGGGTCCGGGTCCGGATCCGGGCCGGCGTCCGGCACGAACAGCGGGTCGACCCAGTAGTTGGTCGCGCCGTACGAGCTCGTCGGCCACGCGTTGGCCCCGTACCGGTAGACGCCGTTGGCGGTCGTCGCCGGCGTGGTCAGCGATCCCCGCGTCCACAGCGAGTTGAAGAACCCCGGTGTGGCCGAGTAGTGACCGTTGGGCGCGTAGTACGACACCGTGTACGTCGTCCCGGCGGTCACCGTGACGGCCGCGTCGAACCGGACGCTCTGCCAGCCCGACCCGGTCTCACCGGAGAACGTGGCGCGGGCCATGACGCCGCCGGTCGGCGACCACAGCGTGCCGGTGTGCGTGCCGTTGTTGCCCGGTCCCTGCCAGAAGCGCACCCCGACCACCTTGCCGTTCGTGGTGGGGATGAACTTCACGCCCAGTTCGATCGCGCTGTTGTCGCTGTCGGCGGCCACCTGCGGTACGGCGTCGTCGGCGAACAGCGTGTCGATCTGCGCCGTGGCGTCCGTGGTGAACGACCACACCGTCGGCTCGTCACTCGGCGTGCCGCCGGTGTCGCTGGCCAGCACCGTCGCCGTGTACTTGGTGGAGGCCTCCAGCGGGACGCTCGGCGAGAACGTGACCCGCCGGTCGTCCGCGTCGTAGGAGAACCCACCCGGCACCGTGACACCCGCGGCCGACTTCAGGCCGAACTCGATCGAGTCGTGGTCGAGCGGCCGGCTGAACTTCACCGACGGCTCGGCGCTGAGCGGGACGACAGTGGCGTTGTTCACCGGCGAGAGCGACACCGGCGCCGGGGCACCCTTGTCGCTGGAGATGAACATGACGTCCACGTAGTAGTTCGTGTCGTTGTACGAGTGGGTCGGGAAACCCGCGTTGTACGCGAACACGCCGTTGCCCTGCGCCTGCGTGGACTTCGCCACGTTCAGCGGCGACGAGTCCACCCCGGTCAGGCTGAACGCCGAGCCGTCGGCCGCGTAGTGCCCGTTGGGGGCGGTGTACGAGGCCACGTACACGGTGTTCTTGCTGATCGGCTCGGGGTCTTCGAAGGTCAGCCTCTGCCAGCCCGCGCTCGTCTCGTTGGAGAACGTGCCGGTGGCGAGCCGGTCGCCGTCGGCCGACCAGAGGCTGCCGGTGTGCGAACCGGTGTTGCCGGCGCCCTTGTAGAACCGGATGCCGGTGATGTAGCCGTCGTCGGTGGCCTTGAACCGGATGCCCGGCTCGATCGCCGCGGTGTCGTCGACCGCCGGGTTCGCCGGCACCTTGTTGCCGAAGATCGTCGTCGGACCGGTCAGCTTCAGGTTCAGGACCGTCGACGGCTCCTGGATGTTGGCGCTGTCGTCGATGCCGCGAACCCGGACCGCCTGCAGCCCGGCGCCGCTGGTGTAGAAGCTGTACGACCAGGACGTGGTCCCGTCGGCCGGGTGCCAGGTGGCGCCCGAGTCGGTGGAGACCTCGACACCCGCGACCTTGCCGCCGCCGGCGTCGGTGGCGGTGCCCTGCAGGGTGACCTGCGAGCCGTTGGTCACCTTCGCGTTGTTCGCCGGGCTCGTCACGGTCACGGCCGGCGCCTGCGTGTCGGTGGACTGGATCGCGGCGTCCAGGTTGCTCATCCGCGTCGCCGGCTGCGAACCCATGTCGGCGAGCAGGTTGACGGTGGCCTGCTGCATCCGCTCGTCGGCCGGCTGGGGGTCGACGCCGTCGTGCTTCTGGTCCAGGCCCCAGGCCCACTGCACGGTGCCCGCGCCGAAGACCAGGGCGCCGCTGGCGGCCTTGTACAGCGTCAGGTGGTGCGTGGTGGTGCCGGCCAGGGTGACGTTGCCGAAGTCCTGCAGGTATTCCGGCGTGGGGCCGGTCGTGGTGGACATCCGGATCAGGCCCGGCGGGCGGAAGCCGTTGTCCAGGTCCTCGTCCGACTCGTAACCGACGGTGTGCGGCGCCAGCGTGGCCGTCGTGTCGGCGGCCATGTTCTCCAGGCCGGTGTTGCGCCACAGGCGCAGCTTGCCCTGCGCGGCCGGCACCTGCAGGGCCAGGTCGGTGTAGTTGGCCATGTACAACTGGCCGGTCAGAGCGTTCTCCGGCAGGCCGGCACCCTGTTCCTGGGTGGCGAACCGCGGGTCACGCCAGGTGCCCGTCCACTCCGGGGAGGTGTCGTCGATCTTCGCCTTGCCCCAGGTCTCCTTGTAGCAGACCAGCGTCCGGTACGGGGTGCCCGCGCCGTCCTTGCTGGTCTCCCAGCGGGTCCGCCAGTAGACCTCGTTGCCGCTGAAGAACGCCAGGTTCACGCCGGCGTCGCGGGCGGCCTCGACGTTGGCGCGCTGCGCCCCCGACCAGTACTCGTCGTGACCGACGGAGAGGAACGTCTTGTGGTTCTTGATCAGCTCACCGTGACGGTCGGTGTCGACGTCGGTCGTGTAGCTCACGTCGTACCCGTTGCGCTCCAGGAACCGCAGCATCGGGTACTCGTTGCTGAACAGGAAGTCGCGGCCGTGGTCCGAGCCCCGGGTCGCGAACGGCCGGTTGTAGCTGATCTTCAGGGCGCGGCCGTTGACCGGCGCCTGGTAGAAGTCGGCGCCGCCGTACAGGTTGTACGCCTGCCAGGTCGCGTCCGACGTCTTGAAGTACAGGTCCGAGTGGCTGCTGTCGTTGCGCACCACGAAGGTGATGTGACTCGCCTCGGTCGTGGTGATGTCCGTGCGCTTGAGCCGCGCGATGTAGATGCCCGACACCTGCGCCTGCGGGACGTTCCAGTGCGCGGAGACGTGCCAGTTGCCGCAGTCGAGCAGCTGGAGGTCCTCGTCGGTGATGCAGTTCTCCGGCTGCGGCGCGGTCGAGGTCGGCGTGACGTCGGTGATGAAACGGGCGCCGTCGCCGTCGTACCAGCCGAGCCGGTACACCTTGATCGAGTAGGAGGAGCCCTCCGACTTGATCTTGAAGTCGATCCGCTGGCCCGCGTTCACGCTGATGTCAGTGGCGAAGCCCTGGATCGTGTGGTCACCGGCGCCGTCGATCTCCCACTCGGAGGGATCGTTGCCCGCCTGGGCGTTCTCACAGACGATCGGATTGGTGCCGCAGGTCTCCGCGGCGGCGGGCGTCGAGCCGCCGATCAGCGAGGCCGCGACCAGAACCGCGGCGACGAAACCAGCGAGGAGAGGGCGCCGGTGTCGTCGGCTGATCGCACGTAACATTTCTGACATCGGGGCGCCGGCTGCCCCTGGTACCACCGGCTCCGCCCCCTGTTTGTCCATTTCTGCCGGACACCAACCTTTCAAAAGGGAATCAACTCGCACGATTCGCCGGTGGAAGCCCGGATGTGCGTTGTGAAAATAGAAGATCGAGCGGTGCTCAAACATCGGTGAGGGCTGCCGAAGTGGACGCCGCCCGGTGATAGTGGATCATCCGTTCGGTCGGCCACTTCGCATAAGTGGCCCCTTACCTCATCGGACGACCGCCGGTGACCACGCGTCGCTGATCAGCACTTCCGGCTTTCCGGACCCGTCGGCCGGCACCTTCCAGACATCACTGGAGGCCGAGCCGTCGGTCTTGCGGGACAGGCCGTAGAGGACGGTCGAGTCGTCCAGCCACTCGGCCTGGTCGTCGATGCTGCGGGTCTCCGCCAATTCGATCTCCGTTCCGGTCCGGAGATCGTAAACGGCCAGCCTCCACTTGCCGGCGGGCAGGTCGCCGTGCTTCTTGAAGGCGATCCGGGTCCGGTCGGGGGAGAGCGACGGGCACTCCACGTCGCTGCGGATCGAGGTGACCGTCCGCTTGCTCAGGCTGCCCTCGACGAGCCAGGTCCTGCCGCCGGACGCGGCCGTGGCGAAGAAGCGGTCGTTGTCGCCGGCGAACGTGACGCCCCACAGGTTCTTGTCCGCGGCGGTGATCACCTTGCCGTCGACGACCAGCTTGAACTTCTCGATGTCGCCGACCACCTCACCGTCGGTGCGGGTCACCACGGTCCTGGTGGAGAACTGTCCGGGGTTGGCGTAGGAGTCGCCGTAGACGAACGTCGTGGTCGCGACCAGCGAGCCGTCGCCGGACAGTCGGGCGCGGCTGGGCAGGCCGGTCAGCGGGAGGTCCCGTGTGTCGTTCCAGCTCGGATCCAGCAGTTTGGACTGATAAGTCGTGACAAGTCCGCGTTTAGCGGAAAGGCAGATGGCGTCGGCTGTCGTGGCGTACACCCGCTCGCAAGAGGCCGGAGTGAACGCCCTCGGGCCGTCCGGAGCGGTCAGCGGCACCACCGCGACGCGACCGTAGTTCTCGCCCAGCGCGTTGCTGCGGAACACGATGTGCGGCTGGGTGCGCAGCGACTGCAGATCGCCGCCCTGGGCGACCTGTGGTGCCGAAGCCAGCGTCTCCGCCTGGGTCTTTCGAACATTCCAGACATATCCTCCGGCTCCGGCTAGAGCCAGGAGGAGGATCGACAGCAGGGTGGCGACGCGAGCCCGGCTGTTCACGCGTCCGCCTCGACGCCGCGCAGCAGCCATGCCACCGCGGGTATCGCGGCCGTCAGCAGGCCGGCGAAGAGCAGCAGTGAGGACGCCGGGCCCTGCAGGCTCCAGAGCAGACCGAACGTCAGCGACGAGGCGAACCGGGCCAGCGCCACCACGGTCTGCGCCGCGGCGATGCCGCTGCCCCGGGCCTCGGCCGGGACCAGGCGGCTGACCAGCGCCGGCAGGACACCGTCGGTGGCCGCGTAGAAGACGCCGAGCAGCATCAGGACGACCAGCGTCAGCCCGAGACCGCCGGACGGCAGCGCGGCGAGCAGGTAGCACGCGAGCAGGGCGCCGTGCCCGGCGACGAGCACGCGGGCGCGGCCCACCCGGTCGGCCAGCCGGCCCAGGGGCACGGCGAGGGCGAGGTACGCGACGTTCGTGCCGACGTAGAGCAGCGGAAAGTAGACGGCGGCGAAGTCGTCGCGCTCCTGCAGTGACAGGTAGAGGAAACCGTCACCGACTGTCAGCAGCCCGAGCACCCCGGCGGCGATCAGCGGGCGGCGCAGCCGGCGGCCGGCCACCGCCCGGAACGTGCGCCGCAGACCGATCCGCGCGGTACCGGCGGCGGTGCGCAGGTTCGGTACGAACAGGACCAGGACCGCCACACCCACGATGGCGAACGCGAACGACACCACCCAGATCGAGTCGTAGCTGCCCGGCACGGCGGCGAGCAGCGCGAACGCGACGAGCGGGCCGAGCGCGGCGCCGATCGTGTCCAGGGTGCGGTGCACGCCGAACGCGCGGCCGAGCATCTTGGGGTCGGACGCCTCGGCGATCAGCGCGTCGCGCGGGGCGGTGCGCAGCCCCTTGCCCAGGCGGTCGACGGTCACCACGGCGGTGATCGCGGCGAAGCCGGTCGCCACGAGCATGGCGATGCGACTGAGCGCGGACGCGCCGTACCCGAGAACCGCCACCCACTTCGGCTGGCCCCCGCGATCGCCGGCGTAGCCGCCGGCGATCCGCAGGAAAGCGCTGACGCCCTGGTACATGCCGTCCAGGAAGCCGTACGCCACCGGGCTGAGCCCGACCGCGGCGGTGAGATACAGCGGGAGGACCGACGCCACCATCTCCGACGACACGTCGGTCAGCAGGCTCACCACGCCGAGCAGTACGACCGTCGACGAGACCCGCCGGATGGTTGTCCCGGACTTTCCCGAGTCGGATCCCGGCCGGTCTCGCAAACTTACATACATGGTGCGTTCTTCCTGATCAGGGCGTGGTGACGCTCGGTGCCGGAGTCTGCACCGGGCGGGTCTTGCTGCCGGAGAACAGCCGCATCGCGGGCGTCTCCACGATCCGGTACAGCGCCCAGGCGCCCAGCATGGACAGCGCCAGCATGGCGAGTGCCACGAGCATTCCGCCGGGGTGCGAGAAGCCCTCCCCGCCGAGCGCCCGCTCGACGATCCGGATCGCGAGCTGGTGCACCAGGTAGAAGGCGAACGAAATCTCACCCAGCCAGATCATCGTGCGGCGCCGCAGGAACGAGCTGGTGCCGTTGAGGTCGCTGACCGCGACGGCGGGGATCAGCAGCGCGAGCGGGATGACGGTGCCGGCCACGTACGAGAAGCCGAGCGGAAGGAAGCCGGAGGCGAAGTACGCGGCGACGGCGAGCAGGGCGGCCGGCACCACGGTGAGCCGGATCCACAGACCGTCGCGCACGATGCGGGCCAGCAGGATGCCGACGACGAACTCCAGCATGCGCACCGGCGGGCTGACGTAGATGAACCAGTACCGCAGATCCTCCGGCAGGCCCAGCGCCACGGCCGGCATCAGGCACACCGCCGCCAGCACGGCACCGGTCAGCGGCCACAGCCACTGCCGGGGCAGCCGGTCGACGGCCCGCAGGATCAGCGGGAAGCAGAGGTAGAAGAAGGCCTCGCAGGAGAGCGACCAGCTCGGGGTGTTCAGGCCGTAGAAGACCGCCTCGTCGGGCACCCAGGCCTGCAGCAGGAGCAGGTTGGCCGCCACCGACCAGACCGTGACAGCGGTGCCGGCGACGAGCACGACCGCGAGCGCGAACAGCGCCGTCGCCAGGTGGTTCGGGTACACCTTCGCCGCGCGGCGCCGCCAGAAACGCCGCATGGTGTCGCCGGGACGGGCCGACCAGCAGAGCACGAAGCCGCTCAGGATGAAGAAGAACGAGACACCCGTCGCGCCCTGCCGGAACACCTCGTCCAGCACCGCGGGTACGCCGCCGTCCTCCGCGAAGAGGCCGGCGACGGACACGTGGAAACCGAAGACGGCGAACGCCGCGATGAACCGCAGACCGGTCAGCGAGGGAAGCCGGCGGTCACCGTCGGTAGCTACCGCGGCGTAGGCCATCTGACAGTCCTCCTCAGGACGCGCGCAGCGCCTTGGCCAGCTCCTCGGCCACCCGGGCCTGCTGGTCCGCGGTGATCTGCGGGTAGATCGGGAGCGACAGGATCTCCGGCGCGACGGCCTCGGCGTTCGGGTAGGAACCGTCCAGGCCGGCGAAGGCGCCGGTCTTGTGCACGGGGATCGGGTAGTGGATCGCGGCGCCGACGCCGGCGGCGTTGAGCTGTGCCAGCACCTCGTCGCGGCGGGCCACGCGGACACAGTAGATGTGCCACACGTGCTCGTTGCCCTCAAGCGTCTCCGGCAGCACCACGTCCAGGTCCGCCAGCAGCTCGTGGTAGCGGGCGGCGGCGGCGCGGCGGCGCTCGTTCCAGCCGGCCAGCCGGGCCAGCTTGGCGCGCAGCACGACCGCCTGCAGCCCGTCCAGGCGGCTGTTCACGCCGACCAGGTCGTGGTGGTACTTGCGCAGGCCGCCGTGGCTGCCCAGCGTCCGTACCGTGGTGGCCCACTGTTCGGAGGCGGTGGTCACCGCGCCGGCGTCGCCGTAGGCACCCAGGTTCTTGCCCGGGTAGAAGCTGGTCGCGGCGATGCCGTCCACGCCGGAACCGATGCCGTGCCGGGTGGCGCCCTGCGACTGCGCGGCGTCCTCGACGATGGCGATGTCACGGCCCGCGAGGCCGGCGCGGAGCTGGTCCACCGGGGCGAGCTGGCCATAGAGGTGGACCGGCGCGATCGCGCGGGTGGCCGGGGTGACCGCGGCGAGAGCCGCTTCGACATCGATGAGATAGGTACGCGGGTCGCAGTCGACCAGCACGACCCTGCCGCCGGTCCGCGCGACCGCTTCGGCGGTGGCGATGAACGTGTTGGCCGGCAGGATCACCTCGGTGCCCGGGCCGACGCCGACCGCCCGGAACGCCAGCTCCAGGGCGTCGGTGCCGTTGGCCACGCCGATGCAGTGCGGCAGGCCGGAGAAGGCCGCGTACTCCTGCTCGAACGCCGCCACCTCGGCACCGCCGATGAAGGCGGTCTCGGCGATGATGCGCTTGAAACCGGCCTCGACCTCCTCGGCCACCTCCGCGTGGGCGGCGGCCAGGTCGACGAGCGGAATCCTGGTCATTGAGCTAACTCCTCAGCTTTCCGCAGCAGACGGGCCGGGTTGCCGGCCCAGATCTCACCCGGGGGCACGTCGTGCAGCACGACGGAGCCCATGCCGACCAGGGCCCAGTCGCCCACGGTCACGCCCTCCCGGATCAGGGCGCCGGAGCCCACATAGGCGCCGGTCTTCAAGACAGCACTGCCACCGAGGCGTACGCCCGACGCGATGGTGACGTAGTCGCTCACCCGGTCGTCGTGGGTGAGCACGGCCTGCGGCATGACGGCCACGTGCGCTCCCACGGTGACGTCGGCGGTCAGCACGGTTCCGGCGAGCAGGACGCTGCCCGTTCCGACGGTGCTGCCGGCACCCACCACGGCGGTGGGGTGCACGACCGTGGCGTACCGGTCCTCGGGCAGGCCGAGGCGTTCGACGATGCGCCGCCGGGCGGTGAAGTTGCGCGGGTTGCCCACGCACACCACGACCGCGGCGTCCCGCTTGAGCACGCTGTCGACCGGGCCGAGGATCGGCAGGCCCGCGCGGACGGTGCCGTGCAGGGCCGGGTCGTCGTCGACGAAGCCGAGCACGTTCCACCCCGCCGGGGCGGCGGCCGCGGCGGTCTCCCGCGCGAAGCCGCCGGCCCCGACGATGATGAGGTCTTTCACCGTACGGCCAGCTCGCGCAGCACGCCGACGATGTGGTCCTGGTCGTCCTCCGTGAGCCTGTGGTGCAGCGGGAGGATCAGCGAGTCGCGGGTGATCCGCTCGGTCACCGGCAGCGGTGCCGGGGTGACGTCGGCGTACGCCGGCTCCAGGTGTGCGGCCATGATGCCGCGACGGGCCGAGACACCCTTGGCGGCCAGCTCCGTGAGGACCTCGTCGCGGCTCACCCTGAAGCCGTCGAGCAGGACCCAGAAGGACTGGTAGTTGGTCTGGCCGTGTGCGGGGTCGCGTACCGGGACGAGGCCGTCGATGTCCGACAGCAACTCCTGGTAGCGGGCCGCCAGCGCGCGCCGCTGCGCGACCAGGCCGGGCAGGCGGCCGAGCTGCACCAGGCCGACCGCGGCCTGGATGTCGGTCATCCGGTAGTTGTAGGCGGTCTCCAGGTACGCCTCCAGCACCGGCTGCTTGCTGGCGTGCCGGTCGGCGGCGGACACGTTCATGCCGTGCTCGCGCAGCCGCTTGAGGCGGACGGCGGCCTCCGGGTCGTCGACGGTCACCATGCCGCCCTCACCCGTGGTGATCAGCTTCCGGGGGTGGAACGACCACGCGGCGACCCGTGCACCGGTTCCGGCGGGCTGGCCGTACGCCGTGGAACCCGCCGCGCAGGCGGCGTCCTCGACCAGGCCGACGCCCCACCCGTCCGCGGCCTTGCGCAGCGCGGCGGTGTCGAACGGCACGCCGCCCTGGTGCACCGCGATGACCGCGCGGGTCCGCTCGGTGCGCACCGCGTCGATCGTCTCCACGGTGAGGTTGCCGGTGGCCAGGTCGACGTCGGCGAAGACCGGGGTCGCGCCCACGTAGCGGACCGCGTTCGCGGTGGCGATGAACGACAGCGACGGGACGATCACCTCGTCGCCGGGCTTGATGTCGAGCAGCACCAGCGCCAGGTGCAGGCCGGTGGTGCAGGAGGAGACCGCGACACCGTGACCGGCGCCGACAGCGGCCGCGAACTCAGTCTCGAATCGGGCGACACGCGGTCCCTGCGCGACCCAGCCGGAGCGGATCGCCTCGGCGGCGGCCTGCGCCTCCTCCTCGCCCAGCTGCGGAATCATCACCGGAATCACTTGGACGACCGCCACCAGTCGACGAGGCCCGCGAGGCCCTCGTTGAGGGTGAGCTCGGGCTTCCAGCCCAGCTTCTGCTCGGCCGCGGTGATGTCGGCCAGGCGGCGGGTGACACCGTTGACCGCGCGGGCCGGGCCGTGTTCCGGCTCGAGGTCCGACTTCATCACCGCGGACAGCGCCGCGGCCAGCTCCTTGAGGCTGGTCTCGGTGTTGCTGGCGATGTTGAAGACCTCGTCGGTGACGTCCGCGCGGGCGGCCAGGATGTTGGCTCTGGCGATGTCCGCCACGTGCACGAAGTCCATGGTGGCCAGGCCGTCGCCGAGGATCAGCGGGGGAGTGCCCGACTCGATGCGCTCCATCCAGCGGATCAGCACCTCGGTGTAGAGGCCGTAGATGTCCATCCGCGGCCCGTACACGTTGAAGTAGCGCAGCGCGACGTAGTCCAGGCCCTTCATGGCGTGGAAGCTGCGCAGCGTCGCCTCGTTGAACGCCTTCGCCGCGCCGTAGAACGTGTCGTTGTTGTAAGGGTGGTGGCGCTCCGTGGTCGGGAACTCCTCGGCCAGCCCGTACACCGACGCCGACGAGGAGGCGACGAGCTTCTTGACGCCGGCCTCGGCCGCCGCCTCGATCACGTTGAACGTGCCGTCGACCAGCACCTCGTTGGCGAGCCGTGGCTCCTCCGCGCACTGCGTGATCCGGATCGCGGCCAGGTGGAAGACCAGGTCCTTGCCGGCCGTCACCTCCCGGACCAGCTCGACGTCGCGGATGTCGCCCTCGACCAGCCGCACCGGGCCGTTCTCCAGCGCCCAGGCGAGGTTGTCCCGCCGGCCGCGGACGAAGTTGTCCAGGACGACGATCTCGGCGGCGCCGCCGCGGACCAGTTCGTCCACGACGTGCGAGCCGATCGTGCCCGCACCGCCGGTGACGAGAGCGCTCGCGCCCTCGATCTGTACCCCAGTCACGCCATGTGCCCTTCGTCCAGCTTGATCATGGTTCCGCCCTCGGCCAGGCTGCGCGAGGCAGCCTGCAGGATCTCCAGCACCCGCAGCCCGGACCGTCCGTCGGTGAGCGCGGGAGTGCCGGTCGTGATGGCCCGCCCGAACTCATCGACCATCGTGCGCAACGCCTCCCGCTCGGTCAGCGCCGGGGCCACCATGTCGCCGGACCGGTACGAGATGAGGATGTCGCGCCGCTGCTCGTCTCCCAGCTCGTCCGGCGAGGCCACGTCGACACCGCGGTCGTAGAGGGAAAGCCGCTGGCTGGGGTTGAGGTCGTCCCACACGAGAGTCCGCTTGGAACCGCCGACGATCGTGGTGCGGACCTTCACCGGGGACAGCCAGTTCACGTGGATGTGCGCGATCGCGCCGTTGCTCAGCTGCAGCGTGAGATATGCCACGCAGGCCCGCCCGGCGCCGATCCCGTCGGCACCGTGCGCGGCCACCGCGACCGGGCGGACCGCCGGCGGCAGCACGAAGTCGAGAATCGACAGGTCGTGCGGCGCGAGGTCCCACACCACGTCGATGTCACGCTGGACCAGGCCCAGGTTGATCCGCACCGAGTCCAGGAAGTTCAGCTCGCCCAGCTCGCCGGCGTGCAGCAACTCGCGGATGCGCAGCACCGCCGGGGTGTAGCAGTAGGTGTGGTCGCACATCAGCGTCAGCCCGCGGCGGTCGGCCTCCTCGACGAGCTGGCGGCCCTCGTCGAAGGTGGCCGCGAGCGGCTTCTCGACGAGCACGTGCTTGCCGGCCTTGAGCGCGGCCATCGCCACCGGCAGGTGCGTGCCGGCCGGTGTGGCGATCGCCACGGCGTCGACCTCGGGGTCGGCGAGGACCTCGTCGAGGTCGGCGGAGACCTGGACCGTCGAGTAACCGCCGAGCACACGCTTGGCCCGGTCGACGTCGAGGTCGCACAGCCACTGGAGGCGGAACGACGGGCTGCCCTGGAAGTTGCGGACGAGGTTGGGGCCCCAGTAACCGGCCCCGACGACAGCGATTCCGATCGGCTTGTCGTTCTTGGTCTGCTTGTCGGGCGGCGGAGGAGTCACTGACATCCGTTTCGTTCTGGAAGCCGCGGCTTCGTCGGTGGTCCTTACGTCCGGGGATGGCCACGTCGACGTCGATCGTGCACGGTGGAGGGATGCGGGACGCGGTCGGCCGGAACGCTATCGATACGACGCCACCCGCCGCCAGATCGCTGACGGAATTCCGGCGAAGCCGGGAGGGTGAAGCGATACCTTCGGCCATTGCCGGTGCGCCTTGTGGTCAGCGGCCATGCCGACCAACGGACCGACTTGGCCGCACAGGTCGGCTACCCGACACCGATCCGAACATGATCATGATTACTCTGGCGGGGTTTCCCGCTCGGCTGCCCGGAGAGGTTCGTTATGACCGCATTTGAGGGTGTCACTGTCGCTCCGACCGCCGATGTCGACCCGAGGGCGACGATCGGTGCCGGCACCCGGATCTGGCATCTCGCCCAGATTCGCGAGGATGCGGTCCTGGGATCCGGCTGCAACATCGGCCGGGGCGCGTACGTGGGCCCCGGCGTGATCGCCGGCTCCAACGTGAAGCTGCAGAACCACGCCCTGGTGTACGAGCCCGCCCGCCTCGGCGACGGCGTCTTCGTCGGCCCGGCGGCCGTGCTCACCAACGACGAGTACCCGCGCGCGGTCACCCCGGACGGCCGGCTCAAGGGCGGGGACGACTGGACGGCCGTCGGCGTGACCATCGGGGACGGCGCGTCGATCGGGGCGCGGGCCGTGTGCATCGCGCCGGTGACGGTGGGCCGGTGGGCGCTGGTGGCGGCGGGTGCGGTGGTGACCAAGGACGTTCCGGACTTCGCGCTGGTGGTGGGGGTTCCCGCACGGCGGGTCGGTTGGGTGGGGCGGGCCGGGCATCCGCTGACCGCCAAGGGCGACGGGGTGTGGGTCTGCCCGGAGACCGGTGCGGAGTACGTCGAGCGCGACGGGTCGCTGACCGAGTCGGAGTGAATCAGGGAGAGGGGCCTGGCTGCGCGGAGGAACCCGGTGCCGACCCGACGGCCGGCGGTGTCGACAGCGCCTCATCCACCGCCGCCAGCAACTCGACCGCGGTGAACGGTTTCTGGACGATCCGGGTGGCATCCCCGATGTCGTAGCGGCGGCGCAGTTCGGCGTCGCTGTAGCCGGACATGAACAGCACGCGCAGGCCCGGGTGCCGGTCCCGGAGATCGTCGGCCAGGGCGGGGCCGGGCCGCCCGCGCAGGACGATGTCGGTGATCAGCAGGGACGCGTCGTCCAGCGTGGAGGCGGCCAGATTCTCCTCGCTGAGGGCGGTGGTCCGGTAACCGTGCTCGCGCAGGATGCGAATCACCAGGTCGCGTACGTAATCCTCGTCCTCGATGACCGCGATGCGCTCCCCGTGGCCATGGGCCGGCCCGGTCTCGAGGCACTCGGCCGGCGCGGTCGCCGGTTCGGACACCAGCGGGAGCAGGATCTCGAAGGTGGTGCCGATGCCCAGCGTGGAGTCCACGCCGATGGTGCCGCCGGCGTCGCCGACGATGCCGTACACGGTGGCCAGCCCGAGCCCGGTGCCGCGGTCGGCGGGCTTCGTGGTGAAGAACGGTTCGAAGAGGCGGTCGCGGACCTCGGGGGTCATGCCGGTGCCGGTGTCGCTGACGGTGAGCCGGGCCTGCGCGCCGGCGCGACTGGTTTCGATCACCACGACGCCGCCGTCGGGCATCGCGTCCCGGGCGTTGATGACCAGGTTGAGCAGGATCTGGTCGAGGCGCCCGCGGTTGGCGCGGACCGGCAGCGGGTGCGAGTGGGTACGGCACACCATGCGGATGTTGGCGCCGATGCTGCGGCTGAGCAGCTCGCCGGAGCAGGTGATCGAGTCGTTCAGGTCGACGATCTCCACCTCGGTCGGTTCCCGCTTGGCGAACAGCAGCAGCTGGCCGGTGAGCGAGCGGGCGCGGTCGGCGGCGTCGCGGATGCGGGCCAGGTCGTCGGCGCCGTCCGGGGTGATCTCGTCGGCCAGGAAGTCGGCGTAGTTCAGGATGATCGCGAGCAGGTTGTTGAAGTCGTGCGCGACGCCACCGGCCAGCTGGCCGAGGCTCTCCAGGCGGGCGGCGCGCGCCGATCGCTCGGCCGCCAGCTTCTGATCGGTGATGTCCCGCTCGGTGGCCGCCGCCGCGACGACGTTGCCGAGTTCGTCGCGGATCGGTGAGACGGTGACCGAGACGACGCGCTCGCTGCCGTCGCGGCAGATCCGGCGGGTCTCGTCGAGGCGGATCTGCCGGCCGTCGGCCAGTTCGGCGAGCGCCTGGTCCAGGGCGTGCCGGCGCTCGGGCGGGATGACCTTGGCGAACCGGCTGCCGATCACCTCGTCCGCGGTGTAGCCGTAGAGGCGCTCGGCGCCGCCGTTCCACGAGGTGACGACGCCGTCGAGACGGCTCACGATGATCGCGTCGGCGGACTGCTCGGCGAAGGCCACCAGCATCTCGCGCTCGCGTGCGGCGCCGGCCTGCCCGCGCGCCAGGGCGCGGTGGTGCCGGGCGACCGCCCAGCTGATCACCGTGATCGTGACCACCACGACCAGCCGCAGGAACTGGTCCAGCGTGCCGAGCAGGCCCTGCCAGGTGGAGATGGTGAAGGCGGTGGCCAGCGCGTAGCCGCCGACGAGCAGGACCGCTGAGGGGTTGGACGAGGTGGCGGCGAGAGCCGGGCCCAGCGCGAGCATGCCGAACACGAGCATCCGCGGCGGCGCGGCCGCCGAGAGGAGGGCGAGGACGGTCACGACGGCCACCGACACCAGTACAGACACCGGCCTCAGAAGCCTCACACCGAAACGGTAAGCCTGCCGGGGGCCGGGAATCGGCGATTTCGGTCTCAAGCCCTATGCAACTAGTTGCATACTGTTCTAGCCTTCCTCCATGTTCACGGACTCACTGTCGCTGCCGGTGATCGCTGCGCCGATGTTTCTCTGCTCCGGCCCCGACCTGGTGATCGCTCAGTGCCGGGCCGGCGTCGTCGGCTCGTTCCCGGCCCTCAACGCCCGCCCGGCGAGCCTGCTCGGCGAGTGGCTGGACCGGATCAAGGCCGAGACGGGCGGCGCGCCGTTCGCGGTGAACCAGATCGTGCACCGGTCGAACCGCCGTCTCGAGGAGGACATGGCGGTGATCGTCGAGCACCGCGTGCCGATCGTGATCACGTCACTGGGTGCCCGCCCGGAGATCAACGACGCGGTTCATTCGTACGGTGGGACAGTTCTGCACGACGTGATCAGCAACGAGTTCGCGCACAAGGCGATCGACAAGGGCGCGGACGGCATCATCGCGGTGGCCGCGGGCGCCGGTGGCCACGCCGGGACGCAGTCGCCCTTCGCGCTGCTCCAGGAGATCCGCGCCTGGTTCGACGGCCCGCTCGTGCTCTCCGGCGCCATCGCGCACGGCCGCTCGATCCTGGCCGCGCAGGCCGCCGGGGCCGATCTGGCGTACGTGGGCAGCGCGTTCCTGTCGACGACCGAGGCGACGCTGTCACCGGAGTACCGCGAGATGATCGTCGCGAGCAGCGCCAAGGACATCGTGTACAGCAACCTGTTCACCGGGGTGCACGGCAACTACCTGCGGGGGAGCATCGAGGCGGCCGGTCTCGACCCGGCGAACCTGCCCGTGTCGGATCCGTCCGCGATGGACTTCGGAGCCACCAAGGCCTGGCGTGACATCTGGGGCGCCGGTCAGGGCATCGGCGCACTCGACGCCGTTGTGTCCACAGAAGAACTGATAAATCGGTTCAAGGTTGAATATAAGGTAGCAAGGGATCGGTTGGTCGGCGTGACCACAAGCCCCGCATCGGCAGCACCATGAACATCGTCCGGCCTCACCGCACTCACCTCGCACGATTTGACATGTCTGACCGCACAAACGCCCGCGCGGCGGCGGCGGTTACGCATACGGTGACCTTGTGAGAGGTGCACGACTCGCCGACCTCAGCGTCAAGATCAGGATCCTCGCCGCGGTGGCGGCGGCCGCGGTGGTCGCCCTGATCGTGGGGATCACCGGGCTGACCGGGCTCAGTGAGAGCAGCAGCTCGGCTCAGCTGATCTACACGAGCAACGTCTCCAGCATCAAAGCGGTCGGCCAGATCAAGGCCGCCGTCGCGCAGACCCGGCTGGACGTCGCGCTCCAGGCCCTCTCGGCGGACAAGGCCGGCACCGAGAAGTACGCCGCCGCCTACACCGAGGACCTGAAGACCTTCGACGCCGCGATGGCCGCCTATCGTGCGAGCGCCCCCGCCGGTGACCCGGCCACCATCGACCATCTCGCGCAGCAGTGGCAGGACTTCGCGACGATCGCCACCGAGAAGCTGATCCCCACCGGCGCCAGGAACGACCTGGTCACCTGGGCGAAGATCCGGGACGCCGAGGTCGTCCCGGTCATGGAGGCCGTCTATCAGGACGTCGAGGAACTGGACGGCACCGAGACCGCCGACGCGGCCAGGAACGCCGGAACGGCGAAGTCCGGGTACGAGAACGGCCGCGTCATGGCGATCACCATCCTGGTCGTCGGCATCCTGCTGGCGCTGGCCATCGGATGGTTCGTCGCGGCCGGCATCGTCCGTTCGCTCACCACGGTGAAGGACGTGTGCGACGCCCTGGCGCGGGGCGACCTGACCCACACCACCGGATTGACCTCCCGCGACGAGACGGGCCGGATGGGGCAGTCGCTGGACACCGCGATGGCCTCGCTGCGCGAGACGGTCACCACCATCGAGGGGTCGGCCGCGTCCCTGGCCGGAGCGTCGGAGCAGATGACCGGCACGGCCGCGCAGATCGCCGCCTCCGCGCAGGAGGCCTCGGAACAGTCGCAGACCGTCTCCAGCGCGGCCGAGGAGATCTCCCGCAGCGTCGACACCGTCTCGGCGGGCAGCGAGGAGATGGGTGCCTCGATCCGTGAGATCTCGCAGAACGCCAGCGAGGCGGCTCAGGTCGCGGCGGAGGCGGTCAGTCTCGCCTCGGTCACCACGACCACCATGAGCAAGCTCGGCGAGTCGTCGGCGGAGATCGGCAACGTGATCAAGACGATCACCTCGATCGCCGAGCAGACCAACCTGCTCGCGCTCAACGCCACCATCGAGGCAGCCCGGGCCGGCGAGATGGGCAAGGGCTTCGCGGTGGTGGCCTCCGAGGTCAAGGACCTGGCCCAGGAGACGGCACGGGCCACGGAGGACATCTCCCGCCGGGTCGAGGCGATCCAGGCCGACACCGAGGGCGCGGTCGGCGCGATCGAGAAGATATCCGAGGTGATCGCCCGGATCAGCGACTTCCAGACGACCATCGCGTCCGCGGTCGAGGAGCAGACCGCCACCACCGCGGAGATGAACCGCAGCGTCTCGGAGGCCGCCACCGGCACCGGCGAGATCTCGCGCAGCATCACCGGTGTCGCGCAGGCCGCGCAGAACACCAGCCAGGGAGTCGCCGAGACCCAGCAGGCCATCTCCGAACTGGCCCGGATGTCCACCGACCTGAGTGGCCTCGTTTCCCGATTCCGGGTCTGATTCGCCCGCCGTTCGGGCGACCCGGGGCGGGTCGGTCGCCCGGTGATCGCCGCTCTTCGGTCCCACCTGGCTTTAGCTCAGTGCCTGAGCAAATCCCGCGTGCAAGGGTTGCCGACGGAACCGGCTGATCATGGACGGAGCACAGGCAGTGAATATCGAGACGGCCCTGAAGGAAGCGATGGCCATCGAGGGCGCTATCGGTGTGGCGCTCGTGGACTACACCAGCGGCCTGACGCTGGGTGTCGCCGGCGGCGGCGCGACCATGGACATGAACGTCGCGGCGGCCGGCAACACCGACGTGATCCGGGCCAAGGTGCGCACCCTCGAACTACTCGGGATGCAGGACGGCATCGAGGACATCCTGATCACCCTCGACTCGCAGTACCACGTGATCCGCCTGCTGCAGCAGAAGCGCCACGGCGACGCGTTCTTCCTCTACCTGTCGCTCGACAAGGCCCGCGCCAACCTGGGACTGGCCCGCCACCAGCTCCGCAAGATCGAGGCGGAACTCGACGTATGACAGCGCACGCCGAACTCGCCGCCCTGCGTCACCAGGTGCCGGGTGTCCTGGGCTGCGTGGTGGCCGGTGTGGACGGGCTGCTCATCCTGCACGACACCCCCCAGTCGTCCACCGAGCCGCACGACGTCGCGGCCCTCGCCGCCGGTGCGCACGGCATCAGCCGCACCACCGGCGCGGTGCTCGGCCAGGGCGGGTTCTCCGAGGTCACCATCCACAACCAGAACGGGTACCTCGCGGTTTACGCCATCGGTGAGCTCGCGCTGCTCATCGTCATCGGCGACGGCGGCCTGAACATCGCCCGCCTGCACCTGGAAGCCCGCCCGGTGGTCGCCCGGCTGGCCGGCCTGCTCCAGCTGCGCACCGCGAATCCCTAGAGTTCCCACTCCGCTGTCCCCTGGTTGCCGTCGGGCATGATGCTGATCCGGAGCCGGACCAGCTGGGAACGATCGAAGCTGACGATCTGGTCGGCGTCGCGGTCCGGCTCGAGCCTGAGCCACGCGAACGGTGTGGCGATCGACGGTATCCACCTGAAGCGCTCGACGGCGCCCCAGGCGACGGGCCGCACGTCGAGCCCCTGAACGTCGGTGCCGGCATATTCGAAGTGCAGCCGGAACGTCTCCCGGGGCTGAACGCCCGGCTGCTGCCGTCCGGCCTGACTGTTCGTGGCCCGCGTGGCGGTCACCTTGACCAGCTTCCCCGGGCCGCTGGAGAGGATCGCGCTCTCGCCGAGCACGCCGTTCCAGCACGCCGGGAAGCCGAGCTCGCCCGGCGGGATGACGACTCCCGCCGGGGTGGACGGAAACGCGTACCACGGCAGCGGCTCGTCCACCATCACGCAGGGCGCCGTCGGCGGCGGGGGCGACGGCGAGGCGGACGGCGAGACCGGCGGAGCCACGGGCGCGACTTCCGAGACCGGCGTGGAGCGTCCGGCGACCACGATGATCACCACAGCGACCACTGCCAGGACCACAACGCCGGCCAGCACGGCCATCCGGCGCCCAGCACCCACCGCGGCGGGCTCACCCGGCTCCTGCGGGAGTGCCACCGGAGCCACCACCGCGGCCGGCTGCGGTTCTTCAGCCACCGTCCGCCGCCGCGTGGCCCGCGCCGCGACCACCGCGCCGGCCGCGAACACCACCGCGACGACGGGCGCCCACGACCGGACACGGCGTCCCCACGGCGAGCTCACCTCTGTCCGATCGACTCCGCACGGCCCGCGCTTAGAAGTCGGTGATCAGCCCGCTCGAGTAGGCGTAGGCGATCGCCCGTGGCCGGTCCCGCAGGCCGAGCTTGTCCAGCGCCCGCCCCAGGTGCGTCTTGACGGTGGTCTCGCCCAGGTGCAACCGCGCCGCGATCTCGAGGTTGGACAGGCCGCGGCCGACCAGCGCGAGAACCTCCGCCTCGCGCGGGGTGAGCAGGTCCAGCGCCGGGTCGCGGGTCCGTGCCTGCGGGGTGCCCGCATAACGGGTGATCACCCGCGGGACCACCGCCGGGTCGAGCAGCCCGCGCCCGGCGGCCACCTCGCGCAGCGCGTCCAGCAGCTGCTCGGGCGGGGAGACCTTGAGCAGGAAACCGGCGACTCCGGCCCGCAGCGCGCCGTCGACCAGCACCTCCTCGTCGAACGTGGTGAGCACCAGCACGCGCACCGCGGGATGCTCCCGCCCGATCCGCTGCGCCGCGCCGATCCCGTCGAGACCAGGCATCCGCGCGTCCATCAGCACCACGTCCGGCGTGAGCTGCCCGGCCAGCCGGACCGCCTCGTTGCCGTCGGCCGCCTCGCCGACCACCTCCATGTCCGGTTCGTCGGAGAGCAGCATGCGCAGGCCGGCCCGCACGATCGCCTCGTCGTCCGCGAGCAGCACCCGGATCATCGCGCCCCCTCGGTCACGGGGAACGTCGCGGCCACCTCATAGCCACCCTCGTCACGCGGCCCGGTCCGCAGCTCCCCGCCGAACAGCCCCACCCGCTCACGCATCCCGAGCAGTCCATGACCGCCCGGATTCTGGGTGGTCCCGCTGCCGTCGTCGGTCACGGTCAGATCAACCCCATTTCTTCGGTACGCCACGACGACCGCCGCCTTCCGCGCGGCAGCGTGTTTCAGGACGTTGGTGAGCGCCTCCTGCACCACCCGGTAGGCCGACATGTCCAGGGCCGCCGGCAGCGCCACCGGCTCACCGGTGACCGTCAGCTCCACCTCGAGCCCCGCCCCGCGGACGTGCTCGAGAAGATCGTCGAGCCGGCGCAGCGACGGCGCCGGCCCGAGCCCGTCCGTGTCGTCCGGGCGCAGCAGCCCGACCACCCGGCGGATCTCCTCGACGCTGCGCCGGCCCAGCTCCTCCACCTGAGCCAGCGCGTCCCGCTCCACCGGCCGGTCGGACAGGCGGCGGCGCAGCACCCCGGCCTGCATGGTCATCACACTGACCGTGTGCGCGACGGCGTCGTGCAGCTCACGCGAGATCCGGGCGCGCTCCTCGTCCACCGCGGCACGGGCCCGCGCCTCGCGCTCGCGGGCCAGCTCGGCGGCGAGCTCGGCGAGCTGCGCGGACCGGATCTGCTCGCGGCGCAGCAGCGCGCCGACGGTCCAGCCGAACGCCTGCAGCACCCCGAAGAAGACGAACTCCCACGAGGTCTCGCCGTTGAGGTAGAGCGCGGCGGCCGGCACCAGCCAGGCGATCAGGGCGGCGGGCACGGTCCGGCGGGCCGGTTCGCGGAAGGCCGCGTACGCCACCAGGACCAGCTGGGCGATCAGCTGGGCGCCCCCGACGCCGGGCAGGCCCAGCACGGCCGTGTAGGGCACCACGAGCACGGCCAGCACCATCGCGGTGACCGGCAGGAACGCGGCGAGAGGGAAGCAGGCGAACAGCACCAGCGCGGCGCTGATCTCGCCCCAGCCCGGCCCGTCCGGCACCTTGGCGCCGGTCATCTCGGCCACCGCCACAGCGGCCCAGATCCCTCCGGCGATCACGCCGGTAACGAGCCTGCGCACCCGCGCCTCCCTTCTCCGTGTGCGCTCGACCGTAGTGGCCCGGCCGCCGGAGCGGATCGGCCCAGGGAATGACGGCTTGTCCTACCCCGGGACCACCCCCGGACTACATCCGCCGCCCGCCGGTCGCAGCGTGATCGGACTCGCGCGACGATCCGCGGCACGGTGGTCGTTCCCTAGCTTTCTGTCCCATGACGAACCCGATCCTGAACCGCCTCGCCGGCGGCGCCCTGCTCGCCACCCCCGTGCTGCTGTTCGGCGCGATGCTCACCTCGCCGCCGCAGGCCGACGACTCGCCGGCCGGATACATCAGCTCGCTCGCCGAGGACTGGGGCCGGTCGATCCTGTCGGCGAACCTCTTCCACTACTACTGGGTGGCGATCGCGCTGGCCGTCCCCGCGGCGATCACGCTGCTGCGCGGTGACCGCGGGCGGGTGCTCACCACGGTCGGTGTGGTGGCCACCGCGTTCGGCGCGATTCAGATGTCCGGGGTGCTCTTCGCGGACTGGATGAACGCGGCGATGCCGTCGGCCGTCACGCTCGACCAGGCCGTTGCGGTGTTCACGAAGATCAACGACGACCCGTCGATGATCCTCTGGCTGCGCACCGGGGTGATCCTCGGCATCGTCATGCCGGCGGTCCTGATGGCGGGGCTGGCCCGCAACGGCGTGATCGGCTGGTGGGCGGCGCCGGTCGCGCTGCTGCCGATGATCGCCGGGCCGGTCGCGGGCGGAATGATCACGCCGGTGGCGGGGAGCCTGGTGGGCGCGCTGTGCTGTGCGCCGCTGGCGCTGGTGGGCCTCCGGCTGATGCGGCGAGCGGCCACGCCGGCCGTTTCGGTGCCGGAGCTCGCGCCGATCGGCTCACCATTGACGAGTAACGACCGATAATTCGGATATGCGGAATCTCTGGGGGCCACCGTGGCGCGAGCGTGCGCCCCGGTGGCTTCTGGGCGTCGTGGTGCTGCTCCACACGGCCGTCTGCGTGCTCGCCGACCTGGGCCAGGTGAGCCAGGACAGCGTGTTCGCCCAGGCCGTCGGCGGTGCCGCCTACCTGCTCCCGGGGCTGCTCGTGGCGACGTGCGCCCGGCGTACCCCCGCTTTGTCCCTGCTTGCCGCAGGCATGCTCGCCTTCGCCGCCGGCGAGTTCTACTGGACCCTGTTCGTCCAGCAGCTCAGTCCGGAACCGCTGGTCACCCCCGCCGACGGGCTGTGGCTGGTGTTTTATCCGTGCTTCGCCGGCGCCCTCGTGCTCCTGCTGCGGCGCCGCCTGCCCCGGCTCAGCATGCCGGCCTGGCTGGACGGGGTGATCGCGGCCGGCGCGGTCTCGTCACTGGTCTCCGTGCCCGTGCTGGCCGCCGTCGAGCCGGCGCCGCACGCCACCGTCGTCGGGATCCTGGTCAACGCGGCCTATCCGGTGGCCGACATCGCCGTGGCCGGCTGCCTGCTCGGTGCCTGGGCGCTGGCCGGCTGGCGCGCCGACCGGGTGTTCCAGCTGCTGATGACCGGCATGGGCCTGTTCGCCGTGGCCGACGTGGTCTACATGGTGCTGCTGTGGCAGGCGGTCGCGACGCCGGCCTCGCTCGAGCTGATGTGGACCTACGGGCTGGCCCTGATGGCGCTCGCCGCCGGGCGGGCGCACCGGATCCCGCATCCCGGCGGCCGCCGGTCCGGCGTGTGGGTGAGCACCGCGATCCCCTCCGGCCTGGCCCTGATCAGCCTGGGCCTGCTGCTGTACGCGGCGATCGCCGAGCACGCCGTCGAACCGATCAGCAGCCTGCTCGCCGCTGTCGCGATCACCGCGGCGATCGTCCGGATGATGGTCAGCGTCCGCGCCGCCGCGGCGCTCGGCGCCGCACGCCGGCAGGCGCGCACCGACGAGCTGACCGGTCTGGCGAACCGCCGGCTCTTCATCGAGCGCCTGGACGAACAGCTCGACGGTGACAGTTGCGGTGTCGCCGTGGCCTTCGTCGACCTGGACCGCTTCAAGGAGGTCAACGACAGCTTCGGCCACGACGTCGGCGACAGCCTGCTGCGGCTGGTCGGTGCACGGATGAGCGACTCGATCGACAAGCCGGTCATGCTGGCCCGCCTCGGCGGCGACGAGTTCGGCCTGATCATGCCCGGGATGGGCCGGGAGGAGGCCGGTGAGGTCGTCGGAGCCGTGCTGCGTACGCTGCGCGAGCCGTTCGCCCTCCCCGAGGTCGACCTGCACGTCGACGCGAGCATCGGCATCGCGGTCTGCCCCGACGACGGCACCGACCGCTCCACCCTGCTGCGCCGCGCCGACGTCGCCATGTACGCCGCCAAGACCGGCCACGGCGGCCCCGCGTTCGCCACCGGCCTGGACGACCACGCGCGCGCCCGCCTCACCATGCTCGAGGAACTGCGCGCCGGCCTCGGCCGCGACGAACTGGTCCTGCACTACCAGCCCAAGGTCACCGCGGACCCGTCCCGCCGGGTGTGCGGCGTCGAGGCGCTGGTCCGCTGGCAGCACCCGGCGCGCGGCCTCGTCTACCCGGACGCCTTCCTCTACACCGCCGAGTCCGCCGACCTGATGAACCGGATCACCGCGATCGTGCTCGACCTGGCCTGCCGCCAGATCCGCACCTGGCACGACGACGGCCTGCCCGTCTCGGTGGCCGTCAACCTCTCGGTCTCCAACCTGCGCGACCCGTCCTTCCCTGCGCAGGTCGCCGCGCTGCTCGGCCGGTACGGCCTGCCCGCGCACACCCTGGAGCTGGAGGTCACCGAGAGTGTGCTGATGACTGACGCGGACACCGCGCTCGCCCAGCTGTCCGCGCTGCGCGAGATGGGGATCCGCCTGGCGCTCGACGACTACGGCACGGGCTACTCCAGCCTCAGCTACCTGCGGGTCCTGCCGGTGGACGACCTGAAGCTGGACCGCTCCTTCGTCAGCCGGTGCACGACCGACCCGCGCAGCGCCGCCATCGTGCACAGCACGATCCAGCTGGCACACCGGCTTGGCATGAGCGTCGTGGCCGAGGGCGTCGAGGATCTGGAGATCCTCGACCGGCTGCAGGGCTACGGCTGCGACCTGGCGCAGGGGTACGGCATCGCCCGCCCCCACGACGCCGCGACCACCACACGGTGGCTGCGGGAGCAGGCGCTGATCTCGGTCGCCGCTGACTGAGCCTTTTTCAACGTGGCGAGGGCCTCGCTTGCCGCCGCTGGACAGCGGCCCGGCAGCATCGGGCCCGATGCCAGGTTGAAAATTGCTCATTGAGATTGCGGGGTTTTGGTTCGATCGGCGCCATGCACACGGAGATCCTGGTCGCCGAGGACAACCCCAAGCAGGCCGATCTGGCCGGCGCCTACCTGCGCCGGGAGGGGCACCGCGTGACCTGCGTGGGTGACGGCGACGCGGTGCTCGAGCTGTGCAGCAAGCAGAAGCCGGACCTGGTCGTCCTGGACGTGATGATGCCGAAGCTGGACGGCGTGACCGTCTGCCGGGTGCTGCGGGCCCAGTCGGACGTCCCGATCCTGATGCTGACCGCCCGCACCGCCGAGGACGACATCCTGCGCGGGCTGGACGCGGGCGCCGACGACTACCTGACCAAGCCGTACAGCCCGCGCGAGCTGGCCGCCCGGGTTCGCGCGCTGCTGCGCCGGTCGGGAGCGCTGAAGGCGCAGGACTCCGCGGTGCTGCGCATCGGCGACCTGGAGGTGGACTCCGGCCGCTTCGAGGTGCGTGTCGAGGGGCGGCCGGTGGTGCTGACCGCCAAGGAGTTCGGGATCCTCGAGGTGCTGGCCGCCGCGCCGGGCCGGGCGTTCACCCGCGGGCAGATCATCGAGAAGGCGTTCGGCTTCGACCGGTACGTGCTGGAGCGCACCGTCGACGCCCACGTCATGAACCTGCGCCGCAAGCTCGGCGAGGACTCCGGGCGGTACGTGCAGACCGTCTACGGCCGCGGCTACCGGCTCGTCGAACAGCCGTGAGCTTCCGCGTCCGCGTGTTCCTGCTGGTGGCGCTGGTTGCCCTCGGCGCGACCGCCGCCACCGTGTTCATCACGCTCCGGCAGGCCGGCAACCAGGTGCGCGAGGCGGCGTCGGCGTCGCGCGAGACCACCGATCTGATCCGCGAGCGGCTGCGCGAGCACGCCTGGCGCAACGGCACCTGGGAGGGCGTCGCCGACACCGTCCGCGTGCTGCGGGAACAGACCGGCCAGCGGATCCGGCTCGTCGACCAGGGCAGCGAGGTGATCGTGGACACCGATCACTTCGACAAGCGGGCCAGCCGCCCGCCGGGGTCGATCGCGATGTTCGTCGACCCGCTGCCCGCACTGATCATGCCGCCCGGCCAGGCCGACCCGCGCGGTTTCACGCTCGCCGCGATCGACACGTACCGCACGGAGAACGTCCGGGCCGCCTGCGTCTTCCGGCTCGGTTACCACCAGACCGCGCTCGCCGGCGCCGACGGGATCCTGCGGCACAGCGTCACCGACGACACCGCGGATCCGGAGATGCTCGAGGGGTGCCGGCCGCCGCGGACGCCGGACTACCTGAAACGCAACGACGCCGCCCAGGTCGCCCGGTGCGCCGACGTGACGTGCCTGCGGGAAGTCTTCCGGCAGCAGATCACCGACGGCCGGTTCGCGCCGACGCCGCTGCTGCTGACCGTCGGTGCCGGCGACGAGCCGGTCAGCGTCCTGGACGCCGGTCCGATGCTGGCGACGGCGGCTGTGGTGGCGGTGCTGGTCATCGCGGGCGCGCTGCTGATCAGCCGGCGGGTGCTCAGCCCGATCGGCACGCTCACCACCGCGGCGCGGCGGCTGGCCGGGGGCGAGCGCGGCGGGCGGGTGCCGGACGACGGGCGCGACGAGCTGGCGGAACTGGCTCGCGCGTTCAATCAGATGACCGATTCGGTTCGCGCCGCGGAGGAGAACCAGCGGCGGCTCATCGCGGATGTCGCGCACGAGTTGCGCACGCCGCTGGCGAACCTGCGCGGCTACCTGGAGGCCATGCAGGACGGTGTCATGGAGCCGTCGGCGGATCTGTTCGCGTCCCTGCACGACGAGGTGATCCTCTATCAGCGCATCGTCGACGACCTGCAGGAACTGGCGCTGGCCGAGGCGGGCGCGCTGGTCTATCACCGCGCGCCGGCCGATCTCGCCGAGCTGATGGAGACGGCGCGGACGGCGCATCGTGCGGCGGCCGACGCCGCCGGGGTGCGTCTCGTGGTCCAGGCGGACGGGCCGGTGGTGGCCGAGGCCGATGCTGACCGCATCCGGCAGGCGGTGGGCAACCTGGTGGGTAACGCTTTGCGTGCCACTCCCGAGGGAGGATCAATTTTTCTGTACGCCGGAAGCGCCGGCGATCGTGCGGTGTTGCGTGTCCGCGACACCGGTGCGGGCATCGCCCCGGAACACCTCCCGCTGGTCTTCGACCGCCTGTGGCGTGCCGACCCGGCGCGCGGGCGCGACACCGGTGGCAGCGGTCTGGGCCTGGCGATCGTCCGGCAGATAATCCGGGATCACGGCGGCGAGGTGTCGGTGCGCAGCACCCTCGGCGAAGGCACCACCTTCGCGCTGACCCTGCCCATGACCAGCGATTTGAGCACTGGAGAGAACGTTCGTTCTGCCAGCCGGTGCACGGCCCAGGCGGCACAGAGCAGCACGAGCACGGCGGCGGGCAGCAGCACCTCGGCGGGCAGTCCGGTGTAGTCGTACGCGGTGCGGATCAGGCTGTACCCGATCCGCTGGTGCAGCAGGTAGAACGGGTAGGTCAGGGCGCCGGCGGTCGCCAGCCACGCGACGTTCCAGTGGTCGGTGTGCCCGAGCGCGATGGCCGTCAGCACGAGGACGGCCAGCGTGATGATCAGCAGCGACGGTGCGGGCGGCACCACGAACCCGGGGTGCAGGTCCGCGGTGCGGTCGATGACGCGGGGCACGGACAGGAGCCAGCCGCCGACCACGAGTGCCCACAGCCAGGGGGTGGCGCCGAAGCGGCGCATCAGGCACAGCGCCAGGCCGATCACGAAGTACGGCGCGAACCTCGGCATGACGACCGGCTCGGTCCACAGGGGGAGCAGCGGGCCGGCGGCGGCCAGGAACAGCCAGACGGTGGCGAACGCGGCGACCCTGCGGTACGTCAGTCCCCACATGACGATCAGCAGGAAGAGCAGGTAGAACCGGAGTTCGGCCCAGAGTGTCCAGTAGACCGTGTCGACCAGCGGCAGGCCGGCCGGCTCCGCGAGCATGGTGAGGTTCACCGCGATCACGGATTTGTCCGGAATCCCGGTTACCGGAACGCCGGTGCTGACCGGCAGCAGCGTCACCACGGTCGCGGTGAGCAGGACACACACCCAGAACGCGGGGTAGAGGCGGGCGATCCGCGACGCGGTGAACTGCCGCGGGGTCCGTCCCCACCCGCTCACGCCGATCACGAAGCCACTGATCAGGAAGAACACCTCGACACCGAGGAAGCCGTAGATCAGGACGTGGCTCCCGGTCGGCAGGTGGTGCTCCGGCGGGTTCAGGCCGTCCAGCCGCCACGAGGCGGAGAAGTGGTAACCGGCCACGGCGAGCGCGCAGGCCAGGCGCAGGCCGTCCAGCGCGTGCAGGCGATTCGTGGTCCTCGTCGTCATGGCGGACAGGTTCGGGGGCACCTGTGCGGAATCGATGAAGACACCGTGCTGAACTGTTCGGGGAATGACTGTTCGGGGCATCGTGACCCTTCGCCGTACCCGATGATCCGCCCCGGTAATCGCGGGGCCGCGAAGAGGCAGCGGTCGATGACAGACTGTTGATCGTGAACTCCACAGTGGCTCTGCGGCTCGACGGCCTGTCCAAGACGTTCGGCGACAAGCGCGCCGTCGACCAGGTCGACCTGGAGGTGCCGGCCGGATCGTTCTTCGGGCTGGTCGGCCCGAACGGTGCGGGCAAGACCACCTCGCTGTCGATGGCGGTCGGGCTGCTGCGGCCGGACTCCGGCAGCGCGGAGATCTTCGGCGTCGACGTCTGGTCCGACCCGGTCCGCGCCAAGGAGCTGATCGGGGTGCTGCCGGACGGCCTCGGCATGCCGGAACGGCTCACCGGCCGCGAAGTGCTCACCTATCTGGGACTACTGCGCGGCATGGAGCCGGAGGCGGTCGCCCGGCGTACGCAAGAACTTCTCGAGGTCCTTGAACTCGACCGTGCCGAGCGCACCCTGGTCCTGGAGTACTCGACCGGCATGCGTAAGAAGATCGGCCTGGCCACCGCACTGCTGCACGCACCCCGGCTGCTCGTGCTCGACGAGCCTCTGGAAGCGGTCGACCCGGTCTCGGCCGCCACCATCAAGGTGATCCTGCGGCGGTTCGTCGCCGGCGGCGGCTCGGTCGTCTTCTCCAGCCACGTCATGCCGGTCGTCGAGCAGCTCTGCGACCACGTCGCGGTCGTCGCCGCCGGCCGGGTGGTGGCGTCCGGCCCGCTCGACGAGGTCCGCGCCGGCGGCACCCTGGAGAACCGGTTCGTGGACCTGGTCGGCGGCCAGCCGGTGAGCGCGGGGGAGCTGTCGTGGTTGGCGTCCTGATCCGGATGAAGCTCGCCGTCCTGCGGCACTCGATGACCGGCCGGCGAGCCGCCGACATGATCGGCGGCGGCGTTCTCGGCCTGGCCCTGGCCGTCGGGACGATCTGGCTGGCGCTGCACGACTGGCCGGTCGCCGGGCTGCCGCTGGACCTGACCGCCGCGGCGTTCGCGCTCTGGACGGTCGGCTGGCTGTTCGGCCCGGTGCTGTTCGGCGGCGGCGACGAGACGCTGCGCCCGGAACACCTGGCACTGCTCCCGATCCGGCCACGGTCGCTCGCCACCGGTCTGCTCGCGACCGCGTTCATCGGCGTCGCTCCGGTGGTCAGCCTCGTCGCCTTCAGCGCGCTGGTGGTGGCCGCCGTGCCGGGAGGTGCGCCCGCGGTCCTCGTCGCGCTTCTCGCCGTACCCTTGCAATTGCTCTTCGTCGTGCTCGCCTCCCGGTTCGTGACCGCCGCGCTGAGCACGCTGATGCGCGCCAAGCTCGGCGCGGTCCTGACCGCGGTGATCAGCGGGAGCATCCTGGCACTGACCCACACCGGCTGGGTCCTCAAACCGACCGTCGAGCAGGCGCTGACCGGCGGTTTCCCGTCGTCGTTCGCCGACTGGACCCGGCGGCTCCCGTCCGGCTGGGGTGTCGTGGCCGCCGAGGCCGCCGCCCGCGGTGACTGGCTGCTCGCCGCCGCGCCGCTGGCCGGCCTGGCCGTCCTCAGCCTGCTCGCCATGCTCGGCTGGTCCGCCCTGCTGGTCCGCCGGATGAGCCTGCGCGCCGCCAGCGGCCACCCGGCCCGGGGCACCGCCGCCGGCACCCGGGTCCGCGCCGGTGCGGTCCGCGCGGTAGCCGGCCGTGACCTGCGCACCGCCTCACGCGACCTGATGCGCTTCCACTACCTGGTCTTCTCGCTCGTCTACGCCCTGGTGTTCTGCCTGCTCCCGCTCCTGGTCCACATCCCGATCTTCGTACCGTTCATCGGCGTCGCCTTCGGGATCTGGGCCGCCGCCGTCTCCGCCAACCTGTACGGCGAGGACGGCACGGTGATCTGGCAGACCGTCCTGACCCCGGGCGCGGCCCGCCGCGACGTCCGGGGCCGCCAACTCGCCTGGCTGCTGCTGGTCGCACCCGTCGTGATCGTGCTCAGCGTCGTACCGGCCCTGCTCAGCGACCAGACGTGGGCCTGGCCGTGGCTGGCCGCACTGGTACCGGCCCTGCTGGGCGGCGGCGCCGGCGTGATCGTGCTGATCTCGGTACTGCGCCCGGTGCCGATGACCGACCCGCACAAGCGCGGCGGCAACCTCCTGGAGAACGGCACCGACTTCACCCAGGTGCTGCTGATGCTGATTCTCGTGGCGGCGACGGCGGCCCCGGCGTACCTCACTGTCCGCTACGGACCGCCCTGGGCGGGCGCGGCGGTGGGCCTCGTCTCCGGGGTGGCGCTGGCGTGGCTGCTCGGCGACATCGCCGCCCGCCGCCTGGAACAGTCCGGCCCGGACCTGCTGGCCGGCATGCGCGCGTCGGCCTCGCGGCCGCAGCAGCAGTTCGGCGGGGACGTGGACTGGGCCGCCCTCGGCGCCGGCCTGGACCTCGGCTCCCGGCGGCGCGCCGTGGCGATCGCGTGCCTCAGCCTCTGCTGGGTGCCGCTGGTGGCGCAGGGCGTGGTGCCGGCGATCCTGCGCTACACCGACCCGGAGCGGCGGTCGTGGTTCCTCGCCCGGCACGTGCCACCGTCGTGGCACTGGCCGGTGGTGGGGGTGATGGTGCTGGCCGGCCTCGGGTTGCTGGCGGCCGGGTGGTGGCAGTGGCGGGCAGCCGCGTCCGATCGCGGCACCGTGCGGCTAGGTTGACCGTATGGAACAGGATCGGTGGGCACGATCGGACTGGTGGGGCGTGGTCCTCGACGCGCCGGATGTCGAGGTGCTGGCGCGGTTCTACTCCTCGCTGCGCGGCTGGCCGATCTGGAAGATGGAGGACGGCCAGGCGACGCTCGACTGCGGTGAGGGTGTCGCCTACCTCGCGATTCAGCACAATGCGGACTATGTGCGGCCGGAGTGGCCGTCTGTGGCCGGGCGACAGCAGATGATGCTTCACCTGGACTTCGAGGTGACGGATCTGGAGGCGGCGGTGGCGCATGCGGTGGGGCTGGGCGCGGAACTGCCGGAGCATCAGCCGCAGGAGAACGTACGGGTGCTGCTGGACCCCGCCGGCCACCCGTTCTGTCTCTACACCTAGCCATTGACTGCTGATTTCCCGGGACGACATTTCGTTTGAAGAATGCAGAAAACAGGTTTGCGTATTACGGTCCGTGACCAGGCCGAGCGCGCATCGCCCACCACGGGATGACCCGTGGAGTTCCCCCGGTCACCGTGCCATCATGTGGGCACCATACGTCCGCTACAAGATCGGTCAACCGTCGCGTGAAGGTTCTCATGAATTGCCTCCGCGTGGGTACGATGCTTTTGCCTACGTCGATGTGTAGCTACGAGGCATCCGCGTGAGCAAGATCCCGGTTCCACCGGGTCGGAAGCGGAAGTCAAGGCGGTACGTCATGTGGCCGAGCGCGGGCGAGGTGCTCTGGCTTCTGCTGAGTGAAGATCCGCATCGGGTCAAGCGAGGATTGCAGTTGATCTGCAATGCCGTGGAGGCGCATTCTTCTCGGCGTCCACGGCTCAGTCCCGCCGTCAGGCTTGCCGCCAACCGGCACAGGTCTCGTCGCGATACTTTGATCCCGGCGGGCCACCTCTCGCGCAGCAGCACATACGGCGCCTCCTGGCGTCCGGCGACACCCTGGATCTGCTCTGGCTCTGCCTGTCCTACGGCAAGAACGCGGATCTCGTGCCGAAGAAGGTGCTGACGGAGCTGAACTCCGCCGACGATCCAGCGGTCGTCGAGTATTCCCTGTGGGCCTTGCACCAGGATCGGGCCGGATCTGTTCGGGACGTTCGCTTCGCGCCCTACAGCGTCGTCACCGCTGAACCGAACGTCCGGCGATGGTATTACCGCCTGTTGACCAAGGATGCGCGCTACAGCGAAACATATGCCGACGTCGTTCAGTGGGCGATGTTCGACGATCCGGTTGGCGTGTCGCGAGAGGGCGTCGCGCTGGGGCTGGCGCACCGGTGGCCGGGCAAGCGGCTCGCGACCTTGGTCGTGCAGCGCTTCTACGAAGAGCCTGATCCCCTGGTCAGGATGGCCATGGTTCGAGGATTCGCCCGTTGGCGGGGCCGGTCGGAGCAGTACCGGCAAGCGCTGGACTGGGCGAAGAACAATGACCCGGCGAGCTGGCCGGATTCGAACGGGAAATCGGATTCCGCAACGCGACGCGGAGGGATGCTGCTCATGCCACCCAAACGCCGAAACCTCCAACACGACGCCATGGCATCGACCGCCATGACGCGGGTTGAATCGAGTGAGGACGTGCATGCCTACATTCTTGCGCTCGATGCAGTCGGCTTCAGCCTGAAGACCGATTCCGAGCAATTCACGATTTTCAACGACCTGCTGGCCCTTCTGAGCCACTCCGAAGCTCTTCGCAGGGTGCCGATCGTGGACGTTCTCTCCCTCCTCAGCGGCGACGGCCTCATCATCGTCGGCAAGGGCGCGGACAATCGGCATCTGCCGCTCCAGCTGGCGCTCGAAATTCTCGACACATTCCATCAGTTGCGGTCATATCAGCTGAGGATCGGGATCAACAGCGGCCCGGTGCGGTGGATCCATCTGGAGGACGGCAGCCGGCAGGTGATCGGGCACAGTATCAACTGGGCGGTGCGGGTCATGGGGATCGCTCAGCCCAATGAGGTTGTCGTCAGTGACAACTATTACGTGGAGAACGTCAGAAGCCAGCTGGATCGCCTCCGAGGTATTGCGTTCTCCGAACGCGACGGCGAGACCAAGCACGGCGAAACCGTCAAGGGCTATTTTGCCGCGGCCACCCGCTGAAGAAAGGAAGCAGCTGCCATGACAGTACCGAAGGATGAGGGCTCGTTCGTCGTGGAGACGTCCGGTCAAATCGCAAGCCAACGAGACGACCATTTCTGTCTGTATCTCTCAGGCAGTGTAAGAAAGGGGGACAACGACAGCAGACCCGCAATTGAATTCTGGTCGCAGGCCGACGAGGACAAGCTGACGAACGGAATCAATGCGCGGGCGGTGCGTACCCTCAATCCGTCGAAGTCCAAGATTCGGCGATCCGACTACTACGCGAATTTCGGATGTGATCTTCATCTGGTCAGCATCAGCAACGTCGTGCTCGTCGACGTCCGCGCCAAACGCGGGATCGGGATCGGGGCGGAGATGATGTTCGCCCAGATGTCCGGTATTCCAGTGGTGTCGATCTGCCCGAGAAATTCCGCTTACCGCCAGGATCTCGTACCCAACGTTTTCGGCGAGGACCTGAAAGACTGGATCCATCCATTTGTATTCGGGTTGTCCGACTACATCGTCGAGGACATCGACGATGCCGTCCAGCTGATCAACAACCTCATCGAGGAGGGACGTCTGAACCGGCGCCCGGCGGAGGCGTCCCGGGTCCCGGAGTCTCTCGAGTACTACTCCCGGGTGCGAGAATTCTTCGAGCGCGACTGACAATGCGGTGCTGGAGCATCATGGATCCGGTGTCTATCTGTGGCGCGCTGATTCGTTCCCGCCATCTGCCCTGGAGCACGATGGTGTGGTGCTCGAGCGCTTCATGGACAGGATCTTCGTGCCGATACCGTTCGACGAACTGACGCCCGTGCAGATAAGCACGATCAACACGATACGCGAGCGGGTTCTTGGTTCGGTGCCGAATCGGACGGTCAATGAACAGGTGAAGCGGGCAGTGGCCGGCTTTCTTGCGCGTACATCCGCGAAATCAGCCCTGGAATGGGGCTGCGGCTATGCGCCGATCGGACAGTACCTGCCGGAGGTCGCAGTCGACTATCTGGACATAGATCCAGCCGTGGTGAGCTTCCACCGGGCGGCGCGCCGGCGCTGCTATTTCGCCGACAACGACAATTCAAGGATCCCCGCGAGTCGCTATGACGCGATCATAAGCGTGTTCGTGTGGCATTTCCACGTGTCCTTCGGGCAGATGCGGTCGATGCTGAGGGGTGCTGCGGCCGAGTGGATTCGTGATAGCCAACGTCTATCGGCGTAGCAGTCGCTCCAAGGCGGGACTGGAGGCGCGAGCCCGGTCCGCGGGTATGGTCGTCAGCCGCTACTCGGATCGCCAACGCCTCTGCCGTAACCAGGAGTATTGGCTGCTGTCCAGGAGTGAGAACGAGCCGAGGCTGCATGCCCTGGCCCGCGAGTTTCTGGGCGACGCGCTACCGCGCCCCGGATGGCCGTCGTGATGTCGAGCCGGCAGCGAAGTGTGGGTGTCGTCGGACGGATTGACGACAGGAAGGATGCCCGGACGACCTCTGTTCGGCAGGGTTAACGACCATGGCTACCGTCGCCGCGTCACGACTTGTCTCCACCGTTCTCGATCCGCAGCAGATCCAGGGCAACATCCTGCGGCCCTTCCGCGGCGGCCATCAGGCCTTCCTGTTCCTGTCCTTCCGCAACGACCGGCCCGGTGCCCGTGCCTGGCTCAGGCAGGCGGCGGACCGGGTTGCCGTGACCGGCGATGTCGCCCGGACCAAGGCCGAGCACCGCGACGGATCGGGCCGGGCGCTGCTCAACGTCGGAATCACCGCCACCGGCCTGGTGCTGCTGCACCCCGAAGTGTCCGGTCACCTGGCCGGGCACACCGCGTTCTGGCACGGCCCGCTGGGCAACCGGCTCGACGACGCCGGCCACCTGACCACGGCGCCGGCCCTCCTCGGCGACGTCGGCGCAGGCGACCCCGAACACTGGGTGGTCGGCGGGCTCGGCGTGCCGGTCGACGCGCTGCTGACCCTGGCCGCCGGCGGCCAGGACGCGCTTCGCGCGGCAGTGGACCGGGAGAAGCGGGCGGCCGAGCAGTCCGGTCTCGCGGTGACGTCGGTTCAGTGGGGCGAGGCGCTGTACGAGGGCAAGCAGCGGATCGAACACTTCGGCTTCGCCGACGGGATCTCGCAGCCGGGCATCCGCGGGTTCGAGGATCAGCCGCGCCCGGGCGCCCCGGTGATCGCGGCCGGCGAATTCGTGCTGGGCCTCGCGGGGGAGCGGCGCCCGCCGACCTGGCAGCCGCGGCCCACCCCGGCGCCGTGGATGCGGAGCGGGTCGTTCCAGGTCTTCCGGCGGCTGCGGCAGGACGTGTCCGGCTGGTGGCGCCAGATGAACACCCTCAGCGAGGGCAGCGGCACCCCGGAGGAGGCGGCGGCCAGGGCACTCGGGCGGCACCTCGACGGCCGGCCGCTGGCCGAACTGGAGAACGAGGACGAGCTCAACGCGTTCACCTTCCGCGACGACGACGCCGGGACGCGGACGCCGAACTTCGCCCACATCCGCAAGGTGAACCCGCGCGAGGACGGTGTCTTCCGCGACCGGAACCACAAGATGCTGCGCCGGGGCATCACGTTCGGGCCGAGGCTGGGGCGCAACGTGCCGGACGACGGGCAGGAACGCGGGATGTTCTTCAACGCGTACATGGCGAGCATCGACGACCAGTTCGAGTTCGTGCAGCGCAAGTGGGCGGGAGATCCGGGCTTCCCGGCGAGCACCCTGGCGAAGTACCGCCGCGGCGCCGAAGGCCGGATCGACGGACTCGACCCGGTGCTCGGCGCGAACGCCGAGACTGCGGGGCAGACGCTGACCCCGCAGGTGCTGCGCGGCATCCCGGCGGCGGCCTTCGGCGGTTTCGTCACGACGACCGGCTCGGTCTACGCCTTCGCACCCTCCCGACGGGCGCTCCGACAGCTGGCCGGCGACGACCTCTTGGACGGCTAGATCTTCTCGAGCAGCTCCTCGAGTCGCGGGACCTCCTCGGCGACGACCCACTCGGGCAGCTCCGGAAGGGGCGGCCCGGGTGGGAGCATCACGCCGGTAAGCCTGCGGTAGGCGCGGCGGTACTCTACGCTGGGCGCGCGCTCGTAGAGCGTGCGGTAGATCGCGGCGGCGGACGTCCGGGCGTCCTCGTCGCGCGGGTCGACCCGGCGGACGGCGTCGAGCAGCGCGGCGACCTCGTGCGGCTTGTCCCACTCGGCGGTCGCCTCGCGGAGCAGCTTGGTCGCGTTGGCCACGTCCATACGGCCGGTTGCCACGGCCAGCCGGATGGACAGCGCGTACGCGCCGACTCGCACGTCTCGCTCGTCGTGTTCCTCGGCGACCCGCAGCGCCTCGGCGTTGAGCCGCTCTGCGGTCTCCAATCGCTCCGCGGACAGGTGCAGCCGGGCCAGCCGGTGCAGCCATTTGCAGAGGAAGTAGGGCGCATTCACCCGGCGGGTCAGCGCGATCGCCCGTTCCAGCAGCCGCTCGGCGTCGCCGGGTCGGCTCTCCGCGGCGGCGATCTCACCGAGCCCGGCGACCTGGTCCGCGACACTCACCCAGTCGCGGAGCTCCACACCCACTCTCAGCGCGTTCATGGCGCAGATCCGCGCCGCCTCGAACTCACCCTGGTCGCGGTAGATCTCGCTCATGTTGCCGACGACGACTGCGGCCGCCTGGCGGGCACCGATGTCCCGCGCCACCTCCAGTGCCTGCCGGTAGGACGCGATGGCCTGCACGTGGTCGGCTTGGCGCAGCGAGGCCAGGCCCAGGTTGCCGGCCGTATTGAGCATGCGCTGCCGGTCGCCGGCGTATTCCGCGGTGGCGAGAGCCTGGCGTAGGTGGTCGAGCGCTGCCTCCAGACGCCCGGTGTTCAGGTACACCAGGCCGGTGTGCTCCAGTGCGGCACTCATCGCGGAGGAGTCCCTGGCGCTGGAGGCCATCGCAAGATGCCGGCCCGCCATCTCCAGCGCCTCGGCGTAGGCGCCCTGCCGGTAGAGCGCGAAGGTCACCCGGCCCATCGTGCGTGACTGACCGGCGGCGTCACCGAGTCGCTCGAACTCGGCTAGGGCCCGCCGGAGCCAGGTGACCGATTCCGCGTCCGAATGGGTGTACATCAGCAGGTCGCCGAACTGCCGCTGTGCGGCGGCCAGGATCTCCCGCCGTCCGTTGGCCTCGGCCAAGCGCATCGCCTGCTGGTAGTGGTCCTCAGCCTCGGCCCATTGCCCGGTGTGCTGGTGCACCGAGCCGATCTCGATATGCAGCTCGGCGCGCTCCGCCTCGGAGAGAAGCGGCAGCAGCAGCCCGTAGTAGTAGGTAGCGCCCTCGTTGGCGAACATTTCCTTGGCCCGGTCACCGGCCGCGCGGAACCAGGCACGCTGCTTGTCCACCCGGTCACTGCGCGCGTAGTGGTGGGCCAGGACGTCAACGTATTGGGAGAGCCGGTCCGGGTAAGTGTCCTCGATGAAGCGGCCTACCCGCTCGTGCAGGGCGGCCCGGGTGTCGTAGGTGATGCTCTGGTAAGCCGCTTCCTGCGTAACCGGGTGCTTGAACTCGTACTCCGGCTCGGACTCTGCGACCACTCGAGGGGTCAGGTCGAGCGTGTGGAGACGGCTCAGGTGGCCGGCCACCTGAGCCGTCGTCCCTGCCGCCGGGTAGACGGAGGTGATCCACGGCGGCTGGAAACGGCGGCCGATCACGCTGGCCACCTTGATGGTCGCCTTCTCGTCGTCGCTGAGCTGATCGATACGAGCCATGACCAGGCGCTGCAGGCTGTCCGGCACCTGGACGCCGGCCAGCGCGCGCGGATCGCCCGGGTCGACGGCCCGGCCATGGAGATAACTGACCAGTTCCTCAATGTAGAACGCGTTGCCGCCGGCCTGGTTCCAGATCTGGTCGAGCACCTCGGGCGCGACACCGTTGTCGCGGCCGTACCGTTCGCGTAGCCGGAGGGTGGCCAGTTCATCGGCATCCGACCGGTTCATCTGGGCGAGTCCCAGGCCGGCGACGTGCACCACGCCGGACAGCTTCTCCGGCATCGGCTCCCGCGATGTCGCCACCACCAGAACGGGAAGGTCGGCGATATGATGGACGAGATGTTCGAGCAGGCTCTGCGAGGCTGGGTCGATCCACTGGCAATCATCCAGGAGCAGCAGCAGTGGGCCGTCAGCGGCTCGGTCGCGCAGGCAGGCCACCAGGGTGGAGCGGAGCAGCTCTTCCCGCCCGGCGGGCTCCAGTTGGGCGGTCAGTTCGTTGTCCGGCATCGGTAAGTTGATCACGGCGGCGAGCAGCGGGGCGCGCTGTCCGGATCCGTCGTAGCGGGCGATGCGCTCGGTGAGGTCCGCACGCAACGCCGGTATCGGCCTGCTGGGGTCGAGGTCGAGCAGCTCGCGGCAGATCGATCGCCAGACCAGGTAGCTGGCGCTCGTGCCGTGCGAGCGGCATCCGCCCGCGTACTCACGGAAGCCCAGCGCGCGAGCCGTCCGGGAGACCTCCACAGCGAGCCGGGTCTTGCCGATGCCCGCCTCACCGTGCAGCCAGACCACCTGTCCGCCGCCGGAACTCGCCTGCAGGGCCAGCGCGTCGAGCAACCGGAGTTCCCGGGTGCGGCCGACGAGTGGTCCGAGTGAGGGCGCCGGGGGTGCGGCCTCCTGCGCCTCACGCACGATCCACACGGGTACGGGCTCCGCCTTTCCCTTGGCGGTCACTGCGGCCGGCCGCGCGCCCGGCACGATGTCGCGAACCCGCTCGTACGTAGCCTTGTCGATGAGGAGCTGACCCTCTGGCGCCGCCTGCATGAGCCGGGCGGCCAGGTTGACGGCGTCGCCGACGACTGCGTACTCGCGGCGGATGTCCGACCCGACTCCGCCACAGTAGACGTGTCCCGTGGTGACGCCGCCCCGGTACGGCCCGCCGGGCAGTGTCAGAAGTTCCAGGCAGCAGCGCAGGGCGCGTTCCTCGTCATCCTCGTGACTGACCGGGGTGCCGAAGACGGCGACCAGGACTGTGCCCTTGTCGTCGGCCATGAGGTGGCGCAGGTGACCGTCATACCGGTCAATCACGGCGACACCCGCGCGCAGGTAGCGCTGCAGCGCTTCGATTGTCAGCGGATCATCGATCGACAGATCCGGCAGCCGGACGAAGGCCGTGGTCACCTTGCGATGTTCGTTGACGAGATCGTGCCGGCCGGATCGCAGCCGTGCGCGGATGGCCGGGTGCAGGAACGGCGTGAGCAACTCCTCGTCGGCGATCTGCGGAGCCGGACCGGTCTCCGTCGCTGACTCCGGTACGTCGGAGCCGGCGACAGCCTGCAACTCGTCATCGACGATGATCTCATCCCGCTTGGCTCGATGCAGCGCCACGACTGCCCGATCCAAGGCTGGCCCGGCGACCAGGTGCTGGAGCCGGATCGCCGGGTCGCCGAGCACCATGACGCTCACTGGGCCGGCGGCCAGGCCGACACGGATGGCGAGGGACCGGCGTCCGACCGGTGTGCGTACCGGTTCGACCGAGGCGGTCACTTCCCGGATCAGCTCGGCACAGCGGATCGCCCGGTGCGCCACGGCAACGGCGGTGCCGGGTGTGTGGCGGAACATGCCGACAAGTGCGTCACCCGCGAAATCCACAACGCTGCCGCCGGCGCTGGTGATGGCCTCGGCGGTCACTGCGAACCAGCGATTGATCACCGAGGTCAGCCGCTCGGTGCCGAAGTTGCCCGACCCGGCCAGGCTCTCGGCCATCGCGGTGAAGCCCGCCACGTCCGCGAAGAGTACGACCGCCTCCGCCGGCTCGGTGAGCGGCAGATTGCTGACACTTTCGGTCGTCCGTAGTAGACCAATGGCATGCTCAGGCAGGTATGACCGCCAGGTCGCGGCGAGGTCGCTCGCGAACTGTCCCGGAGGGCGGATGGGGTCGCCGGTCACGCTTGGTGTGGCCGCCCTTCGAAGCTCGAAGTCCGAATCAACCATTGTTATCCATAAATGGAATAGACGGCCAGGGGGTTTGCAGAGACATGGGTGTTCCACTCAGTGACGTCGCCGTCGAACTCGTCGGCGCATGCGTCCACGCTCTGCGGTTCGCCGTCGGCACCCCCCTCGGCTATCCGTACGCCGCCGCCGGCATCGCGACGACCAATCCGCCGCCGGCGCTTTACCGGCGGGTGCAGGTCGCGTCGCCTCCCCCGGCAAGGGGCGGCGAGCCCTGGGAGACGGGCATGACCCTGGACAACAAGGAGTTCCAGCCGGACGCCTTGCCGCTCCGGCTCGCCGAGGTGAAGCTCGAAGAGGGGATCGCCTCACTCGACCTGCCGGATCCGGGAAGCATCGTACTGGACCGTTGGTTCAGCGTCCCCCGCCGTTCGGTCACGATGGAGTTCCCCGGCTCTGACCTGGGACGCTGCCTGCTCTCCGTCCACTACTGGAATCCGTCGGTGGCGGAGGGTGACGGTGTCACCCGTCAGGTCGACTACTACGGGACCTACACCATGAAGTTCGACCACCCGCTGCCCGCCGACTCCTGGATCGCCGTCAGCATCGACAACTTCTGGCCGCCGGAGCGGGACAGCGCCGACCTCCTGGTCCCCCTCACCGACTGCGAGAGCTGGTGCCCCGCCACCGCATCTTGAAGCTCGGTGGTCGCCTGAAGTTCGCCGGATGCCGGTCTCCCGCTCACCCGGGACCCGCAACATTCCCGAGTGTCCGCAACGTCCGTGCGCTGTCTCGGCCTGGCCGGCTCGCTGCTGCTGGTGACCGCCGGCTGGCTCGGCGGCGCGCTGCCCGCCGCCGACCTGGCCAGTAACCCGCTCACGATCGCGCTCGGCCCGCACGGCCCGGTCATCCTGGGTTTCTGGCTGATCGGGACGGGCCTTCAGGCGTACGCGTGGCTGTCCACGAAGGACATCAGCCGGCCGTTGTTCACCGCGCTGCTGTGGATGCTGCCGTTCCTGTTCGCGCCGCCGATGGGCAGCCGGGACTTCTACTCCTACGCGTGCCAGGGCGAGATGCTCCTGCACGGCCTCAACCCGTATCAGGCCGGTGTGGACGCGCTGCCGTGCACCTGGATCGAGACGGTGTCACCGATCTGGCGTGACACGCCCACCCCGTACGGTCCCCTCTTTCTTCTCCTCGCGGCCGCGGCCGTCGCACTCGGCGGAAGCCTCACCGGGATCCTCGTGGTGTTCCGGCTGCTCACCCTGGCCGGGATCCTGGCCGTCGCCGCCGGCCTGCCGGTGCTGGCGCGACAGTGCGGCGTCCCGCCCGGCCGGGCGATCTGGATCGGTCTCGCCGGTCCGCTGATCGGTGCCCATCTGCTCGCCGCGCCGCACAACGAGGCGGTGATGCTCGGGCTGATGGTGGGCGGCCTCGCACTGATCACCAAACGACCGCTCCTGGCCGGTGCCCTGCTCGGTCTCGCGGTAGCAGTCAAGGCCATCGCCGTCGTGACGATCCCGTTCGCGGTGCTGATCGCGTGGCGAGCCGGAAGACGGGAAACCGCCGTCTCGGCCACGGCAGCCTTCGCCGCGGTCACGGTGGTGAGCGGTCTCGGTCTCGGCTGGATCCCGGCCATGCGGGTGGGCGACTCGCTCATCCAGATCACCTCACCGCCGACCGCGATCGGCATGACCCTGACCTATCTCGGTCAGCTCATCAATCCCAGCTTCGACGCGGTCCCGGCTGTGCGCACGGTCGCGATGATCCTGCTGGCGGGCACGCTGATCCTGCTGTGGATCAGGGCGGTGCGCGGCGCCGACCCTCTGCACGGTGCCGCACTCGCGCTGGCCGCGACGGTCGCGCTCGCCCCGGTCTTCCACCCCTGGTATGCGCTCTGGCCCCTCGTCCTGCTGGCCGCGACGACGCGGAACACGCGGGCGATCATGCTGGTCACGGTCGCGGCGTCGTTCCTCACGCTGCCCGACGGCAGCGGCCTGGCCCGGTTCGTCAAGTTCCCCGGCGCCCCGATCGTCACGCTGCTGCTGATCGCGCTGCTGCGTGCCTCAGCGCCTCGGATCAACGAGTATTTTCGGGCCGTCTCCGGCGCCGGCCGGTCGGTGGCCGGCCAGCACGCCGGCCACGTCGTCCAGGCCGGCGACTGCCGCGACGAGGGGCCGTGGGTCGACAAGACCTTGAGCGTACGCGCGAACGACCGCCCCCAGCCCCCCGGAGGCACCGAGGATGCCGACCGCCGTCACGTCCTTCAGCACGACGTCGCGGGTGTCGATCGTGCTGGGCGTCCCGGACAGCCCGATGCAGACCACCCGGCGCCCCGGCTCGACCAGGCGGACGGCGAGTCCCGGCATCTCGGGCCCGTTCGTGGCGTCGATGACCGCGTCCCAGGCCAGGTCCGGTAGCGAGTCGCGGCTCCAGACCCCGGTGAAGCCGAGCTCGCGGGCGAACCCGAGGTGGTGGCCGAGCAGGTGCGTCTCGATGCCGCGTGATCGGGCGATCATCGCGCTGAGCAGCCCGATCGTGCCGGTGCCGAGGACCAGCAGCCGTTCGCCCGCGGCGAGGGCGGCAGCGGTGACGCTGCGCTCGGCGTTGCCGCCCGGCTCGACCAGCGCGCCCGCGGTGGCGTCGACGGTGTCCGGCAGCGCGTGCAGGTACGCGGCCGGGAACGCCAGCTTCTCGGCGAGCGCGCCGGGCAGCCCGTCGGCGATACCGAGCTCGCGCATCTCGGCGCAGACGTGGTGCCGCCCGCCGAGGCAGCGCCGGCAGCGCCCGCACGCGATCATCGTGTCGCCGGTGACCCGCCGCCCGCGCCAGCTCTCGTCGACTCCGGCACCGAGCGCGGTCACCACGCCGGACCACTCGTGGCCGGGCCGCAGCGGGTACGACGACCGGCCCGAGTGCAGGTAGCTCATCTCCCCGCTGAACAGCTCCACGTCGGTGCCGCACACCCCGGCCCGCTCCACCTCGACGACCACCTGCCCGGCGGCGGCCACCGGCTCGGGAACCTCCTGCACCTCGGCCTTGCCGGGCCCGGTGAACACCAGCGCGCGCATCACCCGGAAGATCCTAGGAGAACCGCGCCCCTGATCCACTGACCAGGACGGAACACTCGCCATCCGGCGGGCGAAACCCGCCAGTTGGCGGGAGCCTGGAGATCGGCTCGGGCCGAGAATCAGAAACCTCCCGGAAACAAAGGAGGCGCCACATGCAGGCTGTTCCCTTCGACCCCGAACTCGCCGCCGCCCTCGACGTGATCGGCGCGCAACTGCCGTCCGCGCTGACCGCCGACATGATCCAGCCGATGCGGGACGGCGCGTTGCTGGCCGATCTCACCGACGACGATCTGTCCCGCGAGGGTGCCTTCACCGTCGCCCGGCACACGGTTCCCGGCCCGGACGGCGACCCCGACATCGAGTTGCTGGTCCTCACCCCCGCGGACGCGAGCGGCCCGCTGCCCGGGATCTACCACACCCACGGTGGCGGCATGGTGCTCGGCAACAACCGCACCGGCGTGGACGGGCCGCAGGACTGGGCGCGGGAGGTGCCCGCCGTCATCGTCTCGGTCGAGTACCGGCTCGCTCCCGAACACCCGCACCCCGCTCCGGCCGAGGACTGCTACGCCGGGCTCGTCTGGACCGCGAAGCACGCCGCCGAGCTCGGCATCGACCCCGATCGCCTGCTCATCGCGGGCGCCAGCGCGGGCGGTGGCCTGGCCGCGGCGGTCACCCTGATGGCCCGCGACCGGGGCGGCCCGGCGCTCGCCGGCCAGATGCTGCTCTGCCCGATGATCGACGACCGCAACGACACCCCGTCGGCGGAGCAGATGGCCGGCCGCGGCGTCTGGGACCGCACCGCCAACGACACCGGCTGGACCGCGCTGCTCGGGGACGCCCGCGGCGGGCCGGACGTGTCACCGTACGCCGCACCCGCCCGCGCGACCGACCTCTCCGGCCTGCCGCCGGCGTTCATCGACGTCGGCTCGGCGGAGACGTTCCGGGACGAGGACGTCGCGTACGCCTCGCGCATCTGGCAGGCCGGCGGCCAGGCCGAACTGCACGTCTGGCCGGGCGGTTTCCACGGCTTCGACATGCTGGTGCCGCAGGCCGCCGTCTCGCAGGCGGCCCGCGCGGCGCGGATCCGCTGGCTACAGCGCCTGCTGGGCGCGTAGACAGTAGAGGTGAGAGACCTCGCCGCCCGGCTCGCGGCGCTCGACCCGGACGCCGGGGCGGCGCTGAGCGTCATCGCGTACTTCGACCGGCTCACCGAGGGCCGCGCCGGTCTGCAGGCGATCGTCCGCGGTGCGGCCGTGCTGGCCGGCTGCCCGGCCCGGCTCTCCGACGAGGGCCGCCGGATCCACCTGCGGGTTCAGCCCGACGGGACGGATGCGGCGGCCGGTGCTCCGGATCCGGCGTGGATGTCGGCGGACGCGGGCGGCGGCGCGGTGCTGCTGCTGGAGCGTGCCGGGCCGCCGGGGCCGGTCGAGGCGATGGTTCTGGAGCGTGCGGCGGGCGCGGCGCGGGCGGTGCTCGAGCGGACCCGCCGCGCGCCGCTCACCGATCCGGCGTCGATCGAGCTGGCGCTCGACGCCCAGGCGCCGCTCCCGGTCCGTCTTTCGGCGGCGGGCCGTCTGGGTTTCAAAGCCCATGATCGGGTACGCGTGATAGCACTCGTTTCCGGCGGAGCGCTCCTGGCCCTGGACGGCGACACGCCACCGCTCGCCGAGCGCGCCGGTGTCGGCCCCGCCGGCCCACCGGCCGACCTGCCCGCCTCCTGGGCCGCGGCCCGCGTCGCGCTCCGCTTCACCGCCGAGGGCACCGAACAGGACCCCGGCCGCCGCACGGTCCACGCCGACGACCTGGGCGGACTCGCCCTGCTGGCCGCGGCGGTCGGCCCCGGCACCGAACCGGTTCCCGACGTCCGCGCCCTCGACCGTGCCGCCGCGGCCGCACCCTGGGCCCTGGCCACCCTCGACGCCGTCGCCGACTCGGTCAGCCTGCGCGCCGCGGCCACCGCACTCCGGGTGCACCACTCCACCCTGCAGGACCGCTTGGCGCACGCCGTCCACGTGCTCGGCTGGGACGTCCGCGAACCACACGGCCGTCTCCGCCTCCAGCTGGCCCTCGCCCTGCGCCGCCTCCACCGCTCGTGATACGCCCTGCGGGTACGATTCGCGACGTGGAAACGCTTCTGATCCTCCTGCGCGGCATCAATGTCGGAGGTAAGAACAAGATTCCGATGGCGGAGCTGAGGACGTGGCTGGAAGGGCTCGGTTTTCTCGACGTCTCCACGTTCATCGCCAGTGGCAACGTCGTCGTGACGACGGACCGGTCGGCCGACGAGACAGCAGCTCAGATCGAAGCGGCGTTGCCCAAGGCCTTCCAGCTCGACAGTGAGATCGTCAAAGCGCTCGCCCTCACCGGTGAGGATCTCCAAGGCGTCGTGGACAACAGGCCGGCGGGCTTCGGTGACCAGCCTGACAAATACCACAGCGATGCGATTTTCCTGATCGGCGTCGACTCGGCCGAGGTGATGCCGATCTTCAATCCGCGAGAAGGCGTCGACCGGGTTTGGCCGGGTGAAGGCGTCGTCTATTCGGAGCGGCTCAGCGCTCAGCGCACCAAGAGCCGGCTGAATTCCATCATGACGTCGCCGCTCTACAAGTCGATGACCATCCGCAGCTGGAACACCACGGTCAAACTCCTGGAGATACTCAAGGCCAGAGGCGCGGACGAGCAGGCCTAGCGGCCCGGCCTGCGAACCTTCCGCAAGCCGGGCGTTCGGGGTCAGGACAGGTGGATGTAGTCGAGCTCGGCGTAACCCGTGCCGCCGGCGAAGAACGGTGAGCCCTTCGCGAGGCGGATGGTGTTCCAGCCGGCTCGGAGGGTGACCGTGGTGGTCACCGTGGAGCCGAAGACGCCCCAGCCGGCGGTCGGGGGATAGGTGACCGTCTGCCAGGCGCTGCCGTTGAAAGCCAGCCCGTGTGTGGCTGTGGCGCCGGTGCCGTTGGCGTACCCGATGTTCATCGTGTAGCTGCGGGCCGAGGGCACGTTGACCAGGAAGTCGACGAACGACTGGTTGCGGGAGTTGGCCGAACCGTCGATCTGGCCGACGTAGCCGCCGCTGGACGCCGAACCCGACGAGAACCGGTTGGCGTTGACGACGGTGGCGTTCTCCGCCTCGTACCGTTGCTGCCAGGTCGCCGCCCCGCTGGCCGGCGTGATCAGCAGTTGGTAGGCGTCCCAGGCGTGCATGTTGTTGACCGGGACGCTGATGCTGCCGCCGGACACCGTGTATGTGGCTGACGAGACCGCGATCGGCGCGCTCTGGTTGGTGGTGCGGCCGGTGGTGCCGCTGCGGGTCAGCGTGACCCGCACCGAGGAGCCGAGCGCACCGAGCCCGTTGACCCGGACCGTGTTGTTGCCGCTGTCACCGCCGAGCACGACGTTGACGAACCGGCGCGTCGGGTCGTAGGACGCGACCCCCTCCAGCCACGAGCCCGGCACGGTCTGCACGATGTTGCCGGCCATGTCGCCGTACCACCGGTACGGCCAGTACGACGAGGTCGGCGCGTTGTTGTGCAGCAGACCGTTGAGCGTGCCCGCCTCGTACCAGTAGGCGCGCTCGGCGCTGCGGATGCCGTGCCGCTCGAAGACGGCCATGTAGTGCACCGCGACGCTGGGGATGTCGACCTGCGACGGCGACGCGTACTCGTTGATCGAGATGGGCCGGGGCGAGATGCCCAGGGACCGCTCGATGGCCCGGTAGTCGTTCACGTGCGCCTGGACGTTGAGGTAGCTGTCGTTGTCCAGCTCGTGCCACACGATCACGTCCGGGAGGGTTGCGGTGTCCCGGGCGTTGGTGAGGAAGCTGACCAGCCAGTCGTGGTTGTAGATCGAGTGGCTGGGCCCGACGATCGGGGTGACCGTGTCGAGGGACCGGATCAGCCGATGGGTACGTGTCCACCCGGCGTTGAAGGTACCGGCGGCACTGGTGTTCCAGGTCCAGTCCGGCTCGTTCCACAGTTCGTACCCGTCGACGTTCGTGGTGCCGGTGGCCGCGACCCGCGCGTTCACCATGGTGCGCACCTTCGACTCCCAGTCCGCCCAGCTGACCCAGCGGTACGGGAAGTTCGGGTAGATGTCCGGCAGGCGCAGGAACTGCTGCGCGCCCGCGCTGGTGACCTTCCCGGCGACCTGCAGGCCGTCACAGCAGGGTGTGGTGGCGCCGTTGCCGAGTTGCTGCGTGCCGGGCGGCGGCTGGGTCAGGTGGTTCAGCCGCAGCGGATAGAGCTGGTCCAGGGGCGGTTTGCTGCCGGTGTCGACGGCGTACAGGCCTCCGGCGGCGACGTGGGTGACGGGGCGGACCACGGTGCCGACGTTGACGGTGAGGGTGTTGCCGGCCGCCTGTGCCGGGCTGGGGACGACCAGCCCGGCGGTGACCAGCAGGACGGTGAGCGCTGCTGCCTTTCTTCGCACGGTTCACCTCGGTGGGGGATGTGGATGGAGGACGGTGTTACGCCTCCCGTGTGCCGAGGGGTATCCAGACCCGCATCGGGCCGGGGGACCGGTTGGCCCACAGGAAGTAGGGGATGGCGGTGACGGTCGCGGGCGACCCGCTCGCCGGGGTGGTGCGCTGGAGGTCCTGGTAGAGCGGGGCGCCGCCGCCGGGCCGGGCCCGCAGCCGGACCTGGAGGGTGACCGGGGCGAGGCCACTGCTGTGGTACGCCACGAGCACCGGCGCGGCGACGTCGAGCTCCAGGTCCTCGAGGACGGCGCCCGCGGGCAGGTCGGCCTGCTCCAGGCAGTAGACGACCGGGCCGCGGACCAGGGCGGCGGTGCCACGGGTGGCGTCCACCCTCGGGTGGGCGGTGACCAGGCGGGGCGGCATCACGAGGGTGAGGCGTACCTGGTCGCCGGGGTGCCAGGTGCGGTGCAGGCGCAGGTAGCCGTCCTGCGCGCGGCCGCGAGCCGGTGCGGGTGTGCCGTTGACGGTGAGCCGGACGTCCTCGCACCAGGCGGGCACCCGCAGCGACAGCGTCCACGGCTCGGCCGGGGACTCGGTGACGGTCACCGTGACGTCCTCGTCCCACGGATACCGGGTGGTCACCTCGACGGCGCGCCCGCTGTCGGCGATGGTGCCGGCGGCGTACAGATGAAGTTGCAGGCCGTCCGGGCCGCCGGTGGCGAGGTACGCGTGCAGCGACGCCATCAGCCGGGCCAGGTTGGGCGGGCAGCAGGCGCAGGAGTACCAGGTCAGCCGCTGCGACGGGGCGTCCTCGTGCGAGCCGTCGTGCCCGGTGCGCATCTGCAGCGGGTTGGAGTAGAAGAACGCGGTGCCGTCCGCGGCGGTGCTGCCCGCGATGCCGTTGTGCAGCACCCGTTCCATCTCGTCGGCGTACCTCACGTCGCCGGTCGCGAGCAGCAGCCGCCAGGCCAGCTGGAAGTTGCCGATCGCCGCGCAGGTCTCCGCGTACGCGCGGTCCGGCGGCAACTCGTACGGGTCGCCGTACGCCTCGTCGCGGTGCCGCGACCCCTGCCCGCCGGTGAGGTAGGTGCGGCTGTCGAGGGCGGAGTCCCAGAGCCGCACCGCAGCCTCCAGCAGCTCCCGGTCGCCGGTCTCGACGGCCACGTCCACCGCGCCGGCCAGCAGATAGACCTGCCGGACGACGTGACCGGTGACCTCGGTGGTGTCCCGCAGCGGCAGGTGGTCCTGGTAGTACGCCGGCCCGAACCGGCCCTCGCCGAGCACGCCGTGTCCGCGGTTGCCGACGAACCGGCCGGCCAGGTCGAGGTACGGGCGGTGCCCGGTCACCCGGTACAGCTCGACCAGCGCGGTCTCCACCTCGGGATGGCCGTCCACTTCGGCGCTCACCGCGTACCTCTGCACCAGAAGGTCCGCGAAACGGCGCGCGACCGCAACGACCTGCTGGGCCGCGATGGTGTCCGGCGCGGAACGCGCCGCGGCGACAGCGGCCTGGATCAGATGGCCGGCGGTGTACATCTCGTGGCTGTAGTGCAGTTCGGCGAACTGCTTCGCGCGGTTCTCCGGGTCCTGGTACCACGAGTCGAGATAGCCGTCGGGGTCCTGCGCCTTCTCCAGCAGCGCGGACACCTCGTCGGCGAACGCCGGCGCCGCGCCGGACCAGAACGCCGCCTCCAGAGTCTTGTGCACGTCGGTGTCGGCGAACCACATGCCGGCGAACGCGGCGCTGGAGTCGCCGGTCAGCCTGCGCAGGTTCGTCAGGTTGCCGTGGACGCCGAGTTGCTCGACGCAGTGCGGCAGCGTGGCGCCGGCGTTGCGTGCCTGCCAGCCGCCGAGCAGGCCGTCCGGCGTCAGCCGCACCGCGCTCGCGGGCAGTGGCCGCAGCCGTCCGAGCGCGGTCGGCGTGGGCACGACGGGGCCGTGGGAGACGAAGCTCATGAAGTTCCTCAGTCCTTGACAGCGCCGGCGGTCACACCGGCGGCCACGTAACGCTGGGCCAGGATGAGCAGCAGCGTCGCGGGGATGGAGGCGACCACGGCGGTCGCCATGATCGCGTTCCACTGCTGGTTGTTGTTACCGATGTAGTGGTAGATGCCGAGCGTGATCGGCTGCATGTCGCCGCCGCCGTCGAGCGTCGTGGCGAACACGAAGTCGGACCACGCCCAGAGGAACGCGAACAGGCTCACCGTGACGATCGCGTTGCGGCTGACCGGCAGGATCACCGAGACGAACGTCCGCCACCGCGACGCACCGTCGATGAGCGCCGCGTTGATCAGCTCGTCGGGAATGCCGGACATGAACGCCGTGAAGATCAGAACGCCGAACGGGACCGCGATCGTGGAGTCGGCGAGGATCAGCCCGGGAACGGTGTTGAGGACGCCCAGCCGCAGGTAGATGGCGTAGAAGCCCATCGCCATGATGATCCCCGGGATCATCTGCGCGATCAGCAGCACGAAGCTGAGCGCGCCGCCGCCCCGGGGCCGCAGCTTGGCCAGGGCGTACCCGGCCGGCGCGGAGATGATCAACGTCAGCGCGACGGTGCCGAGCCCGAGGACCAGGCTGGTGCCGAGGTACGGCATCTGCTGGTCGAGGACGGCCCGGTAACCCTCCAGCGTCCCGTTGAACGGGAACAGGTGCGGCGGGTCGGCACGCATGTCGGTGTCCCGCGTGAACGACACGTTGATCATCCAGTAGATCGGGAACAGCATGACGGCCGTGAAGAACAGGCCGAGCGCGGTTTTCGCGTGCTGTCTCATGCGTCCTGCCTGTCTCATGCGTTCTGCCTCCTCTGGATGCGGATGTAGAGGAGGCCGAAGACCAGGGCCATCACGATGAGCAGGTTGCCGACCGCGGCGCCGGGGCCGAACTCGGGCAGCAGGTTGCCGAAGCTGAGCCGGTAGGACCAGGTGGCGAACGTCGTCGACGCGTCGGCGGGACCACCCTTGGTCATGATCCAGATGATGTCGAAGACCTTGAGCGTGTAGACGAGCCCGAGCAGCAGCGTGATGGCGGAGACCGGGCGCAGCAGGGGGAACGTCACTCGCCAGAAGCGCTGCCAACCCGTCGCGCCGTCGATGGCGGCCGCCTCGTGCACCTCGTGCGGTATCGCCTGCAGACCGCTGTACAGCACCACGAGGTTGAACGGGATGCCGATCCATATGTTCGCGATGACCACACTGACGAGCGCCCAGTCAGGTGAAGTCAACCAGTTGACCGCGTCAATGTTGATTACGGCAAGTGCAGTATTCACGATTCCGGAATCACTGTTGAGCATCCATGCGAACGTCGACGCGCTCACGATCAACGGCAGCAGCCACGGGATGAGGAACAGGGCGCGCAGTGTCGACGACAGCCGGAAGTGCTGTGTGAAGAAGACGGCCAGCGCGAGCCCGATGGCGAACTGGACGGCGATCGACACGAACGTGAAGACCAGCGTGTGCAGCAGTGCCGGCCCGAAGGTGGGGTCGGCGAAGACGGTTCGGTAGTTGTCCAGTCCGCTGAACGGCGCGTCGCCCTGCACGAAGCTGCGAACCGTATAGTGACGCAGGCTCAGGTCCAGGTTGCGATAGAGCGGGTAGGCGTAGAACGCGACCAGGTAGATCACGATCGGCGCCAGGAACGCCCAGGCCGCCCAGTTGCCGCTGCGGCTCTTTCCGAGGTTTCCCTCCGCCCGCGGCCGGGCCGGGGCGGAGGGACGCGTTGCCAGATTCGTCATGGTTACTTGGTGGCGGCGGCCGCGGTGGTCTGCGCGTCGGTCATCGCCTGCTGCGGTTCCTTCGAGCCGCTCAGCGCCGCCTGGAAGGCCGTCCACATGGGCTGCGAGATCTTCGGGTACTTCGTGCCGAGGTCGTCACTGGTCCGGCCCTTGGCCGCCTTGACCGCGGCGACCCACACTTCGAGTTCCTTGTTCTCGGCGACCTGCTTCTGCTGCACCGCCTCGGTGGCCGCGATGTAGGAGAGCGTGGTGTCCGTGGTGTACGCGTTGTCCGCGCTGGTCAGACACGAGATCAGTTTCTCGCTCGTGGCGTACCGGGCGGTCTCGGTCTGCACCGGTGCCGTGACGAACTCGCCGCCGGTGGGTGCCGGTGCGGTGCCGCCGGCCTGCGACGGGATCGGGATGATGCCGTACTCGAAACCGGTCTTCTTGGCGTTCGCCAGCTGCCAGGTGCCGTTCTCGCTGAACGCGAAGTCACCGGTGGCGAACTCCTGCCAGCTGGTGGTCTGGGTGTTGTTGAGCACCGAGTTGGGCGCGTACCCGCTCCCCAGCCAGTCGTTCCAGAGGGTCAGCGCGGCGACGCCCTGGGCCGAGTCGAGCTGGGTGAGGTTCGCCCCGGAGCCCCAGAACCAGGGGAGAAACTGGAACGAGCCCTCCTCGGTGCCGATCGCCGAGAACGTGATGCCCTTCTTGCCGGACGCCTTCACCTTCTGCAGGGCGGCGGTGAGGCCGGCCCAGTCCTTGATGGACGCCGGGTCGACACCGGCCTTGTCCAGGATCGCCTTGTTGTAGTACAAGGCGAGGGTGTTGGCACCGATCGGGATGCCGAACGTCTTGCCACCGGTCTGACCGGCGGCGAGGAGGTTCGGTGAGACGGCCGACGTGTCGACCTTGACCTCGTCGGTGGTCGTCAGCACACCGGCCTCGGCGAGCGTCGAGACGACCGGGTTGTCGACGATCAGCACGTCCGGCGAGTTGCCCTGCTGGGCGGCGAGCAGCGCCTTGTTCGTCAGGTCGGTGGTGTCGTACCCGGTCCGCTTGACGGTCACGCCGGCGTCGGTGCCGCACTTGGTCAGCAGCTTCACCCAGTCCGAGCTGTCGTCGAACTGGGGGTACGGGTCCCAGACGGTGTAGTCGCCGGTAGCGGCGCCGGAGCCGGAGTCGGAAGAGGAGTCGGAGGAGGATGAGCAGCCCGCCAGGAGGCAGGCGGAGAGGGTGATGGCCGCCGCGGCGCGCAGGCGTCGACGGGTCATATGAGGTCTCCTTGCACGGTGGATGTCATCTCAAGGAAAACGATTGCCTAGAAGCTAGGGAGACGCTTGCTCGCATGTCAAGAGCAAGTTACCGTCGCACTACGCCGGCCGTGGTCGGTTGTCAGGAAACTCAGGAGGAAACACTGAGCACTTCGGAACGCGCTGTCACCATCACTCAGGTGGCGGCGCTCGCGGGGGTCTCCACCGGGACGGCGTCCAAGGCGCTGAACGGGCGGGGGGCACTGCGACCAGAGACCCGGCAACGCGTTCAGCAGGCCGCCGAGCAGCTCGGGTTCGTCGCCAACGCGGCGGCGCGCAGCCTGCAGACCGGCCGCACGTACACGGTCGGGATGATCACGACGGACAGCATCGGCCGGTTCAGCATCCCGCTGCTCATCGGCGCCGAGGACGCGCTCGGGGCGGGACAGATGTCGGTCTTCCTCTGCGACGCCCGCGACGACCCGATCCGCGAGCAGTACTACCTGCGTACGCTGCTCAGCCGCAAGGTCGACGGGATCATAGTGACCGGCCGGCGCACCCAGGCGCGGGCGCCGATCGGGGTGGGCCTGCCGGTTCCGGTGGTGTACGCGTTCATCAGCTCGGCCGACCCGAGGGACTGCTCGGTAGTGCCCGACGAGGCCGACGGTGCCCGGCGCGCGGTGCAGCACCTGCTGGCGATCGGACGGCGGCGGATCGCCCACGTGACCGGTCCCGAGCACCACCACTCGGCGACGGTCCGGGCAACGGCGGCGGTCGACACGCTGGCCGCGGAGGGTCTGCGGCCCGCCGCGCCGATCCTCTACGGCGAGTGGAGCGAGGCGTGGGGCCGGCAGGCGGCAGGCATCCTGCTCTCCACCGGCGCGGACGTCGACGCGGTGTTCTGCGGCAGCGACCAGATCGCGCGCGGCCTCGCCGAGGGGCTGCAGAGCGCGGGACGGGAGATCCCGCGGGACGTCGCGCTGGTCGGGTTCGACAACTGGGACGTCATGGTCGACGGGTGCCGCCCCGCGCTGACCAGCGTCGACATGGACCTCGAGGGCATCGGGCGGTCGGCGGCCGAGCTGCTGCTCTCCGCCATCAACGGCGAGCCGGTGCAGGGCAAGCGGGCCCGCCCGTGCCGTCTCGTCCCCCGGGCCTCGACGGCGGTGTAGGAAGGAAATCGTTTTCCTGGTTTCCATTGACGGGCATCGCTGGGATCCGTAACGTACCCGAAACGATCCCGTTGTTAACGCTCACAGATGCCTGGGAGAGGCGTTCATGAGTCTCTGGAAACCGCTTTCCGCCACCGTGGCGGGCCTTCTGATCGCGACCGTTCCGGCAGTGCCGTCCTCCGCCGCCGACCTGCCCACCCCGGTCGTCGCCTACGAGTTCGACGACGGCGACCTGTCGAGCAGCGTCGTCACCGACACCTCCGGCAACGGCCTCGACGGCACACTCGTCAACGGGTCCACCGCGACCCTGGTCGACGGGGCGTCCGGCGGCCACGCCATCCAGCTTCCCGGCGGTGCGCCCACCTCGAACGGCGCCTACGTCACCGTCCCCCGCGCGGTCCTCGAGGGCCGTACCGACCTGACCGTCTCGGTGCGGGTCCGGTGGGACGGCACGACCGCGCCCTGGCAGTGGATCTACGCGCTGGGCAAGGACACCAGCCGGTACCTGTTCACCACGCCGTACAACGGGGACGGGCGGTTGCGTACCGCTGTCACCAAGGGCGGCGGTGGGGCGGCGGAGGCGCAGGTGACCGGGTACGCCGCACTGCCGGCGAACGCGTGGAAGACGATCACCGTGACGCTCGGCGGCGGCCGGGTCGCGACGTACCTCGACGGTGCCGTGGTCTCCTCGACGGCGACCGCACTGACCGCGGCGGACCTGCTGGACGCGGCCACCACGTCGGCCGGCTTCATCGGCCGCTCGTTCTACCAGGACCCGCTCTTCGACGGCGCGGTCGACTCGTTCCGTGTCTACGGCGCGGCCCTCACCGCCGCACAGGTGGCCGAACTCCACGGTGCGACGCCGCCGGCGGTCACCGGGCTGACGGCGAGCACCTTCGACGTGCGGACCACCATCGGGACGGCGCCGGCGCTGCCGGCGAGCGTGCGGGGGACCTTCACCGACGGGTACGACAGGGACGTCCCGCTCACCTGGGAGCCGGTCGATCCGGCACAGTACGCGCAGCGCGGCACGTTCACCGTCACCGGCACCGCCGCGGATCGCCCGGTGACCGCCACGGTGACGGTGATCCGCGAGGGCGAGCTCACGATCGACCTGGGCGAGACGACCGGCTCCTTCCACGGCGGCGCCGCCGGCACCCTCTACGGCCTGTACGGCGACGGCGTCCCCACGAACAACCTGATCGAGGGGATGAACCTGCGCACCGTTTCGACCAAGGCGCAGGACGGTCCGCAGCATCCCGGCGCGGACGCCCTCGAGGTGGTGAAGCCCCTCGCGGACAGCACCGGCGGGGACGTCTACATCTACATGACCGACATTCACCGCGGGTTCCCGTACCAGTGGCCGGGCAGCACGCCCGAGGAGAAGCTGAGCACCTACCGCGAGAAGATCGCCAAGCAGGTGGACCAGGTGCTCACGATGCCGGCCGAGTACCAGGACAACGTGGTGTTCGTGCCGTTCAACGAGCCCGAGGGCAACATGTTCGGCACCGGCGAGTGGAGCTACAACGGGGTGAGCTGGCTCAGCGACCCCGGCGACTACTTCGCGGCATGGGACGACTTCTACCGGCTGATCAAGCAGAAGATGCCGTCGGCGCGGATCGCCGGCCCCAACACGAGCATCCTGTTCGAGCAGGTCAAGGGGTTCCTGACGCACGCACGGGACGCGGGGACACTGCCTGATGTGATCACCTGGCACGAGCTGAGCCACCCGGAGGCGGTCCGCGAGAGCGTCGTGAAGTACCGGGAGTGGGAGGCCACCCTGCTGCCCGGGAGAAAACTGCCGATCAACATCAATGAGTACGCGTTCAACTACCACACCTCGGTGCCCGGCCAGATGATCCAGTGGATCTCGGCGATCGAGGAGTCCAAGGTCGACGCGGACATCGCGTACTGGAACATCGACGGGAACCTGTCGGACTCGGCTGTCCAGGCGAACCGGGGCAACGGGCAGTGGTGGCTGTTCAACGCGTACGGCGCGATGACCGGGGACACTGTTCGCGTGTCGCCGCCCTATCCGGGGCAGAACTACACGCTGCAGGGAGTGGCGAGCCTGGACCGGTCGAAGAAGCAGGCTCGGGCGATCTTCGGTGGCGCCACCGGCAAGGGGTACATCCGGTTCACGAACGTGCCGAAGTACTTCGGGAAGAGCGTGCACGCCTGGATCCGGGAGATTCCGTGGACCGGGCAGGTGGGCGATTCGGCCCAGCCGCGCCTTCTCGCGGAGAAGGACGTCAGGGTGACGTCGGGTGAGGTGGTCCTCGAGTTTCCGGAATTGCTGGAGGCTTCGGCGTACGAAATCGTCTTGAGCCCCTCCGGGGAGAGTGACCGGACCGCTGCCTCGCCCACCGACTGGCAGGGTTCCTTCGAGGCGGAGAACGCGACTTGGACGGGCGGTGGATACAGCCGGAACGGGCCGGAAGGATCGCCGGCGGACGTGTCGAAGTTCTACACCTCGGGCGGTTTCAACGTCGGCGGGCTGCGGACCGGCAGCGACGGCGTGCTCGATTTCAAGGTGAACGTGCCGCGCGACGGGGAATACGACCTGAGCGTCTTCGCCAATTCGCTGAACACCTACGACCTGGTGCGGGAACAGGGCCCGACGAATGTGTTCCTGCGCGTCGACGGTGCCGCTGAGCAGGAGGTATTCCTGCCGCTCGGGTACAAATGGGTGGTCTGGGACCACGCGGACACGACAGTTTCGCTGACGGCGGGGGAGCACACGATCTCGCTGGCCGCGCGGAGCCTCGACGGTTCCCGGGTCACCAAGGGCGACGCGATCGTCGATCGGATCACCCTCGGGCTCCCGAATCCCGCGGCGGCGACAGCGGTCTACGAGGCCGAATTGGCAAAACTGTCCCGCGCCCGCCCGGAGTACTCCGGGCGCCGGACCTCGGGATCGGGTGGGGTGGCGCTGGAAAAGGGCGGGACAGCGACGTTCTGGGTCTATTCCGCGGCCGACGCGGCGTCGATCCTGGACGTCGCGGTGACATCGGGCGAGGTGGCCGTTTCGGTGAACGGTCTCCCGGTCGGCGGGCGCAAGGCCGCGGTGTCGCTCTCCGGCGGCGTCAACAAGGTCGTGGTGACCGGTAAATCCCATCGGGCCGTGATCGACCGCCTCGACGTCCGGGCGGGCGCCCTGCCGTCGCGTTCCTACGAGGCCGAGGCGGCCGCGGTCTCCGGAAGCGCGGCGGTGGTGGCGAAGTCACTGGCCGGCGGGGGATCGGCGGTCGACGGGGTCACGGGTTCCAGCCGGCTGACCTTCACCGTTTCCGCCGACAAATCTGATATTTACGCTTTGCGGATCCGCTACTCGAACCCCGAGCAGGCGGTGGCCACCCACTACAACCCGGACCCCCTCGCGCGGCACGCGGACATCTCGGTCAACGGCGCGGCGGCCAAGCGGGTGCTCTTCCCGCACAGCTTCCACAGCAACAACTTCTGGGAACTGACCGTCCCGGTCACCCTGAAACGCGGCCAGAACACCCTCACGTTCTCGTCGGCGGAACTACCCAACTTCGACGGCGTCACCTACGCCTCCGACGACTGGCCGGACGTGCTCCTGCGCTCCGCGCTCGCCCCGCTCATCGACAGGGTGACGGTGACACCGTTCAGCGCACCCGCCCGCTGACGGAGTGAAGGGCCGGTACGCCGGCCCTTCACTCCAGGGGCCAGGCCGACATCTCGGCAGCGCCCGCACGCACCGCGTCCCAGTCGGTCGCCCTCGGCTGGGACAGGCGCCGTTGCAGCCATTGGCTGCGATCGGTGTGCTCCCTCCGCAAATGCGTCAGATCGAGATCGACGGCCGGGAGCGGGTTGCGCTCACACTCGGCGACCCGCTCCGCCATCGCTGTGATCAGGCGGCTGTCGAAGTCCTCGACGGCCGCGTAGAACTCCGCCGCAGGAACCTGGATCTCCAGCCGGGGTGGCCCGTCGAACGTGTCCCGGTCCTCCGGCGATATCTGCTGGCAGAGAGTGATCGTCTCGTTCCGCCGCCAGCACCGCAGGATCGGAGACTTGGCCAGGTAACCGAGGTACATGTTGAAGTCGCTCTGCAGATCGAGCGCCGAGTCGACCGCGTCGCTCCACTCGTCGGGAAACTCGCGGCGGGGGAACGTCCCGTCGACGAAGCCGATGAGATCGTCCGGAACCGGCTCGAGCAGCGCCCAGCTCAGCACGATCACGTCCTCCCACAGCCGCACGACCTGATAGCCGGGATACGGTCGCTCGAGATTCCAGCGGCTGACCGCCTCCTCGCGATACCGCAGGATCTCTCGGCCCCGAACACTGATCCAGTACCAGCCGTCGGTCAGCCCGAACCAATGCAGCGACGGCTTGTCACCACCCCAGCGCGCCACCTCGGCGAGTGGGCGTAACTCGAACTCGAACCGCAACACCGGATCACCTCACCATGACGGGGCGGGACATGCACCAAGGAAACCGGGGCGAACTGCTGGCTCACCTGGCTGAGGCAGTCGGGTCCGTCACAGTCGCGCACCCGACGCGGGTCGCAGTCGACGGGGCGCCGGCCGCGGGCAAGATCACACTCGCCGACGAGTTGGCCGCTGTCCTGCGCGCACGGGGACGCGACGTCATCCGCGCGACGATCGACGACTTCCTCGTCCCCCGGGCACGGCGTTATCCGCGTGGCGAGTTCTCCGCCGAGGGCTGCTACTTTGACACCCACGACTACGGCGCGCTGACCCGCGTCCTGCTGGATCCGCTCGGGCCCGGCGGCGACCGGCGCATCCAGCACGCGGTCTACGACCACGCGGCCGACACCGTCCTGTCCCCGGCGGTCACGACTGCTCCGGCCGGCGCTGTTCTGCTCTTCGACGGGGTCTTCTTGCTGCGCCCGGAACTGTTCGACCGCTGGGACCTGCGCGTCTTCGTGTCGATCGCACTGGAGAAGACCGTGGACCGCGCCGTTGTCCGGGAACGCCGCGCCGACGTCGAACGACGGTGGCGTGAGCGTTACATCCCCGCCCAGCGGCTGTATCTCGCTACCGCCCATCCCGCGGATCACGCCGACATCGTCGTGCACAACGACGACCCCCAGCAGCCGCGGTGGGAGATGCGAGGATGAGCGGGACTTTCTCGAGGAGGATCGCCGTGGTGGTCGTGCAGAACGCCGGGAAGCCCCGCGGTGCCCTCCGGCACGGGCTGGCGGTGACGATCTTCGGGTTGCTGGCCGCTTACGGCGTCGCCGGCGTGTTTGCCGGGGCATACGCGCTGGCCGTGCCCATGCTCGTTGCCGGGGTCGCGGGTTCGGCCGGTGCGATCGTCATCACCCTGTCGATCCTGCGGTGGCGCGGGCTGGGTGTGCAGCGCGCGGCTCGCCTCGGCATGGCCGTGGCCGCGCTGGTGACCGTGGCGGTCGGTGTCGCCCTCGCCCCGGCTGGTTGGGAGCGCGGTTTCGTCATCGCGGTCGACACCGGCACCGGCGTCCTGCTGGCCCTCTTCGCGGCCTTCGCCGGCGAGAGCGGCAAGGAAGCCGCGGAGAGCGGCAGATCCTGATCGCTCAGTCCTCGGCGATCGTCAGCTCGCCGATGCCCGCGGCGGCGTCGATGTCCAGGCCGGCCGCGTCGTCCAGGTCGCCGTTGCGGATCGTCTCGCCGCCGCCGGTGCCGCCGTTCTCCCGGCCGTAGACGATGATGTTCCCGGCGCCCCGCCCGACGTTGATTTTCACGGGTACGCGTTCCGCCGTCTCGATCCGCCACCTGTTGACCCCGCCGGTCATCCGGATCGGCAGCGTCTGTGACAGGCGGCCGAGCGAGACGTCGAAGCGTTCCGCCCCGCCGTCCAGGTCGAGCCGGCTCACCGAGCCGCCGTCCAGGTCGAAGGTGCCGAGGCGGACACCGGCGTTGAGTTGCACGTGCCAGACCACGTCGGCATTGAGCAGCACGTCCAGTTCCCCGGACCCGTCGCCGGACGACTCCGTCTCCACCCGCAGCACGCCGTTGCGGAACGTCGTGTCCACGTCCAGGCCGGAGTCGGCGGGCGTGGTGACCTGGAACGCCCTGTCGTCCAGGTCGGTGATGCGGACCGAGAGTTCGGTGACGCCGTCGGCCAGCTCGAAGCGGGCCCGCTCGGGCAGCGCGGGCTCGGCGGGTGCGGTGGTCGGTTTCGTCGTCGGCGGGGGTGTGGTCGTCGGGGCCGCGCTCGACGGTGCGGTCGTGGACGGTGCGACCGAGGCGGGGTCCGGCGGCGGCGCTACCGACGGCGCGGGCGGAGGCGCCTGCGGGAAGGTGGCCTGGGGTTGTTCCATGGTCCGCTGGGTCAGCAGGATCGTGCCGCCGACGATCACCAGGGCGAGCAGCCCGGTGAGCAGGACCGGGCGGCGCAGCCAGGGCCGGTCCGAAGTGGTGACGGGCCCGGCGCCGCGGGGGACGGTGCGGCGATGCGCGGACGGGGGCAGCAGCACCTGCCAGCCGGGCTCCTGCGCCGCCTTCTCCCGCTCCGCGCGGATCCGCTGCGGAGAGTCCGGCCAGTAGTCGGAGATGTTCGGCAGTTTGACGCCGGGTTCAGGCGAGGGTGCGGGCGAGGGAGAGGGGTCGTTGCCGGTGACATATCCGGCGATCCGGAGAACCGGGGGTTCGTCTCTGTCGTGGTCGCCCGAGCCCACCCGCTCCACACGCGTCTCCTTGCGGCGCATCGATGATTCCCCGTGGAAGGTCCGACTACGCACAGTACTCGGTCGGGTTGGCAATCTGTCAATAGAGAGCGAAATGGAAGTGGGTGAACGTTCACATATTAACTTAGAGTGTTTGCTTGGTGACAAAAATCAGCGCACACGGAGCCTTGGCGTGTGCGCTGATCGCCCGGGGCTGTGGGAGGGCCCGGTCCAGTCGGGTCCTCCCACAGCCGGTTCAGGTGGCGGTGCAGGACGGCGTCATGGTGCCGCCCGTGCCGGTGGCCTGGAAACCGACCTCGGTCGATCCTCCGGCCGTCAGCCGCCCGTTGTAGGAGACGTTGCTCAGCTGGACCGCCCCGGTGGTACCGGACCGGTTCACGTTCCACGAGTTGGTGATCGTCGTGCCGGCCGGAAGCGTCAGCCCGACACTCCACCCGTTGATCGCCGACGACCCCGCGGTAATCCTGATCGTCGCCACGAACCCGCCGTTCCACGAGTTCAGCGACACGGTTGCCGAACAGCCGCCGGGCGGGTTGGACGGGCCGGGTGAAGACGGGCCGGGCGAGGACGGCGACGGTGACGGCGACGACGGCGGCGGGTCCCACGGCGACGGCGAGGCGGGACTGCTGGGCGTGGTGGGAGTCAGCGTCGGTGTCTGCCAGTCCCGCCACTCGGCCAGGTTCCCGGCCGCGCGGCTGGAGATCCGGATGGTGCCGGGATCGTTGCCGGTACGCAGCAGATACTTGCGGATGTGCTGCTGGAGCGGCGTGGTCCACTCCGGGCGTACCGCGCAGTGGCTGCCGTTCTGGATGTCCGACCAGTAGGTGATGTTGGCGCCCGCGCCGAGTGCCTTGTAGACCTCGGCGCCACCCAGGGCGGCGACGCTGGCCGAGCGCGGTCCCAGGTTCGCGATGTGCGGGTTGTCCATGATGAACAGGCCGCGTGGCGCGATCATCGCGACCACCGAGTGGGTGTCGACCGGGAGCCGGGTGGGGCTGCCGGTGAACGACCCGAACGCGTCGCCGAGCCAGGGCTGCTCACCGTACGCGCTGCTCAGGCTCTGCGCGCCCTCGCCCGGAATGCCGCGATAGATGGGCACGCCGGCGCTGCCCGACTCGATCGGCATGGTCAGCGCGATCCGCTGGTCGAAGGCGCCGACCGCGAACGCGCCCTTGCCGAACCGCGAGCACCCGGACACGCCGATGTCGGCCCGCAGGATCGAGCCTCCGGACTGCTCGATGACGTCGATGATCCGGCTGACGCCCCACGACCATGCCGCGAGCAGGCCGGTCGTGCTGGTGTTGCCGTAGATGCTGTAGAACGCGCCCTGCTTGTTGTTGCGAGGCGTGCCCTCACGGCCGACCGAGTACGGGTCGTAGTTGATCACGGCCGCACCCGCGGACCGGATCGTGGAGGTGTCGGCGCCGAACCCGCCGAGGACGACGACGGCCGGGAACGGGCCGGTGCCGCTGGGCAGGCTCACCGATGCCGAGAAGCTGGACGTACGCCCCTGGTGCGACACGTTCACGGTGATCGAGCTGCTGGAGACGGTGCCGCTGACGGTCTGCGGCTTCGGCGGCTTCTCGCCGTACACGAACTTCTCGGCCAGTTTCTTGATCTCGTTGCGCCGGCAGGTCCAGTCGCCTGTAGTGGTGATCCGGGAGCCGCTCAGCCGCAGGAACGGATCGGGCAGCCGGGCGTTGGTGGGCAGGGCGCCGGCGTCGGGGAGCGCGGGCGCGGGACAGTTGGCACCTTCGTCCTCGACCGCGGCGGCTGCCGAGGCGGGGGTGGCGCTGGGGATGGCGACGGCGAACAGGCCTGCCGCGGCGAGTACCGCGGCGGCCAGTGCCGTCACCGTGGAACGGGCGGTGATCACTGGAACTCTCCTTCCGGGAGAGGCGGGGACAGCGATCGAGCAGGCCTCCAGCTTGGAGAAGCGCATCGGTACATGTCAATGATTCGCGGAAGTTTCGAATCGATGAAAGCCGAATTGGCTGGTCATCGCAGTTGGCAACTTCCGAAACTTCCGGCTGGTGAACGAAACGGCAGCATGTTGGACAATTTGTTCAGTCGATCTGGCAACATGTGCGGAGATCTGAGCAACCTGCTAGGCAAAAACCCTGCGTGTTGTGCAACACAGGGTCCCCAGCCAAAGCTGGAACCCGTCAGCCGTCCAGCTGAAGGGGGAGACCAGCACCATGTCCATCAATGACACGCTCACCGACGCCGAGCGTCTCGCCGAGCTCGACCTCGACACGCTCAAGCAGCTCGTGGGCCTCGTCGAGTACGACTCCGGCAGCGACCCGTTCCCGGTGACCGGCTGGGACGCGATCGTGTGGGCCGTCGGGAACGCCACGCAGACCGCGCACTTCTTCCAGTCGGCGTTCGGGATGGAGCTCGTCGCGTACTCGGGCCCGGAGACCGGCAACCGCGACCACATGTCGTACGTGCTGAAGAGCGGCGCCGTCCGCTTCGTGATCCAGGGCGGGGTGGATCCGGACAGCCCGCTCATCGCGCACCACACCCGGCACGGCGACGGCATCACCGACATCGCCCTGGAGGTGCCGGACGTCGACAAGTGCGTCGAGCACGCACGGGCGCAGGGCGCCACCGTCCTGGAGGAGCCGCACGACGTCTCCGACGACAACGGGACCGTGCGGGTGGCGGCGATCGCGGCGTACGGCGACACCCGGCACACGCTGGTCAACCGGGACCACTACCACGGCCCCTACCTGCCCGGGTACGTCGAGCGCACCTCCTCGTTCCGCAAGCGCGACGGCGCCCCGAAGCGGGTGTTCCAGGCCCTCGATCACATCGTCGGCAACGTCGAGCTCGGCAACATGGACGAGTGGGTCGACTTCTACAACCGGGTCATGGGCTTCACGAACATGGCCGAGTTCATCGGCGACGACATCGCCACCGACTACTCGGCGCTGATGTCGAAGGTTGTCGCCTCCGGCAACCACCGGGTCAAGTTCCCGCTCAACGAACCGGCCCTGGGCAAGAAGAAGTCGCAGATCGACGAGTACCTGGAGTTCTACCGCGGCCCGGGCGCCCAGCACCTGGCCCTCGCCACCAACGACATCCTGCGCACCGTCGACGTGCTGCGCGCCGAGGGCATCGAGTTCCTCAACACCCCGGACTCCTATTACGAGGACCCCGAGCTGCGGGCCCGCATCGGCGAGGTACGGGTGCCGATCGAGGAGCTGCAGAAGCGCGGCATCCTGGTCGACCGCGACGAGGACGGCTATCTGCTGCAGATCTTCACCAAGCCGATCGGTGACCGGCCTACGGTGTTCTTCGAGTTCATCGAACGGCACGGCTCGCTCGGCTTCGGCAAGGGCAACTTCAAGGCGCTCTTCGAGGCGATCGAGCGCGAGCAGGAGCGGCGCGGGAATTTCTGACGGAGGCTCTGATGGCGCACTACCAGCGGGCCGGTGAGATCCCGGCCAAACGGCACACCCAGCACCGTGACGCGGCCGGATCCCTCTACTACGAGGAGCTGATGGGCGAGGAGGGCTTCTCGTCCGACTCGTCGCTGCTCTATCACCGGCACGTCCCGTCGGCCGTGGTCGACGCCCGCATCTGGCAGCTGCCCGATCAGTCGACCGCCGCCAACCATCCGCTGCTGCCCCGGCACCTGAAGCTGCACGACCTGTTCGAGGGCCAGGAGTGGAAGTCCGCCGACGCGGTACGCGACCGCCGTCTCGTGCTCGGCAACGCCGACGTCCGGATCAACTACGTGGTCGCCGGAACCTCGTCCCCGCTGTACCGCAACGCCACCGGCGACGAGTGCGCGTACATCGAGGCGGGTTCCGGCACCGTGGAGACGGTCTTCGGCGACCTGGACGTGGCGAGCGGCGACTACGTGATCATCCCGCGCGCCACCACGCATCGCTGGGTGCCGTCCGGAGACGGGCCGCTGCGGCTCTACGTCATCGAGGCGAACAGCCACATCGCGCCGCCGAAGCGGTACCTGTCGCGGTACGGCCAGTTCCTCGAGCACGCTCCCTATTGCGAGCGCGACCTGCGTACCCCTGAAGCGCCCCGGACCGTCGACGAGCGCGACGTGGAGATCTACCTCAAGCACCGCGGAGATGGCCCGGCCGGCCTTGCCGGATCGGTGCACGTGACACCCCATCACCCGTTCGACGTGGTCGGCTGGGACGGCTGCCTTTACCCCTACGTGTTCAACATCGCCGACTTCGAGCCGATCACCGGGCGGATCCACCAGCCGCCGCCGGTGCACCAGGTGTTCGAGGGGAACAATTTCGTCATCTGCAACTTCGTGCCGCGCAAGGTCGACTACCACCCGCTCGCCGTGCCGGTGCCCTACTACCACTCGAACGTCGACAGCGACGAGGTGATGTTCTACGTCGGCGGCGACTACGAGGCCCGCAAGGGCTCCGGCATCAACGTCGGCTCGGTCTCGCTGCACCCCGGCGGCTATCCGCACGGCCCGCAACCGGCCGCGATCGAGGCCAGCCTGGGCGCCGAGCGCTTCGAGGAACTGGCCGTCATGGTCGACACGTTCCGGCCGCTGGGACTCGGCGAGGCGGGGCAGGTGTGCGACGACGGCGTCTACGCCTGGACCTGGGCCGGCCGGGGACCACGATCGTGAACGCGCTGTTCCGCGGCCTCTTCGACGACGCGGCGATCTTCCCGCCCGGCGACCTGCCGATGATCGGGGCGGTCGCGGCGCACCGCAAGCGGCAGTCGTCGCCGATCGCGCCGTTGCTCGGCCCGTTCGTGTGCTCGCTGGCGCGCTGGGACGAGCTGGCCGAGGCGGCGGCCGGTGGTCCGGCGCTCGCCGTGTCGCTCACCCTTCCGGGTCCGGATTCGATCGTTCCGTCGGCGCCCGGCGTCGACGTGGTCGCGATCGAGGTGCCGGGGCACGCTGAGCGGGGCGCCGCCATCACCTACGTGGAGCTGCCCTGCGCGGAGATCACCGTGCCCCGGGCGGCGGCCTTGGCGGCCCAAGACCTTCGTTTGAAGATCAGGACCGGAGGGGTACGGGCGGAAGCGTTCCCGTCCGAGCCGGAGCTCGCGGGTGCCCTGTGGTCGGCGGTGCGCGGCGGTCTCGCGTTCAAGCTGACCGCCGGCCTGCACGACCCGGTCCGGCACCGCGACCCGGTGACCGGTTTCGAACATCACGGGTTCCTCAACGTGCTGCTGGCTACCGCCCGCGCCCTGCAGGGTTACGACATCGAGAGGACCCTCGCGGACCAGGACACCGAACGGGTCGTCCGGGCGGTCGCGGCGCTCGACGAGCCGTTCGCCGGCCTGATCCGCCGCCATTTCGTCAGTTTCGGAACGTGCAGCATCACCGAACCGGTCGACGGCCTGCTGAGCCACGGACTACTACCGGAGGAAATGCGTTGACCACGGGTCATGCGTACGGCGTTTTCAGCACTCCCGCCGATCCGCGCAAACGGGTGGGCGTGTCCGCCGGCGAGAACATTATCGACCTGGCTTCCGCCGTACGAAATCTCGCTCCGGAATTGACCCCGCACGTGGCCGGGCCGTCGCTCGATGCCCTGCTCGCCGCCGGGCCGCAGGCCTGGGCGGAGGTGTACGCGACCGTGACGTCCTGGCTCACGTCCTCCCGCGACCGGATCGAACCGTATCTGGTGCCCAGCGCTTCGCTGCACCTGCCGTTCTCGGTCGCGGACTACGTGGACTTCTACGCCTCCGAGCAGCACGCGACGAACCTGGGCCGGATGTTCCGGCCGGGACAGGACCCGCTCACACCGAACTGGAAGCATCTGCCGATCGGCTACCACGGCCGGGCCGGCACGGTGATCGCCTCCGGCACCGGCGTGGTGCGGCCGAGCGGCCAGCGGCGCAGCCCCTCCGGTGAGATCACTTTCGGACCGTCGCAGCGCCTGGACATCGAGGCCGAGCTGGGTTTCGTGGTCGGTATGCCGTCGGCGCTCGGCCAGCCGGTCGGCCTGGAGGAATTCGAGCAGCACGTTTTCGGGGTGTGCCTGGTCAACGACTGGTCGGCCCGCGACATTCAAGCCTGGGAATACGTTCCGCTCGGCCCGTTCCTCGGCAAATCGTTCGCCACGTCGATCTCGCCGTGGGTGGTTCCGCTCGCGGCCCTTTCGGCGGCCCGCGTCTCCCCGCCGCCGCGCACCGAGCCGTTGCTGCCCTATCTCGACGACGAGAAAACGGCGCCGTGGGGACTCGACGTGCGATTCGAGGTGCGGCTCAACGGTCATGTGGTGTCGCGGCCGCCGTTCGCCTCCATGTACTGGACCGGCGCCCAGATGCTCGCGCATCTCACCGCGAACGGCGCTTCGCTGCGAACGGGCGACCTCTACGCCTCCGGCACGGTCAGCGGGGAGGGCGCGGACCAGCGTGGCTCGCTGATCGAGTTGTCGTGGGGCGGGCAGGAGCCGCTGTCACTGCCCGACGGCTCCACCCGAACCTTCCTGTCCGACGGCGACGAGGTCGTCATCTCGGCGACCGCTCCCGCCCCCGACGGCACGTTGCTCACCCTGGGCGAGGTCCGCGGCCACATCCTCCCCGCCAGCCCCTGACCGCCCCACCCCGCCCTGGCCGCTCCACCCCGCCCTGCCCTGCCCGCTTCCGCCCCGCCCTGGCCGCTCCACCCCGCCCTGACCGCTCCGCGCCCGCCGTCCCGCGATGATCCGCGCGCGCCCCGCGGACTCCCCCGATCTTGGGCGGCACGGCCGGCTATGGACGGTTCGCGGGGGCAAGGTCTGGGAGGTGCGGGTCTGGAAGGTGCGGGGACAGGTGGGGGAGGCGGCGCTCGCCGAGGGCGAGGGTCAGGGCGACGAGGCTGAGCACGGCGCCGGCCAGCACCGTGATGTGGACGCCGAGGCTCGGCAGCAGGAGGCCGCCGGCGAAGGCGCCCGCCGTGATGCCGACGTTGACCGCGGCGGAGAGGGCGGCCGCGGCGAGGTCGGAGCGCCCCGGTGCCACCCTGAGGACGAGGCCGCCGAGCCCGGCGGTGAACGCGGCGAAGGCCAGGCCGGCCACCGCGATCAGGGTGACCGCCGCCGCGGGGTGATGACCGAAAAAGTACAGCCCAAGCAGCGCCACTGACTGCAGCGCCACGGTGGCGATCAAAACCAGCCACGGGTTGCGGTCCACCAGGGGGCCGGCGGCCAGCACGCCGAGCACGCTCGCGATGCCCCGGGCGAGGAGGACGGCGCCGACCGACGCGGCGGGCAGACCGCTGATCTCGGTGATGAAAAGAGCCACAAAGGTGTACGCGACGATCGCGCCGGCCGTCGTCAGCACCGCCACTGCGACCAGCAGCCGGAAGCGGCGGGAGTCGGGCGCCGTGCCCCGGGCCGCGTGGCCCTGCTCTGGCCGTGCCGAGGGCAGCAGCGCGGCCACCACGGCGAGCACGACCACGCCGAGTCCGGAGACGGCCAGGAACGACGCCCGCCAGCCGGCCTGTGAGCCGAGCCAGGTGCCCGCGGGCACGCCCAGGACCAGTGCGATGTTGCCACCGGCGAACACGACGGCGACCACCCGCCCGCGCAGCTCGGGCCGGAACAACTCGGCCGCGGCCGGCACCACGACCGCCCAGAACAGGGCATGGGTGGCGGCCGTCGCGACCCGCGCCGCGAGGAGCAGCGCGAGCGTGCCCGTCAGCACGGTGACCGCGTTGCTGACCACGAAACCGGCCAGGAGCAGCGAGAGCAGCCGCCGCCGGGGAACACCACGGACCGCGGCCGTCAGCGGCACCGACGCGATCATCACCACCGCCCCGTACACCGTGACGAGCATGCCCACCTGCGACGGCGACACGTCCAGGTCCGCGGCCATCGGCAGCAGCAGCCCGACCGGCAGCGCCTCGGCCGTCGTGTAGAGGAACGTTCCGCCGGCCAGTCCGATCAGGGCACCCACCGCGCGCATGGTGTTACCTCCTAAACGTCTTATGGTAGAAACGCTAGGCGGGGCTCCCGGCCGAGTCAACTGGTAAAGTGCGTTTTGATGGAAACAGCAGATGTCACGCGGATGCGCCTGGTCGGCGGCAACCCCGCCCTGGACTTCCTCAACACCCGCACCGGCCCGGACGACGACGTACTCCTGGGCTATCCCGAGCTGGTCGCGTGGGCCGTGTACGCCGGAGTCCTGACCGAGACACTCGAGCACGACGACCCGGACGGCGCCCAAGCCGTCTTCACGCGGGCGCTGGCCACTCGCGACTACCTGGACGAGATCTTCCGCCCCCTCGCCGCCGGCGCCGACCCGAGCCCGGCCGCCCTGACCCGCCTCCGCGACGACGAGGCGGACGCGCTCGCCCACGCGAGCCTGGAGCGGGGGAGCGCTTTCGTCTGGTCGTGGCGGGAGGACCGGTCGCTCGCGCGGCCGCTGCGGCCCGTGATCCACGCGGCGGTCGGGCTGCTCACCGCGGGCGCGCTGGAGCGCATCAAGGGTTGTGGCGGCTGCGGCTTCCTCTTCCACGACGAGAGCAAGAACCGCAGCCGCCGCTGGTGCAGCATGGAGGACTGCGGAACGGACGCGAAGATGCGGCGTTACGTCGTGGCCCGCCGCGCGCGCTCGGCCTAGACCTGGATCAGTCGCTCATAGGTGTTGCCCTCCGGGGTGAAGATCAGGTCGAACTCCCTGCCGGCCCCGGTGGCGACCGCATGCAGCCGCGCGAGGACGTCGGCCTCGGACGGCAGATCCAGGCCCAGCACGGCCGCCGCACGGTCGCGCTGGGCGAACAGGTCGGGGATGTCCTGCTGATAGTCGGCCGCCAGCTCGCGGCTCTCCTCCGCGGTGAACGCCTGACAGTCCCGCCACCACGGCGCGACCAGCAGCAGCTGCAGCAGCTCCGGCAGCCCGATCGCCACGAGAGCCGCCCCGCCCTCGGAGTCCGCATAGAGGACCGGGCGCTCCTCGCCGCCGTCGCCGCAGAAGAAGAACGTCCCACCGGCACCATCACCCGCGAACCCCTCGAGCGCCGCACCCGACGCGAGATGCACCGGCTCCACGTGGTCGCTGCGTTCCAACTCGAAGTCACCCGGCCAGCAGAGATAGCCGGCAACGTCGTCGTGCTCGGCAATAACGGTGATCAGCGATCGCATGCGCCGCACAGTAGACCCCGGGTCCGACAACTCGCGCCACCGATCGGCCACCGGCCGGCGGCGAGTGTCGGTACATCATGGACGATCGTCGCCGCTCGCCGACCGGGGCTCCTCTCCACATGAGACATACGTGTGCGGGCGGCACCACGAATGATGATTGTCGAATAACGCGCCGTTTCTAAGCTGTTCGCATGTCCGACATGGTGCGCGGGTTCATGAATGCATTTCGAGATGGAATAAGACAGGACTCCTCCATCGACGCCGAAAGCAGAGAACAGGTCATACGCGAAGTCGACCGGGCCTACGAACACGAACCGCCGCCCACTCTCGCCTTCATCGGCGAGGCCGGCGTCGGAAAGTCGACAACGGTGAACTCGCTATTCAACGCGGGTCAGGAGGTCGGCCATTTCCGGCCGACCACGCTGGCGGTGGAAGGGTTCGAGGTCTACGCCACGGTGGACCACATCCGCGGCAGCCGTGGTGACCTGCGGGTGATCGACATGCCCGGCGTCGGGGACGACGTCGCCAACTACGAGTCCTATCTGCGGCTCTACCTGGAGACCCTGCCGCGTGCGGACGCGATCCTCTGGGTGCATCCCGCCCCGGACCGGATGGTCGCGTTCATGCAGCAGGTGTTGCACGACCTGGTGCGGCACGCGCCGGACCTGCGGGAGCGCATCGTCTTCGGCCTGAACAAGGCGGACGAGATGGGCCCGGGCAACTGGAACCCGCACAGCAACACCCCGTCCAGCGACCAGGTGCGGAACCTCGAGGAACGCGTCAAGGAGTTCACCAGGAGCATCAAACCGCACGTCAACACCAGGAAGCCGGCCGTGGTGGCCTACTCGGCGCTGCGCCGGTACAACCTCGCGACGCTGTTCCGCACGGTGATGGAGGCGGTGCCGAAGCCCCGCCGGTGGGTCCTGGAGAGCCGGATGGACCTCGCCAACTTCATCGACCTGGTCGACCGCGGGCTGCTTCACGCGGCGGCGTCGATGCGCGGCCCGGCACCCACGGCGCCGGGCGCGGCCCCGGTGGCGGCACAACCCACTCGGGTCACCTTCGACGAGTACCTCGACAGCCTCGGCGAGGCCGAGTACCGGGCTCTGGTGGCGGACCGGGCGCGGTTCAAGGCCGTTCGCGACGATTGGGGGAAGCATGCCTGACGTGAATCCGGGGGACCCGACCTACGACGAGACGATCCGCAAGATCGCACAACTGATCCAGGCCGACGAGCGCGAGCGCGGCAAAATTCAGGAACTCTCCACGGAATCGTTCCGGGAATGGTTGAGCGACTTCGTCAATCAGGTGTCCCGTCAACTGGGCATCGGCGTCGCCAATCTGCAGTCGCTCATCGAGGACGTCTTCACCATCGGTCTGAACGCGGCCACCTCGTTCGTCCGGGGATACCAGGAGGCGTACGAAAAGGGCCGCCGCATCCAGAGGCTGCAATAACCGTGGCCTGGGTGCAGTTCCCGTTCCCGGAATGCCCGGCCTGCTCGACCTCGTGGGCGGTGAGCCGTCACCGCGGCTGCCGCCACCGGGGCTCGATGGAGGTCGAGCCCGACGCGCGCAGGGTCCGCTGCGACGGATGTTCCGAACAGTGGGCAGTCGGCGACACGAACTTCTACTGTTCGTGCGGCCGGCGCTTCAGCACCTCGGACGTCGACCACGCCATCGAGCAGATCCTCTTCTCGGCGCGGCTGCTCGCCGCGCTCATCGAGCGGCACAACGACGAACTGGCGCGGATCCGCCGTCAGGGACGTGAGTCGTTCCGGTCGTGGCTCAACTCCCTCGCCGAGAGGCTCGGCGGCAAGGCCGGCGCCGTGATGGGCCACGTCGTCGGCGCCGTGGTCCGCCTGCTCTTCTGATCTGCTGTCGCCACGGCATTCTCGCGTTCCCTCTAGGATCCAGCCATGCTCTTCGATCAAGCGCTCGACCGTGCTTTCGAACGGCACGGCGAGTCGCCGGAATATGAGCGGCTCGAACGGCTGGCCGCCTGGGCGGAGGGCCTGATCGTCCTGCTGGTCGCGCTCGTGGCGATCGGCGCCGGGCGGCTCGTCCGGGATCCGCTGATCGGCGCGGCTCGGGCACTCAGCGGCGGCACCTCGGCCGGCATGGCGGCCGCCGGGTGGCTGGTGGCGGTGGCGCCGTTCGCGGCGCTCGGGCTCGTTCTGCAGCGGACGCGGGGCATGGAGCGGCGGTACCGCGCGGCCTTCGGGATCGTGCCGGCGCTGCTGGCCGGAGTCCTGATCTGGTTCGCCCCGTTCAGCGGCCGCTACCTCGCCGGCGTGGTCAGCGGTCCGGGCGGCTCGGGCTTCGTCACCGGCCTGTACTGGGGGCTCGGCGTCGTGGCGCTGGCACTGCTGGCGACCCCGTTCGTGATCGCCATCGCGCGGTCGGCGGACCGGGCACAGACGATCACCGCCCTGTCGGCGGCGGTCGCCCTCATCTCCCTTGCGATCGCCGTGCTTCGAGCCTGGTAGCCGGCGCCCGGCCGGTCCCGGGCTGCCGCACGCCCGACGCCCGGTCTCGGGCTGCCGCACGCGCGACGGCCGGTCCGGGGCGCCGCACGCCTGGCCGGTCCCGGGCTGCCGCACGCCCGGCGGCCGGTCCGGGGCGCCGCATGCGCGACGCCCCGGACGGTCTCAGCACCAGGTGAGCGTCGAATTCGTCCGCGTCACGTTGCTGATCGTGTTGTTGCTGCCGGTGCACGGGCTCCACGTGATGTTCGTGTTGCTCACCGCCAGGTTCTGGAACCTGATGCCCGACGACGGCGCGAACTCGGTCCGCGACGAGATCCGCACCTCGCCACCGCCGCTGATCGTCCCCGACACCCCGGCGATCACGCCGTTGTAGCAGTTCTCCACCAGCACCGAGTTGTTCCCGGTGTTCGCGATGTCGACCCGGTCGATCGTGAACCCGCCGCTCTCCGACACGCAGAACACACCACGGCCACCACCGCGCGCCTTCACCGTGCCCACCTTGATGTTGTTCGGGTACGCGTCACCGACCCGCCCGTTCCGGTTGGCCATCCGGAACGCCGCGTAACCCGTGCCCGCACCCGCGTTGTCCGCGTCCACCGTGCCCACGGTCGCGTTGATCGTCTGGTTGAGCAGCAGACCCGACTCGCCGACACTGCGGGCCGTCACCGTCCCGATCGTGATGCCGTCGACTCCGTACGTCTCCACTGCATGCGACCCCGCGCCCTGCACGTACACGTTGTCAATGCGTACGTTGCGCGTCCACTCAGCAGTGTTGCCGCGATTGTCGATGCGTACACCCAGTCCACCTGTCAACCGCATGTCAACCTGTCCGAGATAGACGTTGCTGACGTTGCGCATGAAGATGCCGTAGATCGGCGCGCCGGTGACGTTGAGATAGGGCACCTCGATGTTGCTGACCCCGCGCGCGTAGATCGGCGCGTAGTCACCACTCCCCGAGCCGGTCACGTTGATCGTGCCGCAGACCGACAGCGACGTGTAGCTCGCCAGCGAGATCCGGCTGCCCGCGGTCATCGAGCCGTTGCCGCGGACCACCACACGCTGGATCGACGTGCGCCCGGCGGTCAGGCTGCCGATGCCCGCCTGCACCGCGGCGCGGAAGTCCGTGCCGCTGTAGACACTGCCCCCGGACGCGTTGCGAGCCGTCCAGGTGCTGCCGCTGACCGTCACCTCGGACTGGAACGTGCCCGTACCGCAGCCGCTCGTGCCACCACCGGTCGCCACCTGGACCATCTGCCAGCGCTGGTTGGCGCCGTCCAGGTCCTGGTACTGCGAGATGATCCCGCCGTCGGCCGTGGACCACTCCCACAGGTCGAGTGCCTTGCCGGTGTGCCGGTTGACGAACCGCACGTCACCGCCGGCCGAGTCCTTCAGCGTGAACTGCTGCCGCGTCGTACCGTTGTCGCTGTTCTGAATCAACTGGGTGCCGTCGGTGGCGTTCGGCATCTCCAGGAAGAGCCCGCTGTGCCGGCTCTTGATCTTGTACCATCCGCTGCCGGCGTCGACGAACTGCCACTGCTGCCAGTTGCCGTCGTTACGGGTGAACTGCGCGATGCCGGCACCGGCGTTGGTCGCGAGGTTGTAGACGTCCATCGCCTTGCCGCTGTGCCGGTTCACGAAGACGTACCAGGCCGCGGTGTTCACGGTCGCCGCGCTGGCCTGCTGCAGCCCGGCGACCGCACCGGCGCCGGCGAGCACGGCGACAACCAGTCCGGTGAGCACGCCGCGCCATCGGCGGCGCTTCTGAGGCGGGTTCATGTGGGGATCCTCCGCTTGGGGTGAGCGTTAACATTCGCGGCTGCCCTGGGGGTGGGCACACAGCCGCCACGTCAATATAGACGCTCATAGATGGATTGTGCGCGGTCACCCCATCAGTGGTCCCGCGAGCGCGAAAGGTTGCGCTCCGCTTCGGGAGAAAGACCAGACTCGGGTACGCGACGCGCGCGCCGAGGCGGCCCGCGAGCACCTGACCCTGCTTGCTCGCGAGCCGCCCCGCTCAGCCCGTCACCCGAAGGTCACGTCGGCACACCAGTAATAGACCTGGTCGGCGTGCCCGGCCTCCCACACCGTGTACACGACATGCCGCCCGGTCATGCCCGGCGCGCTCACCGGAATCTTCACCGACACACCGCCGAGCACCGGGTCGTTGGTGGTCTCCCCGACGCCCGGCCCGATCGGGCCGGTGTCCTTGAGCAGGACCAGATCGCTCCAGGACAGCCGCTGGGTCAGCGGGTTGAAGCCCTGCCTGCTCACGTAGACACGGAAGTACTTCGCGCCGTGCCGCGCCTGGTCGTGTGCCACCACGGTGAACGCCGACGCGTTCGGGATGCGGGTGGCGACCCAGTTGCCCGGCGTGTCGAGTGCCGAGTAACGGGTGCCGCCGGTGTTACCGGCGCTGCACAGGGTCCCGTTCGGAACGGCAGCCTGATGGTTGCCCCGCACGTTCTCCCGGTACAGGCTGTTCCAGTTCCACATGGCGGTGGTGTCGGCCTGCCACGCCTGCCAGCACATCGGGTCGACGGTCCGCATGGTCGGGTTCTGGAAGTCACTGCCCCAGCGTTTCCAGCAGCCGTAGTTGCGGGACGCCGGGTCGATCGTCGAGCCGTGTGCGAACGCCGCGCCGGCCGGTGAGCCCAGCAGGAGCAGCACCGCGGCCAGGGCGACGGTGAGGATGCGAAGTGGGGTGCGCATGGTGCCTCCAACACTCGGTGAAGGTCGTCGTCAATGACGCGGCTCCAGCGTCTGCCCCACCGGAAGACTCCCAAAGGCATCCAAGTCTGTCAATGTCCGGATCAGGTGTCGGCATAGTTGCGCAGCATCGCGAGGACCTCCGCACCGTGCGGCCCGGTGGTCTTCAGCCCCGACTCCGCGGGTGTCAGCCGCTGCGCACCCACCCGGCAGAACGCACCGCCCGGCCCGGCGATCACCGACTCGGCCCCCGGGTCCCCGAACTGCCAGGCCGAGCCGTCCGGGCCGTACAGGTCGCAGAACACCGGCGGAACCGCGCGGCCCGTCAGCCCGTACGCATAACGCAGCGTGCTGAAACCGAGCCAGGCGACGTGCCGCAGCCGGTCGGTGTCCGGCCACTCGATGCCGAACGGGATCGTGACGTCCAGCCCGTGCGCCCAGTGCTCGGCGAGCCGGGTCGTCGCCAGCGTCCGCGGCTTGACCGCCGACGCCACCCATCCGATCGGCTCCTGCGGGTCGGCGGCGCGCAACGCCCGCAGCGCCTCCCGGCGGCCGTCCCGCCACCGCTGGTAGATCTGATCAGGATCGGCCTGCTGCGCCCGGACCATGGCGTTCATCGCGTCGTCCACGTTGTCGCCGAACCGCCGCCAGTCGATCCAGGACGGGTCGCCGTGCACCGCCGCCGCGACCGCCTCCTCGGTCTGCGCCAGGTGCAGCACCACGTCCGCCACCGTCCATCCGGCGGCCGCCGAGTCGGTGAGCCACTGTTGCGGGGTGAGACCTCCCAGGACGGCGTCCAGCCGGTCCTGCTCGGCTTCCAGGTCGTCGATGACGTCGCTCATGGCAGCACACCTTCCGGTCCGTCGTCCCCACCCTAGTGCGGGAACGCATACGTGCTCCCATGGCAGGATGATCACTCCGACGGGGGAGGAAGTATGCGTTTATTGTTGGCTGCCGGGATGCTGGCGCTGATGGTGACACCGATGGCAGTCGCACCGGCGAACGCCGCGGCGGTGACCAAATCCGAGGTCGCCGGCCTGTCGCCGACCGTGCCCGCGCTGGTGCTCGGCGCGCCCGGCACGGCCTACGACCCGGCCGGGGACCCGCCCGCCTGGTACGCGATGGCCGACGCCTACGACTCGGGCACGGCGCAGAGCCCCACTCGCCCGGTCCGGGCCGGGTATTACACCCACTACGACGCGGACGGTCACGCCGAGAGCCGGCTCACGTCGGTCAACGGCGGGACGACGTTCACCGCGTCCACCGGTGATGCCCACGAGGCGGCGACCCGGCTCGACGACGGCCGGGTGCTGAGTGTCGGCTTCGCCGGGCAGGAAACCCCTGTGGGTTCCCCCGCGCGTCCTCAGCTGCGCGACATCAAGATCTTTTACTCGTCCGACGACGGCGCCACGTACGGCGCGGCCGTCCCCGCACAGATCAACATCGCTCCGCAGGCGTTCAACAACGCCACCGCGAACTTCTACCCCAACTCCCTGGTTCAGGTACCGGGAGGACCGGTGCTGATGGCCGGTTACGCGGTGACCGGCAGCATCTTCACCTCCTCGATGCTGCTCTCCAGCTTCGACCAGGGCCGCACCTGGGCTCTGCGCGCCACCCTCGGGCAGGGCAGCACCGCCCGTGGGTTCACCGAGACCGGCCTCGTCCTCGCCTCCAACGGCGACCTGGTCGCGGTGATGCGCACGTCCACCTACGACAACCTCTGGGTACGCCGGTCCACCACGGCCGGCACCACGTGGACCGGCTCGGCGGCGCCGATCGCCGAGTTCGCCGCCGACGCGAGCGGCAACCGTCCCTTCGGGCGGATCAACCCCCGGCTGTCCCTGCTGCCCAACGGGATCCTCGCGCTGGTGGCGGGCCGCCCGGACAACTTCGTGGCGCTGTCGTACGACGGCACCGGCCGCACCTGGGACGTGAAGCGCTCGTTCTACGACAACCACTCGGTGGCCGCACCCCAGAACCTGAACGAGGGCACCAGCGGCAACGCCGACCTCGCGTGGACCGAGGCGAACCGGGCCGTGCTGATGGCCGACTCGTGCCACGCCATTACCTACGAGGGCGCGCACTACAACAAGTGCACCTGGCACGGCGCGACCATGTCCGACGGCACCACCACGTACCAGGTCAAGCGGGTGCTCGCCGACATCCTGACCGCCGGCAGCGGCAAGATCGACCTGCGCGGCAAGGTGGCCGCCGGGACGGTGCAGCTCGGCGGGGACTACGGCACCGCGATCGCGGGCCACCCGCGTACCGGCAACCAGGGCGCTGTCGACGGCAGCAACGAGATGTGGTCGAGCGCGATCCGCTCCGGTGGCGCGGGCGTCTTCGACATCTCCCTCGACCGCGCCTACACCCTCTCCAAGGCGGGGCTCAGCCTCGCCATCGGCGGCATCGCGAACGCCACCGTGCAGACCCGGCTCACCACCGACGACGCGTGGTCCGACTGGTACAGCGTCACGAACCAGAGCGGGTACGCGCTGAAGTACACCACCCCGGCCACCTCCCGGACGGCGCGTTACGTGCGGGTGCTGGTCGGCGAGTCCTCGATCTGCCCGCCCGGCGTCACGGCGCCGTGCAGCCAGCTGAACGAGATCGAGCTGTACGCCGACGACGTGAACTCCTTCGAGAACGACCCGGTCAACGGCATCCCCCGCGGCTACTCGATCGACCGTACCGTTGACGACGCCGGCGTCGGTCACCTCGGCGTGTGGGTGAGCCAGACGACCTCGGGCAGCGGGAGCAGCCGGGTTCTGCGGATCGTCGACAGCAGCACCGTGCACCTGCCGGCGGCCCGCCGTATCGACTCCACCGCCACCACCAAGACGGTCGGCTTCCGCTTCCACCCCGATCAGTGGCGCACGACCGGCGCGGCCGGCTCCTCGGCACTGCTGTTCGACATCCTCACCAGCGCCGGCCAGGCGGCGTTCCACTTCGCGCTCACCCGCGAGGGAAACGTGCGATACCACGACGGAACCGCCTGGCGAGCCCTCGGCACGGGCCAGTCGTTCGACCCGTCGGCATCGTGCACGGGCGGCTGCGTCTGGACGGGCGTCGAGGTGCGGGCGACGACGACCACGGCCACGATCACCGTGAACGGCCAGACGATCGGCACGGCGACCCGCTTCGACGGCGGGACCACCGCGCTGACCGGCCATCAGTTCGCGGCGAGCAGTACCCCCGAGGCCGGCGAGAACTTCCTCGTCGACGACGTGTCCACCCGCAACGGCTGACCGCCGGTCGCGAGTCTCGTACCGAAGAAAGAGCCTGCCGGGTGGCAGCAAGATCTCCCACCACCCGGCAGGTGAAAAAGGGGGTCAGGACGCGAACGCTCTGACCTCGAGGAGGCCGACCGAGCTGGTGCCGTTCGACTGCATCAGCACCCGCAAGCGGCTCGTGCTGACCGGGGTGAAAGAAACCGAATTGTAGGCATTCGCGTTCACCGAATAGCCGCTCGACGCGGCGACGTCCGCATATGCGGAGCCGGTCCAGTACTGGAGCTTCCACGATGATGGCAATCGGACGCCGCCGTTGTCGTCGAAGATGTAGACCTGGGCCCGGCCGAGGGTGACGTTGCTCGGCCAGGTGAGTTCGGCCCACTGCTGGCCGCTGTTGGGCCAGGTGCCCCAGCGCGGATTGACGGTGTCGTTCGACGAGGACGGTTCGAGTCCGTCGTTGATCGCGGCGATCGACTCCCACGAGGACGTGTAGGAGGCGCTCGCCGTCGCGGTGCCGGCCACATTGGTGCTGGTCGACGGCGGAGGCGTCGTGGTGCCGCCGCCGATGGCCAGGTCGGAGCTCGGGAACGCGCTGAACGACGGGTTGATGTCGGACTCGCCGCCGGCGCCGTCGCAGCGGCGGTCCGGGTTGAACAGCAGGTAGGTTCCGGAACCGCAGGCGAACGCGATCTCCGCGTCGCCGCCGACTACGATGTTGCCGGAGAGGTTGGCGCCGCTCTGGATGAGGGCGTTGTCCTTGACGACCGCGTTGCCGCCGACGGTGCCGCCGTTGACCCAGCCGAGGCCCTCGATGCGGGCGTTTCCGGTCACCGTGCCGCCCATGACCGCGGCCTTCGGGCCGACGTAGGCGGTCGCCGCCACGCTCGCGTTGCCGGCGACCCAGCCGCCGCCGTTGGTGTGCCAGCGGCCGCCGTTGGTCGCGGCCGGCTTGACGTACCCGGGCTCGAATCCGGACGGGGTCGCGCCGGAGACCCGGAATTCGTACGGGAACCGCCGCGCCTTCGTGTACCCGTCGAGGAACCCGTAGTGCGGCACCGCGCTCGGCGTGCCGGTGACGACCAGCCAGACCTCGGTCTCACCGGACTGCAGCTGGAAGTCGACCTGCCCGTCGGTGCCGACCTGCAGCGCGGAGTAGCGGGGTGTGCTGCCGTTGCGTACCGCGACCAGCCCGAACGTCCAGCCGGTCGCGCCGGTCTCGGCGTGTCCCTTGAGCCGCACCTTGACCAGCGCGCCGTCGCTCGACGGCACCAGCTTGATCTTGTTGAAGCCGTAGTCGGAGGGCGCCACCCGGGCGTTGATCCGGTAGTGGCTCTGGCTCTGGTCGACGGCTTCCACGTTTCCGCCGTTGTAGGCCTTCAAGAATCCCGCGCCGTACACGTTGTTGATGAACGGCATCAGCGTCGACCGGTTGCCGAAGTCGTACGTGACAGTCCTGGTGGCGTACTCGCCGATCCGCCGGTTCAGCTCGGCCTGGGTGATGCCTGTGATCCGCCGGTACACCTCGAGCGGGTGCTCGTTGTTGCGCGCTTCGTTCCAGATCCGGTTGAACATCGCCAGGCCGTCACGGTCCTTGATGTACTGCGCGAGCATCCAGTTGCCGTAGTGGTGCCGGCTGGAGCTGTAGTAGAGGTTCTCCGAGCGCAGCCACCGGGTCAGGTCACCGGCCGCGGTGGTGGGCAGCGCCTGCATGGCCATGAACTCGGCGCTGGTCTCCCAGAAGGTGCCGGCCGAGGCGTCGGTGAAGCCGTACCCGGAGCGCCCCAGGAACGTGTAGTTCTGGAAGACGTGCCCGAGCTCGTGCGCCAGCCCCCACGAACCCGGCAGCGCCGCACCGGGCGCCACGTTGATCACGCCGACCCGGCCGTCGACCGAGCCGCCGGTCGCCCAGGCGTTGAGCTCGGTGCGGTTCCAGGTGTTCGTGATGATGACAATGATCTTGTGCTGGGCCAGGAGGCCGGTCTCCGGCGTGAACTGCATCGTGTTCACGTAGAAGCTGTAGAGGTTCTCCAGCTGCGTGATGATGTTCGCCGGGTCGAAGTTGTAGGGCGACGGTGCGCCGGCCGGATTCGTCCCCGACTTCTCACCCCACAGAAGGATGAAGTTGGTCGATTCACGCGACCGGTCGGCGGCCCACGGGACCTCGCCGGTCTGCGTCCAGCGCGCCGGGATGTAGACGGTCTTGGCGGCGGCGTCGGCGCGCGTCATGACCTGTGGGACCAGGGAGACGCCGGTCAGGACCAACAGCGCGGCGGCGAGAATCAGCCACATGCGACGTTTTTTGTGCATGGCAGAGCGTCCGATCGTGAGGCGGGATCGGAGATCCCGGGGGATTGCGAGCTTTCGGCGACCGCTGTGCGGGGATGGTCGACGCATAGCCCGGCCTCTGTTTCCGGGTCACTCTCGCTTACGAAAACGTTTTCGGCAAGTAAGCCGGGCCTTATCGCCGCCGATGCACGCCCCGCCGCCGCCTCCCGCTCGCCGCGAGAATCACGACGAAACCGACGAGGGCGGCGGGCACGGCAAGCAGGGCGATCGGCGGCAGGCCGTCCCACGGCGCGGTTTCCGGCGGTTTGGCTGCGGCTGGGCTTTCTGCCGCGGGCTTTTTCGAGGGTACGGCGGAAGCACGGCTCTTCGAGGGCGCGGCCGAAGCGCGCAGATCCTTCCCGATGACCGACAGGATCCACGGCGCGATCGCGTCCACCCTGGTCGCGATGTCCGACCCGGTGTGCGGGCAGTCCGGCCCCCGGCTGACCACGCCGACCACCACCGCCCGCCCCGTCGACTCGGTGAAGTACGGCCCGCCCGAGTCCCGTTCGCACGGGCTGGTGTTCTGGCTCGGCGCGACCCCCGACAGCCCCATCTCGGACTTGCTCACCGAGGTGACCTCGAACCTCCCGGTCCGCAGCCGATTCGGCGTCCGCTCCGCGCCGGGGCTGGTGAACCCGTACCCGACCAGCCGCGCGGCCTGCCCCTTCGACGGCTTGTCCCGGTTCAGCGCCAGCGGGGTGATCGCGGTGATCGCCCGGTCGAGCCGGGCCAGGGAGACGTCGGCCTTCCCGTGCTGGCGAACCTCGACCACGTTCGCCGTGAACCCCGCCCTACCGGTCAGGTCAGCCCGCCCGATCGTGGCGACGGACTTCTCGGCCACGGTGCGGGACACCCGGTTGCCGTCCAGGTCCCGGAAACAGTGCCCGGCCGTGAGCACCCAGCGCGGCGAGACGAGCCCGCCCGAACAGGAACTGTCCCGGGTGCCGCCGTCAGCGGTGGGAATCCCGTACTCGGTGAGCTTGACCGCGAACGGGTAACGCCCGTCCGGAACGCGGTCACCGTTGGCGATGGCGTTCGCGGGCGCACTCAGCAGGACCGCCCCCAACGGCAGGGCGGCAAACGCCGAGACGATCTTCCCCGTGATGCTCACCGGTCGTGCAGCGTAGGAGACGGTCGCAAACCAGCAGTCCTCCTCTTTCCTCTCCCTGCCTGACGTTTCCGGAGCCTCCGAGGTTGCATCCGCGCCCTATCCTGCTGATGTCTGATCGTTCACGTCAGCGCCGCGGTGGTTGGTGGGTGCGCTGACGAGTTCGCCGTGCGGCGGACTCGTCCAACCACCGGGAGTGCGCATGACCAAATCTGTTGATGTCGTTGTCGTCGGGGCCGGGCTGGCCGGCCTGTCCTGCGCCCATGTGCTGTCGCGTCGCGCCGTCGACGTGCTCGTCTGCGAGGCCCGCGACCGGGTCGGCGGGCGCACCGACAGCGCCGTGGTCGACGGTGAGACCGTCGACCTCGGTGGCCAGTTTCTCGGACCCGGCCAGGACCGCGCCTACGCGCTCGCCGCGGACCTCGGGATTCCGGTCTTCCCCACCCACACCGACGGGTTCCATCTGGCGGAGGACGCCGCGGGCCGCATCAGACGGTTCCGGGGCCTGGTGCCCAGACTCGGGGCGCTGTCGCTGCTGGACTTCGCCCAGGCCGAGGCCCGCTTCGAGCGCCTGGCCCGGACGGTCGACGTCGAGGCACCGTGGCGAAGCCCCCGAGCGGACCTGCTGGACAGCCAGACCCTGGCGGTCTGGATCCGGCGTACCCTGCGCACCGCCGGCGGACGGCAGTTGTTCACCACGGCGACGCGGTTGCTGTGGGCCTGCGAACCGAGTGAGCTTTCGCTGCTGCACGCGCTGTTCTACGCCCGAGCGGCCGGCAGCCTGCGAACAGTGATGGCGACCGAGAACGGGGCACAGCAGGACCTGCTCGACGGCGGCGCCCACGCGCTGGCGGTAGGCCTGGCCGACCGCCTGGGCGACCGGATCCGCCTGCGAGCACCCGTCTCCCGCATCGCACACGGCGGCGACGGAGCAACGGTCACCGTCGAGTCCGGCGACACCATCCGTGCGAGACGAGTCGTCGTGGCCCTCCCGCCGGCCCTCGCCGGCCGCATCACCTACGACCCACCGCTTCCGGCCGCGCGCGACAGCCTGACCCAGCGCTTGGCCATGGGCGCCACGATCAAATGCATGATCGTGTACGCGGAGCCGTTCTGGCGCTCGGCCGGCCTCAGCGGACACGCGCTCAGCCTGCCCGGCCCCGTCGCCGCCCTTGCCGACAGCAGCTCACCGTCCAGCCCCCACGGAATCCTGACCGGCGTCCTGGAGGGCGCCACCGCACGCCACCTCGGCACCCGTCCCGCCGCCGAGCGAAAATCCCTCGTACTGGCCGAACTGACCCGCCTGTTCGGCCCGCAAGCCGCACACCCGGCCGCCTACATCGAGCGCGACTGGACCGCCGAGCCGTACACCAGAGGCGCCTACGCCGCCCTCTTCCCACCCGGCACCTGGACCCAGCACGGCCCGGCACTACGCACCCCGATCGGCCCCATCCACTGGGCTGGCACCGAAACCGCCACCCACTGGTACGGCTACATGGACGGCGCAATCCGCTCCGGCGAATCAGCCGCCGCAGCCATCAACCCTTAACCATCACGCCCGTCCCCTCGCCCTCAGCCGTCACCGCCGCACCACCCATCGAGATCTTGGAGAGTTGCGCCCATATTCGAACCCGAACTCTCCATGATCTGAGCCGGGCCGCGCCGGTCCGGGCCGGGCACGGAGCTCGACGCTCAGGATTTGCCGCGGTTGTTCGCTCGCGCGATGACGACGACGCCGGCGGTCACACCCAGGCCCGTACCCAGCGCGGCACCGAGACCGATGTTGTTGAGCAGGATCCCGGCGACGACGCCGAAGGCAGCGCCAAAGGCGACCCAGACCCCGATATTTGACCAGATCCCGAGCCTTGCGGAGCCCTGAGGCTTGTCGTTGCTCGTCATCGGATCTCTCCCAGGACGTCGAGCGGAAAGGCGGACGATCCGGCGGCCCACCGTGGCGAATGCGCCACCGTCACCCTCCACAAATTATCACCAGGCATCAATCGGCAAATCCTCGTCGAGGCGCCGGCCTGATACCTCAGATCAGCGCATCGAGGGTCTGCCCGCTGAAATCTCATAGCCGGGTACGTCGAGCCGATGAGGGGTTCTGTGCCTCCGACTCGCAAGGCCGTCGCGCGCTGGGCCGCTGGCGGTGCTGTATCACTTGCTGTCGTCACTGCGGTTGTACTGGCCGCTCGCCGCAAGCGGGTAGAGGTGGCGCTGGTCGGTTCACCGGAGGTGGTCCCTGAACCTGCGGAAGAACTCGTACCCGCCAGATCCCGCTTTCACCTGTCGCGGCGATGGGTGGCGGCGTCCGTCGTGGTGGTCCTGGTCACCGTGTTCGGTGCTACCACATTCCTGCTGACCAGGCCCGATGGCTCCGCCTGTATGTCGAGCCCAACGGTGTATCCAGACTCCGCGAACGTCTACGTGGACGGGATGCCGCGCCAGATCCTGGTCGAGGATCTACCCGTTCCCGGAAGATTGATGAAGTTGGGGGATCTGCTGGAACTGGGGCACACCGCTGAGAGCCGGCACGACGTCTCGGTGCTGGGCGTGGACGACCTCGAGCCGTCGGCCAACCTGCGACCGGTGGAGGGCAGGCGGCTCGTCTCGGTGTCGTTGCAGGAACGCAATATGGGGCAGATGACCATCATTGCGCAGGTGGGGAACTACACCTGGCTCTGCGATGCGGAGGGCACCTGGTATCAGCACGATCTCGCGATGACGCGAATGCTCGCGGGCGACGATCGCCTCGAGCATCGGGAGAAAGTAATTCGAAAGGTGGTGTTTCAGATCCGCTCCGACGCCCGACCGGCTCGAGTCCGCACCCCCGCGACAGGTGAGCAGTCGGCCACGATCGCCGATTGGGAGCTTGATTGAGCGCATATCCAAGGCGGCACGAGACCCCAACCGCGGGCGTCGGCGGCTGGTAGCCGCCCTCCGCGCCGGCGAAGCCGGCATGTTCGCCGGCGAACATCGAGGTGGGGTCTGACCCGCCGTGGGCAGGGCTTTCGGGAGGCAGCAGGCCGCAGTGGTCAGGCCACACCTCCGATAATTGTCTGCCCCTCGTTGGCCGCGGCGTGATAGAAGCCGGCGATGGCGTGTGGCACGAGTGTTACTTCCTGGCCGGGGCTCCACCAGCCCTCATCGGCCAGGCCATTCGCTATCTCCGCTGCCTCCTGCGCCGTCACCACGAATCCATTGCCGTAACCGAAATCGAAGTCGATGTCGGTCCCGGTGCCTTGTAGCGCCCTGCGCATCCACGGGTACGTTCCAGGCTCGTCGCCGATCTCTCGGCTTAGACCGAGGTAGTCCTCGAAGAGCGTGTCGCGGTCGCGATCGAGAGCAGCCAGTTCCGGGTCCGGATCAGCCGCGGGTTCATCCTCTTCGTCAGCGAACCACAACTGCTCCAGGAGATCCGGTGTCGTCTCGATGCGGTGGGCGATCGCCGGAGAGAGTTTCACCAGGCAGAGACTCATGCTCACCCGAATAACATAGATGAAACCGAACCGGCGGGGACCTGGATCGTGGATCGGCGTTTCCCGGCCGCTGCTCGCGGCCGGTTACCGGGTCATCGTGCCGGACCAGCGCGGTTGCACCCCGCAGGCACGGCCCGGTCGCGCCGGGCATACCGGCTCAACGAGCTCGTGGCCGACGTCGTGGCTATGTCTGGAGCGCCGGCGACATCGCCATTCGGTCGCCGTGCCGCGGAGCTGACCAGCCGGTGGGTGACGGGCCCGTTCGGCTTCAAGGTTCTCGAAGGCGTCTCGCACTGGATCCCCGAACAGGCGCCGGATGAACTGGCCCGGTACATCCTGGAGCGGACCAGAAGCATCTCGCCGATGACCTGAAAACGCGTCACCGAGGGCCGGCTCAGCGGTTGCGTGCGGTCGTCACCCGGTTCCGGCCCGGTGACGAGGTGTATGGCGACAACCTCATGCTCAAGGGCGGCTTCGCCGAGTACGCGTGACCGGCGTCGACAACGCCGGCAAACTCGACTTCATGCGATCGGTGCCGCGGCCGGCCGGCTCACCCGCCGCCGCCTGGGCGTGCTCGCCGTCAAGGAGGGGCCGGCCCATTTCGAACCGGTGGCCGGCCTCTGCGTCACCGGCGACCTCGCCATCCACGTCGACCGGTCATTCACCCTCGATGAAGTGCCCGAGGCGTTGGCTCACGTCGGAGAGGGGCGCGCCCTCGGAAAAGTCGTCGTGACCGTCAACTGAGCACTGGCATCCGCTCAAGTGCCGCGATCCCCGGCAGTGAGAAAAGTTTCGCGATCATTGCGAAACTGTCGTGGGAGCGGAAGCATGGGATCCTTGCTCCTTCCGCGCAGATAGGCTGATGCCCATGTCCAGCGACCCCTCCGCCGAGGTTCGTTCCCGCGCCACGCTGTCCGAGGTCGCGCTGCTGGCGGACGTCTCCGTCTCGACGGTCTCCAAGGTGCTCAACGGGCGGACCGGGGTGTCGAGCGAGACCCGGGCCCGGATCGAGGCCCTGCTGCAGGACCAGCGGTACCACCAGCGGCCCTCGAAGAGGCAGACCGCGCCCCTGCTCGACGTGCTCTGTTACGAGATCGGCAGCCCGTTCGCGGGGGAGGTGCTGGCCGGTATCGAGCAGGCCGCCCGGCGCCGCCGGGTGGGGATGGTGCTCGCCGGCACCACCGTGGAGCAGGTGCCGCACCCGGACTGGGTCGAGGACGTGCTCCGCCGGCAGCCCGTCGGAGTCGTGCTGGTGGCCTGCGTGATGCCACCGGACGAGAAGCAGAAGCTGCTCGCCCGGGGCGTTCCGATGGTGGCCATCGACCCGGCCGGCACGCCCGACCCGGACGTGCCGTCGGTCGGCTCGGCCGACTGGAGCGGCGGCTACCACGCCACCCGGCACCTGCTCGACCTGGGCCACCGCCGCATCGGCATCATCACCGGCCCGCACGACATGCTCGCCTCGACGGCCCGGCTGTCCGGCTATCGCGCCGCGCTGGAGTCGGCCGGGCTGCCGGTCGATCCCGATCTGATCCGTCCCGGCGAGTTCCACCACGCCGACGGCGTCGGCCAGGGCCGGGCACTGCTCACCCTGCCCGAGCGGCCGACGGCGATCTTCGCCTCCTCCGATCTGTACGCACTGGGCGTCTACGAGGCGGCGCGTTCGCTGGACCTCGCCGTTCCGCGTGACCTCTCCGTGGTCGGCTACGACGACCTGCCCATCGCCGAGTGGGCCGGGCCGCCGCTGACCACCGTCCACGTGCCGCTGGCGGCGATGGCCGAGCAGGCCGTTCAGATCGCGATCCGCCTCAGTGACGAGCCGGAGCTGGCGTTCAGCCGGATCGACCTCGACACGACGCTGGTGGTGCGGGCCAGCACGGCACCGCCCGCCTGACGCTCCGACTCTCTGACGGCCGGTCCCGGTGGGACTCGGCCATGTCGGCATGCCCACTGTCGCGCGCCGCGCCGAGCGTACGAAAGTTTCTTGATGATTTGGAAAGGTTGACGCGCAAGTTTCGTCGTGCAAGCCTGACTCCACCCCCGCTGAGGAGCGAAAAGTTTCCTCTGCTTCCTGGAGAGTGGAGAGGGTTCATGCACCTCTTGCCGACGAAAGCTCGTCTCCGATCGCTGTCCGTCCTGGCCGCCGCGATGCTGGCCGCCTCGGGACTGACGGCCTGCGGTGGCGGATCCGACGAAGCCGCACAGAGCTCGACCGCGACCTCCGGCACCATCAACTGGTGGGGCTGGACGCCGGCCGACACGGCGACCGCCGACAGCTACATCAGCGCGTTCAACAAGCAGTACCCGGACATCAAGGTCAACTTCAAGCTGGTCAACATCGCGGACTGGGTGGCGGCGCTGCGCCCGGCGCTCGCCTCGGGCAAGGGCCCGGACGTGTTCGACATGCAGCCCGGCGCCTACGTCACGCAGTTCAAGTCGTTCGCGATCGACCAGACGAAACTGGCGGAGGACGCGCTCGGCGCCGACTGGCAGTCGAAGATCGCGCCGATCGGGGTCAGCGGCCTGACCGCGGACGGCAAGCTGACCGCCATGCCGGTGGGCTCGGTCTACGCCGGCATGCTCTGGATCAACGGCGACATCTTCAAGAAGTACGGCCTGCAGCCGCCCAAGACGCTCGCCGAGTGGAAGAACGTCTGCTCGGTGCTCAAGCAGAACAGAGTCGGCTGCTTCGTGCAGGGCGCCGCGCAGGAGGGCTTCGACCAGGACACCCTCCAGTCGATCGCGAACTCGGTGCAGCCCGGCCTGTGGACCAGGGTCTCCAAGGGCGAGGCCAGGTGGAACGACCCCGGCATGGTCAAGACCCTCGCGATCTGGAAGGACCTGTTCGACAGCGGGATCATGCAGGAGGGCGCCATCGGGTACCAGCAGTACCCGGACGCCAACAACGACTTCCTGACCGGCAAGTACGGCATGGTCATGATGGGTACCTGGTACACCCAGTACGCCACGACCAAGGCCATGACCGCCGCGCTGTCCGCCGCGGGTGTCGCCGACGCCAAGCCGTTCCCGATCCTGCCGGTCGCGTTCCCGGACGTCGCCGGCGCCGGCAACGTCTCCGGCATGTACGGCGACGCCGACTACGGCCTGGCCATCTCCACCAAGTCCACCCAGCGCGCCGCCGCCGAGACCTTCGTCAAGTGGCTGACCAGCGCCAAGGAGGGCCAGCAGGTCATCGCCGACCAGCTCAACGACATCCCGTCGCTGAAGGGTGTCGCGCCGGACTTCGGCACCATCGAACTGGTCGACCCGGCCAGCCAGAGCGCCCCGGTGAAGGACCTGGTCACCAGGGCGGCCGAGGTGACCGAGCCGCGCATGTCGCTGCTCAACGCCGACGTGCAGAACGCCATCCTGGCCGCGGCCACCTCGACCGCGACCGGCTCGGCCACGCCGCAGCAGGCGGCGGACACCCTGCAGAAGGCCGCTGAAGCCGCGGGAGTGACCTTCCAGTGACCGGCCCCCGCCGACCGGCAGGCCTGCCCTGGATCCTCCCGGCGATGGTGCTCAGTGTGGGACTGATCTACTACGCGATCGGTTACACCGGCTGGATCTCGACGCTCGACTGGGACGGGATCAGTCCCGGTCCCGAGCCGGTCGGCGCCCGGAACTACACCCGGATCCTCCAGGACCCGGTCTTCTGGGCCGCGGTACGCCACACGGTTGTCTTCTTCGTGGTCACCTTCGTGATCCAGACGGTGCTCGGGCTGGTGTTCGCAGTCCTGATGCACACCAGGATCCGGCTGGCCACGGTCTACAAGGTGATCGTGTTCGTGCCGGTGGTGCTCGCGCCGTCGATCATGGCGCCGGTCTTCCGGCACCTGTTCGCCCCGGACGGCGAGCTCAACTCGGTCCTGAGCGCGATCGGGCTGGACTCGCTGACCCAGCCGTGGATCGGGCAGACCAGCACCGCCCTCCCGGTGATCATGTTCATCACGATCTGGCAGTGGACCGGGGTCACGTTCGTCCTCTACTACGCGGCGATGACCCAGATCGACCCGTCGGTGCTGGAGGCGGCCCGGATCGACGGCGCCGGCAACCTCCGCACCCTGGTCAGCATCATCTGGCCGGAGATGCGCGGCACGACCGTGGCGCTGGCGATGCTCGGCGCGATCGGGGCGCTCAAGACGTTCGACGTGCCGTACCTGGTCACCGTCGCCGGGCCGAACAACGCCACCGAGTTCCTCGGCACCTACATCTACCGGCAGACGATTCCGCTCAGCCACGTCGGGTACGGCGCGGCGCTCTCCGTCATCCTGCTGGGCATCGCTCTGATCATGGCACTTCTTCTTCAGTACGCCGGACGCGAGCGGGAGGCGAGAGGCTGATGTTCGAGGTCCGCACCGGGTTCGGCCGGCTGCTGCTGCAACTGGCCGCGACGATCCTCGTCCTCCCGTACCTCTTCCCCTTGATCGTCATGGTGAGGGGTGCCTTCGCAGGCGACGGTGCCGGCAACTTCCGCGCGGTGCTCGGTGTGCCGGGATTCGCCCGGTTCTTCGTCAACAGCATCGTCATCTCGGCGGTCGTGATCGCCCTGGTCTACGCGGTGACGATGATGGCCGCGTTCGGCTTCGCGAAGCTGCACATCCGGTTCCGCGAGGTCTACTTCTGGCTGCTGCTGGCCTGCCTGACGCTGCCCGAGGTGGTGCTGCTCGCGCCGCTGTTCGTCACCGACATGAGGCTCGGCCTCTACGACACCTACTGGGCGGTGATCCTGCCGCTCGCCGCGCTGCAGGTGCCGTTCGCTGTGCTGCTCACCCGCAACTTCATCAACAGCCTGCCGGACGAGCTGTTCGAGGCGGCCCGGGTGGACGGCGCGAACTCGTTCCGCGGGTTCGTGCACCTGGTCGTGCCGCTGACCCGGCCGATCGCCGCCGCGGTGGTCATCTTCACCCTGGTGGCGGCGTGGAACAACTACCTCATGCCGCTGGTCTTCCTGCAGTCGCCGGAGTTGCAGACCGTCACGCTCGTCCCGCAGTACTTCGTGGGGCAGTTCAGCAACGACCAGACCAAGATCCTCGCGTCCGCGGTGATCATCGCGATTCCCGAGATCATCGCGTACCTCAGTCTTCAGCGCCTGTTCGAACGCGGCCTGTCCGCCGGCGCCATCAAGTAACTCGGAAGGAACCACCGTGCCCCTCATCCAGGTCCACCTCGACCGCGCGCTGCACGACAGGTCGCACGCCGAGATCGGTGACGCGATCCACGACGCGCAGATCGAGGCGCTGGGCATCCCCGCCGACGACCGTTTCCAGATCTTCTCGCCGCACGACTCCGGCGAGCTCAAGTTCGACCCCGGCTACAACGGCGTGGACCGGCGCGACCTGCTGGTGATCCGGGTGATCGCGGTGCACATGTACCCGGTCGCCGTGAAACAGGCCTTCTTCCGCGCGGTCGTGGACCGCCTCGAACCACTGGGTATCCGCCGTGAGGACGTTCTCATCAGCCTGACCGAGAACGGCTTCGAGGACTGGTACGCCGGAAAGAACTGAAGGAGCACCGATGCTGCAGCAAGACGCCGCGAACCTGAGCGTGCTCTACCTCGGGGGAACCGGAACCATCAGCGCCTCGTGCGTCCGGCTCTCGGTCGAGGCCGGAATGCGGGTCACCGTGGTCAACCGGGGCCGCAACGCCCAGGAGCGCGGCCTGCCCGACGAGGTCGAGACGCTGGTCGCCGACATCGGCGACGACGCCGCCCTGACCGCCGCGCTGGACGGCCGCACCTTCGACGCCGTGGTCAACTTCCTCTCCTACGACGCCGTCGACGCCCGCCGGATGGTGGCCCTGTTCGGCTCCCGCACCCGGCAGTACATCCACATCAGCTCCGGCTCGATCTATGCCAAGCCGGTGCTGCAGGTGCCGATCACCGAGTCGACGCCGACCGCGCCGAACCCGCACCTGGACTACGCCACCGCGAAGTGGCGCGCCGAGCGGGCGCTGCTCGACGCCCACATCGACGAGGGTTTCCCGGTCACAGTGGTGCGGCCGTCGCACACCTACGACGACGCGAACCCGCCGCTGCCCGGCGGCTGGGCCGCGGTGGACCGGATCGCCCGCGGTGAACAGATCGCGGTGCACGGCGACGGCACCTCGCTGTGGACGCTCACCCACGCCGAGGACTTCGCCCAGGGCCTGGTCGGCCTGCTCGGCAACCCTAGGGCCATCGGCGAGACCTTCAACATCACCGGCTCGGACGTCTACACCTGGGACCAGATCTACACGATCGTCGCGGAGGCGCTGGGCGTGACACCCCGGCTCGTGCACGTGGCCTCCGAGATGTATCCGGTGGTCGCCCCCGAATGGTTCTGGTCCGGCGAGATGGTCGGCGACATCGGGCACAGCGCGGTCTTCGACACCACCAAGATCCGTACGTTCGTGCCGGGGTTCGCACCGCGGCTGACCTTCCACCGGGCCGCCGCCCGCATGGTCGCCTGGCGCCGCGACCACCCGGAGAGCACCCGCGGCGATCAGGCCACCGAGGAGGTCCTGGCCCGTTTCGTCAGCGCCTATCACGCGGCCCGCGAGGCGTTCGCCGCCCATAGGGTGACGTCATGACCATTCGCCCGCTCGGCGGCACCGGCCTGAGCGTCACCCCGCTCTGCGTCGGCACCAGCCCGCTTGCCAGCATGCCGGACCTTTATGGGTACGCGGTGGACGAGCACCGCGCGACGGTCACCGTCGACGCCGTTCTGGACAGCGGCGGCGCCATCAATTTCATCGACACTTCCAATGGGTACGGTGACGACGGCTCAGCTGAACGGCGGATCGGAGCGGCGTTGCGCCGCCGTGGTGGCCTGCCCTCCGGCATCGTCCTGGCCACCAAGGTCGACCCGGACCCGCGTACCGGTGACTTCTCCGGCGCGCGAGTGCGGCGCTCGTTCGAGGAGAGCCTCGGCCGTCTCGGCGTGGACCGCGTCCAGCTGCTGCACCTGCACGACCCGGAGCGGATCACGTTCGCCGAGGCCACCGCACCCGGCGGGCCGGTCGAGGCGCTGGCCGACCTGAAACGCGAGGGACTCGTCGGCCACCTCGGCGTTGCGGGCGGCCCAGTTGCCCTGATGCGACAGTTCCTCGACACCGGCGTGTTCGAGGTCGTGCTCAGCCACAACCGTCACACGCTGCTCGACCGGTCCGCACTCGACCTGTTCCGCACCGCCCACGAGCGGGGGATCGGTGTGCTCAACGCGGCACCGTACGGCGGGGGAATGCTGGCCAAGGGACCGGAGAAGCAGACAAAGTACGCGTACGGCGAGCGCGACGACACGATCGCCACCGCCGCACTCGCCATGCGCGCCGCCGCCGCGCGGGCCGGCGTCCCGCTGGCCGCAGCCGCCCTCCAGTTCTCCCTGCGGTCACCGTTCATCGACTCGACAGTGGTCGGGGTGTCCTCGCCGGAACGGGTGGCTCAGACCCTGGAACTGGCCGCCACCGAGATACCCGAGGCGCTGTGGGAGGAGCTGGAGTCTCTGGTCCCGCCCGCGGAGCTGTGGCTCGACCCACCCGCCTGAAGCCATGCCCCTTTTCATGAGCCGGCGGCGGGGTGCGGCCTGGTGCCGCACCTTCGCCGCCCGCTCGTCATGGCGAGGGAAATGCCATTACGCGTACGAAATAATGGTTATTTCTCGGCCGGGAGGCTGTCCATGAAAGAGCTCACCGAGAAGACCGCGTTGCCGGGGCCCGCCGGGCCGTAACCGGGTGGGCTGGAAAGGCCGTACTCGTCCATTGTCGCGCGGTAGGTCTGCAGCAGGCGGATGTGGTATTCCAGGGGGGCGCCGTCCGGGTTGGTGCGGCCCAGTGGGGTGGTGGGTTCCGGGCACCAGGTGGTGAAGCGCGGGGTGATGCCGCGGGACATGAAGTAGTGCAGGCCCTCGGCGGTGGAGTCGATGGCCTCGTCGACGGTTCGGAAGCCGAAGGGCTCGGCCATTTCGATGCCGGCGACGAAATTGGGGATGACGTTGCGCGCGCCGAAGATCTCGGCGGAGTCGAGGATGCGGCGGTGCCATTCCTCGCGGCCGACGTAACGCTCCTTGCCGGGGCAGTGGAGTTCGAAGAGGCGCTTGTCCCAGACCTCGTAATTGGGGTGGTAGATCTGGATGCCGTAGTCCTTGAAGCGCTGCACGTCGGCGCGGGGCAGCGCCTGGGCGACCACTTTGCCGATCCAGCGGCCGGGGAAGGCCTCCTCGATGGCCTGGGCGTATTGTCCGTAGAAGTCCGCCTCGGCCTTGCCGCCGACGTGGGAGGTGACGCTGCCGCCGGTGAGCGTGTACGCCGTGGAGGTGCGAGCGGTGTCGTGCTTGTCGATGATCGCGAGGGCCTCGAGGACCTCGTCGACCGGCTTGACCCCGGTGTACGGGCGCCCGGCTGCCTTGTGCTGGCGCCAGTTGTGGTTGATGTCGCAGTACTGGCACTCCTCCTTGGCGCCGAAGTACTGACAGACGCGGAAGACGGTCAGGTAGACGAGGTAGCCCCACTGGATCGTGGGCGCGACCTCCATGACCTGCTTGCCGTTGGCGAGCGTGTGCCGGTAGTAGTCCGGCATGGGCGGCAGGCCGACCTCGGCGATCGGGCGGTCGTCCAGGAACAGCATGAGGCGGCCGTCGGCGTCCGGTTTCACCCGGTACGGCGAGTCGGGATTCGTGCGCACGGAGACGACCGTGCGGCGCAGCTCGTAGGGGCCGCCGGTCAGGACGATCTCCTCCGGCGGGCGGCGCAGCGCCGCCTCACCCAGCTCCGGCAGCGTGCGGTGGTCGAAGGAGAAGATGAAGTACGACTTCGGCTTCACCGACCCGTTCTCGTTGTCGGTCAGCGCCGACTCGTCGAAGGCCAGCCCGCCGCGCAGCAGGTCCTCCTTGATCACCGCCTCGCGCGGGACATGGGGGAACCGGGCCATCAGGTCCTCGACGACGTCGGTGCGCGACTGCATGCGTCCTCCTAGCTGCTCCTTCGCCCATCCCATGCCATCACAATTGCTCGGCGCACCGGGGGTATCCAAATGGAGATGTTGGCGACAGCCCGGCCGCCGCGGGTGGGCGGCGGCCGGGCCCGGGCCGGTCAGCCCAGGGCGTTCAGGAACGGCTCGTGGCTGTTCTTGAACTCCCAGCTGTAGAACCTGTCCCAGTTGATGGACCAGGTCATCAGACCGCGGAAGTTCGGGTTGGTGCCGCTGCGCGGGGCGTACGAACCGCAGTTGCTGCCCTTGACCAGGCAGTTCACCGCCTGCTGGACGCCCGCCGGCGCCACGTAGCCGTTGCCGGCGCTGACCGAGCTGGGCGCGCCGAAGGCGATCTGGTCCTCCCGCAGCGCGGGGAACACGTTGGCGGTGTTACCGGCCACCGGGAAGCCGGCCAGCAGCATGTCGGTCATCGCGATGTGGAAGTCCGCGCCGCCCATCGAGTGGTACTGGTTGTCCAGGCCCATGATCGAGCCGGAGTTGTAGTCCTGGACGTGCAGCACGGTGATGTCGTTGCGCAGCGCATGGATGACCGGCAGGTAGGAACCGGCCCGCGGGTCCTGGCCGCCCCACGGCCCGGAGCCGTAGTACTGGTAGCCGAGTTGGACGAAGAACGTCTCGGGCGCCATGGTCAGCACGAAGCCGGCGCCGTACCGGGCCTTCAGCGACCTGATCGCGCTGATCAGGTTGACGATGACCGGCGTGGTCGGGTTCTTGAAGTCGGTGTCGCCGGTGTTCAGCGACAGCGAGTGGCCCTCGAAGTCGATGTCGACGCCGTCCAGGCCGTACCTGTCGATGATCGCGCTGACCGAGCTGACGAAGCGATCGCGGGCCGCTGTGGTGGTGAGCTGCACCTGGCCGTTGGCGCCGCCGATGGAGAGCAGCACCTTCTTGCCGGCGGTGCGCTTGGCCTTGATGGCGGCGATGAACTGGGCCTCGGTCTCGACGCCGGGACACTCGGTGGCCGGGCAGAGGGAGAACCGGATGTCGCCGGAGGTGGCGGAGGTGGGCTCGCCGAAGGCCAGGTTGATGATGTCCCATTCGGCGGGGACGTCGGCCATCTTCAGGTAGCCGGACCCGTTGGCGAAGCTGGAGTGCAGGTAGCCGATGAGGGCGTGCTTGGGGAGCCCGCCGACGGGGATCGGGGTGGTCGGGGACGTAGTGGGGCTGGGGCTCGCCGTCGGGCTGGTGGTGGGCGACGCCGTCGGGGATGATGTCGGATTTGTCGGGTTTGTGGTGCCGCCACACGCCCCGTTGTTGATCCAGACGTCCCACTGACCACTCTTCAGCAGCGGGTCCTCACCCTGGGTCCACCACTTGGCGGTGAAGTTCTTGCCGTCCCGGGAGGCGACGTTGTCCTTGACGTAGACGGAGGAGGCGCTCCACGCGGGCGCGCAGGCCGCGGCCGCGCTAGCGGTGGCCGCCACATAAACGGTTGAGCCGGCGGAGGCCAGGACGGCCACCGTAGCCAGAATCACGGATCGACGCATGGCTAATTATTAGGACTGTTAACTGAATAAGTAAAGCCTGTCTGTTACGCGGCATGCGACCTCTCGTAACAGAGACTCTGTTCACTCTTGCGAAACAGAGTTTCTTGTGAAGAATCATCAAGGGGAGGTCACGTGTCATCGGCATCGGAACTCGCTCGGCTCGCGGAGGCGGCCGACGTCCGTTTCATCCTCGCGCTCTTCGTCGACCTGCGCGGCAAGCCCTGCGCCAAGCTGGTCCCGGTCGAGGCCGTGGAGACGCTGGCCACCGAGGGCGTCGGCTTCGCCGGGTACGCCGTCGGCGCGATGGGCCAGCAGCCCCGGGACCCGGACCTGATGGCGATACCCGACCCGGAGTCGTTCACCCCGGTGCCGTTCCTCAAGCCGGGCCTGGCCATCGTGCACTGCGACCCGCACGTGGGCGGCGAGCCGTGGAAGTACGCACCGCGCGTCATCCTCAAGGCGATGCTGGCCCGCGCAGCCGAGGCCGGATACCGGCCGTGGGTCGGTGCCGAGGTGGAGTACTTCCTGGTCGAACGCGACGGCGCCGGCGGACTGCGGCCGGCCGACGCGCTCGACACCGCCGCGCAGCCCTGCTACGACGCGCGCGGCGTCACCCGCATGTATGAGCACCTGACCGCCGTCTCGACCGCGATGAACGACCTCGGCTGGGGCAACTACGCCAACGACCACGAGGACGGCAACGGCCAGTTCGAACAGAATTTCGCGTACGCGTACGCGCTCACCACCGCCGACCGCGTCATCACCCTGCGCTACCTGCTCACCATGCTCGCCGAGCAGCGCGGCATGACCGCCACCTTCATGCCCAAACCGTTCGCCGACCGGACCGGCAACGGCCTGCACCTGCACATGTCGCTGACCGCCGGCGACCAGCGGGTCTTCCCCGACAGCGGCGACGACCGGGGGCTGGGCCTGTCGTCCACCGCGTACGCCTTCGTCGCCGGCGTCCTCGAACACGCGAGTGCCCTGCAGGCGCTGCTCGCGCCGACGGTCAACTCGTACAAGCGCACCGGCGCGGTCTCCACGGCCTCCGGCGCCTGCTGGTCACCCCGCTACGCCACGTACGGCGGGAACGACCGTACCCACTACATCCGGGTCCCCGACGACCAGCGTGTCGAACTGCGCGGCGGTGACGGGTCGGCGAACCCGTACCTGGCCATCGCGGGCGCTCTCGGCGCCGGCCTCGACGGCATCGCCCGCTCGCTCGACCCCGGCTCGCCCGGCTCCGGCGAGACCAAGGGCGACCCGCTGCCGCTCACCCTGCTGGACGCGGTGCAGGCCTTCGAGGCCGACGACCTGCTCACCGGGGTGCTCGACGCGGCGGGCGGCGGCGTCGCCTCCTACTTCGCCGAACTCAAACGGGCCGAGTTCTTCGCCTGGCACAGCGCCGTGTCGCCCTGGGAGATCGACCAGTACCTGCAGGCGTTCTGAGAGAGAGGAGCCTTCCACTGTGTGCGGAATCGTCGGCCTTCATCTGAGGGACCCCGATCTGTATCCGAGGCTCGGCACGTTGCTGACCGGGATGCTCGGCGAGATGTCCGAGCGTGGCGCCGACTCGGCCGGCGTGGCCGTCTACGGCGATCCGGTGTGGTCACCGCCCGGCCACGCGACCGTCACCGTGCTGGCCGACTCGATGCCGCCGGTGCCCGGCGCCACCGTGATCGACCTGGGCGCCACCCAGGTGGTGCACGCGCCGCTGCCGGTCGGTGACCTGCTCGCCGCTGTCCGGGCCGTGGTTCCGGGCGCGCTGATCGGCGGGTTCGGCCAGGACCTGACCGTGCTCAAGGGCGTCGGGCACCCCCGGGACCTGGCGGCGGCGTTCGGCCTGGAACGGGCGCAGGGGTGGCAGGGCGTGGGACACACCCGGATGGCCACGGAGTCGGCGGTGACGCCGTCGGGGGCGCATCCGTACGCGGTCGGGCCCGATCAGTGCCTCGTCCACAACGGCTCGTTCAGCAACCACGCGACGATCCGCCGCCACCTGGCGGCCCGCGGTGTCGAGTTCGACAGCCAGAACGACACCGAGGTGGGTGCCCGCTATGTCGCGCGGGCCCTCGCCGACGGCCGGGACGTCGAGAGCGCGCTGAAGAGCCTCTGCGCCGAGTTCGACGGGTTCTACACGCTGCTGGTGTCGAACCGGGACTCGTTTGCCGTGGTCCGCGACGCGATCGCGTGCAAGCCCGCGGTGATCGCCGAGACGCCGGCGTGGGTGGCGATGGCCTCGGAGTACCGGGCCCTGGTCGGGCTGCCCGGGATCGAGCAGGCCCGCATCTTCGAACCCGAGCCGGAACGGATCTACGCATGGACACGCTGAATTTCGATCTTGGGGCTTTGACGCTGCGCGAGGTGAACCGAAAGCTCCATAACCTTAAATCGGGATTTGTCAGAATTAAGGAGCCAGCCGGCAAGCACAGCGTCGCGGCCGGCCTGCGTAGCACGCTTCACGTGACGATCGAGGGCCACTGCGGGTACTACGCCGCGGGCATGAACCAGGACGCGGACGTGGTGATCGACGGGAACGCCGGCGTCGGCGTCGCCGAGAACATGATGAGCGGCTCGGTGCGCGTCAACGGCAACGCCTCCCAGTCCGCGGGTGCCACCGCTCACGGCGGCCTCCTCGTGATCACCGGCGACGCCGCGGCGCGCTGCGGCATCTCCATGAAGGGCGTGGACATCGTGGTCGGCGGCGACATCGGCCACATGAGCGCGTTCATGGCGCAGGCCGGCCGCCTGGTTGTACGCGGCGACGCCGGTGAGGCTCTCGGCGACTCCATCTACGAGGCCCGGCTCTACGTCCGGGGCAAGGTCGCCTCGCTCGGCGCCGACTGCATCGCCAAGGACATGGGCCCGGAGCACCACGCCGAGCTGCGCGAGCTCCTCGACCGCGCGGGCTGGCCGGACGACGACACCACGGCGTACACCCGCTACGGCTCCGCCCGGCGGCTCTACCACTTCCACGCGGGGAACGAGTACTGATGAGTCATCTGCGCGAATCGGCGACCTTCGACCGTGCGGCCATCCACGCCATCCAGCGCGCGGCGGCCACCGGCGTCTACGACATCCGCGGCTGGGGGGCCAAACGCCCGCTGCCGCACTTCGACGACCTGCTGTTCCTCGGCGCGAGCATGTCCCGCTACCCGCTGGAGGGATACCGGGAGTCGTGCGGCACCGACGTCGTGCTCGGCGGGCGCAACGCGATGTTCCCGCTGCACCTGGACATCCCGGTCACCATCGCGGGGATGAGCTTCGGTGCGCTCTCGGCGCAGGCCAAGGAAGCTCTCGGGCGCGGTGCCTCGGAGGTGGGCACGTCGACCACGACCGGCGACGGCGGCATGACGCCGGAGGAGCGCGGCCAGTCGAAACACCTCGTCTACCAGTACCTGCCGTCCCGATACGGGATGAACCCGGACGACCTGCGGCGGGCCGACGCCATCGAGATCGTCCTCGGGCAGGGTGCCAAGCCGGGCGGCGGTGGCATGCTGCTCGGTCAGAAGATCAACGAGCGGGTGGCCGCCATGCGGACGCTGCCACGGGGCATCGACCAGCGCAGCGCCTGCCGGCATCCGGACTGGACCGGCCCGGACGACCTGACCATCAAGATCCAGGAGCTGCGGGAGATCACCGACTGGGAGAAGCCGATCTATGTGAAGGTCGGCGCGTCCCGGACGTACTACGACGTCAAGCTGGCCGTGCACGCCGGCGCCGACGTGGTGGTCGTCGACGGTATGCAGGGCGGCACCGCGGCCACCCAGGAGGTCTTCATCGAGCACGTCGGCATCCCGACGCTGGCCGCGCTGCCGCAGGCGGTTCAGGCGCTGCAGGAACTCGGCGTGCACCGGCAGGGACCGCGGGGCGTCCAGCTGATCGTCTCGGGCGGTGTGCGTACCGGCGCCGACGTGGCGAAGGCGCTGGCCCTGGGCGCGGACGCGGTGGCGATCGGCACCGCGGCGCTCATCGCGCTCGGCGACAACGACCCGCGCTGGGCCGCCGAGTACGAGGCGATCGGGTCGGCCGCCGGTTTCTACGACGACTTCCAGGACGGCCGCGACCCGGCCGGCATCACGACGCAGGACCCGGAGCTGGCGGCCCGGCTGGATCCGGTCGAGGCCGGTCGCCGCCTCGCCAACTACCTGCGGGTTCTCACCATGGAGGCGCAGACGATCGCGCGCGCCTGCGGCAAGGCGCACGTCACCCACCTGGAGCCGGAGGATCTGGTCGCGGTCACGGTCGAGGCCGCTGCCATGGCCCGCGTGCCGCTGGCCGGGACGTCCTGGATTCCCGGGGCTGGGCTGTGAGCGGGTCGGTCGCCGTCGTCGGCGCCGGGCTCACCGGCGCCGCGACGGCCTGGCGATTGGCTGAGCGAGGCGTCCCGGTCACGCTTCTGGAGCGGGCCACACCCGCCAATCCACGGGGCAGCTCGCACGGTTCCGCGCGGATTTTCCGGTACGCGTACCCGAACCCGTTCTACGCGCACCTCGCCGTCACCGCCCGCCGCCACTGGGACGAGCTGCGGGACGCGTCCGGCCAGGACCTCCTGCGGCAGACCGGAGCGCTCGACTTCGGCGCCGTACGCGACCCCGCCCACCTGGCCGGCGTGCTTACCTCCGCCGGCGTCGAGCACGAGCTGCTGTCCGGTGCGGCGGCCGCCGAGCGCTGGCCGGGCATCCGCGCGGGTGACGGCCCGGTCCTGTGGCACCCCGGCGCCGGCGTGCTCGACGCCGAGGGCGCGGTCCTCGCCATGACCGCCCTGGCGCGCAAGGCCGGAGCGACCGTCCACGAGAACTGGCCCGTCACGGCGCTCGTCCCGGCCGGCGACCGGATCTCGCTGCGGTCGGCGCACGGCGACGAGCTGACCGCCGGCCACGTCGTGCTCGCCGCCGGTGGCTGGCTGCCGGAGCTCGCCGCCGATCTGCCGTTCGCGCTGCCGCCGCTGCGGATCCGCCAGGAGCAGGTCTACCACTTCCCGTTCCGCGACCCGGCCGGCGACTGGCCCACCCTCGTGCACAAGGAGGACTGGATCTCCACGTACGCCCTGCCCGGCGGCCGCGACGCCGGTCACCGCGGGCAGAAGGTCGCCGAGTACCTCGGCGGCCGCGACATCGCCTCGGCCGCGGAGAACGACGGCGTCGTCGACCCGCGCAACCGGCAACGGGTGATCGATTACGTCGAGCGCCACCTGCCCGGCCTGGTCCCCGAGCCGTACGCCGAGACGACCTGCGTCTTCACCGTCACCGCGTCCGAGGATTTCGTCATCGACACGCGCGGCCCGTTCACCGTGGCCTCGCCCTGCTCCGGGCACGGCGCGAAGTTCGCCCCGCTGACCGGCGCGATCGTCGCCGACGCCGCCACCGGGCGCGCCCGGCCCGACGCCCGGTTCCGATTAGGGTGACCGGGTGACCGACAGTCCTCTTCTGCGCAACGACGCCGGCACCGCACGCGAACGGGCGGCCGGCGAGCCGCTCGGCGGTCTCGACCTGGAGGAGGCGATCGGCCGCAACGTCCGCGAGCTGCGCACCCAGTACGCGCTGACGGTCGCCGAGCTGGCCACCCGCGTCGGCATCTCCAAGGCGATGCTCTCGAAGATCGAGAACGCGCAGACCTCCTGCAGCCTGGGCACTCTCGCCGCGCTGGCCCAGGGTCTCGACGTGCCGGTGACCAGCCTGTTCCGCGGAGCCGAGAAGGAACGGCCGTCCTCGTTCGTGCCGGCCGGCGGCGGCACCGCGATCGTCCGGGACGGCTCGCAGGCCGGCCACGAGTACCACCTGCTCGGCTCGCTGCGCGGTGAGCACCGGCGCCTGGAGTGCCTGCACGTCACGCTGACCGTGAAGTCCAGCACCTATCCGCTGTTCCAGCACCCGGGCACGGAGTTCATCTACATGCTCGAGGGCGTCATGGACTACGCGCACGGGCGCTCGGTGCACCGGCTCACGCCCGGTGACTCGCTGCAGATGGACGGCGAGGGCGCACACGGCCCCGCCGAGCTGATCGAACTGCCGATCCGCTTCCTGTCGGTGATCGCCTTCCCGGACGCGGTGGCGCCGCACCGCTGACTTCATGCCGGCGTCATAGGAGCGCAACAGTCCTTACGTCTACTGACAGTGTCCAGCGTTTTATCTCAGTAGACTTAGGGAATCGCCCGTGGACGTCGGTAGCACCGCATTCATCCTCGCGGCCAGCATGGCCGTCGCGCTCATGATCCCCGGCCTGGCGCTCTTCTACGGCGGCATGGTCGGCGTCCGGTCCACCCTCAACATGATCATGATGGTGTTCGGGGCCGTCGCCGTCGTCGGCGTGCTCTGGACCCTCTTCGGGTTCTCCGCCGTCTTCGGCGACTCGTACGGCGGGCTCGGCCTGCTCGGCAACCTCACCGAACACGCCGGTCTCGGCGACATGGTCGTCGGCGACGAGGCGGCCACCCTGCCGCCCGCCCTGGTCGCGATCTTCCAGGCGCTCTTCGCCGTCATCACCACGGCCCTGATCGCCGGCGCCCTCGCCGACCGCGTGCGGTTCGGCCCGTGGCTGCTCTTCTCCGGCCTGTGGGCCACCCTCGTCTACTTCCCGGTCGCGCACTGGGTGTTCGCGTTCGACTCCGCGGACGGCGCCGTCACCGGTGGCTGGATCGCCAACAAGCTCGCCGCCGTCGACTTCGCGGGCGGCACGGCCGTACACATCAACGCCGGTGTCGCCGCCCTCGCCGCCGTCCTGGTGATCGGCAAGCGCACCGGCTGGCCGCGCCAGGCCCGCCCCAGCAGCCTGCCGCTCGTCGCCCTCGGCGCGGGCGTGCTCTGGTTCGGCTGGTTCGGCTTCAACGGCGGTTCGGCGCTCGCCGCCGGCAACAGCGCCTCGGTCGTCATGCTCACCACGTTCAACGCCACCTGCGCCGCGATCCTGGCCTGGCTTTTCGTGGAGCGCCTGCGCGACGGCCACGCCACGACGCTCGGCGGCATGTCCGGCGCGATCGCCGGCCTGGTCGCCATCACCCCCGCCTGCGGCGCGGTCAGCCCCCTCGGTGCCCTGGCCATCGGCGCGATCGCCGGCGCGCTCTGCCCCCTCGCGGTGGGCCTGAAGTACCGGCTCGGCTACGACGACAGCCTCGACGTGGTTGGCGTGCACCTGGTCGGCGGCCTGGCCGGAACGCTGCTGATCGGCCTGTTCGGCATCGCTGACGCGCCGAGCGGCCAGGCGGGCCTGTTCTACGGCGGCGGCTTCACCCTGCTCGGCAAGCAGGCGGTGGCGGCGTTCGCGGTGCTCGGCTATTCGTTCGTGGTCACGCTCGGCATCACGTACCTGCTGAGCAAGACGATCGGGATGCGCCTGTCCGAGGAGAAGGAGACCACCGGCGCGGACATCGTCGAGCACGCCGAGCTGGCGTACGACATGGAGGGCAAGCCGCACACCCCGGGCACCGGCCCGACGCCGGAGGCGGTCATCGCCTCGGCCGAGCGCCTGACCGCCTCCGCTGCTCCGAAGTAGACGCCGACGGCCGGTCCCGGAAGTCCCGGGACCGGCCGTTTGCCTGCCGTGCTCAGCGGCTTTGCTCAGCGGCTTTGCTCAGCTGTTTTGCTCAGCGGCTTTGCTCAGCCGCCGCAGCGGCCGTCGAAGACGTCGGCTTTGTTGTCGCCGTTGAAGTCGTCGACGTACAGGCCGGCGAGCGGGCAACCCGACGTGGTCAGGTTGATCCAGCTGCCGGCGCCGCCCGAGCTGTACTTCCACTGGCTGTTGCTGCTGGTGAAGACGTCCGTCCGGCCGTCGCCGTTGAAGTCGGCGAAGCGCAGGTTGCCGATCGCCTCGCCGGAGAGTGCCAGGCTCTGCCAGCTGGCCGCACCACCCGAGCTGTAGCGCCACTGGCTGCCGGTGGTGCTGAAGACGTCGGTCCGCCCGTCACCGTTGAAGTCGCCGAAGCGCAGCGCGGTGATCGCCTCGCCGGCGGTCGCCAGGTTGGTCCAGCTCGACGCGCCGCCGGAGGCGTAGCGCCACTGGCCGGCCGCCGTCATGAAGACGTCCGTCCTGCCGTCGCCGTTGAAGTCCCCGAACCGCAGATTGGCGATCGGCTCCCCGGACAGGGCGAGGGGCGTCCACGCCGACGTGCCGGCCGACGAGTAGTACCAGCGTGTGCCGTCGGTCTTGAAGACGTCGGTCTTCCCGTCGCCGTCGAAGTCGCCGAACCGCAGGTCGGTCCGCTCGTCCGCCGACACCGCGAGGGGCTGGAACGGGCCGGTGCCGCCGGGGGAGTAGTACCACCGGTACCCGGTGGCCCGGAACACGTCGGTACGGCCGTCGCCGTCGAAGTCGCCGAAGCCGACCTCGGAGACGTCGAACGTGTACGGCGCGATCGGTGCCCATGAGCTGGTCCCGCCCGAGGACAGCTGCCACGCCACGCGGCGGCCGCTCTGGTGACAGGTCCCGGACCCGGCGCTGTAGCTGTTCGAGCCGATCGTCAGGTTGCCGGTGTAGGCCTGCTGCTCGATCGCCGCGGTCTGGTTCGCGTGCGCGAAGCAGTTCCCGGAGATCGTCGCTCCGCCACGCGGGCGGCCACGAATGATCACGGCCTTCTGCTTGGACGTCTGGAACGTGTTGTTCTTGATGTGCAGGACGTCCCCGGCGTACGGAGAGTCGTTGTTCTCCTCCTCGTCCTCCCCGTGCATGTCGAACTGGTGCCCGGTCGGGTTGTTCGTCACCACGTTGAAGCGGGCCTCGTACCGCTCGGTGTGGAACCCGGTGCCGGCGATGGCGTGCCGGTTGTCGTTGAACCGGTTGTCCTCGATCACCGCGCTGGAGTGGTCGTGCACCATGACGCCGTAGCCCAGGCCGGTCCGCTGGTTGTGGTGGATGTGGTTGCCCCGCACCCGGCCCTCGATCGACTGCAGGAACGTCACGGCCGCGTGCGACCAGCCGGACAGCTCGTTGTTGTCGATGAGCGTGTCGGACGCCCTGGTCGCCACGATGCCGTCGGCGTTCCACCAGACGTACGGATCCGTCCGGGTGCCCGGCTCCGGCCCCTCGAGGCGCAGCCCGGTGACGCGGGTGCCGGCGCCGGTGATCGTGAACTGTGCCCAGGTGTGTTTGCCGAGCGCCTGCGTGGTGTTGAACAGCCGGGCACCCAGTGAGCCGTTCTGCCCGCGGTCGCCGGCCAGCGTGACACCGGCCGGGATCGCGATTGCCTCGGTGCCGGTCAGGTCGATCTCGGCGGCGCCGTCGACGAAGACGGTGTCACCGGCGACCGCGGAGGCCAGGGCCGCCAGCAGCTCGGCCTTGGTGTCGACGACGGTGGTCGCGGCCCGCGCGGGTGCCGGCCCGCTGAGCACCAGGGTGACCGCCGCGGTGGCGGCGAGCACCCATCGGGATCGTGCTCCCATGTTTCTCCCCGTGTGGAAGGTGATCATCGATCGCCGAACATAACATCGACTCGCGTCAGTTCGTGAAGAGGACATCGTCCACCAGGTACTTGTCGTCGACGGTCGGGGTGCCGTTGCTGGCGAACCGGTAACCGTGCAGGGTGGCGGTCCTGTTCGTGTACGGCAGATTCGTCGCCACCGTCTCGCCGTTGATCTGCACCGACGCCGTCGAGGTGCCGGCCGTGACGACGATCGAGTTCCAGGTGTTCTGCTTGACCGCGCCGACTCCGGTCAGCGCGATCCACTTGCTGCCGTCCCACCGGTTCAGCGAGCCGTTCTGCGCCACCGCCAGGTGATACGCCTCCACCGTGTTGCCGCTCGCGTCCTTGCCGAACACGTCGATCAGGAAGCCGAGCAGGTTCAGCGGCTTGAGCCGGAACTCCAGGCGCTTGCTCGTGGACGCCGTGTCGTTCCAGGTGACCTGCGACATGGCGTTCGGGTTCGTGTCGACGATGACCAGGGCCGACGCGCTGTCGTTGTCGTCGAGTTCCCAGGTGCGCTGGGTCTGCCAGCTCTGCACGATGTTGCTGAACCCGCGCGGCCGGTTGTTGACCGGGTCGTTCTCGAACGAGTTGATCGACGAGTAGAGCTCGATCTCGTTGAGGAACGAGCTGCCGTCCGCCCCGGCGTCAGCCTCGACCTTGACGTAGCGGGCGTTGACCGGCGCGGCAAGAGTGACATACTCCATGGCCAGATGCGTCCGGTTCGTCAAGTTGGCGAGCGGACTGCCCCAGTTCACACCGTCGGTGGAGGCGTACACCCGACCGCTGGCCTGACGGCCGTTGCGCAAGGCAACACCAATCTTGGTGAGCGGATATTGACGGTCGAGGTTGATGACATATGTACCGGCGCCGTTCGTGTTGACTGCACTTGACCAGTGTTCAGTACTGCCGTCAAACGCACCGTCAACACGTGCGCGTACATGTCCAGCCACACTGGACGTCATGTCGCTGTCGATCGTGATGACGCCCTTGCGGTACTTCGTGGCGAGATCGATGCGGCCGACATTAGGCGTGAGCACGTCGATCCAGCGCCGCCACACTCGTGTCTGCTTGTCCACCGTGAACTGATCCTCGGCAGCCTCGTCACAGGCCCATGTGATCTCACAGTTGTCGCCGACGACCACAGCGCGGTTGGCGGACAGATAGTCGATGCCGCCGTATCCGGTCGAGCCGTGGAAACGGGCGCCGTCACTGGGGCAGTTGCGATAGACGAGCTGCCCGACCCACCCGGTGCCCTGTCCATTGGTGGAGATCGCGACCCAGTTGTCCGGGCGGCCGCTGCGCAACACGAGCACACCGTTCGGCATCAGCTTGAGATCGGGCGCCACCGCCGTGAGCTGCTTGGTGGTGTCGTCGTACGGGTCGTAGCCGTACGGAAAAGAGATCTGCAGGTTCTGCAGCGCCGTCCAGGTGACGCCGTTGTCGGCCGAGGTCGTCCAGACCGGCACGCTCAGCTGGTCCAGCTTGCCGTTGACGGCGTTCGGCACCTGATGGCGCGCAACGGCGATCAGCTTGCCGCTCGGCAGCTGAGCGATGCCGGTCTCGTTGTAGGCATTCGTCGCGTTGTCCCGGAACGGGACCGCACGCCGGGTGAACGTGCGCCCGCCATCGGTGCTCGCCTGCAGGTCGACCCGGGTGTTGGTGCTGTCGGTGTACGTGCCGTAGATGGCGATCAGGATCGTGCCGTCCGGCAACTCCAGGGGCGGGCTGGCGATCCGGCCGCCGCGCAGGTTCGACGTCAGGTTGAAGGTCGAGTCCTCGGACGCCCAGGTCTGCCCGTCGTCGGTGGAGCGGAACGCGACGTGGCGGATCTGCGTACCCGTGTTGAAGCCCGCCTTCGCCTTGAACTCGTAGCCGAGCAGCGTGCCGTCGCGCAGCCGGGTCACGCCCGCGAGCGCCGGTGTCCGCACCGGGTCCTCGGTGTACGTGCCGGCCGGGAACGTCTGGCCGCCGTCCACCGACTCGACCTGGCCGTTGAGGGGTGTCGCGTTCGGGTCGTCGAGGGTCAGGCCGAACCTGCTGTAGAGCCGCCGGACCGGGGTGCCGTCCTCGGTGACCGAGTCCGCCGCGATCACCGACGGGAACGAGGCCTGCTGTGCGTCGCCGGCCGGGTCGTGGACGGTGCCGAACTCGCTGGCGCCGCCCACGTTGAGCGCGTAGCCGGTGGCCGACTGCCCGGTGGGCCCGGCCGGAGTGCCGTTGACGGCACTGGCGCAGGTGGGATCGTTGCCGGGCGCCGCCTGGGCCGGGCCGGCGCCGAAACCGGCCACCAGGGTGGCCGCGGCGACGGCGGCGACCGCCCGGCGTGTGCGTTGGTGCATGTATTCCTCCCCGTGGATGTCTCCTAAGTGGAGGAGGCTAGCCGCTGATCATGGCCGGACGGTGAATGATCAACGACGGCGGGCCGGCGGCGCAGCACGGCGAGTACCAGGACGCCGGCGAGCAGGGCCACGGCCGCGGCCACGGTCATCATGACGTTGAGCGCGTCGGTGAACGGGCGGCCGTCGCTCACCCGGTCCGCGAAGATCGTGCCGAACACCGCGACGCCGAGCGCGAACCCCAGCTGCCGGAACGTGTTGAGCGCGCCGCCGGCCATCCCGCTGCGCTCGCGTGGCACCTGGCCGAGCACCGCCGACGACAGCGACGGCAGCACCGAGCCCACCCCGACGCCGACCAGGATCAGGCCGGGGATCAGCGCCGCGCCGGTGCTGTCCGTGCCGAGGCGCGCCTGCAGCAGGTCGCCGGCCCCGATCAGCAGCAGGCCGATGCCGACCGTCCAGCGCGGCGCCACCCGCTGCAGGAACCGCCCGGCGGCGGCGCCGACGACGAGGGAGGCGGCGGCCATCGGCAGCGCGCCGGCCAGGCCGGCGTCGACCGGGCCGTTGCCGAGCACCTGCTGCAGCCAGACGGTGGTGAAGGGCAGGTAGCCGAACGCGGCGGCCTGGGTGAGGAAGGCGGCCGTGATCAGCACGGCGAACGGGGCCCGGCGGAACAGCGACAGGTCGAGCATCGGGTGATCGGTCCGGGACTCGATGACCAGGAACGCGATCAGGGCGGCCACACCGGCGGCGAACGCGGCGAGGGTCCCCGGGTCGGTCCAGCCGGCGTCGCCGGCGCGGATCAGGCCGTACGTCACCGCGCTCGCCGTCACCGTGAAGGCCACCGTGCCGGGAACGTCGAAACGGCCGGACGGCGCCTTCGACTCGGTCACGCCGCGCACCGTGAACCAGACCGCCGCCAGGCAGACCGGCAGGTTGACCAGGAAGATCCAGCGCCATCCGAAGTGCTCGGTGAGCAGGCCGCCGGCGAGTGGGCCGGCCGCCGCGGCGGCGCCGTTGACCGCGCCCCAGATCCCGAACGCGACGCCCCGGTCCCGGCCCTGGTAGGTGACGTTGAGCAGGGCCGCCGTGGTCGCGAACATGGCCGCGCCGCCGGCTCCCTGCAGGATCCGGGCGGCGATCAGCGCCTGCTCGTTCGGTGCGACCGCACAGAGCAGCGAGGAGACCGCGAAGACGCCGATGCCGGCGAGGTAGGTGCGGCGGCGCCCGTAGCGGTCGGCGAGCGACCCGGCGCCGAGCAGCAGCGCGGCCAGGGCGAGGGCGTATCCGTCGAGCACCCACTGCAGGTCGGTGTAGCCCGCGCCGAACTTCTCGCCGATCGCGGGCAGCGCGACGACGACGATCGTGACGTCGACGAGCAGGAGGAAGGTGCCGAGGCAGACGGCGACCAGTGGTGACCATTTGTGCATGGGCCGACGATGCGGCCTGACCCTGAAAAGAGACGCATCAGAACGGCGAAAACGGCGGATCTCGACACCGGATACTCTGGCGAGATGGAAATCGACGACCTCGACAGGCAGGTGACACACGCGCTCCGGATCAACGGACGGGCCGGTTTCCGGGAGATCGGTGCGGTCCTCGGCGTCTCCGATCAGACGGTCGCCCGGCGTTATCGCCGGTTGCGCGAGGCGGCGGGCCTGCGGGTGGTCGGTCTTCCCAACCCCATAGAGCTCGGGTACGAGTCCTGGATGCTCCGCCTCCGCGCGGCACCTGACGCGGCGGCGTCGATCGCGGCCGCTCTGGCGCGCCGGCCGGACACCGGATGGGTGTCGATCACCTCCGGCGGAACCGAGATCGCGTGTGGCGTACGCATTCCGGCAACTGCTGACCGTGAGGCGCTCCTGCTGCAGAAACTCCCGCGCACGCCGCGCCTCGTCGCGGTGAGCGCGCACTGTGTGATCCATCAATATGTCGGCGGCGCGGTCGGACCGGACCGCCGCGACGACGCCCTGACCGACGCCCAGAAACAGGCCCTCACCCCGCAGTGGCCGGCCGGGCCGGGCGCCGCGCACCTCACCGAGGCCGACGCGCCGCTCATCGAGGCGCTCTCCTGGGACGGCCGGCGCACCTTCACCGACCTTGCCGCCGCCACGGGCTGGCCCGAGTCCACCGCCCGCCGCCGCGTGCAGGAGCTGTTCGGCTCCGGCTCGCTCTACACCGACGTCGAGATAACGCCGGAGGTGTACGGCTTCCGCGCCGCCGTGCTGCTCTGGCTCTCCGTCGCGCCGTCCCGGGTCGCCGCGGTCGGTGAGCTGCTGCGCGGGCACGACGAGGTGGTCTTCGCGGCGGCGACCACCGGCCCGACCAACGTGCAGGTGACCGCGGTCTGCCCGGACATGCCGGCGTTCTACCGCTACCTGACCGAGCGGATCGGCACGCTGGAGGGCGTCGAGCGCATCGAGTCAGCGCCGGTCCTCAAGCACGTCAAGCAATTGGGAGCCGTGCGCTGACCGCCACGAGGTGCCCGACGACGCGGCTCGTCTTGCTCTCGCCGCCGGGATCGGCCGGGAACCCGTGCGCGGCGACGAACCGGTGCAGGGCGGTCTGGCGGGCGGGGGCGTCCTCCGGGTCGGCGACGGCGGACAGCTCCAAAAAGTCGAGGTCGTCGACGGTCCATCGCTCGGCGCGCAGGCTCAGCTTGGGTTCGGCCTCGAACTCCGGCCAGCGTACGGCGGCGACCGGCGGCAGCAGCGTCAGCATGTCCAGATTTATCCGGACAGGGGAGTTGCTGTCCAGGAAGCGCCGCTGATCGTCGTGGAACAGCCGGGACAGCGATGCCTGGCCGGCACGGACCTCGTCGAGCCGGGTGGCGGTCCGGTCCGCCGTGATCGAGGCGGCGAGCACCCGGCGGTCACCGGCCCAGTCGGCCTCCACCTTGAACTCCCAGTCGTCGCCCTCCCGCATCTGCAGCCACTCCGGCGACAGCTGGGACCGGCGGGCCGGCCGCAGCTTCACCGTGGCATCCGCCTTGTCGCCACCCCGGTGACGGGCGCGCAGCACCACCCCGGCGTCCAGCAGCGGCGTGGCCGGCGAGTTGCCCCGCACCACGTCCTCACAGAAGTAGATCTGCCACCGGCGGCCGTCCGGGCCCAGCCCGAACTCCGCGACGGCGGCCTCCACGTGCTCCGACGACAACGTCACCTTGATCTCAACCGAGTCGAGCCGCATGGGTTCAGGCGTATGCCCTCGCCGCGCCGCGGTCAACGTACCTGTCCAAGAACCATCTCGATCTGATCGGCCTCGGGCATGCCCAGGTCGGTGTAGAGCGTCAGGGCACGCCGGAAGTGCCGGCGCGCGTCGGCGGGGCGGGCGAGAGCACGATGCGCGTGACCGAGGCCGGCGTGGGCGTGCGCGAGCCGGAAACGGTTGCCGATCCGCGCGGCGGCCCGCAGCGCCTCGTCGAAACGCACGACGGCCCGGCCGGACTGCCCGACGGCGTTGGCGATGTCGCCGAGCCCGGTGAGTGCGCACGCCGTACCCTCGGGATCGTCGATCTCCCGAAAGATCGCCAAAGCTCGCAGGTAGTGCGGGGCGGCCCGTGCGGTGTCGCCCTTGCGCAGGTAGAGCTTGCCGAGACTGTCCAGCACGTTGGCCTCGTCGAGACGCCGCCCGGTGCCGCGGAAGTAACGCAGCGCCCGGCGCAGGCGGACCGCGGCCGTGGCGAAGCGGTCCATCCGGACCTCGGCCTCGGCGAGCGCGTTGAGCGCCACCGCCTCACCCGTCCGATCGCCGCACCGCCGGTACAGCTCGATCGCCCGCCCGATGTGCTCGGCGGCCTCACCGAGCCGGCCCTGCCGCATGGCGCTGACACCCAGGCACTCGAGAGCGCGTGCCTCCCCGGCCGGGTCACCGGCGCGGCGGGCGGCGCGGACGGCGTTGCCGTGTATCGCCAGCGAATCGGTCAGGTGCCCGCCGGAGAGGTGCCGGAACATGATCCTGGACAGGTTCACCGTGTGCGCCGGTAGCCCGTTGCCGGCGGTGTACCCGGAGACGCCGAGCAGCGTGGAGTGCTCCAGATCAAGCCACGCGCGGGCGGCTTCCGGCGTGGCGGTGTCCGGCAGCGGGGTACCGGGGGAGGGCAGCCGGGGCAGCCGGTCGGACTCCGCGGGATACAGCAGGTTCACCGCTGCGGCGGCCGTCGCGAGATAGAAGTCGAAGAGGCGCCCCAGCGCGGCGCGCCGCCCGGCCGGCGGCTCCTCGTCGGCGGCACGCAGCCCGGCGTGCGCGCGGACCAGGTCGTGCAGCGTCCAGCGGTCCGGGCCCACCTGCTGGACCAGGTGATCGCGCGTCAGGTCACGCAGCGTGTCCCGGGCGCGTGCCACTCCGGCACCGGTCAGCGCGGCGGCGGCGTGAGCGTCGAAGTCCTGCCCGGGATGCAGCCCCACCAGCCGCAGCAGGCGCCGCGACCCGTCCGCCAGCCGCTGGTAGGACAGATCCAGCGCGAGATGCACGCCCGGATCCAGATGCCGGTCGCGGTGCCGTTCGTCGAGCCGGTCGGCGTGGTCGGTCAGCGTCCATCCCGGACGGTCGCGGAGGTGCGCCGCGACCAGCCCGAGCGCCAGCGGCAGGCGGCCACACCGGGCCGCTATCCGGCCGAGGGCATCAGGATCACCACCCATGGGTACGCCGGGCGCGGCGCGGGCGAGCAGCTCCGCCGCCTCGTCCGGGCCGAAGACGCCGACGGTGAGATGCCGCGCGCCGTGGAGTCCGCGCAGGTCACGCCGGCTGGTCACGAGGACCGGGCACCCGGCCGTGCCGGGCAGCAGCGGCCGGACCTGGTCGGCGTCCGCCGCGTTGTCCAGCACGATGAGCGTACGGGTGCCCGCGAGGTGCTCGCGGAAGGCGGCGGCGCGGGCCCGCAGGCCGTGCGGTATCCGCTGGCCGGGCACGCCGAGCAGGCGCAGGAAGCCGTCGAGCACGGCGGCGGGCTGCGCCGGCGGCTGTGCCGGGTCCGGGTGGAAGCCGCGCAGGTTCACGAACAGGATCCGGTCGAACGACTGCTCCCGGTCGAGCAGGTGGGCGGCGCGTACCGCGAGCCGTGTCTTGCCCACACCGGCCATCCCGGCGATCGCGGAGATCACCACCGGGGCACCGTCGGCGGCACCGCGTCGCAGATCCGCGCGCAGCCGGCCCAACTCGGCGGCGCGGCCGGTGAACCCGGGCAGGTCCTGCGGCAAGCCGTCCTGGACGCGTACCTGCGTGGCCGCGTCGGCCTGCCCTGCGATCACCCGGAGCGTCTGGCGCCACTGCGCGGCGTACCCGACGTCCGCGTGCAGCGCCCGCACGATCGCCACGACCAGCTCCGGATTGAGCCGCCGCCGCCCGGGCCGGAAACAGTCCGCCACGGTGTTCTTGCCGACCAGCTCGGGCCGCGGCAGGGCCGCGTTGACCCGCTCCTTGATCGCTTCGTACGACGGGTCACCCGCCCAGATCTTCAACCGCCGCAACCCGTCGACCACATCGTCGACGCTTCCCGCCGCACCGATGTCGGGCGGCGCCTCGAGAGACATGCGCCCGAGGGTACGGAGTTCCGACCTCGGCGAATGTCCGCATCAGGACACCTGTCGCCGCATCCGGATTCGTCCGGGATGCTGTCCCGCCGCGCCGCCGCCGGTGGAGGGTGCTTGAACCTACAACGAAAGCGGGGAACGAGATGAGATTCCGCAGAATGGCAGCCGTGCTCGCGAGCATGGTCATGGCCGTCGGCGGCGCGGTGGCCGTGGCCGGCCCGGCACAGGCCGACACCGTCCTGCGAGTCGAGATCGTCAACGACGGCACCAACCGGTGCATGGTCTCGACCGGCATAGCCAACTACATCCGCCAGGGCTCGTGCGGCACCACGGCCGCCCGCTGGAACATGACAGTGCGCGACGACGGCTCCATCATCTTCAGCAAACAGAGCGAAGGACTGTGCGTGCACGCGGTCTGGGGCTCGCTGGACGTCCTCCTACTGGCCTGCAACGCGACGGACGGGCGCCAGGTGTGGACCTGGGAGGGCGGGGCGCCGGGCTCCCAGGTGCTGGCCAACGAGACACCGTGGGGCCCGTCCTGCCTGCGGCTGAGCCCGTATTCGGTGGGCGACGTCCGCATCCGCCTGGCGGACTGCGCCAACTCCCTTTCTGAGTACTTCCACGCCCGCCCCGTCTGACGAGTGAACCTGCCGGGCGTGGCCTCCCGCAGGCCGCGCCCGGCAGCGTGTTCACGGCAGCGATACGCCGGTCTCCTCGGCCAGGGTTCGCAGCAAACGCTCCTGGAACTCCTCGTCGTTGACCGCCTCGTGGGGTGCCCGCATCTGCTGGTGGTACCAGTACGCGCCGCTGACCAGCGCCCGCGGCTCCTCACTCGTCACCAGCCACTCCTGTGTCCGGTGGCCGAGTTCGAGATCGTCCGGTGCGCCCGGCCCGCCCATCTTCGTCGGCACCCAGCCCGGGTCCACGGCGTTGCTCAGCACGTCGGGGTAGAGCCGGGCCACCGCCGCCGCGAGCGTGGTCACGAAGAGCTTGCTGTCGGCATAGGAGCCCACGACGCCGGACGGTTTCGGCCGGCCGCTGTAGTGCGAGCCGCTGCTCAGATAGACCAGTCGCTGGGGGAGCGGCATCAGGGCGGTGAGCAGGTACGGGGCGATCACGTTCACCGGCATGATGTCCGGGCCGGTGTAGACGCCGGCGTTGTGGATGACGGCGTCGAACGGTTCGGGAAGTTCCGCGGCGAGGTGCTCGACCTCGTCGCGCCGGGCGAAGTCGGCCACCACGACGCGGGCGCCGCGGTCGGCGAGCGGGTCGAGCGCCGTCGCGCGCGAAGGGTTGCGGGCGTGCACCACCACGTCGTGGCCGAGGGTGAGCAGCGAGTCCGCCGCCGCCCGGCCGAGGCCGTCCGTGGACCCGGTCACCAGAATTCTGCTCATGGTTTCCAGCCTAGGAGGGCTTGACCTTGCCCCAGGGGCAGGGTTTGACGATCGACGGCATGAACGACATCGCTCAGCGAGTTGCCGCCTTCTGTGAGACGACCGGGGTTCCCGGGTTCGTCGCCGGTCTCCACCGCGCCGGGGAACAGTCCGTCGTCGCGCACGGCCTGGCCAACATCACCACCGGTGCGCCGATGCGCCCCGACACCGGTTTCCTCTTCGGGTCCATCACCAAGATCATGACGACCACGTTGGTGCTGCGGCACGGCATCGACCTGAACGCGCGGGTCGTGGACCTGCTGCCCGAGTTCCGGCTCTCCGGTGAGATCCGGGTGGAGCACCTGCTCACGCACACCAGTGGGATCGACGCCGACCTGTTCTTCCCGGACGCCTGCGGACCCGGGGCCCTCGCGACCTACGTCGATCGTCTGGGCCGCGAGTGCGGCATGCTCTTCGAGCCCGGGGAGTACGTCAGTTACTCCAACGGCGGCATGATCGTCGCCGGTCGCCTTCTCGAGGTCGTGACCGGTCTTCCGTACGCTGATCTGCTCGTGAATCTCTTCACCGGTGCCGGCATGACCAATTCGTGCACCTCGGCCGCGGAGGCCCTTCTGCGACCCACGGCGATCGGTCACTTTCCCGATCCCGCGACCGGCGAGGTGCGGCCGACCAGCATGTTCATGCTGCCGGAGACGTGGGGGCCGGCGGGCGCGACACCGATCGGCACGGTCACCGATCTGCTGGCTTTCGGCCGCCTGCATCTCGATCCCTCTGCGCCGGTCGCGCTCATGCGCTCCGTCAAATACGACTTGGGTACGCCGAACGCGTCACCCGTCGGCCTGGGCTGGCTGGTCCGGACCCTCAACGGGCGGACCGTCCTGACCATGTCCGGAGCGTCACCGGGCGGCGTCGCCGTCCTGGCGGTGATGCCCGACGACGACCTGGTGCTCGCCGCCTACGGCAACGATCCCCGTGCCCTGGAGCTGCACGACGAGCTGCTCCACGAACTCGCCGGTGGGGTCGCCACGCCGTCCTACGAGCGCACGCCCGCCGACCTCCGGCCGTACGCGGGCACCTACCGCTCCAACCAGCTCCGCGTCGAGGTCCGGGTCGATGGCGACGCCCTGGAGGAGCGGGTGTTCTACGAGCCGGCGGACGCCTCCCAGGAGCGGATCTTCACCGGTTTCGTGGGTGGCTCGTTCTCCTCGCCGCCGACCCGGTACGTGCCGGTCGGCAAGGACCTGTTCGCCCCGGAGGCGCTGCCGCTCGACGCCGTTCCGTCGCACTATCTGGTGTCGTACCACGGAGGTGCCGCGTACCGCTGCGCCGGTGGCCGCATGACCCGCCGCGTCTGACACCATGCGAACCATGACCGAGTCGACGGCCGGGGGTCGGCACCTGCTGACCATCGGCCAGCTCGCCTCGTACGCGGGGGTGACCGTCAAGGCCGTCCGCGTCTACCACGATCGTGGCCTGCTGCCCGAGCCGCCGCGGGACGCCTCGGGCTATCGCCGCTACAACGCCGCGCACGCCACCCGGCTCGTGAAGATCCGTACCCTGGTCCAGGCGGGTGTTCCCCTGGCCCGCGTCAGGTCCCTGCTCGCGGCGGGCCCGGAGCAGTTCGCCACCGCGATCGACGAGATCGACAGCGCGCTGCGGGCCCGCCTGGCGGAGATCGAACAGACCCGCGAGCGGATAGCCGCGCTGCGGGGCGGCGACCGCCTGTTCGTCTCCGCCGAGGTGGCCGGCTACCTGGACCAGCTCCGCGACCTGGGCATCAGCGAGCGCACCGTCGGAATGGAACGTGAGCTCTGGATCCTGCTCCAGGCCGTGGCACCCGCCCAGGCGGCCGCCTGGATCACCGACAAGCTCGCCGCGATCGCCGACCCCGCGTTCCGCGTCCTCTACGCCGACTACGACGCGGCCTTCGACTGGTCACCCGACGACCCGCGGCTGCCCGGCCTGGCCGCCCGGACCCGCGACTGGTACGCCGCCCGAGGCTCGGATGTGGAGTCCGGCCCGCTGCCGGACCCCGCCATCACGCGCCTGGCCGCCGCGACCGCCGCCGTCTCGTCCCCGGCCTGGACCCGGATCGCGGAGCTGGCCGCCGCCGAAGGGTGAGGAATCAGCGGTGCACGAGGTGCAGTTCCTCCGGCTCCGGCGGCAGGTCGCCGACGCCCGCCTCGACCGCCTGCTCGTGACGGCGGTGTGCCGACGGCAGCGCCAGTGACGCGACCACGGCCAGGACCGCCACCCCGGCGCAGACCCAGAAGCCGTCGTTGAAGGCGGCGTCGGTGGGCAGGCCCTGCGGGGTGGAGTTGGACGTGATCACGGCCGCGACGACCGCCGTGCCGATGCTGCTGCCGATGGTCCGGGCGATGGCGTTGACGCTGGTGGCCTCGCCGGTCTGCTTCGCCGGGACGCTCTCGATGATGGCGTTGGACATCGCCGCGAAGGCGAAGCCGATGCCGGCGCCGGTGAGGATGCCGGAGGCGAGCACCTGCCAGATCTGGCCGTGCGCGACGGCGGGCAGCGCGAACGCGGCGATGACCAGCACGGATCCGAGGAACAGCGGGACCTTCGGGCCGTACCGGCGGTTGAGGATGCCGGCGAGCGGTCCGCAGACCACCATCATCGCGACGGTGGGCAGCAGGAACAGGCCCGCCTGCGACACCGACTTGCCGAAGCCGTACCCGGTGGCGGCCGGGAGCTGGAGCAGCGTCGGCACCAGCAGGAACGTGCCGAACATCGCGAAGCCCAGCATCAGGGCGACCAGGTCGGTGGCCCACACGCCGCGGATCCGCATCAGCTTCATGTCGATCAGCGGCTCCTTGACCCGCAGCTCGACCAGGACGAACGCGACGGCTCCGGCCACACCGGCGGCGAGCAGGCCGAGCGTCTTCGGCTCGGACCAGCCCCACGCCTGGCCCTTGCTGATCGCCAGCAGCAGTGCCACCAGCGACACCGAAAGGATGGTGGCCCCGAGGACGTCGAGCTTGCCCGGCGTACGAATGGGTGATTCTTTCATCCCGAAAATCGCGCCGGCGAGAGCGATGAGAACCAGCGCGAGCGGCAACCAGAACAGCCAGTGCCAGGAGAGGTGTTCGACGATCGGGCCGGCCGCGACGATGCCGATACCGGCGCCGACACCGAAGATGGCCGAGATCAGGCCGACCGTGGTGGCGACACGCTCGCGGGGCAGCTCGTCGCGGATGATGCCGATCGACAGCGGCATGATCGCGCCCGCGGCGCCCTGCAGCACCCGGCCGGCGATCAGCACGGTCAGGTTCGTCGCCAGGGCGGAGACGACCGTTCCGGCCGCGAGGACGGCGAGCACACCGATCAGTACGCGCCGTTTGCCGGCCATGTCGCCGAGCCGCCCGAGGATGGGCGTCAGGACCGAGGCGGACAACAGGTACGCGGTGACGATCCAGCTGACGTCGGCGGTCGACACGTTCAGGTCGTGGCCGATGGTGGACAGAGCGGGTGACACCAGCGACTGGAGCACCGCGAAGGCCAGGCCGCCGAGTGCCAGGTAGAGCACCACCGAGGTGCCACCGGCCGGCTTGTGCTGAGTTGACACAGAGATCCCCGAGGCTCGAAGTAAACGATTGCTGACTTAGTATCGGCCAGGATCGGCCCAAGTAAACGGTTGCTTACATCACAGCTAGAATCGGAGCGTGACCGACCAGCCCCGCCGGCGTAACGCCGCGCAGACCCGCCAGGCCCTGCTCGACGTGGCCCGCGCCCGGTTCGCGCGACACGGCTATGCCGCCACAACGGTGCGGGACATCGCCGACGAGGCCGGCGTCAACGTCGCGCTGATCAACCGCTACTTCACCTCGAAAGAGGGCCTGTTCGAGGCCTGCCTGGGCATGGCCGTCACCGACGTCGACCGCGCCACCGAGCAGGTCGAGCACCGCGACATCGCCGAGGTGATGGCCCGCCGCCTCGCCGGGGCCTCCGGTGACGGCCGGACACACGACGCACTCCTCCTACTCGTCCGTTCGTCGGGAGACGCGCGGATCGACGAACTGCGCCGGTCGGTGCTGCGGGCGATAAGCAGGAAGCTGGCGGGCGCTGCCGAGCCGGACGAGGCCGCGCTGCTGCGCGGGCAGGTGGTGCTCGCCACGGCGCTGGGCATCGTGCTGTTGCGCAACACGATCGGTGTCGAGCCCCTGGCCTCGGCCGGCGAGCAGGAGCTGCGGGAGGTGTTCACCGACCTGATCAGGGCGATGGTCGCCTGAATCGACCGGGAGAGATATCTTCCCGGGATATGAGCATGCTGAGCCGGCGTGACTTCCTGCGCGCGGTCGGCGTCACCGGTGGCGCCGGGACGATGTTCGCCACCATGGGCGCGCTGGGACTGGCGCCCGCCGCCGTGGCCGCACCGGACTTCGAGCCGCCGAAGGCCTCGGACTACCACCTCAAGGGCCGCACCGCCGGTTCGGTCGTCGTGCTCGGCGCCGGTGTCGCGGGCCTGGTGAGCGCGTACGAGCTGGGCAAGGCCGGGTACCGCGTCACCGTCCTGGAACCGCGCGACCGCCCCGGTGGGCGCAACCTGACGATCCGCGGCGGCGACCAGCTCACCGAGCTGAACGGCTTCCACCAGCGGGCCCGGTTCAGCAGGGGCCAGTACATGAACGCCGGAGCGGCCCGGATCGCCCAGTGGATGGTGACCCTCGACTACTGCCGCGAGTTGGGCGTACCCATCGAGGTCTTCACGAACAGCAACGCGGACGCCTACATCCACCACAGCTCGATGCCGCCCGGGAAGCCGGTGCGGTTCCGCACCGCCAAGGCCGACACGTACGGCTACGTGAGCGAGCTGCTGGCCAAGGCCACCAACCAGGGCGCCCTCGACGCCGAACTCACCGCCGAGGACCGTGAGCGGCTGACGGAGTTCCTCACCGACTTCGGCGCGCTCGGCGACAATCTGAAGTACACGGGGTCGAGCCGCCGCGGCTTCACGACCTGGCCCGGCGAGGCAGGCGTCCCCGGTGAGGTGCTGGGCGGCGTGCCGACGGTGTCCGAGGTGTTCGCCTCCGGCGTCGGGCGGCACTTCTCCTTCGAGTTCGAGTTCGACCAGGCGATGCTGATGTTCCAGCCGGTCGGTGGCATGGACATGCTGCCGCGGGCGCTGACCCGCGCGATCGGCCCGCAGAAGATCAAGCTGGGCTGCCGGGTCACCTCGCTCACCCAAACCTCGACCGGCGTCACCGTCGTCTACACCGACGCGGCCGGCCGCAGCCGCAGCCTGACCACCGACTACGCGATCGCCGCGATGCCACCACACCTGCTCACCGGCCTCACCCACAACCTGGGCGCCGACGTGACCGCCGCACTGTCGGCCATCCAGCCGTTCTCCGCCGGGAAGATCGGACTGGAGTACCGGTCCCGCTGGTGGGAGACCGACCACCGCGTCTACGGCGGCATCACCACGACCGACTCCGAGCTGTTCACCGTCTGGCACCCGTCGTACGGCTACCACGGCACCCGAGGCGTCCTGATCGGCTACTACCACTTCGCCGACGTCGCCGAGCGCTACGCGGCGATGCCCCCGGCCGAACGCGAGTCCACGGCCGTGGCCCTGGGCGAGCGCATCTACGGCGCGAAGTACCGCACCGAGCTCGACTCCTCGTTCTCGGTCGCCTGGAGCAGGGTCCCGCACCTGGAATCCGCCTGGCACGTCCGCACCGACTCACCCCAGTCGCCGATCTTCAAGCCGCTGGTCGACCCGGCGGGCCGCGTCCTGTTCGCCGGAGATTGGCTGAGCAACATGGACGCCTGGCAACACGGAGCGATCGAGGCCGCCCGCCGAGCGGTCACGAAACTGCACGCGAGGGCGCTGTACTGACCTCCGCTGCGAAGCCCGGCGGATGATCAGCTCGGCGATCGCGACGTTGATCAGCCACGCCGCGATCATCGTGGCGGCCCGGCCCGAAGCGGTGCCCGAGCTGAAGACCGCCGTGAACGCCTGCGTCCCCGCACCCATCCCGATCGCATAACCCCGGATCATCCATGCCCGGTGCCCCTTGAAGTCTCGCCGCAGCACTCTAACGAAGCCGAGGACCAGCGCGACCGTCATCCAGCCAGCCACCAGGAAGCGGGCGGTGAGAAGAACGTCGCTGTCCAGCGAAGTGCGCGGCAGGAACACCGTGAGCCACAGCCCGCTCCACGCCGCGAGCAACCCGCACGGCACCAGAACCCGCCCGGTGTACCGATGACAGCGATGCCGCCCCCCGAACTGGAACGCACCCAGCACCCCGAAGACCGTCACCGTGACGATGTGCGTCACCAGCGCGATCGGTGACGACATGACCCGGTCGCCGTCCGGCAGGACCGCCGCGCCGCCGGACATCTCCGAGAGGCGCAGGCTGCCGGCCACCACCGGGACGGCGGCCAGTCCCAGGAGCCCGGCCCGGATCAGGAAAATCTTCATGCCTCGATGGTCCCGATGAAAAAGGCCGGGCTCATCGGAGCGGAGTAGGAGATCCGGGCCGTACTAAAGTCCGGTGTACGCCGAGGCCTGCAGCGCGAACAGCGTCGCGTACACCTGGCCCTTCTGGACCAAAGTCTCGTGCGTGCCCTGCTCGGTCAGCTTGCCCCCGTCCAGGACGAAGATCTTGTCGAGGTCGCGAAGCGAACCGAGATGGTGCGAGATCAGGATCATCGTCTTGTTCGCGCCGACCGAGTGGATCGTCTCCCGCAGGCGATGCTGGGCGATCGCGTCCAGCCCCGAGTTGGGCTCGTCCAGGATGGCCACCGCGGCGTCCTCGCGCAGCAGGGCGCGGGCGATCGCCAGCCGCTGCCACTGCCCGCCGGAGAGCAGGCTGACCGCTGACCCCTCGTCCTCGGGCATGAACGTCTTGCTGAGCAGGGTGTCGTAACCGCCGGGCAGCGCCTCGATCTCGGGGCCGAGCCCGGCCATCTCGGCGGCCCGGCGCAGCGCGTCCCGGTCGTCGCGCCGCGAGATGTCGCCGATCGCGATGTTCTCGGCGACGGTCAGGTCGTAGCTCATGAAGTCCTGGAAGACGGCGGTGATCCGGCGGCGGATCTCGGCCGGGGGGAGTTCGCGCGCGTCCACGCCGTCGAACAGGATCGTGCCGCGGGTCGGCTCGTAGAGGCGGCAGAGCAGCTTGACCAGGGTGCTCTTGCCGGCGCCGTTGCGGCCGGCCAGCCCGGCCTTCGTGCCGGGCGGGATGACCAGGCTGACGCCGGAGAGCACCCACGGTCCGTCGTCGGCGTAACGGAACCAGACGTCACGCAACTCGATGCCGCCGCTGATCATGATATTTCGGCTCAAATCGAACGAGGCTGGAAGGGGATCCGGACCGAGGAAGGCGAAGTAATGCCGCATCAGCAGGACCGCCGACGCCACCTCCGTGTAGTGCGCGGCCGCCGCCGTGATCGCGATCTGCGTGCCGGCCGCCGCAGCCAGGAACAGCGAGAAGTCGCCGACCGACAGGCCGCGTGACATCGCGGTGTTGACGAAGGCGAGCGTCGCCAGCGCGGCACACCCGGCGCTGACCGCGGCGAGCACCACGTCAGCCCGGGCCACGATCCGGGCGACCGAGATCTCGGCGTGGCCCTCGGCGCGCAGGATCTCGCGTACCCGTTGGCGCAGGAAACCACCGAGCTGGAACAGCCTGGTCTCCTTGGCCGCGCGCGGGTCGATCAGCAGGCTGCGGAAGAAGTGCCGCCGCCGCCCGGTCGGCACGAGTTCCTCGTCGAGCGCCGCCTGCCGTTTGGCCTGCCGGTGGCCGACCCACACGAACGGGATCGTGACCAGGGCCAGGAGCAGGACCATCGGGGGCCAGAGAAGGTACGCGCTGAACAGCCAGCCCGCGCCCTGCAGGGTGCTGCGGACCAGCGTGATGCCGCCGGTGAGAAGCTGTCGCGACGCGCGGTCGGCGGCCTGTTCGGCGAGCTTCAGGCCGTCCTGGAAGCCGGGACGTTCCAGCTGGTCGAGCCAGGGCACCGCGTCGACCGCGGCGAACAGCTGGTCCTGGGTGTACTCGCGGACCCGCCGCACGATCTGCAGCGAACAGAGCTGCTGGACCGCGCCGAGGCCCGCGTCGCTCAGCGCGCAGACCGCCACCCCGGCGATCGGGAGCAGGAAGTCGGCGAGCGGCCGCGGGCCGGGTTCGGCGAGCAGGTCGAACAGCACCCGCATGCACCACGCGGCGGCCACCGGCACCAGGGCCGACCCGATCGCGATGACGGCGACCAGCGTGCTCGGCCAGGGCGCGGCGCGCCAGACCAGGCGGAAGCCGCGGGCGGCGTCACCCAGCCGCATGCGAGCCTCGCGGCAGCCGGCAGAGCATGGTGCCCACCACGTCGTCGAGCGTCAGCGTGCCGAAGTCGCGGGAGTCGAAGCTCTGCTCGGGGTTGTCGCCGACCACGAAGATCTCGCGCGGGCCGAGCAGCAGCATCTGGTCGAAGAAGACCGGCCGGTCGCCGTGCGCGCCGCCGATCCGCTTCACCATGAGCCGGCGGGCCATGCCGGCGCGGGTCGGCACGGCCATCCGGACCACCACGACGTCGTCGCGGCGCGGGCGGCGGGCCAGCCAGCGGCGCAGCACCAGGATGCGGTCGCCGGGCGCGAGCGTCGGCTGCATGCTCTGCCCGCTCACGGTGGCGGCCAGCAGGGTGGTGCGGAGTCCCACCAGCACGAGGGCGGCGCCGATCGACGCCGCCCACAGTGCCGTCGTCACGCGGCGATGCCCTTGATCCGGACGGCGGACATGCCGACCCGGCCGTGCTCGGCGAGCAGATAGGTCGGGAACGCCTTGACCCCGACGGCGGCGGAGAGCGTGCCGGCCGCCTCCGAGTCGGGCTCGATGACCACGGCGAACGCGTCCGGGAAGGCCTTGGCGTACTCGCGGGCCTCGTCCGGCTCACCGTTGATCACGGCGATCGGCTTGGGCAGGTCGCCGACGACCTTGTCCTCGAGGGCCAGGAAGTTGGGCAGGTCCTCGCTGCAGGGCGCGCACCCGACCGAGAAGAAGCCGATCAGCTGCTGGTCGACGTGGAGGTCGCGCTGCGAGATCGTGCGGCCGTCGAGCGTCTCGATCTCGAAGTCACCGATCACCGAGTCGGCCGTGGGAAGTTGCGGCTGCGGCGCTTTCATGCCCGCCAGTCCGCCACTCTCGATCGCGGTGCGCAGCCGGGCCGCGGTGGCGAACGCGACCGCGAGGCCGACGAGGGCGACGGCCAGTGCCGCCAGGGAAAGCACGATGGCGATGCTCATGAATCACTGCCCTTGGGTACGGGTCTTTGCGGGACCTTCGAGGGACCGAACAGGAAGATCAGATCGTCGAGGTGGACGACAGCGAGCGTCGCCACCGACGCGGCAGCGAACGCCAGCGCCCACTGCGGAAACGCGAGGTGGGGCGGGCCTTGCGCGAGCCGCAGCGCGAGCACGGCCGTTGCGGCAAGGGCAAGAGCCAGATTGCGTACGACGTGACGCGCACGCAATTCCGTCGCGCTGCCGCCGAAGCACCGGCAGGTCGCGCCGGTACCCGCCGTACGAATGCGCTGGATCCCCCACGCCATGCCGGCGAGCAGCACCACGGCAAGGGCCGCGCCCAACGGTGAGAACGGCGGAACGACAATAAGAACAGCGGCACAGAACTCGCCCGCCAGAAGCAATTTTCCGGCGTGCCGAGAAATGGTGTCCGGGAGATTCAACTGTCTCGCCACGTCCGCGACGTCGCCCAGCGCGGACCGGTGCCGGGCCTTGCCGGCGACCGCGGCGAGAAACACTCCCGCAACTATGAAAGCCAGAGTGACCTGCAGCATTACACGGCTCCTCCAGCGCTGCGGTCCCGATTCCGGCAGGACCGCAGCGCCCCCGCTTCAGAGCCGGATATCAGCAGGTAGCGAGGTTGATGCAGCCCGTGTAGTCCTCCCACGGGTTGCAGTACGACCCGTCCTGGCTGGTGCAGCAGAGCTGCCGCTCCCAGCGCGCCCCGGTGTAGAGGGCACACCGCTTGCAGCGGCGCTTCCAGGTACAGGTGTCATCCGCGCGGACCTCGCTCTGCGGAATGACGAGCGACAGAATACGGTCCCCGAATGAGGCGATGGCATTCACCATAACCACTCCTTTCGTCGAGACCCGACGCTAAGTTGACCGCTTACTCGCCCGCCACCCCGTTACCTGATCGTGATAAACACTGAGCGTAATTCCAAATAGCGTTTCCCCTGGAATATCCCCCAAAGTCAGTAGGGATTAGGGTGCATCCGGCCGACGCCGCCCATGATCGCTCAGACCGAGGTGGAGGCGGTTGCGGTTCTGTCGCAGTGATGCGTGTCCGCCCGTTTTGAGCAATGCTCAACCTCACCCAAAGTAGTTGCACGTTGCGCACCGTTCCCCGCGATCGGTCAGACTGACGCCCATGCAGTCATCGATCCGGAGCGCCGCCGATCTCACCGCGGCGCGGGCGCGGGCGCGGGGAGAGCGTGCCAAGTTCCTCTTCTTCTGGGGCCACCAGCCGGAACGCGACGGCAGCGTCGGCGCCGGCTGCCTGAGCCAGTGGTGGCCGGCCCCGTTCGCGGCCGACGGGCGGGAGTTCGCCACCGCTGAGCACTACATGATGTGGCGCAAGGCGCGGCTGTTCGGCGACGACGCGATCGCCGAGCGCATCCTCGCGGCGCCGCACCCGCATGCGGCCAAGGCTCTCGGCGGCAAGGTCGCGGGGTTCGACCAGCGGGTGTGGGACGAACACCGATTCGCAATCGTGGTGGCAGGCAACCTGGCCAAGTTCGGCCAGGACGACGCCTGCGCGCCTACCTGCTCGGCACCGGGCAGCGCGTCCTCGTCGAGGCCAGCCCCCTGGACCGCGTCTGGGGCATCGGCCTGACCCGCGACGACCCGGCAGCCGCCGACCCGGAGCGCTGGCAGGGCCTCAACCTGCTCGGGTTCGCCCTCATGGAGGCCCGCGACACCCTGACACCCTGATCCGGGTGGCGTGGGTTACGCAGAATGCCGGGCTATGACGATCGTCCTGCAGGTGCCGGGTGCGGGGTCCGTGTCCGCCTTGCTGATGCGGCCGTGGCGGTCCGACGACCTGCCGGCCCTGGTCGCGGCGCACCGGGATCCGGAGCTGCGCCGCTGGCTGAACACCTCACTGACCGACGAGGCCCAGGCCCGTCATTGGCTCGACCGGCAGGCCACCGGCTGGGCCACCGCGACACGGTTCAGTTTCGCGGTGGTCGCCGACACCGACGACCGTTCGCCGCGCGGGCTCGTGGCGGTGACGGTCGGAACCGCGGGCTCGGCGGAGGTTGGCTACTGGACGGCGGGTCATGCCCGGGGACAGGGCGTCGCCGCTCGCGCGCTGGAGACCGTGTCGCAATGGGCTCTGGGGGCGCAGGACATAGTCCCGCTCACCCATCTGGACCTGTGCCACGCGGTCGCCAATCAGGCGTCCTGCCGGGTGGCGGTCAGGTGCGGCTATGCGTTGCGTGACCTGCTGCCGGCCGCACCACCCGCCTACCCGGACATCGGGCACCGGCACGTGCGTACAACGTAGGTCAGGGGCAGGGGGCGTCCTCGCAGACGTCGATGACCTTGCCGGTGAGTAGGAAGGTGGCCTTCTGTTGCTGGGCGCCCGGCTGGGCGCGGGGGAACTCGTGGGAGTCCGGGCCGTACTCCGGGCCCGCCGGGGCCAGGTTGGTGGGTGGTGGGGAGAAGGTCTGGCCGCTGTTCCACATCACGAAGGCGGAGCCCCGGTGCGGGTAGTGGCGGATGGGCTTGATGCCCCAGAACGGGACCACCTCGTCGGACCAGCCGGGGGCCAGGGCGGGCTGGTGGATGCGGGCGCCGATGGTGCGGGCCTGTACCTGGGCGGCGGCGGGGGAGACCTGGTGGTCGCCGAAGGCCACGTGCATCAGGACCTGGTGTGCGGGGGTGTGCGGCAGCGGGTGGGAGGTGAGGTGCTGGGCGTACCCGTTGGCCTCGCCGCGGTCCCACAGCATCTGGATCAGGGCCAGGATCAGCTGCTGGTCGGTCTTGTCGGGGTAGGACTGGTTCATGAGCTGCTGGAACGGGGCGAAGTCGACGCTGCGCTGCAGCAGGGTGCTGTAGTTCATCGCGGGTACGCCGAGGACCGAGCGGGTCCAGTCCTGCGCGATGGCGGTGAGGGCGCCGCCGTTGATGCCGCCCTGGCTGTTGCCGTCGTAGTGCAGGCCGCCGGCGCGGTCGAGCAGGCTGCGGCCGGCCGCGTCCTGGAAGGCGGGGTGGGACGCGAAGCCGCCGCGCGCGATCATGGCCCGGCCGAGGAACAGGAAGTTCAGGAAGCTCTGCTGCAGCCGGTCCGGTACGGCCGGGAACGTGCTCAGGTCGCTCCAGGTCTGCACGACGAACGGGATGTCGCCGTTGGACAGCCCGATCCAGCTGGTGGCGCAGAACATGAACGTGTGGTCCTGCGACATCTGCTTCACGTTGCCGGCGTTGACCTCGGTGGGCGAGCCGAGCAGGCCGTGACCGTACAGCGAGAGGTGTGCCGGGGTGGCGGCGCTCGCGCTGCGCGGGATGTTGCAGACGAACTCGGCGTTCAGCGCGGTGCCGGAGCCGGCCGGCAGCGAGTTCGCGGTGACCGGCTGCGCGTAGTTCAGGCGGGAGCCGGGGCCGCCGGTGCCGGTCAGGTAGCTCGGCACCGTGACCGTGCCGCGGACCTGCCGGGCGATGCGCGGATCCTGCGCGGGGGTGTAGTCGGTGACCTGGCTGACCGTGAAGCCCGGCGCGGACCGGCCGAGCGCGGCGAACGCGTCGTCGCGCATCCGCAGGACCCGGCCGGTGAGACTCTTCGCGCTCGCGACGGTGAACTCCCAGGTCCGGAACAGGTACGGCCGGATCAGCGCGCCGCCGCTGTCGCGCATCCCGCGCAGCACGACGCGGTAGCGGGTGGCCTCGCGCAGCGCCACCGCCGGCCGGATGATGAGCAGCCGGTTCTCGGTGGCGTGCGCGTCGAGCTCCGCCCAGTACGGCGTGCGCTCGCCGGTGCGCGTGTTGATCAGCAGGATCGGTGAGCCGGGTGCCAGGGACCGGCCGATGTCGGTGACCGGCGGGATGCCGGTGGCCACCGGGTCGAGGCCGGGCACGTGGGCCAGGATCGGGGTGCCGGGGCTGAAGCCGTCCTGCCGGTTCCACTCGGCGGGGTCGATGTGCTTGCCGGCCACGTTCGCCGGCAGCGCGCCCGCCTCGAAACGCACACGCAGCCCGGTGGGGCTGGTGCGGTCCCGGACCGTGAACCGGTCGCTCGGGAACGGCAACAGGCCCGCGGCGCCGGCCGGCGCGGATCCGGCGGCCACGGCGACGCCGGACGGCGCCACCGCGACCATGATCAGGGTCAGGAGCAGAAGTCTGCGCACCACCAGCTGAGTATCACCCCTGGCGAACCGCCTGAGCCTCGCCGTTACGGTCCAATGTGGTGGCCGGACGGAGCGCGCGCCGCACCGGCTCCCATCGGCTGCCCAGACCGGCCAGACCGCCCGGCAGGAAGTAGACGGCCAGGATGAACAGCGTGCCGAGCAGGAACAGCGGCTCGCCGAGCGGGCCGGGCAGCGACCCGCCGAGGCGGGCCAGGCGCTGGTCCAGGTAGGCGTAGAGGACACCGCCGAGCAGCGCGCCCCACCGGGTGCCTGCGCCGCCGAGCACCGCCATGACGATCAGCGAGAGGGTGAGCTCCGAGGACGCCACGTGCGGTGAGACGCCGCCGGCGACCAGGGCGTACGTGACACCGCCGAGCGCGGCCAGAGCACCGGCCACGACGAACGCCACGAGCTTCAACCGGAAGGTCGACAGCCCGAGTACGGCCACGCGCCGCTCGTCGTCGCGCAGGCCCGACAGCGTACGGCCGAGCGGCGCCCGGTCGATCGAGTGCACCACGATGACCACGACGGTCAGGAACGCGAGCGCCAGCCAGTAGAGGTTCACCGTGTTCATCACCCCGACCAGGCCGCTGGGCAGCCCGGCAGTGAGCATCGGCAGGCCCTCCTCGCCGCCGGTCAGGCCGCCCGGGTCGCGGCTCACCGCGATGTGGCCGACCTGCGCGAACGCGAGCGTGACCATGGAGAACGCGATGCCCGAGGTCTGCAGCGCCACCGCGCCGAGCAGCGCGGCCAGCATCGCAGCGGCCAGCACGGTGACCAGCGCGGCGCTCCACAGCGCCCAGCCGTAGTGGCTGACCAGGATGCTGACGCCGTACGCACCGGCCGCGATGTAGAGCGCGTGGCCGAACGAGAGCAGCCCGGCGCGCCCGAACAGCAGGTCGTACCCGAGCGCGAGCCCGCCGAAGACCAGGCAGACGGCGAGCAGTTGCAGGGTGCCGGGTGAGTTCAGCGGCCCTTCGAACAGGCCGGGCACGGACAGCGCGGAGAACGGCAGCAGCGCCGCCACGACCAGGGCCAGGACCGGCAGGACCGGCCGCACCGACGCCCTCATGCGGTTGCCACCTTCCCGGCGATGCCGGACGGGCGCAGCAGCAGGACGACGGCCAGCAGGGCCACCACGCTGATGTCGCCGGCGCCGGGCGCGCCGTAGTAGTTCACGAACTGCTGGAGCAGGCCGACCGCGACGGCGGCGACCGCCGAGCCGGTGACCGAGCCGAGGCCGCCGATGACCACGACGATGAACGCGAAGATCAGCAGCGAGGCGCCCTGGCCGGGTGAGATCGCGCTGAAGTACATGCCGCCGAGGATCCCGGCGAGCCCGGCGAGGGCCCCGCCGATCGCGAAGACCAGCGTGAACGCGTTGCGCACGTCGATGCCGAGCGCCTTGACCATGGCCCGGTTCTCGACGCCGGCCCGGATCACCAGGCCGTACCGGGTGAAGCGCAGGAAGGCGAGCAGCGCGACGAGCACCAGCACGGCCGCGCCGATCAGCAGGAACCGGTCGTCGGGCACCTGCGCGCCGAGCACGCCGGTCACCTCGGAGGCCCAGTCCGGCCGGGGGAACACCCGCGCGTCGGCGCCGAACATCGACTGGAGCAGCGCGACACCGGCCAGCGACAGGCCGACGGTGACCAGCACCTGCTCGGTGTGCCGGGTGTAGAGCGGCCGGATCATCACGAGTTCGACCAGTGCGCCGGTGGCGGCGGCCGCGGCGACGCCGGCGACCACGGCCAGGGGCAGGCCCCAGTGCGGCGCGGCCCACCACGTCACGTACGCGCCGACGGACAGGAACAGGCCGTGCGCGAAGTTCAGCACGCCGGCCAGTCCGAACACGAGCGACAGCCCGGAGGCGATGAGGAAGTACAGGGCCGCGAGGCCGAGCCCGGTGAGGGTCAGCAGGACCACGGTGGACATGTCAGTGCCTCCCGACGCCGAGCAGTGACTTGGTGGCCTCGGCGTCGCCGAGCAGGCCGGTCGCGCGCCCCTGCCACCCGACGCGCCCGGATTCGATCACGACAGCGTCGGTGGCGAGCTTGCGGACCACCGCCAGGTTCTGCTCCACGAGAAGCACGGGTACGCGCTCCGCGATCCGCCCGAGCACCGATGCCACAGCGGTCACCACCGCCGGTGCGAGGCCCTTGGTGGGTTCGTCGACCAGCAGCAGCCGGTTCGGGTTGAGCAGCACGCGCGCGATGGCGACCATCTGCTGCTGCCCGCCGGAGAGGGTTCCCGCACGCTGGGCGGCCCGGGTCTTCAGCTCCGGGAACAGTTCGTGGACCAGCGCGTAGTCGGGGTTCTTGACCCGTTCGGCCAGTCGCAGGTTCTCCGCGACGGTCAGCCCGGCGAACACGCATCGGTCCTCGGGCACGTAGGCGAGCCCGTCACGGATCAGCCGGTGGGTGGGACGGCCCAGCACCGGCCTGCCGTCGTACTCGACCGCGCCCTCGGCCGGCACCTCGCCCAGGATCGCCCGCAGCGTGGTGGTCTTGCCGGCGCCGTTGCGCCCGAGCAGCGCGGTGACGCCGGTGGCGGCCACGCCGAACGTGACGTCCTGCAGCACGTGCGAGCCGCCGAGCCGCACCGACAGGCCGCTGACCCGCAGGATCTCGCTCACAGGTCCTCCCCGAGGTAGGCCTCCTGGACGAACGGGTCGGCCATCACGGCCGCCGGTGTGTCGCAGGCGAGCAGGGCTCCGTGGTGCAGTACGGCCACCCGGTCGGCGAGGTCGAGCACCACCTCCATGTGGTGCTCGACCATGAGCACGCTGCGCCCGGTGCCGGCGGTCAGCCCGCGGATCACCTCGACCAGCGCGGGTACGTCCTCGAGGCTGACGCCGGCCATCGGCTCGTCCAGCAGCAGGACCCGCGGTTCACCGGCGAGCAGCAGGGCGATCTCCAGCTTGCGTTTCTCGCCGTGTGCCAGGCTGCCCGCGAGGCTCGCCGCGCGCTGCGTCAGGCGTACGTCATGAAGGATCTTGTCCGCACGGGCAGCGATGTCGCGGTCCGCCCGCTTGCGCCACGCCCGCATCGCGCCGCCCTGCCGTGCCTGCACCGCCAGGGCGACGTTCTCGGCGACCGTGAGCGAGCCGAAGACGGCGGATGTCTGGAAGGTGCGGCCCAGGCCGAGACGGGCCCGGCGGTACGGAGCGAGCGTGGTCACGTCGCCGCCGCCCAGCAGGATCCGCCCGGAGCTGGGCCGGCGCAGGCCGCTGATCAGGTTGAACAGGGACGTCTTGCCGGCGCCGTTGGGACCGATCAGGGCGACGAACTCGTCCGGTGCGAGCTCGAGGGACACGTCGTCGACGATCGGCACGGTGCCGATGCGCCAGGTGGCGCTCTCGACGGCGAGGGCGACCGGCATCTGTTCAGCCCTTCATCGCGGCCGCCGGTGGCGCGGCGTCCTCGGGGGTCAGCGTGCCGGACGGGGTGGCGGTCAGCGCGTCGCCGCTGCCGGACAGCTTGGCCTGGAACATCGGCTGGAGAAGGGCGTGGTCCTCGGCCCGGATCGTGAGTTTGCCCTTGACCGAGTCGAAGCTGTAGCCCTCCAGCGAGCCGACCATCTTGTCCACGTCGTCCGGGCTGCCCTGCAGCGCGTGCACGATCATCTGAGCCGCGGCGAACCCGTCGGGGTGGAACAGGTCGGTCTTGCCGCCCGGGACCGCGGCCTTCAGCGCCTGGTAGGCGGCGTTGTCGGCGGCGCCGTCGAAGTAGTGCGCGAGCAGGTTGAGCTTCGTGCCGCCGGCGCCGAACCCGGCCCAGGAGGCGCGGATGTCCAGGCCGGTGACCACCTTGGTGGAGGCGAGCACGCCCTGCTGGTCGAGGGCCTGCCACATGGCGCCGGCGGTGGTGCCGGCCCAGGCGACGAAGACGAGGTCGGGTGCGGCGGCCTTGACCTGGTTGGCGAACGGGGTGAAGTCGGTCGCGGTGGCCGGTACGGCGATGTCGGTGACGGTCGCGCCGGCGCCGCCGAGGACGTTCTGCACGGCCGCGACGTTGGACTTGCCGAACGCCGAGTCGGGCGCGAAGACCAGGACCTTCTTGCCGTCGCCCAGGTACGCCTTGGCGGTCAGCACGTCCTGGTACGACTGCCGTCCCGACCGGAACGTGTACTTGTTCGCGCCGGTCACCGCGTCGCTGGCGGCCGGGCCGGACACGAAGAGCACCTTGTTCTCGGCGGCCAGCGGCGCCACCTGCAGCGCGACACCGGAGCTGGTGGAACCGGCGAGCACCTTGACGCCCTTGCCGATCAGGTCCTTGGCGGCGGAGACGGCCTTGACCGGGTCGCCGGCGTCGTCGATCCAGGTGACCTCCACCTGCCGCTCGCCGATCTTGCCGGTGCCGCCGGTCGCGTACGCGAGACCCGCCTTGAACCCCTCGGCGTACTGCGCGCCGTAGCTGGCGAGCGGGCCGGACTGCGAATAGACCACACCGACGGTGAGGCCACCACTGGCGGCCTCCTGCGGGCTCCCGCAGGCGCTCGCGGTCACGGCGACGGCTGCCAGCACCGCCCCGAGCACTGCGCGACGGGATGTCGTCGAACCACTCATCGGACGCCTTCCGTTAAGAACTGTTTCGGTGTGGCCACACGCTAGGAGCGCGGGTGTGACCGGGACCACCCGCAGAGATCACATGGGTTGGCGGTCCAATGTGTGGACGGCGCACATATTCGCCGCCGTCGACGGCCCGTACGGTCACCGCCATGACGACGGCACGAGTGGTCGACCTCGACCTGACGGGACGCACGGCGCTGGTGACCGGCGCCGGCAGCGGCATCGGGCGCGCCTGCGCCGAGCGACTGGCCGCGGCGGGCGCCGAAGTAGTGGTGGTGGACGTCGACGAGCAGTCGGCGAAGGAGGTGGCCGCGGCGACCGGCGGGCGGGCGATCGTCGCCGACCTGTTCGACCTCGCCGCCGTCGACGCGCTCCCGCCGGATGTCGACGTGCTGATCAACAACGCCGGCCTGCAGGTGGTCGCGCCGCTGCCGGAGTTCCCGCCGGACAAGTTCACGCTGATCCAGCGGGTCATGGTGGAGGCGCCGTTCCGGCTGATCCGCCTGGTGCTGCCGCACATGTACGAGCGCGGCTGGGGCCGGATCGTCAACATCTCCTCGGTGCACGGGCTGATCGCGTCGCCGTACAAGGCCGCGTACGTGACCGCCAAGCACGGCCTCGAGGGCCTGTCCAAGGTGACCGCTCTGGAGGGCGCGCCGCACGGGGTGACGTCTAACTGCGTCAACCCGGCGTTTGTGCGTACCCCGCTGGTCGACCGGCAGATCGCCGACCAGGCCGAGGTCAACGGCATCGACGAGGCCGAGGTGATCGACAAGATCATGCTGAAGCGCGCGGCGATCAAGCACCTGATCGAGCCCGAGGAGGTGGCCGAGGCGGTCGCCTACCTGTGCGCGCCACCCGCCTCGGTGATCACCGGATCCTCGATCGTCATCGACGGCGGCTGGACGGCAAACTGATCTTCATGAGAGAGCCCGATGAGATCGACGTCCCGGTCGCCGGGGGCGCGCTGCGCGTGCTGAGCTGGCCCGCCGACGGACCCGTGGTGATCGCCGCGCACGGCATCACCGCCAACGCCCTGTCCTGGGCCGCGGTCGCGCGGGCTCTCGGCGGCGACGTCCACCTGGTCGCGCCGGACCTGCGCGGCCGGGCCGGCAGCGCGGACCTGCCCGGCCCGTACGGGATGGCCGCGCACGCCGACGACCTGATCGCCGTGGCGGACCGGTTCGGTGTGGCGCGCGTGCCGCTGGCCGGGCACTCGATGGGCGGGTTCGTGGTGGCGGCCACCGCGGCGCGGCACCCGGACCGGGCCGGGCCGGTGCTGATGATCGACGGTGGGGTGTCACTGGGAGTGCCGGCCGGCGTCGACGTGGACGTCGCCCTGGAAGCGGTGATCGGCCCGGCGATGCGGCGGCTGTCCATGACGTTCCCGTCCGAACAGGCCTACCTCGACTACTTCCGGCAGAACCCGGCACTCGGAAGGTACTGGGGGCCGGAGCTGGAAGCGTACATCCTGCGCGATTTCACCGGGTCCGGCTCGACCTGCCGGATCGACGCGGTCCGCGGTGACGCCGCGGACATGCTGCGCAACCCGCCGCCCGCCGGCTTCCCGCTGCTCTGGGCGCCTCGCGGGCTGATGGACGAGGAGGGCGGGCTGTACCGCGCGGAGCAGCTCACCGGGGTGGACGCCGAGCTGGTGCCGGACGTCAACCACTACACGATCCTGACCGCCGGCGCCGAACGGGTCGCGGAGCGGATCAGGTTAATGGGCAAGCTTGCGGAAGAGGTGGGGCGCGACCAGTAGGCCGGCCCACAGGACCACGGTGGTGACGCCCAGGACCAGGCTCAGGCCGCTGGCCACGATGCCGATCGACGGCGCGGCGATGAACATCGGCAACATCCGGACCGAGATCGCGCTGCCCATGGCGCGGACCGAGGCAGCGTACGCGAGATCGCGCGTGACCGACTCGGCGTCCGACTCGGCGGCGACGCGCGCGTCCATGTCGCCCTCGAACGCGGTCTGCGCCAGCCCCGCGCCGAACTGGGCGAGCAGCACGAGTGGCGCGGCGAGCGGCGCCAGTGTCCAGCCGGCGAGCATGCCCAGGCCCCACAGCGACCAGCGCAGCAGGGCGGGCAGCTTGAGCCTGGCGATCGCGGTGACCGCGGTGGTGGCGAACAGGGTGCCGAGGCAGAAGGCCACCGCCGAGCCGGCCACCCAGGCGCCGCCGTACAGCTCCTCGACGACCGGCACGGCGAGCAGCGTCGGCCCGGCGGCGATCAGCATGACCGCGCCGCCGCCGGCCAGCAGGCGCGGCGACGGCAGCCGCATTCCCGGCGCGGGCGTCGCCGCGGCGTGGCGGCCCCGCCCGGCCGGCCGGGCGGCGGGCGTGAACGCGTGCGGGTTGCTGCCGAAGTGCCCGACCGGCGCGGTCGCGGCGGCCGGGGTCGGCGCGATCCGGGCCCGGCGGGCGGACAGCACGGTCGGCAGCAGCGAGCCCAGGTAGACCACGAAGATCGCGCCGAGCAGCCACCCGGTCGGGTAGCCGCCGTCACCGAGCGGCAGCAGCGCCGCGAGTGCGGTGCCGGCCGCCTCCACGCCCATGATGCACATGACGTAGCGGGTCATCGACTGCGGCGAGGCGTTCACGACGCTGACCTCGGCGCGCATCCCCGCGAAGCCGGCCCACGCGGCCGTGTGCATCAGCAGGATCGCGGCGGCGATCGACCACGAGGGCGCCCCGGCGACCAGGCCGCCGAGGACGGCCAGGCGCAGAACCACCTCGACGGCGGCCGAGCCGCGCAGCAGCGTACGGCCGTCGAAGCGCCGGGCCAGCCAGCCGGTGACCGGCGCGGACAGCACGGCGCCGGCGAGCATGGCGGCGTTGTAGAGGGCGGCCTCGGCCAGCCCGCCGCGGGCCGTCGCGATCAGGACGACGACGGTCCAGCCCAGGGCCATGCCGAACGAGTCGACGACGCCCGCGACCAGGAGCTCACGCAGACGCCCGGCCCGGCGCATGCCGCCGGGCCGGGCGCGGCGGCGGCCCCGGGCGGGTCGCGCGTCAGCGGCCGGCACGCGGCGGTCCGCCCGTGCCGACGAAGATCGGCGTGGGCGGCTGGAAACCGTTGAAGGCGGAGGCGTACGCGAGGGTGTAGGCGCCGGCGCTGCCCAGGTAGACGACGTCGCCGACGGCGAGGGTGGACGGCAGCGCGATGTCGCGGCCGATGGTGTCGGAGCTGTCGCAGCTGGGGCCGGTGACCGTGAACGGCACGTGCGGCACCTCGGCGTGGTCGCGCAGCGACGTCCACAGCGGGAAGTCCCAGCCGCCCGGCGTCTGCAGCGCCTCCATCAGGCCGTGATAGCCGCCGACCTCGAGGAACAGCCAGTTCTCGTCGCCGCGGCGCTCGCGCCCGATGACCGTCGCGGCGATCACGCCGGACTCGGCGACCAGGTGGCGGCCCGGCTCGGCGGCGACCAGCTCCGGCCGGTAGGGCAGGGCGGTCAGCGCCTCGGCGACGATCCCGCCGATCTCCTCGATCGTGGGCACGCCGCTCGCATACCGGGCGGGAAAACCGCCGCCCATGTCGAGCATCTCCAGCTCGATGCCGTCGCGGAGCAGCCGGGTCATCAGCGTGCCGGCGGCGGCGATCGCGTTGCGGTACGCGCCCGCGTTCCCACACTGCGACCCGACGTGGAAGGTCACGCCATACGGCCGCAGCCCGAGCCGCCGGGCGAGCAGCATCAGCGCGTGAGCGTCGTCGACGTCCGTGCCGAACTTGCGCGACAGCGGGAACACGCTGGTGCTGTCGTCGACGCGCAGCCGGACGTAGACGGCGGCACCCGGCGCCTGCTCGGCGATCTTGGCGAGCTCGTTCGGCGCGTCGAAGCTGAACCGCCACAGCCCGGCCCGGTACGCCTCGGCGATGTGCGCCGGCGGCTTGACCGGATTGCTGTACAGCACCTCCGACGGGTCGGCACCGAGCGCCCGCAGCATCCGCAGCTCACCGATCGAGGCGATCTCGAAGCTGGACCCGCACGCGGCGAGCGTGCGCAGGATCTCCGGCGCCGGGTTGCACTTCATCGCGTAGAACGTCCGCACGCCGGGCATCGCAGCGGTGAAGGCGGCGTGCCGGTCGGCGACCACGTCGAGGTCGGTGACGAGGTAGGGCGTCGGCACGTCGATCACCTCGAGCATCTCGGGCGCGAGGCTGGCCGGCCACTGGTCCGGGAGTGCGGACGTGACGGTGCCGAGGGACATGCGACTCTCCAGGGGGGTTTCGTTGACGTGCGTCAGCGGGCGGGGGCGGTTGCGGTGGCGGTGAGCAGCAGGCCGGCCTGGTCGGCCGAGACCGGGCGGGAGAAGTAGTAGCCCTGGGCGAAGTGGCAGCCCATCTCGCGCAGCGCCTCCAGCTGCACGAACTCCTCGATGCCCTCGGCGACGGTGGCCATGCCCAGGCTCTTGCCGAGCTGGACGATGGTGTCGGCGAGCGCGGTGTCGTCGGTCAGGGTGCCGAGCCGCTCCACGAACGAGCGGTCGATCTTGAGCGTGTCGACCGGGAAGCGGCGCAGGTAGGCGAGGGACGAGTACCCGGTGCCGAAGTCGTCGATCGCCAGCGTCACGCCGAGCGCCTTGAGCCGCAGCAGCTGCTCCAGGTTGTCGTCGGTGTCGGTCATCAGCACGCTCTCGGTCATCTCCAGGCAGAGCTGGTTCGCGGGCATGCCGGTCTCGGCGAGGATGCCGGCGACCACCTCGACGAGGTCGGTGCGGTCGAACTGGCGTACCGAGACGTTGACCGCCATCTTGATCGGGCGGCCCTCGCCGGCGGCGCTCCACTCGACGGCCTGGCGGCACGCCTCGCGCAGCACCCAGCGGCCGAGCGGGACGATCAGCCCGGTGGCCTCGGCGATCGGGATGAACTCGGCGGGCGGGATCAGCCCGCGCTCCGGGTGCTGCCAGCGGGCCAGCGCCTCGAAGCCGATCACCTCGTTGGTCGCCACGTCGATGGTGGGCTGGTAGTGCAGGCGCAGCTGCCCGCGTTCGAGTGCCACCCGCAGGTCGGCCTCCAGCTCCAGGCGTGCGACCAGCTCGGAGAGCATCTCCGGGTCGTAGCTGGCGTAGCAGCTGCCGCCCGCCGACTTCGCCTTGTACATGGCCAGGTCGGCGTTGCGCATGAGCTGCTCGGCGATGTCCGCCTCGGCGTCGCCGAGCAGACCGGCCTCGGCCAGCAGCCCGGCGGCGGCCAGGCCGATGCTGGCCTGTACGTGGATGCTGCGGGCCTCGATGGCGAACGGCTCCTCGAGCACGTCGATGATCCGCTGGGCGACCCGGCCGGCCTCGTCGTCGTCGGTGCCCGGCGCCGACTGGATCAGCACCGCGAACTCGTCGCCGCCGAACCGGGCCACCAGGTCGCCGTCGCGCACCGAGGCGCGCAGGCGGTCGGCGACCTGCACCAGCAACTGGTCGCCGGTCAGGTGGCCGAGGCTGTCGTTGACCTCCTTGAACCCGTCCAGGTCCAGGAAGAGCACGGTGACGTCGCCGCCGTCCTCGCGCCTGCGGATCGCGCCGGTGAGCCGTTCCCGGAACAGGGCGCGGTTGGCGAGCTGGGTGAGCGCGTCGTGGTACGCCTCGTGCACCAGCTGGTCCTGCAGCTCCTTGCGCTCGCTGATGTCGCGCGTGTTCAGCACCAGCCCGGCCACGTTCGGGTCGGAGAGCAGGTTGGTGATGGTCATCTCGGCCTGCCGGACGCGTCCGTCGCGGTGCCGCACGGTCAGTTCGAGGACCGTGGTCGCGTACGGGCGGCTGGCGACCTGGCGCAGGGCCTGTGCCAGGCGCAGTCCGGACTCCGGATCGATCAGCTTGGTCAGCCGGCGGCCGGTCAGCACGCGGGCGGGGTAGCCGAAGACCCGATGGGCCGACTCGCTCTGGTAGAGCACGTCCGCGTCCGGGCTGACCACGGTGACCACGTCGGAGCTGTGCTGGACGAGGGCGCGGAAACGCTGCTCGCTGGCGAACAGCTCGGTGGTGCGAGCGGCGACGCGGGCCTCCAGGGTGCGGGTCAGCCCGCGGTTCTCCCGGAGGGTGAGGAGCTGGCGTACGACGATCAGCAGGATCAGGATCGAGCGGATGTAGGTGACGAAGACGTTGTTGTCGCCGGTGCGGGCGTACCAGACCACGGAGGTCAGCAGCGCGGCGAGCACGGCTACGTACGGCAGCATGATGCCGACGGGCTGGGCGTTGTCGCCGTCCCGCTCCTCGTCGTCCTCGTCCGGGGGCGGGACGGGCTTGAACGCGGCGAGCAGGATCATGGAGAAGCCGGCGAACCACCCGATGTCGGTGACGCCACCGGAGTTGTACTCGCCGATCAGGCTGAGGTACGCGTACCCGATGTCGGAGACCGCGAAAGCGGTGATGCCGACGCCGACGAGGGCGAGCTGGTCGAACGTGCGGCCGTGCCGGCGCTGCTGGGCCAGCATGTACAGGACCACGGTCACGATCACCACGTCGCCCAGCGGGTAGGCGAGGCTGACCGTGAGGGCGAGCGTGCTGTCCTGACCGGCTTCGATCAGCGGGGTGATCACGAAGATCCAGGCGATCAGTACGAGCGAGGCGGCGACCATCAGGCCGTCCAGGACGATCCGGGCGCGGTTGGCGAGGCTCTGGGCGCGGCTCGGCATCACGAGCAGGCCGACCGGGGTGAGCAGGACCATCCCGACGTAACCGAGGTCGGCGATCGACGGGAACGGGGCCTGATCACCCTGGAACGACTCCAGGTAGACCCAGGCGCCCTGCCCGAGACCCCAGCTGAGCACGCCGAGTCCGACCAGTCCCCAGCCCCAGCGCAGGCGGCCGGTGAACGAGCGCGCCCGGATGAGGCAGGACACCGCCGCGGCGATCGCGCCGAGGCACAGGCCGAAGTTGGAGAGGGTCTGCGAGAACTCGGGCCCGGCCACGCCTGTGCCCAGGACCAGGCCGAAGGCGGCCACGACGGCGCCGACGAGCAGGCACAGTCGCGCCCAGCCGGTGTGCTCGGTTCTGTCTGCCTTCAAGGGGGTCGCTCCGGGGTCGGAGGGCGGGCTCGTACCGCCAGCAATCGGAGCCGGCCGGGCAACCTTGAGGAGATCTCCGCGACGAGTTCGTATCACCCCTGGCGGAGGGTGTCCGGGCGGCCTCTCCGGGCCAGAGTGGTCGGCATGGACGAGACCTACGCGTACCCTCCGGCCGGGATCGCCGCCCGCGACCGGGGCCACACCCTGTTCGCGCAGACTATGGGCTTCGTCGCGGCGACCACCGCGCTGTTCGCCCTCGGCGCGTACCTGGGCCGCAACCTGCCCGGTTTCGCTGCCTTCGTCGCCTACCTCGCCTCGTTCGCCGCGCTGATCGCCATGCAGTTCACGGTCAAGCGGTCGAGGCAGACGACGGTCGCGCTGCTCGGCGGGTTCGGCCTGCTGATGGGCGTGGCGGTGGCGCCGACACTGGTCTATTACGCGGCGACCGACCCACAGGCGCTCTGGCAGGCGGGTGCGGCGACGGCGCTGTTCGTGGCGGCCTTCGGAGCAGCGGGGTACGCGACGCGCCGCGACCTGACAGCACTGGCGCGCATCTGCTTCTGGGCCCTGGTCGCGCTGCTCGTCTTCGGGATCGTGCTGATCTTCGTGAACATCCCGTACGGCTCGCTGATCTACTCCGTGCTGGGCCTGGTCATCTTCGCCGGCTTCATCATGTTCGACTTCCAGCGGTTGCGCCGCTCGTCGGACGTGGACTCGGCGCCGCTGCTGGCCGCCTCGATCTTCCTGGACATCCTGAACGTTTTCCTCTTCTTCCTCCGCATCTTCCGCGGCGGGAACCGGTAGCGCCTAGGGTGGCCGGCCCTCTCTCCACCGCTCTGGACTCCCGCGGGCGTGCTGAGCTGGGTTTGTGGCTGGGCTCCGTGTTGCGGAACATCGCTGCGGTCCTGACCGCCGTGAGTTACCGCGCTCACGTGGATGGCCGGGCGGCGGCGCCTCAGGCGATGGCGCGTACCCCGATGCCGACTCCCACGAGAACGATCAGTGCCGCGGTGGCGGTGGGGGTGCCGGCTGCGACGCGCCTGCCGAGGTGGGAGAGCCGGGCGCCGGCGCGACCGGCCCAGCCACCGGCGGCGATCAGGCCGGCGAGGCGGTTCTGGGCTACGACCAGGAGCAGGCCGACGGCGGTGAGTGTCGCGGCCATGCCGACGCCGTAGGCCAGGACCAGCGCCACGCCGAGTCCCGCGCGCCCGAGCCCGATCGCGCCGAGCAGGACGACGAGCGCGGACGGACTGGGGACCAGCCCTCCGGCAAGCCCGATCCCGGCCAGATCAAATCCACGGCGAGGGGCGTGCGAGTGGCCATGCCCGTGCCGGTGCGCCCGCTCCTGGGAGTGCGGCTCCGGGGAGTGGGCGTGGCCGTGGGAGTGGTGGTCATGGGAGTGCGGCTCCTGGGAGCCGGCGTGGCCGTGGTCATGGGGGTGGTGGTCATGGGAGTGCGACTCATGGGAATGGCCGTGTGAGTGGCCGTGGTCGTGGGAGTGGCCGTCATGGGAGTGGCCGTCATGCGAGTGGTGTTCATGGGAGTGGTGCTCATGGGAGTGCCCCTCCAAGCCCCGCCCCCGCCGAGTCCTGACCAGCATCCGCGCGCCGACCACAACCACGATCACCCCGCTGACCACACCGAGCACACTGAGCACCTGCTCACCCGCCAGCGCAGTCGAGGTGCTGAGGACGACCCCCAACACCAGCACCCCACCGGTGTGGGCCAGCGTGACAGTCCCACCCACCGCCAGCGCGTCCCGAATCCGGCCCCGTCGCCCGGCGAAGTAGGCGGCCATCACCGTCTTGCCGTGTCCGGGCAGTGCGGCGTGCCCCGCCCCCAGCAGCAGCGCCAGCAGAAACGCCAGCCCCACCACCACCGGCGTCAGCCGGCCCCCGAGCAGCGACTCCACCCGGCTCTGCGCCGAGGCAAGCCACGAAGGCCCACCCTGCGCCCGAATCCCAGCCGCCTCAGCACCCGAGCCCGCGGCGGCGGCCGCGCCGGTCTCCCCGAGGCCGCCCACCTCAATCGTCGCCGACCGCACATCCGGCGCCGACGAGAGCACATCAGCCGGATAGGTCTTGAGCTGCCCTGACACGCTCTCGGCCGGCACCGACGACGAAGCCAGCCGCACCCCCGCCCCGACCGCCGTGATCTCCCGCCAGCCCACTCGGTCCACTCGGTAGCTGTTGTCCACCCGTACCGTTGCCGGCGACCGCAGAGAAACGGGCGCGCTCAGCCGGCAGCCGAGCCGGCTCGTGGCCAGGCCGCCGGTGCCCGGCAGCACGTCGTAAACCTGCCCGGACACCGTCCACGGAAGCCGCCCGCCCGCCGATACGGCGAAGCCGTCGGCAAGCCGGGCGCACTCCGCCCGCGCATAGATAGAACGTTCGTTCTCCCGAAGGGTCCCGTCCCCGTCGAGGTCGGCGCGGGGCCGGTCCTGCAGCGTGGGGATCTCGGCCGCGTCCACGACGGCGTCCACCTCGACACGGTCCGGGGTGAGGGTGAGCCCCGCGTACTGGTTGACCGAGAAGTTGCCGCGCGGGTGCGCCGACGCCGGGGACGCCGGCCAGACGATGACACCCACGACCGCCGCGGCGACGACCCAGGCTAGCGAGCGCTTGCTCATCACGAGCTCCTTCAGGGACGCAGGCCGGCGAGAGCACGGCGAGCGGTGGATGCGTCGAGCGGGGAGAAGTACGGGTTGGTGCGCAGCGCGCGGTCGATCTCGGTACGCGCCTCTGCCTGCCGCCCGAGGCTGAGCTGGATCATCCCGAGGTGATAGGTGTGAACGGCCGTGTGCCCGCCCCCGGCAACCGCCCGCTCCGCATAGGGGAGCGCCTCGGCGTCCCGCCCGGTAGCGTGCAGCGCCCACGCGAGCGTGTCCGCCACATCCGGGTGCCGGCGCTTCTTCCACTCCGCACTGGCGGCTGCGACCGCGTCCGCCGGCCGGTTCCGCGCGAGCGCGAGCGCCGCCGCGGTCAGCCCGTCCGCGCCGCCGTTCGCCGTGAACAGCCCCTCCGCGGCCTCGGCCAGTTCGAGTTGCTGAGAAGCTTCGGCCTCGCGCCCCGCGAGGCGCAGCAGCTCCGCATACTCCAGGAGCGCCGACGTCGAGGGCAGGCTGGCGGTGAGACCGGCGTACCCGGTCAGCGCGCCCCGCAGGTCGCCGCGGGCGGCCATGACGCGAAGCGTGCCGTGCCGGGCGGCGATCGAGGACGGGTCGGCGGACAGAGCCGCCGCGTATTCGGCGGAGGCGGTGTCCAGGTCGCCCCGCCCGAAGGCCAGGTCACCCAGCTGGACGCGGCAGAACGCCACATCGTGCGGGTCGACCGCGCCGTCCAGGCCGCGCCGCATCAGGTCGTTCGCCTCGGCGAGGCGGCCGCGCAGTTCGAGGTCGTAGGAGGCGCGGGTGTACGCGGCCAGCCCCGGCCGCAGGTCGAGCATCCGCTGCGCGGCGGACGTCGCGCCGGCCGCGTCGCCGAGCTGGGTGAGAGCGTCGGTGAGGACGCCGTACGCGTCAGCGTCGAAAGAATCGATCGTGAGCGCTGCCCGGGCGTGGTCGCGGGCCGCCGGGAAGTCGTGCCGCGCGTTGGCGAGCGCACCGAGCACCACCAGCGCGTCTCCGTTGCCGTCGCGCCGCAGGGCGAGGGACCGCTTGGCGGCCTGCTCAGCCTTGGGATAGAGCCCCGGATCCGCGGTGATCCGCGCCTGCTCCAGGTATGCCCCGCCGAGTGCCGCCCAGCCGGGCCAGTCACCGGGCACGTCGCGGAGGCGCTGCTGTGCGCGGGCGATCCGGTCGCCGAGCAGGTCGGCGGGCGGCCGGACGGCGCTCTGCGCGGCCGGCACGGTGGTGGGGTCCTCCGGGGCCGGCCGGGTCACCACGGCCGCGGCACCGAGCAGGGCGGCGGCGATCGCGGTGGCCAGTCCGAGACGGATCAGGGTGCGTCGCATCGAGGTCTCCGAAGTGGAACGGGCGGGCGCGCTCGACGGCGCGCCCGCCCTGGCGGTCACAGCGGGATGGTCCGGTCGTCCTCGGGGAACGCCCGCGTCGGTGCCGCGGGCAGCGTCCGGCGGCGGCGCCGCAGGAAGAGCACCAGCCCGGCCGCGACGATGAGCACACCGAGGCCGGAGGCACCGGTCGCCGCGTACGCAACCGGCACGGTGGCGGCGCGGGATGAGGATGCCGCGGCGGGGGAAGCAGCGACACCGGCGGGGGAGGCGGAGGTGGACGCGGAGGCCGAGGGTGCGGAGCCACCCGGCTGGCCGACCGTGTTCACGCCGACCCCGTTGGGCAGGGCCACGTACGGGAACGCGTCCCCGAAGTCCTGATCGTTGGCGTCGACCTTGTCGCCGGCCGCCAGCGCGTCCACCAGCTTGCCGGTCTGTGCCGCACCGACGAGGGCCTGCAGTTCGATGTCCAGCACGTCGTCGGCGAGCCGGCGACCGTTCGGGAAGCCCTGCAGGTCACCGCCGAGCACGCCCAGCCGGTTCGGCTGGCCCGCGACCGGCACCGACAGGTTCAGCCGCAGTTCTTCGGCGGGCTGGAACTGTGAGGCCTTCACGTCCTTGTTGTTGAGCTGCGAGTTCAGGTCCGCCTTGATCGGACCGCCGGCCTTGGTGGTGATGCCGGTCAGGAAGATCTCGGAGAGGTCGTTGCGGGGTGTCGGTGGCGCCGGGATCCCGTAGATCGCCTCGATCAGCTTCGGCACCTCGGGTTCGAGGACCCGCTTGACCAGGGCCGGGGTCTGCGCGTCGCGTCGCGGCGGGCTGGCGTTGAAGGCGTCCTTCAGGCCGGCCGGCACGACCACCTCGTTGACGAGCGGGTTGCCGAGGCGCGACACCTGGACCTTGCCGCCGGAGCCGGAGTCGGATCCGGTGATGCGGACCCGGTCGCGCTCGGTGGTGGTCCACACGCCGATCACCGGGTTGCGCCCGGCGTCGCCCTTGAGTGCCACGTCCTTGAACGGCACCTGGATGGCGATGGTGTTGACGTTGTAGCCGGAGACGGTGTCCTGGCCGGTCTCCGAGAGGTCGCCGCCGTACAGGAAGTCGAAGACGCGCAGGTCCAGGAAGAACGGGTCGTCGGCCTGGCCGGCGAAGATGTTCCAGCCGCCCGGCAGGGTCTGGGTGGCCTGGTCGCGCAGCGTCTGGTAGTCCGGCATGGACGCCGGGCCGACCCGGGACGGCGCCACCGGGGCGTTGCGTACGCGGGTCTTGAACGGCTCGCCGTTGAACGACGACTCCAGGGAGTAGGTCTGCTTGAACAGCAGGTTCTCGTCGTCGAGCGAGGTGACCGGCCCGTTGTTGTACAGGAACGTGTCGTTGCCGCGCTTGTCGATGTTCCGGAACTTCCACCGGAACTCGGCGTCGGGCCTCGCGTCGCCGTCGTTGTCGACCTTGATGTGGTACGTCGCGTCGGTGGCGAACGGGTAGAAGTTCGGGCCGCCGTTGGGCTCGGAGAACGGCTGCCAGTTCGCGACGAACGTGACGTACCCGGGCCGGTCCGGGCTGACGAAGGCGTACAGGTCGGTGTTGTCGACCGCCGGGTCGGCGGCGATCAGGGGCGCCTCGCGGTGACTGGAGGCGGTCGCGGTGGCGGGGCCGAGGCTGTAGACCGAGCCGGTGAGCAGGGCACCGGCGCCGAGCAGAGCCAGGGCGCGCCGCCGGCGGCCGGATGGGCGCTTGAACCTCATGGCGGTTCCTTCCGTGCCGTGGATGAGGGTTCTCGGCGCGGGATTCGGCAGGGATCAGGCGCTCGGATGGGCCGCTGTGAGATTCCCGATCGCGAGCAATCCGGCAGGCGTGCGGCACCGAATCCTCAGACGGCCTTCCGCGAACGCGAAAGATATTCTTAAATGTGCCTATGGCCGTACGCCTCATGGTGTTGTTGCTCGCAACGGCGCTCCTGCCTGGCGCAGCACCGGAAGAAGACACCTGGACCGGGCCGCTCTCCACCCGGGGGCGGTACATCGTCGACGCGGACGGCGTGCGCTTCAAGCTGCGCTCGGCGAACTGGCACGGCGCGAGCGGCACCTGGAACGGGTCCGGTGACACGGCCGACAACGCCAACCACCACGCGGGGGAGAACTCCGGGCGGGTCCCGCTCGGCCTCGACCGCGCGCCGATCGCCTCGATCATCACGGGTTTCCAGGACCTGGGTATCAACAGCGTGCGCCTGCCGTTCTCCAACGAGATGGTGCGCGACACGCAGCCGGTCGCCGACGCCGCGGTGCGGGCCAACCCGCAGCTGCGCGGGCTCACCCCGCTGCAGGTGTACGACCAGGTCGTCGCCGCCGTGACCGGCGCCGGACTCGCGGTGATCCTCAACAACCACACGAACACGACCCGCTGGTGCTGCGCGGTCGACGGCAACGAGCGGTGGAACACCTCGCAGACCGTCCAGCGGTGGGAGGACGACTGGCTGTTCATGGCCCGCCGCTACCGCGACAACCCGCGGGTGGCCGGTGCCGACCTCTACAACGAGGTACGCCGGACGGTCATGGACGACCCGAACTGGGGCTGGGGCAACGCGCACGACTGGTTCGCCGCCTCGCAGCGCACCGGCGACCGGATCCTCGCCGAGGCCAACCCGAACCTGCTGATCATCGTCGAGGGCATCAACTGGACGGGCATCCCGGTGGACGGCTTCGCGCACGAGCGGCCGACGCTGCGACCGGCCCGGACGCTGTCGCACACGCTGGTGCGCTCCGGGAAGCTGGTGTACTCGGCGCACTTCTACGACTACACCGGCCCGAACCACAGCGGCGCGACCGGCGTGGGGGAGACCAGCGATCCGCGCTACCGCGACCTGAGCGCCGCCGACCTGGCCGCCGTCGTCAACCGGGACGCCCTGTTCGTCGCAGGTGAACCCGGCAACCACTTCACCGCGCCGGTGTGGATCAGCGAGTTCGGCGTGGACGCGAACGCCGCGCCGGGCAGCAGCCAGCGGGCGTGGTTCGAGAACTTCGTGAACGTGCTGGCCGCCGCGGACGCGGACTTCGCCTACTGGCCGGCGATCGGCTGGGCGGAGAGCGGCAACGAGTGGGGCCTGCTCTTCTTCGACGCTTCCGGGCGGCGGTCGGGCCTGCTCGACGACGCCGACTGGCGGTCCGCCGCCTGGCAGCGGCTGGTCACGGCGACGGCAAAGCAGGGGTACGTGACGCCGGTGCCGTCCCGCTCGATGCTCAGCCCCGACCACGGTGACTTCGTCGCCTCGCTGCGGATGCGCGCGCAGCCCGACTGGGACAGCGGTGCCCGCAAGGCCGCCTGCCCGGACGGTCAGCGGCTGATCGGCCTGAGCCATACCGGCAACCGGGGTCTGTGTGCGGACTTCACGGCGTGGGGCAGCTATCAGGTGGTCCGCGACGAGCGGTACGTCAGCCGCGACTGGGCGTCCGGCTGGACGAAACTGCAGTGCCCGGCCGGTTCGATGCTGATCGGGTACGCGGTGCGCGGCGCCGCGGTGTCGAGCGTCCTCTGCGGAACCGCGTCCGGTCTCGCCACGGACACCGGCCGGACCGTCTGGTTCGACCGTGGCGACAACCGTCCCGCCGGCAACCCCGGTGGCGACTTCGCCTCCGGCCACTACAAGGGCCAGTGCGCCGACGGTGAGTACGCGGCCGGTGTCGCGTACACCGGCCGCCTGTTCTCGTCACGAACTCCCGACGCGCTGTTCTGCCGCAGCCTCGCCTAGCACTGCCCGTCGGCGAGGACGTAGTGGTTGGGACCGGTCTGCCGCAGCGTGTGCACGGTGAACGTGTTCCACAGGCCCATCGCCTGGTTCGACCCGTTGGCGTACACGTTTCCGCCGGACTGGTAGGCCCGGCCCGCGGTGGTGTGCGCGTAATTGCTGGCCGTGAAACAAGGCTGGGTGGCCGGAGGGGGCGACGAGGGCGGCGGCGTGCCGTTCCCGGTCAGGCCCCACGACTGCGCGATGTAGTACGACGAGCAGATCGAGTCGAGGTAATAGGTGCCCGCTGTTCCGCACTGCTCCGCGGTGTTGACCGGTGTGCCGTGCCCGATGCCCTGCACCCGGTACAGCGAGACGGCGTTCTGGTAATGCTCGACGGTCGTCGATCCGGGCAGGGACGCGGTGGCGGACGGTGTCCGCGAGACGCCCCAGACGTTCGTCCACTGGTCGCGCAGTTCGGTGGCGTTCGCGGGGACGACGGTGGTGTCCGAGGTGCCGTACCAGATCGAGGCCCTCGGCCACGGCCCGCCGTAACCGGGATAGGCGGCGCGGACCAGGTCACCCCACTGCTGCGGCGTCTTGGACTGCGCCTGGTACTGGCAGATCGTGCCGCAGTCGTAGGGCAGCCCGGCGATCACCGCACCGGCCGCGAACACATCCGGATAGGCCGCCATCATGACCGCCGTCATCGCGCCGCCCGCCGACAGCCCGGTCACATAGACCCGGGCGGGGTCCGAGCCGTACGCCCGGATCGCGTGATCGACCATCTGCTTGATCGAGAGGGCCTCGCCCTGGCCGCGCCGGATGTCCCCGGCCGTGAACCAGTTGAAGCAGGCGAGTGCGTTGTTGGCGGACGTCTGTTCGGGGTAGACGACCGCGGCACGGTAGAGATCGGCGTACCTGGGCCAGCCGGAGTGGCTGTGGTAGTCGGCGGCGCTCTGGGTGCAGCCGTGCAGCGCGACGATCAGGGGGCGGCCGGTGGGCAGGCCGGCGGGGACGTAGGAGTACATGCGCAGAGCGCCGGGATTGCTGCCGAACGAGCCGACCTGCGTGAGTGCGGCGGGTGCGGCGGAGAAGCCGGCGACGGCCAGCGCCGCGGCCAGGAGTACCGGCCAGTACCGACGGGGATTCATGTCGGGGACGTTACAAACGTGTCATCGATGATCCCATGTGCCGCCGCACCACATCGACCTAGATCAACGTGTGGATTCTCGGCCGGTCACGACCGTAACGTGATGTGATGGACACTCGGCCTACGCAGCCTCCGCCCCCGCCTCCTCCGCCACCTGAACCGCCGCCACCTCCCGGTCCGCACTGAGCGGCACCGCCGCGAGGCGGGCGTCAGCCGGACGCGGCACCCACCAGTCTCTGCAGGTCGCCCGAGAGCGACGTGAGGTGGGACGCCGTCTGCCGGGTCTGCATGGCGCTCGCCTCGGTCTCCCGGGTGACCCGAGCGGTGTCCGAGGCGGCGACGTTGACCTGTTCGACGGCGGTGCTCTGCTGCTTGGTGGTCAGTTCGATCTCCCGGCTGGCGTCGGTGGCCGTCGACACCAGGTCGGCGATCCGGCGGAACGACGTGGTGGCGTGATCGACCTGCAGGACCCCGTTGTCGACCGCGCGGGCGCCGAACTCGGTGGCCTTGACCGTCGTCTGCACCGCCTCGCGGATGTCGTCGATCAGCGACCGGATCTCCTTGGCGGAGACCGCCGTACGGTCCGCCAGCTTGCGGATCTCCTCGGCCACGACGGCGAATCGCCGGCCCCACTCGCCGGCGCCGCTGGCCTCGATGGTCGCGTTGATCGCCAGGATGTTCGTCTGCTCGGCGAGCTCGCTCACCAGCTCGACGACCCCGCCGATCTGCTGGGACTTCTCGCCGAGGGCCAGCATGTGCCGGACGATCTCGTCCATCTGGCTGCGGATCTCCGCGATCGACTGCCGGGTCTGGTCGATCGTGGCGTCGCCGCTGCGTGCCGCCTGCGTGGTGTCCTCGGCGATCTTGGAGACGCGCTGGGCGTTGTCCGCGATCAGCCGGGACGTGATCATCAGTTCGTTGATCGTGGCGGTGATCTCGTTCATCGCGCTGGACTGGTCCTGCCCGCCGACGGCCTGCGTCGCGGCGGCCGCCTCGAGCTGCGCCGACGAGCTCTGGATGTGACTGACGGCCGAGCCGACCTCGCGGCGCAGCCCCCGCGACAGCCGGTAGGCGATCAGCGTTGCGGAGACGACGCTCAGCCCGACCAGCACGCCGATCAGGATGATCGACCGGGTCGCGGTCCGGGAGGACGCCCGGCGCGCCTGGTCGAGATCGGTCTGCACACCGGCGCTGAGCTCGGCGATGGCCTGCTTCAGTGCGCGGCGTGCCGGTGGGACCTGACTCGCGTTGAGCTGCGTGATGTCGGCGAGGCTGGTGAGCGACCTGCGGCGTTCCACGACCGGTTCGAGCGCCGCGGTGTAGACGCCCTCGGCCTGCGCCACCGCGTCGAGCAGCCTGCGTGTGACCGGATCCGTGATCCTCGCCCGCAGCTCCTTGATCTTGTCGAGGAACGCGGTGCGGTCCGCGGTGAAGTTCTTCAGGTTGTCGGCCGACGGGTTCAGCAGGTAGGCGCGGTAGTCGGCGATCCGCTGCTCGGCGACCGTGCCGAGCACCAGGCTCTCGGACAGCTGCTCGGAGGACGCCCGGATGACGTCGTCCTTGCTGCTCGTGACGGTGGTCAGCGCCGTGACGGAGGCGGCACCCATCAACAGTGCCAGTCCGACGGTCAGCGCGAACCCGCCGACGAGCCTGCTGCTGAAAGTGCTGGTGGACGCCATTGCCTGATGCTCCCAGCGGCGAGCGGGCGGGGTGCCCGAATGCCGGATGTCGGCCCGGTCCTACGCCGCGGCCAGGCTCAGGACACCGATCTGCTTGCGCCTCTTGGCCTGATACATCGCCATGTCGGCGCGGGTGACGACGTCGTCGGTGGTGTCGCCCGGCCGGGCGTGCGCGACGCCCACGCTGCAGCCGATGCGCACCTGCTCGTCGCCGGCGGGCATGGCCCGGGCGACCAGCGCCCGCATCCGGTCCACCATCGCCTCGGCCGCGCCGGGACCGCGGCAGACGATGACGAACTCGTCGCCGCCGAAGCGGCTCACCAGGTCGTCGGCGCGCAGGCCGCTGCTCAGGTGGTCGGCGACGCCGACGAGCAGCGCGTCGCCGGCCGCGTGGCCGAGACGGTCGTTGACCGGTTTGAATCCGTCCAGGTCGCAGAAGAGCACCGCCAGGTCGTCCGGCCCGGCGGCCAGTTCGGCGGAGATCCGCTCCACACAGGCGGCCCGGTTGGGCAGTCCGGTCAGCGGGTCGGAGGTGGCCAGCCGGTGCAGGGCGTGCTCGGCGTCGCGCCGGGCGCTGGACAGCCGGGCGATCCGTACCATGACCAGCGGGATCATCCCGGCCGAGGAGACCGCGAGCAGCACGCCGTCGATCGGCAGGCCCAGCAGTGCGCGGCCGCCCCCGAGCAGGGGGCCGATCGCCAGCATGACGCCGAGGAAGACCAGGCGAGGTGTGTTCAGGTCGTCGACCGGCGCCCGGCCCGGCATGGTCATCTCGGTGATCGACGGGTGCAGCGCGGCGCACCCGACAGCCACGAAGGCCGCCATGTACGGGACGTTCACCCAGTCCGAGCCCAGCGCGAAGGACACGTTCTCCACCAGCGCGAGCGCGATCGCCGCGCCGAGCAGGGACACCGATGTCACCCGGCGGCCGGCGGCGAGCGAGACACGTAGCAGCGCACCCAGCGTGCCGGCCAGCAGGAAGACGTTCACGAACCGGCTGAGCTGCTCGCCGGTGGACATGCCGTGGTGGGTCATCGCAGGCAGCAGCACGGTGTCCCAGAGCACGCCGCCCAGGCCGACGGCGACGATGACCGAGTCGATGATGCCGCCGATGTCCGCGCGTCCCCGCCGCAGCACCACCACCAGCGACGCCGCCAGAACCAGCGCGCCGCCCCCGGTCATGGTCACGTTCACGATCGCGTCGGCGTCGGCGTCGGCACGCCCGGAGTGCGCGACGAGCCACACCCAGACGGCGTTGCCGGCGTCGTAGACGACCGTGGCGGCCAGCAGCAGCCACCACGCGGCCCGGGTACCCGCCGGGGCGCGGCGCACACCGACCAGCAGGGCGGGCAGGGGACTGAGGGTGACCAGCAGGAGCGGCCAGCCCCGCAGCTCGGCCGGCCACGCTGGGTACGTCACCACCAGCAGGCCGGTCAGAGCGGCATAGACACGCAGCAGTGACACGCCGGGGCCATCGGCCGGGTTCCACCGGGTCTGAGGACTCCGCCGGCCCGACCGGAGTGATCTCGATTTCAGCGGTTGCCCCCCGGCTCCACGAGCCGGGGGGCGCCGATCAGATCAGCTGCCGCTGATGACGAACTGGGAGCCCGGCTGGGTGACGATGTTGCCGTCGGCCGAGTTGGTGATGGTGACGTTCGACAGCGTCGCGTTGCCGCGGGCCCCGCTCATCGCGAGGATGCCGGCGCCGTTGTTCGACTTGTCGATCTTCACGTTGGTGATGGCGACGTTCGGCATGTTGCCGCCGCCGGTCTTGAACTGGATGCCGTCGTAGGTGGAGTCGACGATGTCGGTGTCGCGGATCGTGACGCCGACGATGTCGCGGCCGGACGGGAACAGCGTGATCGCCCCGAACTCCTGGTCCTCGTTCCAGAACGCCCCGCCGGTGCGGTAGAGACCGTTGTTGGCCAGCAGCGTCGTCCCGGAGAACGGCAGTGGGCTGTGGTCGGTCGCCAGCATGATGCCGGGGTAGTTCGCGGTGTCGTACACGAGGTTGTTCTGGGCGGAGTTGCCGTACCCGCCGTAGATGGCGATGCCGTTGGCCCGCCACGGCAGCTGGACGGTGTTGTTGAGGAAGTGGTCGTTGTGGTTGATGTCCACCGACTGGTCCTTGACGTACGGGTTGGCCCAGATCGCCAGCGCGTCGTCACCGTTGGTGCGGAACGAGGAGTTGAAGACCCGCGAGTTGCGGGTGCCGTTGGAGAAGTTGATGCCGTCGGCGTACGTGTTGCGGATCCGCATCCCGGTGAACTCGAGACCGTCACCCGGGTTCCAGTACGCCGGGGTGTCCGAGTAGTCGCGGCCGACCCAGGCGCCGACGTTGACGTGCTCGATCCACACGTTGCTGATCTTCGTGTTCTTGCCGAACCGGCCGTTGAGGCCGTGGCCGCGGTTGGCCCGGTTCTGCGTGTTGCCGAAGATCGCCAGGTCGGAGATCTGGGTGTTGTCGTCGATGTCGAAGCCGACGTTGCCCTCGTGCGGGTGGTTGATGTTGCCGGTGACCTGGTGCGGCTGGGTGTCGCTGTAGAGCTGGGTGTGCCACATGCCGGCGCCGCGGATCACGGCGTTGCGGATGCCCTTCTGGTTCCACTGCCCGCGCGTGGGGTCCGGCGAGAGGATCTTCTGCTCCTGCCGCCACTTGCCGGCCGGGATCCAGACGCAGCTGATCACGCCGTTCTCGTCGTCGGTCACGGCGCGCTGGATGGCGGCCGTGTCGTCGATCCCGTCGTTCGGCACCGCGCCGTACTGGGTGATCGAGGTGCACCCGGCAGGCTGGGACGCGGCCGGGGCGACCTGCTCCAGGTCGATCAGGTCGATGATGTAGAACGACGCGTTGTCACCCGAGTCGCGCTGCAGCTTGAACCGGGTGCCCGGCGGGTAGGACGTGCCCAGCAGCGCGTTCGACTCGTCGAAGAGCCGCCGTGCGTCCGGGCCGGGGGTGTTGGACAGCGACTCGGTGTCGTCGGTCGTGCCGTACACCCAGCTGTTGCGCGAAGACAGGGTGAGCTTGCGGTTGAAGACGTCGTTGACGTACAGGCTGATGGTGTGGTCCTGGCCGCCGCCGGAGGCGGAGTCCGGAACCGAGTTGCGGACGACGATCGAGTTCGCCTGGTTCGTGGAGGTGAACTCGACGAACTGGCCGGTGCTGTTGAGGCGCACCGACTGACGGCCGGAGGACTCGGTGCCGAAGTTGGTGTGCCCGAACGTGCGCAGCTGGTCGGTCTGCACCAGGGTGCCCTGGTAACGGGCCGCCTCGGCCTCGTACTCGGTGTACGGCACCGCCGCGCCGCGCCCGACCACGATCGGCAGAGCCAGACTGTTGTTGGACTCGTTGGTCTCGGCGACCGCACCGGCGGAGTCGGCCGTCGCGGTGGCGGTGGCGCCGCCGCTGGTGGCCGTCCAGGTGCCGCCGATGCTCACGGTCGCGGTCGCGCCGGCCGCGATCGACGGGGCCGATCCGGTCAGCGTGGTGCTGCCGACGGCGAGGCGGGTGGTGCTGGCACCGGCCGCGCTGGTGCCGCGGTTGGTGACCGCAACGGTGAAGCTGACGGCCGCGCCGGCCGCCGGGTTTGCCGGGTTGGTGCTGATCGCGGTGACCGTCAGGTCCGGTCCGGGCGCCTGGGCGACGACCAGCGGCGAGGACGCCGTGAAGGTGTTGTTGTCGTTGTTCTGTTCGGCGACGGTGTTGGCCGGGTCCACCACGGTCGAGACCGTGTAGCTGCCCTGCGCCTTGGCGCCGATGTTGGCGGAGACGGTCGCTGAGGCGCCCGCGGCCAGCGCCGGGACGTCGGCGCTGCCGGCGACCGTGCCGCCCAGGCGGAAGTCGGCCTTGGTCGCGGCCGCGGCGGCGTTGCCCGCGTTGCGGACGGTCGCGGTCAGGGTGATCGCGGCGTTCTCCGCGGGGCTTGCGGGGGTCCAGGTCGTGGACGTCACGACCAGGTCCGGATTGGGCGCCCAGGCGCCGAGCACCTGCAACTCGGCCACCTGCCCACCCGGCGCTCCGTTGTTGGCATAGAACTGCAGGCGTACGTCCGACGCGCGGCCGCTGACCGGGATCGTGACCGTGTTCTGGTTGCCCGACGGGCTGAAGCTGTAGTCCGCACGCGCCTTGAGCTCGGTGAAGCCGGTGGCCGTTCCGACGCGCCCGAGCACCTGGACGTTCTGGACGCGCGGTCCCCAGGCCGCGTCCGGGTTGAGCTTCACGACGACCCCGGTGACGTCGGCGTCGGAGCCGAGCTTCACGGTGAGCGTCGACGGGAAGCCGTTCGACTCCCAGTAACTGGTGACGTTGCCGTCGTTGGCGTTCGTGGCCACGAAGTTGAACATCGTCGAGGACGCCTCGATCGGCTTGCCGCCGGCCAGGTTGCTGCCGGTGGGCGGATCGGGGTCGGGGTCGGGATCCGGGTCGGTGCCGGCCACGCCGTACACCTCCAGCTCGGAGAGCTGACCGGCCGGCCAGCCGGTGTTGGCGGTGATGTGCACCCGCACGTAACGGACGCTCGCCGCGGTGAAGTCGACGGTCACGGTGTTGCCGGTGGCGGGGTTGAAGACGCGCCCGGCGGAGGCGGACAGCGTGCTGAAGCTCGAACCGGTGGTGCTGCCCTGCACGCTCAGCGTCTGCGTGCGGGTGGCCCACGCGGTCGCCGGCGGCAGCTTGAGCTTCACCTGGTCGATCGCGACGGTGGCGCCGAGATCGACCTGGATCCACTGCGGGAAGACGTTGTTGGGGCTCTCCCAGTAGGACGCCTGGTCGCCGTCGGTGACGGCGGAGGCGGGCTGGGCGCCGAGAGAGCCGCTGGCGGAGGCCGGTTTCCCGGCGGCGGGGTTGGGACCGCCGGCGGCGTGCGCGGCGGGCGGGGAGATGCCGAGGACGATCAGCCCGGCCGCGAGGGCCGCGCCGAACAGGCGGGAGCGTTTCATGGGGGATCCGTCCTGTGACGAGTTTGCTTCCGTCCGCCGCGAATTTTCGTTGTTCTGCTTACTTATTTCAGCAGCGGGCATTCAATGTTGCAGATGCGTCACTGGTTCGTCAACGTTGTGACACCGAAACACGTCAGCCCCCACCAGGAGTCCCTGGTGGGGGCTGAGAGCCGGTGCTTTTAGTGAGCCCAGCCGATCTGCGGAGAGGGGTAGAAGCCGACACCCCGGTTGGTCCAGCGCGGGCCGTAGGCGCCGAGGCGGGACCGGAAGGACTCCCAGTCGCGTGCCGGGGACCAGCCGAGCTCGGCGATAGCGGCCAGCCTCGGGAACGCCATGAACTCGATGTCGTCGAGCTTGCGCAGGGTCTCCGACCACAGCGGGGCCTCCACACCGAGCACGGCGCTCTCCGGCACACCGCTGACGTGGGTGCCGGGGTCCCAGCCGTACGCGTCGGCCACCTCGATGTAGGCCGCCCAGCTCAGCCCGAGCGGGGTCGACGGGTCGTACTTCATGTCGAGGTAGGCGCGGTTGGCCGGCGACATGATCACCTTGGTGCCCCGTGCCACGGCCGCGGCGAGGGTGGCGTTCTCGGTGGAGAGCCCCCAGTACTGCGCGACGGCGGTCCGGGCGGCGGGTGCCTTGGCGATCTCGTTCCAGCCGTACGCGGTCTTGCCGTACTTGGCGACCAGCGGCAGGACCCGCTCCTGGAACGTCACGTAGTCGGCGTCGCTGGTGGCGTGCGCCTCGTCGCCGCCGATGTGCAGGTACGGCCCGGGCGTCAGCGCCGCCAGCTCCCGGATCACGTCCTCGACGAAGCGGTAGGTGACCTCCTTGCCGATGCAGAGCGAGCTGTAGCCGACCGCGGTGTCGGTGCGCGGCGGCGGCGCGACCCCGTCACAGGTCAGCTCCGGGTACGCCACCTGCGCGGCGTTGACGTGTCCGGGCAGGTCGATCTCCGGCACGATCGTCACGTACCGGGCGGCGGCGTAGCGGACCAGGTCCCGGTAGCCGGCCTTGGTGAGGAAGCCGCCGCCGGTGCCGTCGACGCCGGTGCCGGGCGCGCCGCCGACCGTGGTCAGCCGCGGCCACGAGTCGATCTGGATGCGCCAGCCCTGGTCGTCGGAGAGGTGCAGGTGCAGGTGGTTGACCTTGAAGCGGCTGATCTCGTCCACGTACCTCTTGATCTCGTCCGGGGTGTGGAAGTGCCGGGCCAGATCGAGCATCGCGCCGCGGTAGGCGAACCGCGGATAGTCGGTGATGTCCCCGCCGGGCACGATCCAGGGGCCGCGCTGCGGAGCGGCCGCGTCGATCGCCGGCGGCAGTAGTTGCAGCAGGGTCTGCACGCCGGCGAAGAGCCCGGCGTTCCCCCTGGCCCGCAGCGTGACCCGCGTGCCGGTCACCCGTAGCCGGTAGCCCTCGGTGCCGAGCCGCGCCTCGGCGTGCCCGGGTTCCAGGGAGATCGCGGGGGTGCCGGCCGGGGCGCGGCCGACGACCGGCAGCCGGTATCCGGTGGCCGGCCGGAGTGCTGCCGCGAGGTGCTCGGCGACGGCCCGTGCCGCCGGTGGCGCCTCGACGACGGTGCGCCTGGTCAGCTGGAAGGTGCCGCCGGCCGGGCGCACCTCGGCCGGTGCGGGCAGGACGCTGCCCAGGGCTACGGACGGGCGCGCCGCCTCGGCCGGGGCCGAGGCGGCGGTCAGTGACAGCGCGCATGCGAGGAGTGCGGCTAGGCGAATACGCATGCCATTCAAGCTATTCGATTTGTTAACTTTATTTCAAGTGGCGGCGGTCCTCGATCATGTCGTCCAGCGGCAGGTCCGAGACGGACAGGGTGCTGAGCGCCGCCGGCACACCGGCCCAGCGGCGCAGCGTGGCGGTGGCCTCGGCGGCGTCCTCCGGGTTCAGCCGGGCGATGTTCGCACCGTGGTTGGCGCCCGGCGCGACGTAGAGCACCGAGTCCCGGCGGCTCGGTGTGAACCGCTCACCGCCCCACGGGTCGTTCTCGCCGTAGATGAACATCATCCGCTCCGACGCGGTCCGCACCCACAGGTCGACGTCGATCATCGGCAGCGGGTTGTGCCAGGTCCGCAACTCCGGCGGCAGCGACGAGTTCGCGGTGTACAGCTTCGGGTGGTTGCGCAGCCCGCGCAGGTGCTCGAACCGCAGCTCCGGCCAGCCCAGCTGCGCCGCGGCCTGACGGTAGTACGGGAAGTAGTACTCCAGGCCCTGGTCGGTGTAGAAGCTCCACCCGGCCACCCCGTCGATCCACTCCCACAGCTCGTCGTCGGTCGCCGTGGCCGCCGGCACGCTCGCGCAGTCGGACTCCAGGCTGTACTGCCAGAACGCCCAGACCGAGTCCAGGACGGTCATCTCGAACGAGCGGTCCGCGGTGCCGATGCTGCCGCTGAACGTCCAGCCCTGCGCGGCCGCCTCCGCCTCCAGGCGCGGCACCAGCCGGTCCCGGCGCAGCAGCGCCTGACGCTGCACCTCGTCGAGGGTCTTCCGGCACTCCGGCGTGCCGACGGTGTCGAAGAACCGGTCGTACGCGCTGTCGGCCGGGTTGATCACGTCGTCCGGCGCCACGTAGGCGACCACGCCGTCCACGTCACGCGGGTAGAAGCGGCGGTGGTAGACGGACGCCATGCCGCCCTTGCTGCCGCCGGTGCGGATCCAGTTGCCCGAGTAGACGCTCTTGAGCGCGGTGACGATCCGGTGCTCGTCGGTCGCCTCCTGCCAGATGTTCAGGTCCGACCAGTCGGCCGGCGCGGGCCGCGACGTCCGGAAGAAGCGGTGCTCGACCGAAACCTGGTTGCCGTTGAGCAGCAAGGTCGGCTCGGTCTGCGACGGGCGGGGTGCGACGGCCAGGCCGTACCCGCTGGTGGCCAGCACCACCGGAGCGTCGCTGGAGCGGTGCAGCAGCGTGAGGCGCTGCTCGAAGGAGCCCTTCGACGGGTGCCGGTGGTCGGCCGGCTGGCGGTAGCTCAGCAGGAAGAACCGGTATCCGGTGGCCGGGGTCTCCGAGACGACGGTGAGACCGGGAATGGACCGCAGCTGATCGAGCAGCGGATCGTCCGACACCGCGGCGTTCGCCACGGCGGCGGGGGAGAGGAGAACGAACAGGGACGCGAGGGCAGCGACGAAGCGTAATCTCACGGGCGCCACCCTATCGACGAACAGCTATCCGAGGCGCCCCCGGTTCCGAACCACCCCCGACGTCGGAGATGGGGGACCGCAAATGCTGGATGTGCAGATTCTCGGCCGGACCCGGGTTTGGCGCGACGGCACGGAGGCCGACCTCGGCCCGCCCGGGCAGCGTGCGCTGTTCGGCCTGCTGATCCTCGCCGGTGGTCAGCCGCTGACCAGGCAGGCGATGGTCGAGGCACTGTGGCCGGTCGAGGCACCGCGTGCCGCGGCCAACATCCTTCAGACGTACGCCAAACGCCTGCGCCGATGCCTGGAGCCCGGCCGGTTGCCGCGGGCCAGGAGCGCCGCGCTGCCGGCCGTCGCCGACGGGTACGCGTTCGCCGCCGAGGACGCCACCGTGGACGTGCTCCGGTTCCGGCAGTCGGTGCGCGCCGCCCGCCGGGCCGAGCGGATCGACGACACCACCGGTGCTCTCGCCGCGTACGGTCTGGCGCTCGCCCTCTGGCACGGCCCGCCGCTGGCCGACGTCCCGCTGCTCGCCGCGCATCCCGGTGTCACCGCGCTGGTCGTGGAGCACCGGCAGGTGGTGGCGCGGTACGGCGAGCTGATGACCGCCGCCGGACGGTCCACCGAGGTGCTCGCGATGCTCGCCGAGGACGCGATGCGGCATCCGCTCGACGAGGCCGCGCAGGCACGGCTCGTGCGGGCCTGCCACGCCGCGGGGCAGCGCGCCCGGGCGTTCGAGGTCTACCGGGCCACCCGTCTGCGGCTCGCCGAGGAGCTGGGTGTCGACCCCGCGCCGGACCTCGTCTCGGCGTACCGGGAACTGCTGTCCGGTCATCGTCCAGTGCCTGTCCAACGCTCGCCGGAAGGCTGAGGACGTCCACAAAGGTGAGTCCCACGGAGGTGGAGATGACACGCACGTTCCGCTCGGCGCTGCTGGCACTGCTCGTGACCGCGGTCTCGCTCGTGGGAGCGGCCGCTCTGGCCGCTCCGGCGCAGGCCGCGACCGGCAACGGGGACCGGGTCGCCACCGGGGCGGCGCTGCCCCGCCAGGCGATCGACCGCGCGAAGATCAGCAAGGCGGTGAAGCTGCCGGCCGCCGCCAAGCGGGTCGGCGCCGTGACCACCGGTGCCGCCGCCCGCGCGCCGCTGCCCGGGTTCTGCACGTTCGACAGGTACGACGGTGTGACGTCGTACCTCGGCTGCTCGGTGGTGATCCCGGCGACGGTCTACGTCCTGTGCAGCAACGGCAACATCTTCTACGGGTATCTGCCCTATCCGGGCATCTACTCGCTGACCGCCACTCCCTGCTACGCGACCGGGTACGCCCTGGTCTGATCAACCTTTGCCGGGCCGGGCCTTGCCCGGCCCGGCTTCCTTCGCCTTCGGTGGTTTCGGTGCCTTGACGGGGTGGGCCGGCTCCGCGAGCTTCACCGGTTTCGCGGCCCGCTCAGTTCTCCTCGTCTCGGTGGTGATGCGCACCGGCGTGGTCGTGGTCGTGGCCCGGCTTGTCGGTGCGGAGGCGACACCGGCCCGGATGACCGGCGCCGGGGGATCGGACGGCAGCGTCGCGGCGGCCACACCGGCGGACGTCAGCAGCACCGCTGCGGCGATGACGGCGATCTGCTTCGAGTGGCGGCCTCCGCCGGCCGCGGTCCCGGTGATGGCGCGGGTCGGCACGAAGGCAGCGGCCCTGACACGGCCCGGCTCGGGCGTGCCGGTGACGCCGGCGGGCAGGTCCAGGACTGTCGTGTCGAGTTCGGCGGCGGCGGCCAGGACCGTGGCCACCGCCGCGGCGCTCGGGCGGCGGGCGGGATCCTTCGACAGGCACTGCCGGCACAGGGCGGCCACCTCGGCGGGCAGACCGGCGATGCGGGGGAGGGCGGACGGCTCCTGGTAGCGGTGCGCCCGCAGCATCTCGGTGGCGGTCGAGGCCGCCCACGGCAGGCGGCCGGTCAGCGACTGGTATAGGAGCAGGCCGGTCGCGTACACGTCGGTCGCCGGGCGGACCACGCCGTGCTCCAGGCGTTCCGGTGCCAGGTAGGCCGGTGTGCCCAGCAGCTCGCCCGCCGCCCGGTCGTCGGCGCCGGACACCGCCGAGATGCCGAAGTCGACCAGCTTCACCCGGGCGCCGGAGACCACGACGTTGGCGGGCTTGACGTCCCGGTGCACGACGCCGCGCTCGTGCGCCGCGGCCAGCGCCGCCGCCACCTGCGCGCCGATCAGGACGGCCAGGCGCCACGGGAGCGGGCCGCCGCTCAGCAGCTGTGACAGCGAGCGGCCCGCCACGACCTCCATCACCACATAGGGCAGGCGGCTGGGCTCCTCGCCGTAGTCGTACACGTCAACGATGTTCGGATGCCGCAGCCGGGCGACGGCCCGCGCCTCGTCCCGGATGCGCACCAGCAGCGCCGGGTTCCGGGCCAGGCCGGCCGAGAGCACCTTGATCGCCACGTCCCGGCCCAGCACCTCGTCGTGCGCACGCCACACCACCGACATGCCGCCGGCACCGAGCCGGTCCCGCAGCCGGAACCGGCCGCCCATCAGGTCTCCGGTTTTCATCACACCCGTCCGTGCCCGGCGATCCGCGCCGGGAAACCCTGACAGGTTCCACAAGTTTCGCCGCCATGATCGCCCGATGCTCTACGAATCGTCACCGCCGCGGAGCCGCCGGCGGCTGATCGTGCCGGTGGTGCTGGCCGCGGCGATCGCGGCCACGGCCGGCGTCCTGGTCGCGAAGCGCGGAACCTCCGCGCCCAGCGTCGAGACGCCGGTCGCGGTCCGGACCGCGGAGGTCGTCAGAACCGACCTCTCCGCCACCCGCTCGCTGACCGGCACGCTCGGCTTCGGCGCCGCGGAACCGCTGAAGGGCACCCGGGCGGGGATGGTCACCTGGCTGCCCCGCCCGGGAGCCGCGATCAGCCGGGGCGGCCAGGTCTTCCGGGTCGACGACCAGCCGGTGCAGTTGTTCTACGGGCAGGTGCCGCTCTATCGCGATCTGGAGCGGACCGGGACGGTGGGGCGCGACGTGCGGGTGGTGGCTACCAACCTGAAGAAACTCGGGTACGCCATCGGCACACAGCCGAGCCCCGGCACGACGGTCACCCAGGCGCCGCCGTCCCCGGCTCCGGCTCCCGGAACGTCCGCACCGGCGGCGACGCGCGTCGCCGTACGCAAGGGTGAAGGTGTTTTGACCCTGGCCCTGCTCGCCGCGATCAAGCGATGGCAGCGTGACGCCCACCTGCCGGAGACCGGGCGTATCAGCGTGGGCGACGTCGTGGTGCTGCCCGGACCGGTCCGCGTCGAATCGATCACCGCTCAGCGTGGGGACGACGCCGCCGCACCGCTGATGACGGTCACGCCGACCGCGAAGGTGATCACCGTGTCCGCCGAGCCGTCCGAGACCGGCGCGATCCGGCGCGGCGACCCGGTCACCGTGGTGCTGCCCGGCGACAAATCCGTTCCGGGCAGCGTCGCGGCCATCGGGACGGCGTTGCGCACCGACGAGGAGCCCGGCGTTCCGAAGCGCGTCATCACGGTCACTGTGGACGAGGAGAAGAGCCTGAGCGGCATCGACGCGGCCGACGTGCGGGTCGACCTCCCCGGCGAGACCCACCGGGACGTGCTCGCCGTGCCGGTCGGCGCGCTGGTGGCGCTCAGCGAGGGCGGCTACGCGGTGCAGGCGCCCGGAGGCGGGCTGATCGCCGTGACGATCGGGATGTTCGACAAGGGGCTCGTCGAGGTCAGCGGCGACGGCCTCACCGAGGGCACCGTGGTGGTGACCACGTCATGACCGTTTTGTCGTTGAACAGTATTTCCATGACGTACCCCGGCGGGGTCCGCGCCCTCACCGACGTCTCCCTGGACATCACAGAGGGCGAGATGCTGGCCATCGTCGGCCCGTCCGGTTCCGGCAAATCGACCCTTCTGCACATCATGGGTACGCTCGACCGCCCCACATCAGGCACCGTGTCGATCGGCGGCCAGGACGTCGCCGGCCTCCCCGACCGGCGGCTCTCCGCACTGCGCGGCCGGCGGCTCGGCTTCGTGTTCCAGCAGTTCCACCTCTCCGCCGGCCTGACCGCCGCCGAGAACGTGGCCACGGGCCTGCTCTACGCCGGAGTCCCGCGCGCCCGCCGTCGCCCGCTGGCCCTGGAGGCACTCGACCGCGTGGGCCTGTCACACCGCGTCCGCCACCTGCCGCACCAGCTCTCCGGCGGCGAACGCCAGCGGGTGGCGATTGCCCGCGCGGTCGTCCACCGCCCCGCCCTGCTCCTCGCCGACGAACCCACCGGCGCCCTGGACACCCGCAACGGCCAGGCGGTACTCGAACTGCTGCACCGCCTCCACGGCGAGGGCAGCACCATCGCGGTGATCACCCACGACCGCGACATCGCCGCCGGCCTTCCCCGCCGCCTCGAGATGCTCGACGGCCGCCTGGTCGCCGACTCCGAGTCATGATTGATGTGTTGTGGCTCGGGCTGCTCGGTATTCGCACCCGGGCGAGCCGGGCGGTGCTCTCGGCGCTGGGCATCGCGATCGGGATCGCCACCATGACGGTGGTGACCGGCATCCCGGCGTCCAGCGAGGCCCACCTGATGCGGGAGCTCTCCGCGCTGGGCACGAACATGCTGAAGGTCAGCGCCACCCCCGACCGGGAGCCACCGGCGCGCCTGCCCGAGGAGTCGGTGGGCATGGTGGCACGGATCGGGCCGGTGAGCCTGGTCAGCGCGGTGGCCGACACACACTCGGTGGTGCGCCGTTCGGACCGGATCGAGCCGCGGGACGGCTCCGGGCTGACCGTGCTGGCCGGGCGGCTCGACCTGCTGCCGGCCATCAACGCCCGGATCCGGCACGGGAGCTGGCTCACCGCGGCCACCAGCGAGTTCCCGGCCGTGGTCCTGGGCTCGGTGGCGGCCGCGCGACTCGGCATCCCCGGCCTCTACCCCGGCGGCCCGGGACCACAGGTGATGATCCGCGACAGGTGGTTCACGGTCGTCGGCATCCTCGCCGCCGTGCCGCTGCTTCCCGAGATCGATCGTTCGGTGCTGGTCGGCTGGCCCGCCGCCCGCGCTGAGCTGGGCTTCGACGGCCGTCCCACGACGCTCTACGTCCAGAGCGCCGAACCGTCCATCGAGGCGGTGCGCTCCGTCCTGCCCGAGACGGTGAACCCCGAGACCCCCGCCGACGTGCTGGTCAGCCGCCCCTCCGACGCCCTCGCGGCGAAACGGGCCACCGAGAGCACGTTCTCGTCGCTCTTCCTCGCCCTCGCCGCGGTCGCCCTGGTGGTGGGCGGCATCGGCGTAGCCAACACCATGGTCATCTCCGTCCTGGAACGCCGCTCCGAGATCGGCCTGCGCCGCGCCCTGGGTGCCAGCCGGGGCCAGATCCGCGGCCAGTTCCTCACCGAGTCGATCATGCTGTCGGCACTCGGCGGGGTGTTGGGGACGCTCCTGGGACTGGCTGCCACGGTTGCCTACGTGACGTACCACGGCTGGCCCCTGGTCCTCCCGGCGGCAGCGATCCTCGCCGGCCTCGGCGGCGCGGTGGCGATCGGCGTGGTCGCCGGTGTGTACCCCTCGATGCGCGCGGCCCGCCTCTCCCCGACCGAGGCCCTCGCCGGGCCGGCGTAACCGTTTACGCCGGCCCGGCGGGGCCGCGCGGTCAGCGTTGGACGGTGACCGTGGTCGTGGCGGTGACCGGCTTGGTGGTTCCCTGGACCTTGGCGGTGCTCACCAGCTTGCCGGCGCCGCGGGTCAGGCCCTTGAGCGTGACCGTGTAGGAGACCGTGCCGCCGGGTTGCGGGCCGGCACTGAGCACCCGCAGGTCGGTGGTGGGCAGGGTACCGGCGGGCAGCCGGGCTCCCACGATGCCGCCGGCGTTCTCGGCGCCGACGGTGAGGGGTTTGCCCGGGTCGCTGATGGTGTCCCAGTTGTAGCCGAACGTGATGTCCTGCACGCCGTTGACCCCGATCCACACCTGGAAGACCCGTGGCGACGTCGTGCCCTTCACGTTGCCCTGCCACTCGACGACGAGCCAGTCGGAGACGCCGTCGGTGAGGACCTCGGCGAGGACGCCGGCGGTGCCGGTGCCGTCCAGGTCCGTCCAGAAGGGGGCGATCACGTTGTTGGGCCGCGCCGGGTCAGGCAGGTTGCCGGTCGGGGCGACGTCGGCTGCCGTGCCGCCGCCGGCCACCAGATAGCCGTTCGACGAGATGCCGATCTTCGAGTACGTCGTTCCGTTGAACAGGAACGCCGGAACATCGAGCTCGATGATCTCCTCGTCACCGATCGCGCGGGCCGGAGCCCCGAAAGCCGCCAGCGGGATGTAGCCGAAGAGGGCGCCCTCGTCGGCCGTGACCGCGCTGGGCCCGGCCGGCTTCGCGGCGGCGAGGGTGACGCGTGGTGCCTTGACCGAGAGTGGCGTGGTGACCTTGGCGCCTGTGGCGCCGGTGAACATCAGCGGCGGCAGGGTGGCCGACGTCAGGTCGGTGACCGCCGGGGTGAAGCCGGTGTTCTCGGCGGTGACGGTGCAGGTGGTGGTCCCCTTCACCGGAATCGCCGGCGGCGCGCAGGTCTGCGTCAGCTTCACCGTGGCCGGCGTCGTGGCTGGACTGCCGGCCGGCTGGCGGATCCCGCGGACCGGCGTCTTGGCGACGAGCTTGTATCCCGCGACCTTGAGTTTGTCCGGGTCCGGGTCCGGGTCCGGCTCAGCGCGCGCCGGCCCCGGGTCCGGCTCGGCGAGCGCCGGGGCCGGCGCCGGGACGACGACGGCGAACAGCGGCACGGCCACCGCGACAGCAGCGGTCCGCATCCACCTGGTTGAGGACATGTTCGTCCCTTCGTGACGGGAGATTGTCACGTAGAGAATGCGGACCGCCTGTCCAATTTGTCACTATTGTTCAAACGGTGCCACCCTAAGGGGTAGCGGTGAACAGCACGTCGTCGACCAGGTAGTTGTCGCCCGTCGTCGCGGTGCCGTTGCTGGCGAGCCGGTAGCCGTGCAGGGTGGCGGGCTTCGCCGTGTACGGCACCCCGGTAGCGATGACCGTCCCGTTGAGTGACACCGCCGCCGTCGACGTGTTCACCGTGACCGTCAGCGTCGACCAGGTGTTCTCCGGCACCGCGCCGGCTCCGGTCAGCTGAACCCAGGCACTTCCGTTGTAGCGGGAGACCTCACCGTTGGCCCCGACGGCGAAGTGGAACGGCGTGATCGTGTTCCCCGCCGCGTCCTTGCCGAGCAGGTCGAACAGGAAGCCGACGAGACTGACCGGCTTGAGACGGAACTCGAACGTCTTGGCGGTCCCGGAAGTGCTGTTCCAGGTCACCTGAGAGATGGCGTTCGGGTTGGTGTCGATGATCCGCAACGCCGAGGCGCTGTCGTTGTCGTCGAGTTCGGGCGTACGCGTGGTCTGCCACGACGTCACGATGTTGCTGAAGCCGCGCGGCCTGTTGTTGACCGGGTCGTTCTCGAACGAGTTGATCGACGAGTAGAGCTCGAGTTCGTTGATGAACGAGGTGCCGTCAGTTCCGGCGTCGGCCTCGACCTTGACGAAGCGAGCGTTGGCCGGTGCGGAGAGCGTGAAGTACTCCATTGCCAGGTGCGTGCGATTAGTGGCGTTCACGACCGGTGAGCCCCAGTTGACGCCGTCCGACGACAGGTACACACGGCCGGTGGCTTGACGGCCGTTGCGCAAGGCAAGACCAATCTTGGTGAGCGGATATGTACGGTCAAGGTTGATTACGTATGTACCGTTGCCGTTCGTGTTGACTGCACTTGACCAGTGTTCAGTACTGCCGTCGAAAGTACCGTCAACACGAGCGCGTACATGTCCCGGCACAGTGGACGTCATGTTGCCGCTGACCGTGATGACGCCCTTGCGGTACTTGGTGGCGAGGTCGATGCGGCCCACATCAGGTGTGAGTACATCGATCCAGCGCTTCCAGATCTCCGTCTCTTTCTTGACCGTGAAGCCGCTGTCCCCGTTCGGGCAGGACCATGTTGTCTCACACGTGTCACCGATCACGATCGCCCGGTTGGCGGACAGGTAGTCGATCGCGCCATACCCGGTCGAGCCGTGGAAACGAGCTCCGGTCGTCGGGCAGTTGCGGTAGGTCAACTGCCCGACCCACCCGGTGCCCTGTCCATTGGTGGAGATCGCGACCCAGTTGTCCGGGCGGCCGCTGCGCAACACGAGCACACCGTTCGGCATCAGCTTCAGGTCGGGGGCGACCGCCTCGAGCGCACCCGTCGAGTCGTTGACCGGGTCGTAGCCGTACGGAAAAGAGACCTGAAGGTTCTGCAGCGCCGTCCAGGTGAACCCGTTGTCGGTCGACGAGCTCCAGACCGGGGTTCCGAGTGCCGACACCCCGCCGTTGCCGTCAGCCACCTGGTGACGCATCACGGTGATCAGCTTGCCGCCGGGTAGCTGGGCGATGGCGGTCTCGTTGTAGCCGTTGCTCGCGTTGCCGTTGGCGATGACAGCACGGCGGCTGAACGTCTGCCCGCCGTCGGTGCTGGCCTGCAGCTGGACCCGGTGGTTGGGGCCGTCGGTGAACGTGCCGTACATGGTGACCAGGATGGTTCCGTCGGGCAGTTCGAGCGGCACCCCGGCAACCCGCGCCCCGATCGTGCTCGACACCAGGTCGAACGTCGTGGGCGACGCCGTCCAGGTGGCACCGTCGTCCGCCGACCGGTACGCCATGTGCGTGGTCCGGGTCCCGCCGCCGAGACCGTCGACCGGTTTGAAGGCGAAGCTGAGCAGGTCGCCGCCGCGCAGCCGGATCGCGCCCTGAGCGGGCGGCGGGTCCTGGATGTAGGTCGACGTGGGCCAGGTGACGCCGCCGTCGAGCGAGTACACCTGCCCGTTCTTGACCGGAGCGGTGACCGAGTCGGCACCCTCGGAGAAGCGCGCGTAGTGCTTGCGAACCGGCGTGCCGTCGGCGGCTACCGAGTCTGCGCTGATCAGGTTCGGGAAGGCCGCCTGCTTGAGCGCGCCGGCCGTGTCGCCGGGCGGGTTCCAGACCGGCCCCGTCTCGCTCCAGCCGCCGACGTTGAGGGCGTACCCGGTAGCCGACTGTCCTTCCGCGTACGCCGGCGTGCCGTTGATCGCGGTGGCGCAGGTCGGGTCGTTCGACGGCGCCGCGACGGCGGGAGCCGAGCCGAACGTGGCCACCAGCAGAGTGGCCGCGGCGCCCGTCAGGAGAGCACGGCGAAGTGGTCCTGTCATGAAGTTCCCCCGTTTCGATGACAAAGATCAATGGGGAACCCTAGGCAGAGCGCATGGCCGGCAGGTGAAGGTCGCGAGACATGTAGACGGCACCCTTGCCGTATCCAGGCACGTCGATCTCGGGGTGCGCGCGGAAGCCGCATGCCGCCCAGAAGCCCTCCGACCCATCGACCGAGACGAGAGAAACGTGGGCAAATTCCCGCGCAGAATCGACAAGGCGTCTGCCCCAACCGAGGCCGCGGAACTCCGGGGCGATCACGAGGTCATGCAGGTGCAGATCGGGCCCGCTGCCGAAGGCGGACGGAACCAACAGGTCGGGGACCTGCCACCGCGGATAGGGCAGGGCAAGCAGATATCCGCCGACCCGCCCGTCCACGTCGAGCACGAACGACGTGGACGGATGTGCCCGCGAGCGCAGCACGGTGAGGTCTTCGGACAGGCCCTTGCCGGCGTAGGTGGATTTCTCGAGGGAGCTGATCGCGGGCCAGTCGCGCTCCTCGAGGGAGCGGAGGCGCTCAGGCATGCGTACGGGCGGCCGCCATCAGGCCTGCCCACGCGTCGATCAGATCCGCGTAGTCCTCGATGTCGCGGCGGGCCTCCAGCAGCAGCGTCTCGCGCCGGTCGCGCACCTGGTCGGCCACGGCGGTGAAGCGCCCGCCGAGCCGCCGGTACGCCTTCTCCAGGAGCCGGGCCTGTTCCGCGTTCGGCTCGCGCGGCTGCCAGGTGCTCTCGCGGGCCAGCGCCGCGATGCTGACCGGGTCGTCGCTGGTCATCCGCTGGTAGACGTAGTGGAAGTAGTACATCGACAGGACGAACTTGGCGTACCGCATCTGGTAGGCCAGGAAGCCGGAGTCGCTCTTGCGCTCGGCGGTGTGGAAGTTGACGATGTGCCGGTTGTGCAGCAGGCCCGGCAGCCCGGCCTTGTCGGCGACGTGGATGAGGAAGTAGTCGCTGCCGATCGTGTCAGTGGCCGGCGGCAGCGGCACCCGCTCGTGCAGCCCGTGGAAGCTGATGTTGTGCATGTCGACGCGCATCGGGTCGACGACCGCGAGGACCGTGTGGTCGCCGTCGAAGGGCGCGCTGCCGGTGAACGACTCCTCGACCAGCTCGCGTTTCTCCGCCTCGGTGCTGCCCGGCGCGGCCCAGAGGCTCACCAGGTCGTAGTAGCCCTCGTGGTCGCGGATGTCCTCGATGTCGACCGACATCTCACCGACGAACGAGCCGCCGGCCATCGCGACGATGTCGTCGCCGCGGCGGGGGTCGAGGCGGTTCTCGGTGGCCACGACGTCACGGGCGCGGCGGCCCAGTGCGGACAGTTCGGCGTGGATCGGGAAGACCTTCTGGCCCGCGTACGTCTGGAAGTAGAGATCGGAGTCCCGGCGGTGCACCGAGTCGCAGCCCAGCGCGGCGGCGATCAGGAAGGCCCGGTTCGTGCAGGCGCCGTAGGACAGCCGGGACGGCAGCAGCAGGTCGAGCAGGCGCCCGGGTTCGGGCGGGGCGGCCTCGCGGACGATCCGGGTGAGGAACTCCCGCTGGGCGGTCTCACCGAGATGTACGGCGTTCGCGCACTCGGCGAGGACCTTTGCGTGTGACTCGAAGTCCTCCGAGGAGTCCAGGACCAGCAGACGGACATCCGCTCCGAGGTGCTGTTCGGCGTACTCGGCCTCGGTGACCACCTCGGCCAGGGTGGCGGTGCACTCGCGGTTGGTCGGCACTACCAGACAGATCCGGCTATTTTCGCTCATCGACGGCGAAAACTAATCAATCATCAATGTCCTCACAACCCCCGAATGTGGACAGAGGCGGAACCGTGACTTTGCATTCCCGGAGACTATGGTTAGCCTGCCCTAACTAGCTGCCGCGTGAAATGGACAGTCCACATATGCGTACCTGGCGTTCGATCCTGGCCGTCGCCACCGTCGGGGCTCTGCTCGCCGGATGCGGCAACTCCTCCGAGGACGACAACACCGCCGCTGCCGCCGGGCCCTGGTCGTTCACCAGCGGCAACGGTGAGACCGTCACCGCGGAGAAGGTGCCCACGCGGATCATCGCGCACGCCGGTGAGGCGGCCGCGCTGATGTCGTTCGGCATCAAGCCGGTCGGCATCTACGCCGACGAGCCGGTCAAGACCGACCTCAACCTCAAGGACCTCGACCTCACCGGGATCACGATCCTGGGGGAGGAGTGGGGCAAGATCGACGTCGAGAAGGCGGCCTCGCTCGCGCCGGACCTGATCGTCGGCGACTGGTGGCCGGCCGAGAAGGCGTACAGCGGCCTGGAGGAGGGCGTCGACGAGAAGAGCAAGAAGCTCGCCGAGCTCGCCCCGATCGCCGGCGTCTCGCAGGGCGAGTCCATCGTCGACCTCGCCGAGGGGTACGAGAAGCTCGCCCAGAGCCTCGGCGCCAAGGTGGACGACCCGCAGATCGCCGCGAACAAGCAGCGTTTCGAGGCCGCCGTCACCGCGTTCAAGGCGGCCACCGCGGCCAAGCCGAACCTGACCGCCGCCGGGATGTCGCCGACCGACGAGAAGGTCTACGTCGCCAACCCGAAGTACGCCCCCGAGCTGCTCGACTTCCAGCGCTGGGGCCTCAAGGTGCTCAACCCGGCCGCGCCGGACGCCGACTTCCCGTACTGGGAGACGCTGAGCTGGGAGAACGCCGACAAGTACCAGCCCGACCTGATCCTGTGGGACGGCCGCGCGTACAAGGACACCCTCAACGCCGAGTTCGGCAAGAAGCAGCCGACCTGGTTCGAGGTCAAGGCGGCAAAGGCCGGTGCCGTCGTGGCGTGGCCGGCGTACTGGCTGCACACCTACGGTGACTTCGCCGTCGAGCTGGAGAAGCTGACCACGGCGATCAACGCCGCCGATGAGAACATCGGTAATTGACCACACGGCACGGCGGGCCTCCGGGCTCGTCGTGCTGTGCGCGGTGCTCGCCGCCGTCGCGTTCCTCAGCGTCACCCAGGGGTCCCGGTCGATCGACCTGCCGGACGTGCTGGGTGCGCTGGGCAACCTCGGCGAACCGACGATCAACAGCACCGTGACTCTCGAACTGCGCGTTCCGCGTACGCTATTGGGGATCTTGGCCGGCGCGGCGCTCGGCGTAGCCGGCGCCGTCCTGCAGGGAGTGACCCGCAACCCGCTCGCCGACGCCGGGATCATGGGGATCAACTCGGGGGCGGCCGCGTTCGTGGTCTTCGCCGTCACCGTGCTCGGCGTCCGCGGCGCCGGTGTCTACGTCTGGTTCGCGTTCGCCGGTGCGATCGGCGCGATCTTCCTGGTCTACACGATCGCGTCGATGGGCCGCGAGGGCGCCACCCCGGTCAAGCTGGCACTGTCCGGCGCCGCCGTCACCGCCGGGCTCAGCTCGCTGACCTCGGGGATCGTGATGACCAACCTCGACGCCCTCAACGAGCTGCGGTTCTGGCAGGTCGGCTCGCTCGCCGGGCGGTACGCACCGGTCCTCACCGGCGTCGCGCCGTTCCTGCTGGCCGGCCTGGTGCTGTCGCTGGGCTGCGGCCGCGCGCTCAACGGGCTCGCCCTGGGCGAGGACATGGCCCGCGGCCTGGGCCAGCGGGTCCGGCTGACCCGTGCCGCCGCGTTCGGTGTGGTGGCGCTGCTGGCCGGCGCCGCCACCGCCGCCTGCGGCCCGATCGTCTTCATCGGCCTGGTCGTGCCGCACCTGGCCCGCTTCATCTGCGGGCCGGACTACCGGTGGATCCTGCCGTACTCGATGCTGCTCGCCCCGATCGTGCTGCTGCTCGCCGACGTGCTCGGCCGGGTCGCGGGCGCGCCCGGCGAGCTGCAGGTCGGCGTGGTGCTCGCGGTGCTGTGCGCGCCGGTGTTCGTGGGCATCGTCCGCTATGCCCGGCTCACGGAGGCCTGACCCATGACGACCGCCACGCTGACCGCGCTGCGGGTGACCCGCCGCCACCGGGCCGTCCGCGCCGCCGGGGTGACGACCGCGCTGGCCGGCCTCGTCGCCGCGCTGTTCGTGCTGACCATGATGGTCGGCAGCTACCGGCTCTCGGCCGGTCAGGTGATCATTTCGGTGCTGCACCTGGAGGAGAACCCGGGCGTCGACTTCGTGGTGCGCGGCCTGCGGCTGCCGACGGCCCTGACCGGCCTCGCGGTCGGCCTCGCCCTCGGCGCCTCCGGCACGATCTTCCAGCAGCTGCTGCGCAACCCGCTCGCCTCACCCGACTTCGTCGGCGTCACCTCGGGTGCCAGCCTCGCCGCCGTCGGTGGCATCGTGTTCCTGCAGGCCGCGGGCCTGGTCGTCTGCGCCTTCGCCCTCGGCGGCGCGCTGTTCGCGGCACTGGCGATGTATTTACTGGCCTGGCGCGACGGGGTCAGCGGTTACCGTTTCATCCTGATCGGCATCGGTGTCGCCGCGTTCTTCGACGGGCTCATCGGCTACGTCCTCAGCCGCGCGAAGCTCACCGAGGCCCGGCAGGCGATGCACTGGTACACCGGCTCGGTGGGTCAGGCCAGCGAGAGCGAACTGCGAATTCTTCTGTACGCGCTGCCGGCGCTGCTGGCCCTGGCGGTACTGCTGCAACGGCACCTGCGGGCGCTCGAGCTCGGCGACGACACTGCGAGAGCTCTCGGGACACGGACCGAACTCAGCCGCGCCGCCCTGCTGGCCACCGCCGTCCTGCTCGTGGCCCTGGCCGTCTCCGCCGCCGGGCCGATCATCTTCGTCGCGCTGATCGCCGGCCCGGTCGCCAACCGGCTGCTCGGCCCGGCCACCGGAGGCATCGCCGCGGCCGCCCTCACCGGCGCCGCCCTGTTGCTGACCGCCGACCTCGTCGCCGTGCACCTGCTACCGGCGGCCCTGCCCACCGGCGTGGTCACCGGCGCGGTCGGCGCACCGTACCTGCTGTGGCTGCTGGCCACCACGAACCGACAGGGAGTAGGCGGATGAGCCGGCTGAACGCGCAGGGCCTGTCCCTCGGCTACGACGACCGTACGGTCGTCACCGACCTGTCCGCCGACATCCTCGACGGGAAGGTGACCGCCATCGTCGGCGCCAACGCCTGCGGCAAGTCCACGCTGCTGCGCGGGCTGGCGCGGCTGCTCAAACCCCGTACCGGCGCGGTCTTCCTGGACGGCAGGGCGATCAGCGAGATGAGCACTGTCGACGTCGCCAAGGTGCTCGGGCTGCTGCCGCAGTCCCCGGTCGCCCCCGACGGCGTCACCGTCGCCGACCTGGTGGCCCGCGGGCGGTACCCGCATCAGGGCTGGTTCCGCCGCTGGACCGACGCCGACCACGAGGCGGTGGCCCGCGCATTGGAGGCGACCGGCACGGCTGACCTGGCGGACCGCCCGCTGCAGCAGCTCTCCGGCGGCCAGCGCCAGCGTGTCTGGGTGGCGATGGCCCTGGCGCAGGACACCGATCTGCTGCTGCTCGACGAGCCGACCACGTTCCTGGACATCAACCACCAGGTCGAGCTGCTGCGGCTGCTGCGCCGGCTGAACCAGGAGTCCGGCAAGACGATCGTGGCGGTGCTGCACGACCTCAACCTGGCCAGCCGGTTCTGCGACCACATCATCGCGATGGCCGACGGCAGCATCGCCGCCGAAGGCCCGCCCGCCGAGGTGATCACCGCCGAGCTGGTGGCCAAGGTGTTCGGCCTGGCCTGCGTGATCGTCCCCGACCCGGTGACGGGCACCCCGATCGTCGTGCCCGCCTAGAGCCTGGTCACCGGGCCTTTCGCCGCGTAGACCACCAGGCCGCCGACCGCCAGGAGGGCCGCGGTGAGGCCTGCGGCGGTGCTGTCCGGTGCCTGGGCCTGCCACGTCAGGATCCGCCCGAGCAGCGGTTCCGGCTGGGGGAACAGCGCCGCCGCGAGCGTCCAGCCGAGCGGGAGGAACCAGGCCCGCGCGGTGCCGACGGTCGCGGCGCCCAGCGCGGTCAGCCCGAGCAGCCCGGCCGCGTCGCGGATCACCAGGCCCACCGGCTCGAATCGGGCACCGGTCGCCAGCGTGGCCAGCAGCGGCACCACCACGAGGAGGAACGCGATCACCAGATGCGCGATCCGGCGGGGCGGCCAGGGCAACGAGGCGGTCGCCTCCAGAGCGTCGTCCGGGCCGCCGAGAGTCACGGTCAGTGCGGCCACGAGCAGAAGAACAGTCAAAATCACCATTTGTACGCCGACCGCGCGGCTGTTCGAGGCCAATGACCACAATGTCCACATCAGTGCCGCTCCGCCGATCGACACGACCAGTGCCGCCGGGGCCCGCCGGGAGCGCAGGTAGAGCGCGATCCAGGTCACGGCTTGCTCAGCCCGCCGTCGACCGTGCACGCGAGCGCGTCCTTGCGCAGCCGCTCGACCCGGGCCTGCGCCTCCGCGTCCGGCATCGTCTGCAGGCCGCGCCAGATCTCCACGGCCTCGGCGACGTACGGCACCTCGGCCATCTCGGCCGGGGACGTCTCGGGTGCGACCGGTTCGCTGCCGATCAGCCAGTGGGCGGCGGCATACCGGTCCGCCATGCGTGCGGAGCGATCCTCGCAGTCCGGCGGGCTGGCGAACGCACCGGCCACCACCTCCGGCAGGACACTGTCCGGGTCCACGAGATGACCGTCCTTGCCGACCTCGACGCGGAACATCGTCACGTCGGTGCGCCACGGCGGATAGACGTCCGGGATATAGGTGGTGGTGTCCTCGTGCACCGTGGCCGGCGCGCCGGGCAGCTGGGCCAGCGCCGTCAGCGCGTCCCGGGCCGGTCCGACGATCTCGGGCAGCAACCCCGTGTGGACGCGGCTGACGCACACCCGCGGGTCGTCCTCGTCGCACACCAGGTCGCGTGCCACCGGGTCGACGGCGCCGGTGACGTACCGGTCCTGGTGGGGCATCACCGTGATCGCCAGGGCGGCCCCCAGCACCACCGGCAGCACCGCGGCGACGCGCAGGCGCCTGCTGTCGGCGACGAACAGCAGCACGGCGGTGACGGCCAGGGCGGCCAGCCAGACGGCCTGCGAGACGCTGGCCCGGAAGGGCACGGTGGCGTAGTCGTCCGGCATGTTCATCTCGTAGATCGGCGAGAACACCAGCGCCAGCCAGCCACGCGGCCTGGTCGCGCCGGGGATGAGCAGCAGCAGCCCCAGCCCCGCGACGGCCAGCGCCGGCGCGGTGACCAGCCACGGCAGCGCGCGGCCCGCGGCCATGCCGAGCCACACCGCCGCGATCAGCGCGAGCAGGCCGACGGCCGTGACGGTGACGAACTGCACCGGCAGATACTCGGCGGTGCCGATGATCCGCAGACTCCCCGCGATACCCATCGCCAGGTAGCCGGCGAACACCGCGATGGCCATCGTGACGAGCGTCGGCGCCACCCGGCTCGCCCTCGGCCGGGGAGTGCTGGCGAACAGCTCGGTCACACCGGACCGGCGGTCGCGGGTGGCCTGCCAGGCGCCGGCGGCGAGCGCGAGCGGCCACAGCACGGCCAGGAAGAGCCGCTGGGTCATGGCCAGTTGCATCCATCCGGCCGAGAACATCGCCTCGGCCGTGAAGTACAGCAGCAGCGCACCGGCCGCCGCGAGGAGCAGGGCGGTTCCGGCCGCGGCGGACCGGCGCAGTTCGATGCCGAGGACGCGGCTCATCGGCCCGCCTCACGGTGGCGGCGCAGCAGTGCGGAGTAGCCGCGCTCGGCCGGGCTGTCGCCCGGGTACTGCTCGCCGCCCTGTGCGGCCAGATCGTCCGGGGTGCCCTGGTAGACGAGGCGGCCCCGGTCCATCAGCACGACGTCGGTGCAGGCGGCGGCGACGTCCTCGACCAGGTGGGTGGAGACCAGCACGCAGGTGTCGGTGCCGATGTCGCGCAGCAGCTCGCGGAAGTCGAGGCGCTGCTCCGGGTCGAGGCCGACGGTGGGCTCGTCGAGCAGCAGCACGGCCGGGTCGTTGACGATCGCCTGGGCGATACCGGCCCGGCGCAGCATGCCACCGGAGAGCGTCTTCATGCGGGCGTTCGCCCTGTCGGCGAGGCCGACGCGCTCGATCGCGCGCTGCGCCGCTCCCGGGACGGCCGTCTTCGGCATCTCCTTGAGCCACGCCATGTACTCGACGAACTCCCGCACGGTGAAGCGGGGATAGAACCCGAACTGCTGCGGCAGGTAGCCCAGTCCGCGGCGCACCCGCCGCAGGTCGGCGCGGCCGTCGACCCGCTCGCCGAGCAGCGTCAGCCTGCCGCCGGCCGGCTTCAGCACGGTGGCCAGGGCGCGCATCAGGGTGGTCTTGCCGGCGCCGTTCGGGCCGAGCAGTCCGTGGACGCCGGTGCCGAGTGCCAGGTCCAGACCGTCGACGGCCAGGTGGCGGCCGGCGCGGACCCGCAGCTCCTCCGCGTGGACCGTCCAGGGATGGGTGGTGGGGGCCGTCTCGGCCTCGCTCACCGTACGCATGTGTTTCCTCTCGGTTTGAGGTTTGTCAGTTGTGGCTGGAGAGGCGGCGGAAGTCGGCGGCCCGGAGTGCGGCGACGGCGGCCAGGGCGAGAGCCAGCAGTGCCCAGAACGGTGAGGCGCCGGGCCGCAGCACCGGAGGAAGTTCGGCGTTGACCACGGCCGGGACCAGGACGGCGGCCGTCCAGGCGGTGCCGAGCCCGATCGCGGCGAGGCGGACACCGGTGACGGCGCCCAGCGCGAGGGTCGCGGCGGTGAACGCCAGGCAGGGCAGCAGCGTCAGGGCCAGCGACGTCCCGGTGCGCTCACTCGCCAGGGCGAGCGCCGGAACCACCACCGCGAGCACCCCGGCGGTGCGCCGCAGCAGCATCCCGAGGCCGGCCGCCGGAGTTCCGGCGATCAGCTCCCAGGCCGGGTCGGCGCGCCTGCTCCAGGCGATCGCCACGCCGGGCAGCGGCGCGACCGGTGCCAGCAGCGCCACCAGCGACGGCAGGCTCGGCCGCGCCGCCTGCAGCCCCACCGCGCAGGCCAGGACCGTCACGGTCATGGTCAGCCACGGCACCAGATGCCAGACCAGCCACCGGTGGTACATCGCCGCCCAGCGCCGCCGGGGCGCCGGAGCGGGACCGGCACCGATCCCGGCGTCCAGCCCGGCGGCCACCCGGGCGAGCAGGTCCCGGCTGCCGTCCGTGGTACTACCGGCCAGCACGGCGCGGCAGTGCGCGCACTCCTCCAGGTGCACCTCGACCGACCACATCGCGACCTCGTCGAGGTCGGCTGCCGGGTCGGCGTAGCGGGCGATCACCGCGGGGCTCGGATGCGGGCTCATGACAGCGCCTCCCGAAGAGCGATCCGGGCACGGCGGGCCCGGGTTTTCACCGTGTTCTCCGGTACGCCCAGAAGCAGGGACGTCTCCCGGACCGAGAAACCGTCGAGGACCATGGCCCGCAGCACCTGCCGCGCCTCCGGCGGCAGTTCGAGCAGCGCCTGCTCCAGCTCCTGCCCGACCCGCGCGGCCATCACCTCGTCCTCGGCGGCGGGGGAGACCGTCTCGGTGACCGGCGCCACGGGCACCTGGCTGAGCCGCGCCCGCCGCCGGAACGCGTCAACCAGCCGATGCGCCGCGATCGTCCAGAGCCATCCGACCGCACTACCGCCCACGTTCGCCCCGGCGAAGCTCCCCGCCGCCCGCCAGACGGCCAGGTAGGTCTCCTGCATCACATCCGCGACGACATCCTCGTCCGCACACCGCCGCCGCAACCGTGCGAGCAACCAGGGCGCCGTCCGCCGATACAACTCATCGAACGCACGCCGCTCCCCAGCAGCGGTGCGGCGCACGAGCTCACCCTCGTCAGCCGCCTCAAGACTTCGCTTCACAACCAGCAAGACGAAACGTCGCCCACCCCGGGTTCGCCACCCACCGTGACGTGGATCACACCCTGTTATTCGTCGACGAGGTCGGCGCGGACGCCGAGCAGGCGTACCGGTCGTCTCAGCTCGATCTTCTCCAGTACCGACAGGGCCGCGCGGGAGATCACCTCGAGGTCGGTGCTCGGGCCGCCGCGGAGTTTCGCCTGGCGTGTCTGGGTGTAGAAGCTCGAGGAGCGCACCGTCACTGCCACCACGGCCACCTGCCGCCCGGCTTCGACCACCTCCGTGCCGAGCCGGCGGGCCAGGGCGGTCAGCTGCTGTTCGATGTCCGCGCGTTCGGTCAGGTCGTGGGCGAACGTGACCTCCTTGCTGCGCGATTTGGCCACCCGCGGCTCGGTCACCACCTCGGTGTCGCCGCCGCCGCGGGCGATCACGGACAGCCACTCGGCCGCCCGCCGAGGGAAACGCTGCAGCAGCGTCTCGAGGTCCGCCGCTGCCAGGTCGGCGATCGTCGGCAGGCTCAGTTCGCCGAGTTTCTGGACTGTTTTCGGCCCGACGCCCCACAGATCGCCGACCGGCCGGGCACCCATGACCGGCATCCAGGTCTCGTCGGTCAGGGTGGCGATGCCGGCCGGGTCCCGTTTGGCGAACCGGGCGGCGATCTTCGCCTGGTTCTTGTTGCGGCCGATCCCGACCGCGCAGGTCAGCCCGGCCTGATCGAGGATCGCCACCTTGACGTCGGCGGCGAGCCGCTGGGGGTCGTCGATGTCACCGCCGAGGAAGGCCTCGTCCAGTCCATAGACCTCAAGCCGCACGGGAAATCCCCGCAACGTGGCCATGACCTGGTCCGAAGCCTGCTGGTAGGCCGGCATGTCGGTGGGCAGAAACACCGCGTCGGGGCATTTCCGGGCGGCCATCCGCATCGGCATCCCGGAACGCACACCGAACTCGCGGGCCTCCCGGGACGCGGTGGCCACCACCGTACGCGCTCTGCCGGGATCGCCGGATCCACCCACCACCACCGGCCGGCCGCGCAGCTCGGGGCGGCGCAACACCTCGACCGACGCGAAGAACTGGTCGAGATCGACATGCAGCACCCAGCCGTCAGCCACCCGCCCAGTATCACCCGCCGACAGCCTCACCCAGGAGGCCCGCGCTGTACGCCACGGCGAAGCTGACGACCACCGCGACGGTGCCGGCGAGCAGCACCCAGAGCCCGCAGCCCAGGCTGAACCGCCCGTCGCCGACCAGCTCCGCCTCGGTCTCGGCCGGCTCCCGGCTCACGATCAGGTAGCGCCCGGTGCGGGGCATCGTCAGCCCCGGCACCCCGCCGTCCAGCATGGCCGGCTTCCCGATCACGTGCAGCGGCTGACCGGCCGCGATGTACTCCTCGAGAACGCCCACCTCGTCGACTCGGCGGCGCGCGCCCGGCCCGACCAGGCCGCGTTCGATCGCCGCCCGCAGGTACGGCCCCGGCTCGTCCCGCTTCGCGGTCAGCTCGTCGACGGCGCGGTGGATCAGTTGCTCGCCCGCCCGGCCCTCCGGGATACGCGTACGCCGCCAGAGCGGTGGACGCCCGTTGAAGAGGAACGCCTCGAGAAAGTTGCCGGAGACCGCGGCCGTGCCGGTGGAGTCCGATACGCCGAACGGCTCCCCGAACGTCTGCTCGAACAGCACGCGCAACTCGCCCCGGTCCTCACCGAGGCTGCGCCGCGTGTAGACCACGGTGCGGCACCACACCGCGGGTGTCCCGGCGAGCAGCGTGCGAACCATCCCGGCCGGCCCCGGCGCCGTCAGCCCGAAAACCGCGTACCGCTGCGGAAGCGCGACGCCCAGCCGCACCGCCGCGGCGGGCGAGACGGGATGCCGCCGAACCCACCGAGCGTCGCGCCGGCTCTTCACGGCCAGCCAGACGAGAACGGGGGCCAGCATCACCAGCCCCACCCCGAAGCACGCCGTGACCGCAACGACGAACGTCACTGCGCCAGCTTAGGCTGGTATGCGGTTCTCGCGGCGGATGACCAGGCGCAGGCCCGACCAGATCTCGTCGATGGCGCACACCTTGTTGTCGACCAGGCCGGTCGGCAGCGCGACCTCGCGGACGACGTCCTCGGTGACGTCCGTGGGCACCTTCGACGCCCGCTTCGGCCAGGCGACCCAGAAGCCGCCGTCCTGGGCCATGCCGCGCCTGACCTCGTCGAGGCGGGTCTGCAACTCGCGGCGTTCGGTCACGAACAGCACGATCACGTCGGTCGGCGCGTCGCCGGCAAGACCGGGCCGGATGACGACCCCGTCGGGCAGGCCATCGAGAGCGATGCCGGCCGGCGCGTCGAGCAGTGCGACTCGGTGACCGGGCTTGATGCCGAGCTTGCGGTGCAGCGGCGTGCCCGAGTAACCAGCCATGTCAGCCCCGCTGCCTCCGCAATTGTCAGTCACCCATGGAGATAGTGCCCTCGACCGCCGTATGAGGCAATCATTTCCGGCGAGGTGCCCGGCAGCGTGCTATCGCCGGAATCGGCCGGTGTGTGCTGATCGGAGGCCAGGTGGTCCTGAAGTTCGGCGTGGCGGAACTGGTAGATGGGGCCGACGACGCGGAGCAGGCCGAGGCGGTGTGCATCGTCCAGGAAGGACATCAGTTGCCGGGGAAGTTCGCCGGCCAGGGCGAGCCGGGTGGTGGTGACGAGGTAGGCCATCCAGGCGTGATGGCGGCCTGCGACGAGCCCGGCCGCGGGTCCGATGGTGACCGCGTAGGTCAGCCCGACCGCGCCGCCGAACGCGGCGGTTTCTGCGAGCCCGGCGGCGAATCCGCCGGCAAGACCACCACACAGCCCGCTGGTGACGCCGATTGCCGCGGTGCGGAGGAGGTTGAGGGCCCGGTCGGCGCGCCAAGCGGCGGTTGGCGTGTCAGCCTGCCCGTCCCGGGTCGGGGATTCGGCCCACGCGGTGAGTGTGGACGAGAACAGGTAGGCGAAACCGACCGCGAGCCCCGTGACGGTTCCGGCTGCCAGGCCGTAGCCGCGCCCGGCGTCGAGGCTGACCACGATCCCCATCGCAATGCCGGTGGCGACTCCGATTGCCATCCCGCGGAGCATCGTGCCGGACGTGAGTGAGGGTGGACGCCGGTTCCGGCGAAGATCGGCGAAGCCCGGCAGTTGCTTCGACCAGAACCGTGCGCTGACTGCGACGACAAGACCGGCGACAAGTCCGAATGCCAGCCCGTAGCCGAGCCCGTGCGTGAGACCTTCAGCGACTCCGCTCGCGATTCCCGTCGTGACCGTCGCCGTTGTGGTGACCGCGAGCGTGATCCCGATGGCGATGACGAGTCTGGTGGTGAGGTTGAGGGCGTGTGTGGTGCGGGCGAGGTGCCACCAGGCGAGGTCTCGTGTGCGTGGGGTGCCGTCGGTGTTGTGGGGGTGGGTCAGGAGCCGGGCGAGGTAACCGAGTCTGCGCCGCATCTGGGTGGGGTCGTGGCGGCGGCGGGGCCGGAACGGCTCAGCCGGGTTGGCGCTGGGCGGCCGGGCGTCGATCAGGGCGGGGATCAGCCGGTCGAACAGGTGGGTGCGCAGCGTGGAGGCGGTAGGGAAGCGGCGCGGATCGAGCAGGTCTGCCGGGTCGGCGGCCGGGGCGAGGTAGACGGTGCGTAACAGCCACAACCCGAGCGGGGTGGACGTGACCTCGGCCAGCACGGCGGCCGGACCACCCGGCGTGGCGGTGCTGAGGCTGGTGAGGACGCGTTCCCACACCCGTCCGGGCCGGGCGGGCAGGCATCGGCGGAGGTAGTCGGCGCTGGTCGCCAGGTCCACCGGGTCGGGTTCGATGACCATGGCCGAGGTGAGCACGTCCCCGGCTGTGTCGACGGCGTGCCGGTAGTCGGCGGTGCGGCTGGTCACCACGAGCTGATCGGTGTCGCTCAGGGAACGATTGATGGCGATGACGACCGCTGCCCGGGAGCCGAGCGGCAGTTCGTCGAGCCCGTCCAGGATCGGCAGGATCAGTCCGCGTGACGCGAGAAGGGCGGGTACGTCGACGCCGAGGCCGGTGGCGCGCAGGGCCGGGTAGTCCTGCGCCAGCCGCGACGCCAGCCAGTCCTGCAGGCGGGGGAACAGCGTGGTGTCCCATCCGGCCACCGACAACAGGACCGGTATCGGCTCCGCGTCGTGGTCCTGCCGCGTGGCCACCAGTTCCCGAAGTAGTTGGACGGCCAGGGTGGTCTTGCCGCTGCCCGGCCCGCCCAGGATCACCAGCCGGCGGCGGCGCATCGCGCGGAACTCGCCGGCCAGGGCGGTGACGTCGGCGCTGGACGCGGTCAGCGGCCCGGTCCTGGCGAGGTTCACCGGATGATCGACCAGCCGGGCGTCGTCAGCCGAGTGCCACCGCACCGGGATCGGATCGGGGTCGTCCAGCGATCTCATCGTCGCCTCGGCGCGCCATTGCACCTCGATCAGCCCGGCCAGCACGTCCATGGCTGTCGCGAGCGTATCCGCGGTCACCGGCACCGGCTCCGCGGCCCGGCGCCATGGCAGCAGGGGAGCCGCCAAGGCGGAGACGGCCAGGACCACCGACACGAGCTGAGCCACGTCGGCCGAGGTTTGCAAACCACCCGCACCCAGAAGGGCGGCGCCGACCACCGCGAGGCAACCGGCCAACCCCAGCAGACCCGCCCAGGCCATCACCCCACGACGCCGGGTCATGCCGTTCGCCCGGACGATCGCCTTCCGCGCCTGAGGGAGACGGCGGTACACCTCACTCTGACAAGGTTGTGCACTCGGGTCATCCTGACTGCCGCACCCGGCCGATTCGTCCGTCGTTCGCCGCGGCCGCTGCGTTCACGGGCCTTCCAGTTCCGCGTGTGGATTTTCGCCTCCATACAAACCCGAAATCCGCACGCGGGAAGCGCACGCGGCAGAGCCCATCACGACAGGTCGGCGCGCCGCAACGCGAGTAACCCGAAAGGCTGTACCGGTCACGTATGAGAGTTCTGACGCCGTTCAGGTCGTCGGCGAGATGCTTCTGATCCGCTCCAGGATGTACCGGGCCAGTTCGTCCGGCGCCTGTTCGGGGATCCAGTGCGAGACGCCGTCAAGCACCTTGAAGTCGAACGGGCCGGTCACCCACCGGCTGGTCAACTCCGCTGCACGGCGGCCGATGGCGATGTCGTCGGTGCTCCAGACATAGGTCGTCGGGACGGTGACCGCGCCGGTCCTGAGCCCGGCGGAGATGTCGAGCGGCATGGCGCGGTACCAGCGCAACGCGCAGGCCAGGCCGTCGGGGTCGTCGATGAGCCGGTCGGCGTACGCCCTCGCCAGGTCAGCACTGAGACCGGATCGCTCGAGCTGTGCCACCGCGAGCCGGCCACCCCGCGACCGGATGGCGGCCTCGGGAAGCCACGGCACCTGGAAGAACCCGACGTGCCACGCCTGCCAGGCCTGCCGGCTGGTCAGCACGGCCTTCACCACCGCACGGGGGTGCGGTGCGGAGACGGCGGTGAGGGTGTGCAGCCGATCCGGTCTCGTGGCGGCGAGCATCCACGCGACCCCGCCGCCCCAGTCGTGGCCTACCAGGTGAACCCGATCGGCCCCGGCGGCATCGACGAGGGCCACGACGTCAGCCACGAGCTCGCTGAGCCGGTAAGCGCGCCGGGACCGAGGCCGTGCCTGCGGGGTGTAGCCGCGCTGGTCCGGCGCGATGACCCGGTAACCGGCCGCGAGCAGCGGCCGGGAAACGCCGATCCACGATTGCGCACTCTGCGGGAACCCGTGCAGGAGCACGACCGTCTCCGCGCCCACCGGCCCCTCGTCCGACACGCCGAACCGCATGCCGTTGCGGGAGAACGTCTCCACAACATGGACGCTACCGCAGCTCTTTCCACATCCTGACACGCTGCGTCCGTGATCGAATCCGGCGTGTAGCGTGCATCGACATGAGTCGATTCGCGTCGCGTGTGTCCGCGGTCCTGGCAGCGCTGGTGGCCGGACTGGTGACGATCATGCTCACCTCGGGATCCGCGCAGGCCGCGACCGCCGTGTTCCTGAAGGAGAACGCCTGGCCCACGGGCTATGTGGGCAGAATGACGGTGACCAACGACGGCGCGGACCACATGGCGGCCTGGCGGGTGGAGTTCGACCTGCCGGACGGCACCACGCTCGACTACAGCTGGAACGCCGTGGTGAGCCGGACCGGTGCGCACTACGTCATCACCGGCGCCTCGTGGAACGCGAGTCTCGACCCGGGCGCGTCGACGTCCTTCGGCTGGATCGCCTCCGGCTCCGGCGCGCCGCAGTCGTGCCTGCTCAACGGCAGGTCGTGTGCCGGCGATCCGGCCGCCCTCGACGCCCGGCCGCCCAGCACGCCGGCCAACTTCCGCGGTGACACGCAGGGCAACACCTTCACCCTGCGCTGGGACGCGTCGACCGACGACACCGGGGTCGTCGGATACGAGATCTACACCGGCACCAGCTCGGGCCCGATCGCTACGGTGACGACCACCAGCCACAGCATGCCGATCCCACCGCCGATGGTGATGACCTTCGGAGTACGAGCGGTCGACGCTGCCGGCAACCGTTCCCCGTTCGCGACCCTGGGCCTGGGCACCTCACCGGACGTCACCCCGCCCGGCCCGGCGACGAACCTCAGACTCGGCAGCCCGAGCGGCGGCTACTTCACCGCCCGGTGGGACGCGCCCCAGGACGACCAGTTCGTTGCCGGCTACGAGGTCGCGCTGGACGGTGCGGTCGTCAGCCGGGTCGGCGGCACCACGGCATCGGTGCGGCTCGGCTTCGGGACACACTTCGTCAGCGTTCGCGCCTTCGACGGCGCCGGCAACCTCTCTACCCCGGCGCAGGTCATGATCTCGATCGACCCGGGTCCCAGCGCCTCGGCCACCTCGAAAGCCCCGCCCACATCGAGATCCTGAAGTACGGACGAGCGATCCGGGTTGCCGGATGGTGCTAACCAGGTCGGTATGGGAATGAGTCCCGAAGCGCGGCAGCGACTGGACGAGGGTTTCCGGCGCCGGATGGCAGAGCAACAAGCGCGACACGCCGCCGACTGGCAGCGCGCCGCCCATCTCGGTCAGGCGCTCGAGTTGGGCGAACCGCTTGGCATCTATCACACCGAGATGACCCCACCGCTGGGCGTACGCCGCGTGCTGCGCCTGCTCGTTCCCGCCGCGATTTTCCTCGTCGTGATGGTCCTGCTGATCGGGTGGGCCCCGGACGCGGCGCTGCCCCTTCTGCTCGTCACCCCGTTCGTGGCCGGCGGCTACTGCGTGGTCTTCGTCGTGCTCTCCCGCCGGGCCCGCTTCACCCGATGGCTGTACGGATACCCGGGCGGCCTGGCCGAGGCCGACCCGGACGGCCACCCGCGTGTGGTGCGCTCGGGCGAGGTCACCGACGTGCTCGACGAGTGGAGCTCGTCCGGCTCGGAGTCCCAGTCGTCGTGGAACTACGAGGGTTTCCGCCTCACCACCGCCGACGGCCGCGCCGTGTCGATCACTGCGAGGTACCGCAACGCGCTCGACCCGTACGGCCCCGCCGGTGCCCTGATCGCCGCGCTCGTGCCGGCCGGGGCCGGCACGGCCGTTCCCCGTCTCCCCTCGATCGCCGACCTGATCACCGACTGGGCCGTGACCCCGCTCGTGGCACGGCTGGCTGAGGCGGTCCGGGACGGCGCGACAGTCGTACGCGGCGACTTCCGGCTGGCCCCCGAGGGAATCGCGGGCCCCAAGGACACCACGATCACGCCGTGGGCCGCGATCGAGCGGATCGAACTGCGGCCCGGCCACGTGAAGGTACGCCTGATCGGCGGCAAGACCCGCAGGTACGACAACTACCGTGACGGCTCCGGATACGCGGTGCTCTGCCGCGTGTTGGCCGCGCTCGATGTGAACGCCTCCTTCGAGGCGCGCGGCTGACGGTTCTAATCCTGGCTTCAGGTTGATCGGGAAGGATGAGCGGCAAAGCATCGACTGCAAGGGGGGCGGGCCGCCGTGCGGATCCTGATCGCGGATGACGACGCGGCCATCCGTGAGTCGCTGGAGCGGGTGCTTCAGGTCGAGGGTTACGACACCAGCACCGTCGCCAACGGTCTCGCCGTGCTCGACGGGGTCGGTGGAGCGGGCGGTGACACGCTGGATCTGCTGATCCTCGACGTGATGATGCCCCGCCTCGGCGGATTGGAGACCTGCCGGCGGCTGCGGGCCGCGGGCCGGGATCTGCCGGTGCTCATGCTGACCGCCCGTGACCAGGTCTCCGACCGGGTCACCGGGCTGGACGCTGGCGCCGACGACTACCTGCCCAAGCCGTTCGCCACCGAGGAGTTGCTGGCCCGGGTGCGGGCCCTGCTGCGCCGGCGCACACCGCCCGACGAGGAGTCGCAGATCCTGTCGTTCGCCGGCGTCCGGCTCGATCCCGACAGGTTCGAGGCGTGGCGCGGCGAGCGGCCGCTGCGCTTGACCCGGACCGAGTTCTCCCTCCTGGAGGTCCTCGTGCGCAACGCGACCCGGGTCCTGACCCGCGACGCGCTGTTCGAGGCGATCTGGGGCTTCGACATGAGCACCACGGCCAACAACCTCCAGGTGTACGTGAGCTACCTGCGCCGCAAGATGGAGGCCGAGGGTGAGCCGCGATTGATCTACACGCTGCGCGGCCTGGGATACACGCTGCGGGAGACTCCTCCGTGAGCAGGCTGACCCGATGGTGGCGCCGGCGGTCCCTGCGGACCAGGATGACGGTGATCGCGGCGACGGCCATCGCGGTCAGCGTGTTCGTGGCCTTCCAGGTGGCCAGTGAGCTGATGGACCGGGAGCTGCGGGACACCGCCGAGAATGAGCTGCGCGCCGACTCCCGTGTCCTGGCGGCGACCGCGGAGCAGGCCGGTCTGGCGCGGGTTCAGCTGCCGGCGTATCCCGGAGCCGGTCGACTGGTGCGGCTCATCCTGCCCGACGGCTCGACCCGGACGCCCGCCGGTCAACCCGCGCTGCCCCCGGTCAGCGTGCCCGCCGGGCGCGTGGCGCGGGGCGCGTCAGCCGACCTGATGGAGTCAGGGGACAGCGACGACGACGGCTACCACGTCTACACGCTGCGCGCGGGCGACGGCGCGGTCCAGGTTGCCCGCGTCGCCGACGACAGCCCGATCAACCAGTTCGGGTTCGGCATGCTGCTGATCGGGCTGCTCTGTGTGGCCGGCGGCGCCCTTGTCGGGCGGACCGTGGCGCGGACCGGGCTGGCGCCGATCGACCGGCTGACCGCCGCAGCGGTACGTGTCGCGCACACCCGGGATCTCGACGCCGGCATCCCGGACGAGGGCGGTGGCGAGATCCGGCGGCTGATCAAGGCGATCAACGACATGCTCGCCGCGCTCCGGGACTCCCGGCGGGCCCAGCGGCTGCTCGCCGAGGACGCCGCCCACGAACTCAAGACCCCGCTCACCAGCCTGCGCCTCAACATCGAGCTGCTGGTCCGGCTCGACCGGCGCGGCACCCTCGACACCGCCCTCTCGGCGGAGAGCCGGGCCCGCCTGTTCCAGGATCTCGGCGCCCAGGTGGCCGAGTTGAGCAACCTTGCCGCCGAGCTGACCGACCTGGCACGCGGTGACGTCAGCGACGAGAGCACCGAGCCGATCGACCTCGCCGACGTGGTGGTGGCCGCCGCGGCCCAGGCGCGTTCCCGCATGCCCGACCTCGAGGTCGAGCTCGACGTGACCTCCGTGTGGGTGAGCGGGCGTTCCGCTGCGCTCCAGCGGGCGGTGCTCAACCTCATCGACAACGCCGGCAAGTGGTCCCCCGCGGATCAGCCGGTCCAGGTCCGGCTCCGTGCCGAGGGTGCGTCGGCGGTGATCGAGGTCGACGACGCCGGGCCGGGGATCAGCACAGTGGACGTACCGCGGGTGTTCGACCGGTTCTACCGTGCCGACAGCGCCCGGGGGTTGCCGGGTTCCGGTCTGGGGCTGTCGATCGTGCAGCGGGTCGTCGACGCCCACGGCGGCCGGGCCACCGTCGCCCGCTCGGCACGCGGTGGCGCGCTGCTCCGGGTCGACCTTCCGGCCGCGGCGCGCTGACCCGGTCCCCGCGGTGCGGCGCGGGACGGGCGGTGCGGCGCGGGACAGAAAGACCCGGGACGGGCGGTGCGGCGCGGGACAGAAAGACCCGGGACGGGCTGGATGCCCGTCCCGGCACACTCACCGCTGCAGCGTGAGCTCCTCCTCGTCGGCGAGCGTGTGCCGACCGATCGGCGGCCCTGCCGCTGGACGGGACAGCCGGCTCGGCCACCAGATCCGCCGGCCGATCAGGAGGGTGAGGGCGGGCACCAGGACCGACCGCACCAGCAGGGCGTCGAGCAGCACGCCGAAGGCGACCAGGAACCCGACCTCGACCAGCATCACCAGCGGAAGTGTGGTGAGGACCGCGAACGTGGCCGCCAGGACCAGGCCTGCCGAGGTGATGACGCCACCGGTGGCCGACAGGGCCGTCAGCATGCCCTCTCGGGTGCCGAGACGGACGGTCTCCTCCCGGGCCCGGCTGGCCAGGAAGATGTTGTAGTCGACGCCGAGCGCCACCAGGAACAGGAATGCCAGCAGCGGCACCGAGTAGTCGACACCCTTGAACCCGAGGATCGTCTCGAAGACGAACACGCTGCCGCCGAAGGCCGCCGCGAACGAGACGATCACGGTGGCCATCAGGACCAGCGGGGCAACGATCGCGCGCAGCAGCAGCCCGAGGACGATCAGGACGACGGCGAGCACCAGCGGGATCACCAGCTTCTCGTCGCGGCTGGTGGTGACCTCGGTGTCGAGGTTCTCCGCACTCGGCCCGCCGACGATCGCCTCCGCCCCGTTCACCGCGTGCACGGCGGTGCGCACCCGCTTGATCGTGTCGTACTCAGCGGCGGTGTCCGGCGCGTCGGCCGGGAACACGGAGATGTCGGCCCAGCCTCCGACGGTCTGGCCCGGGACGGCCTCCGCCACGCCGGGAGTGCGCTTGACGATGTCGGCCACCCGCTCCTGGTACGCCGGCCGCGTATAGATCGTCATCGGCTGGCCGCCGAGCTCCGGGAAGTGCCGGCGGAGAACGGTGAAGCCGGTGACCGACTCCGGCGCGGACAGGAACTGGTCCTGCTCCCGCAGGGCGCCGGTGTTGCCCGTCAGACCGATGGCGAGCACGCCGAGGACTCCGAGCGAGCCGAGCGTGGCCACCCAGCGCCGGCGGCTGATGGCGGTGCCGAGCCGTCCCCACAGCCCCGGCCTGTCCTGCACGGCCGTGCTGAACCGCGGGATGGCCGGCCAGAAGATTCGCCTGCCGAGCACCACGAGCACCGTCGGGAACAGCGTCAGCATGGCCGCCAGCGCGCACAGGATGCCGGCGGCGCCGATCGGGCCCAGCCCGCTGGTGCTGTTCAGGTCCGCGACGAGCAGGCAGAGCAGGCCGGCGACCACGGTGGCCGCGGACGCGACGATGGCCGGCGCCGCGCCGCGTAGCGCGTGGACCATCGCGACCCGGACGTTCTCGTGGTGGTGCAGCGACTCCCGATATCGAGCGATGAGCAACAGCGCGTAGTCCGTGCCGACGCCGAACACCAGGATCGTCAGCAGCGCCGAGTTCTGGTCGTTGACCACGATGCCGAAGCCCTTGACGAGCAGGTAGACGGTCGCCATGGCGGTCAGCGCGGCCGCGCCCACGACCATCAGCGGGACGAACCACAGCACCGGGCTGCGGTAGGTGAGGATGAGCAGGACCGTGACGACGACGACCGTGGTGAGGAAGACCTGCAGGTCGATGCCGTCGAAGACGGCGTCCATGTCGCCGTCGATCGCGGCCGGGCCGGTCACCTCGAGTTCCAGGCCGGCGGGGCGGTCCTTCGCGGCGTCACGCAACGGGCCGACGACGGCCTCCGGCGCGCCGTAGGCCGTGCTCACGTCGAGGGTGAACATCATCGCCTTGCCGTCGGTGGAGAGCCTCGTCGAGGCGCCCTCGTCGGCCGCGGCCTTCGGCGGGTACCGCTTGGCGAGGGTGTCGTAGTGGCGCTCGACCGTCGCGCGGTCGGCGCCGGTCAGGCCGCCGGCGCGGTGGTACACGAAGACGAACGTGTTGTCCTCGCCGCCGGGGAGACTGTCCTCCAGCACCGCCACCCTGGTCGACTCGGCGCCGGCCGGCAGGGTGTCCACGGCCTTGTCGGTGGTGACCGAACTCAACTTTCCGCTCAACGGCACCATGACCGCCGCCAGCACCAGCCACAGGCCGATCACCAGCCATGGCACCCACCGGCCTGCCAACCGACCGGCTGGCGCTGCGTTGACTGACATCAAAAGCCTCCTACATACGCGTTGCATCGCTTGTCCGAGGCCGAATTCGTACCGAGCGAATCTGAGACGACCGTTAATTTCCGGGAGTGGTACCGCGGTACCACCTCCCTCCCGACGATCACGACCGCGGTACGACGAAACAGGACGGAATCCGTCCTAGCGTCCGGGCCATGAGGAAATCTGAGAGGTTCGCGGCGGGCGCCGTGACGCTGGTGACAGCATTCGCCGCTGTCGCCGCTTGCGGATCGGACGCCGACAAGAGTGCGGCGCCCCCGGCTGCCGGCCGGCACAGCATGCACGCGGGCGCGTCATCGGCTCCACCACAGCCGCTGCGCGCCGGCGAGCGGTTCCTGGACCTGAAGACGGCCGAGGCGTACACGCCCGTGCCGCTGGAGGGCGGCGGCACGGACGAGTACCGGTGCCAGATGATCGACCCGGCGCTGAGCAGGGCGGCGTTCCTGACCGGAACCCAGTTCACACCGGAGAACATCGCCATCGCGCACCACGCCATCGTTTACGCGGTGCCGCCGCGCGGGGCCGCAGCGGTGCGTGAGCAGGACGAAAAGACCCCTGGCATCGGCTGGCAGTGCTTCGGCGGGACCGGAGTGAAGGGCGCCGAGGTCGAAGAGGGGGAGGCGGCGTGGGTGGACACCTGGGCGCCGGGCGCCACGGAGACGCTGCTCGACCAGGACGCCGGCTTCAAGCTGGAGCCGGGCGGCCTGCTCGTCCTGCAGATCCACTACAACCTGCTCGCGACCGGCGGCAAAGCGGCCGGGTCGGACCGCTCGGCGGTGCGGCTGCGGCTGACGGACGGCACGCCCCGAACCCGGGAACTCGAGACGTGGTCGCTCGACGCGCCGACCGACCTGCCCTGCGCCGCCGGCGAGTCGGGTCCGCTCTGTGACCGGGCGGCCTCGATCGCGGACGTGACGAAGCGGTTCGGAGCGGATGTCGGCGATTCGGCGGACCGTCAGGTGGAGGAATGCAACCCGGGCGGCGTGCCGAAGCCCGGTGACACCCAGACCTGCGACCAGGAGGTGGAGGCGCCGATGACGCTGTACGCCGGTTTCGGCCACATGCACATGCTCGGGCGGGCCATCAAGGTCGAACTCAACCCGGGTACGCCGAACGCCAAGGTCGTGCTCGACGTGCCGCAGTTCGACTTCGACAACCAGCGGCTGATGACGTTGCCGTCGCCGGTGGACATCGGTCCGGGGGACACGCTGCGGGTCACGTGCACGCACGACGCGGGGCTGCGCAAACAGGTTCCGCAGCTGAAGAAGCTGCCACCCCGCTACGTGGTGTGGGGCGACGGCACCAGCGACGAGATGTGCATCGGCATCATGACGGTCTCTGAACGGGCCGGGTGAGTCTCAGGTTGTAGGCGAGGATGACCGCCTGGATCCGGTCCCGTGCTCCGATCTTGGCGAGGACCCGCCCGACGTGGGTCTTCACCGTCGACTCCGACAGCGTGAACCGCTGCGCGATCTCGCCGTTGGTGAGGCCCTGGCCGATGGCGACGAGAACCTCGCGCTCGCGGTCGGTCAGGAAGCTCAGCCGGGGATCCTTCCGTACGGGTTCGCAGAGGTCGTCGTCGAGCCGGTCGGCGAGCGCGTCGAGCAGCCGGCGAGTCAGCGCCGGCGCGATCACCGCGTCCCCGGCGGCGACGGCCCGGATGCCGGCGAGCAGCTCCTCCGGGCCGATGTCCTTGAGCAGGAAACCGCTCGCCCCGGCCCGCAGCGCGGCGAACGCGTACCGCTCCCCGTCGAACGTGGTCAGCACCAGGATCCGCGAACGCCCACCGGCCGCGACGGCGCGCCGGGTCGCCTCGATCCCGTCGACTCCCGGCAAACGGATGTCCATCAGCACCACGTCGGGACGCAGCTCGGTGATCCGCCGAACGGCCTCGGCGCCGTTGCCGGCCTCGCCGACGATCTCGGTGTCGGGGGTGCTCTCCAGCAGCATGCGGAACCCGAGGCGCTGCAGCGGCTGGGCGTCCACCACGAGCACAGAAATCACGAATGGCCGCCCTTCAGGGTCGAGACCGGCGATGCCCAGTTCATACCGGGCGAACCTGAAACGACCGTTAGAAGCACGCGGTCACACCGGCGACAGCACCGCCGTCTCGTGACTGTCCAGCCAGGCGGCGAAGACGTCCGGCGGCAGTGGCTTCGCGATGAGATAGCCCTGGATCGCGTGGCAGTCACGATCGCGCAGGTGGTCGAGTTCGGCCTGTTCCTCCACACCCTCGGCCACCACGGTCAGGTCCAGGGCGCTCGCCAGCTGCAGCGCCGCATCCGTGACCGCCCGCCGATTACGGTCGGTCACGATGTGGCGGATGAAGCTTTTGTCGATCTTCACCTCGTGGATGGGCAGGTGGGCGAGGCGGCCCAGTGACGAGTGACCCGTACCGAAGTCGTCGATCGACAGCTTGACGCCCAGCGAGTGGAGGGCGTCGAGGCTGCGCCGGGCGTTGGCCGGATCCGCCATGATGCCGTTCTCGGTGATCTCGAGGGTGAGGGCGTGCGCGGGCATCCCGTGCCGGTGCAGCGCCTCCCGCACCTGGGCGGTCAGACCGGGGTCGGCCAGCATGTCGGGTGACAGGTTGACCGCGACGGAGAGTTCGCGGCCGGACGCCCGCCAGGACGCGCAGGCGGCCAGCGCGGTGTCCAGGACCTGGGCGGTCAGCGGGCGGATCAGGCCGCAGCGTTCGGCGAGCGGGATGAACTCGTCGGGCGGTACCGGCCGGCCGTCGTGCTGCCAGCGGGTGAGAGCCTCGGCGCCCAGGACCCGGCCGGTGCGCGGGTCGACCTTGGGCTGGTAGACGACGGTGAGCGCGCCGGTCTCGACGGCGGTGCGCAGCCCGGTCATGAGAGTCAGGCGGCGGGCCGTGTCACGGTCGTCGTCGGGGACGTAGGTGCGCACGCCGCAGCGCTGCTCCTTCGCCGCGTGCATGGCCAGGTCGGCGCGTCGCAGCAGGCGGTTGGCGTCCAGGCCGTGGTCCGGCGCGAGGCTCACGCCGATGCTGACCTGGGCGGAGAGGTCCAGGTCACCGACGGGGACGGGCATTTCTACGGTACGGCGTACGTCCTCGGCCACCGCCACGACATCCGCGTCCCGGACGATCAGCGCGAACTCGTCGGCACCCAGGCGCGACACGGTGCCGTACCGGCCGAACCGCTCCCGCAGCCGCGCGCCGATCCGCCGCAGCAGGTCGTCGCCGATGTCGTGGCCGAGCGCGTCGTTGACGTCCTTGAAGCGGTCGAGGTCGAGCAGCAGGACACCGACCACGCCACCGCTGTCGGTGGCGTGCTGCAGGTCGGCCAGGAAGTGGTCGCGGTTGGGCAGGTCGGTCAGCGGGTCGTGCGACGCGGTGTGCTGCAGGCGCTGGAGCAGGCGCACCTCGGAGAGCGCGACACCGGCGTGCGAGGACATGGCCTGCAGCAGGTCCAGATGTTCACCACTGAAAGCCGAGATATCAGACATGCAGCCGTCGGCGATCAGCACGCCGGTGGCGCTTCCGAGCCGGACCGGAACCGCGATCGAGGCCGGCAGCAGCACCGGCGTACCGGAGCGGGCCGGCAGCCACCAGTGTTCCCCCGCGGCGAGCGGCCCGGCCTCGAAGGAGTCGCGGCCGTGCAGGCGCAGGCAGAGCGGCGGGCCGTCGTCGCTCGCGGGCACGACGAGCGTGGCCTCTTCGGCGCGGATCAGGTCGCGGACCTGGCTGAGCACCGTCCGGGTCACCTCGTCGGCGTCGGTCAGCCCGTCCAGCGACCGGTTGAACCGGTAGAGGTCGTCGACCTGCTGGTGTGTACGGGTCTGCTGGGCGTAGCGGTGAAAGGCCCGGTGCACCGCGTACGCGAGCACGACCAGCAGCAGCGCGGTGTACCAGTGCTCGCGCACCAGCAGGGCGGTGACCAGCGCCAGCGTCGTGGTGACCGCGACCATCGGCAGCTGGAACAGCTCCCTGACGTCCGCGGTGAGCAGCCGGCGCCACTCCTGGGAGTCGTCGTGCAGCGCGATGACCGCGGTGACCAGCACGATCGATACGAGGTCGGACGCGAACGTGGCGGCGTACGCGGCCAGCCAGCCGAGCGGCCCGTACGGCTCGGCGTCCTGGATGATCAGGTGGAAGACCACGCCGGCGACGGTGGCCTGGGTCAGGTGCAGCGCGGTGTTGAAGGCGAGCTTGGTGCCGCGCTGCCGGCGGAAGATGATCAGTCCGGCGAGGGCGCCCACGAGGCTGACCGGCACCAGCAGACCCGGGTGGATCATGAGTAGGGCCAGGACGAGGGGTATCTCGCTGAGGCTGAGCGTGTGGGCGCCACGGCGGACCGGGAAGGTGACGGTGAACCGCTCGGCCAGCGCGTAGAGCACCGCCAGCGTGACGAGCAGCCGCGGGTCGGCGCCGTGCAGCGGCGGGCCGTGGACCAGCCACGCCGTCTGCACGAGGACCGCGGTCAGCGCCAGCACCGCCGAGAGGGCGAGGACTCGCGCGGTGGGCGTACGCTGCCCCTCGCTTGTCATGGCCTCTCCTCCCAGCGGTCGTCCTTATCTGTCGGCGCGTTCCGGTCGGGGTTGAGTTCTCAGGCCCAGGTGCGGCCCGTCCAGGTCCGGCCGGCCCACGTTCCGGACGTCCACGTGCGCCCGGTCCAGCCGCTGGTGGTCCACGTCCGCCCGGCCCAGGTGGAGCCGGCCCACGTCCGCCCGGCCCAGGTCCGCCCGGTCCACGGCACCACGGGCCACGACGTTCCGACGAAGGCCTGCCCGCTCCACACGGTGCCGTTCCACGTCCCGCCGGTCCACGCCTTGCCGTTGCGAGCGGCAAGCGTCCAGGTCAGCGGCGTCCACGGCGTACCGAAAATGTCCCTTTCCCCGGCCAGAACCGTCCCGGTGACGCTGTCCACGACGTGGTTCGTGCCCCGCGAGAGCTCCAGGGAGCCGAGCCCGGTGGACGCCGCCCAGGTCTGCGTGGCGTTCATCGGCGCGATCAGGGTCGCCGCCTCGGCGATGTCGAGCTGCCCGGCACCGGCCGCGACCGGGTCCGCACCGGCCAGCGGATCCGCGGTACGCGTCAGCAGCTGCTTGACCTGGTCCGGGGTGAGCCCGGGGCGCTGCTGGAGCAGCAGTGCCACCGATCCGGAGACCACCGCGGCCGCCTGCGAGGTGCCGCTGCCCCGGAAGAGCCTGTCACCGACTCGCGCGGAGGGGTACTGCGTGTCGATGTACGAGCCCGGCACCCGCAGCGACACCAGAGAGCGCCCGGCGGCGAGCAGGTCCGCGTGCCGGGTCAGGTTGCCCCGGTTGCTGAACGTGGCGACCGTGTCGTCGGCGCGGCCGTCGGTGCCGTTCGGGTCGGCCGCACCGACCGCGAGCACGTACGGGTTCGCCGCCGGCATGGTCACCCGGGGCGCGGTGGCACCGTCGTTGCCGACGCTCGACACCACCACGATGCCCTTCTTCCAGGCGGCCTCCACCGCGTACGAAAGCGGGTCCACCAGCGCGGGCTGCACCGAGTCGGTACCGAACGACAGGTTGAGCACCCGGATGTTGAGCCCCGGGTCGTTGCGGTGCGCGACCACCCAGTCGATCGCCGCGATCACCTGCGTCACGTCCACGGCACCGTCGGCGGCGGCCGTCTTGAGGCTGATCAGGTGCGCTCCCGGCGCGACACCCTCGAAGCCGCCGGCCGGGTCCGACCCGGCGATGATGCCCGCCATGTGGGTGCCGTGGCCGTACGTGTCGAGGTGCTCCAGCCCGGGTGTCTGCGACTCGAACGACAGGTCCGGCCCGTTGATCACCTTGCCCGGCTGGTTCAGGCCGGCCACCGGCGCGACGCCGGAGTCGATCAGAGCGACACCGATCCCCGCGCCGGTCAGCGACGCGGTGTCGACCACGCCGTTCTTGACCTTGCCACCGGCGGCCTTCTTGACGGCCTGCACGGCGGTGTCGGCGCCGCCGTCGTCGATCCAGGCCCGGCCGGCGAGCTCCACCCCGGCCGCGGACGCGGGACCGGCCGGAGCGGCGGCGAGCGCGCCCACCGCGAGCAACACGGCCGCGGTACCGGGGATCCACCTCATGAACGCCTCCCTCTCAGCATGACGGCCGGGGGCATCGGCAGCGGATCCCGAACCTGAGGAATCCGACCTAACTTAAATCCCCTAACTTTCTTCCCGCGCTCCGTTGACCGGGCGAAAGAGGCGGGCCTACCGTTGCATCGGCCCGGGTCGATATGAAGCAGGGGGACCTCATATGAGGCGTCGCATCATCTTCCTTCTGGCGGCCGTGCTCGGCGCGTTCGTCCTCACCGCACCAGCCACGGCAGCACCCGGAGCCTCCGGCTTCGTGGTCCGCGACGGCCACCGGCTCAAGCTGAACGGGAAGACGTTCCGCTTCGGCGGGACCAACAACTACTACCTGTTCTACAAGAGCCGGGCGATGGTCGACGACGTGTTCGCCGACGCGCGCGACGCGGACTTCACCGTGATGCGCACCTGGGCGTTCGGCCTGATCGGCAACGCCGACGGCACCAACTCGGTGGCCCCGGCACCCGACGGCGTCTACTTCCAGTACTGGGACGGCGAGAAGCCGGCGTTCAACGACGGCCCGAACGGCCTGGAGCGGCTCGACTACGTGATCGACGCGGCCCGGCGCCACGGCGTCAAGCTGGTGCTCCCGCTGACCAACAACTGGTCGGACTTCGGCGGCATCGATCAATACGTACGCTGGCGCGGCGCCTCGTACCACGACGACTTCTACACCGACCCGATCATCAGGGGGTGGTACCGCGACTACATCGAGCACGTCCTCAACCGCGTCAACACGATCACCGGCGTGAAATACAAGGACGACCCCACGATCATGACGTGGGAACTCGGGAACGAACCTCGGTGCAAGGGCTCGGGTGTCTACCCCCAGAGTTCCGCGTGCACCACGGAGACGCTCACCGCGTGGGCCGACGAGATGACGCGGTACATCAAGTCGGTCGACTCCAGGCACCTGGTCAGCGTCGGCGACGAGGGCTTCTTCTGCGACGGCCCGGACGCACCGGACTGGATCGACAACTGCGGTGAGGGCGTGGACAGCATCGCCCTCGCCAAGCTGCCGGCCGTCGACGTCATGTCGTACCACCTGTACCCGGACGGCTGGGGCAACCGCACCCCGGAGTGGGGCTCGCAGTACATCGCCCGGCACAACAGGGCGGCCAAGGAGCTCGGCAAGGCCGTGATGCTGGGCGAGTTCGGGTGGAAGAACAAGAACACCCGCAACCCGGTGTACCAGCAGTGGCTCAACGACTTCACCGCCACCGGCGGCAACGGGTTCCTGTACTGGATCCTGTCCGGCTCGCAGGACGACGGCACGCTGTACCCGGACTACGACGGCTTCACCGTCTACTGCCCCAGCCCGGTGTGCACGACGATCACCAACGCCACTCACGAGATCGAGTCCGGGCAGCGCTCGACGCCGCCGGTCGCCGACCACGACACCGCGGTGACCGAGTTCGACACCCCGGTCACGCTGCGGCCGACGGCGAACGACATCGCGTACCGCAGCAGGATCCAGCCGGCGACCCTTGACCTCGACCCGGTGGCACCGGGACGGCAGCGGACGCTGACGGTTCCCGGCGGCACGTTCACCGCGACGGCCGCCGGCGACCTCACCCTCGCGCCGGACGCCGGCTTCGCCGGCCGGGCGGCCGCCTCCTACACGGTCCGCGACCAGGCCGGCCGGCTGTCCAACGTGGCGACCGTGACGGTCACGGTGAAGCCGGACCCGGCCGGGGTCGCGGTGCTCGCCTCGTTCGAGACCGGCACCGAGGGCTGGGCGTCCGCGTCCTGGCAGGCCAACGGCGGCACGGTGGAGCAGACCACCGAGTTCGCCACCGCGGGCACGCACGGCCTGCGCGTCAACGCGGCCGACGGCGGCTGGTTCGGCGTCACCTTCGCCGAGCCGATCGACCTGTCGGCCCGGACCGCGCTCAAGTACGACCTGCGTACCGGCCCCACGGCCGGAACCAACGCGGCGATCGCGGTGCAGACCGGCGCCGGGCTCGCCTGGTGCCAGTCGAACTTCACCTGGATCAACCAGGACTCGACCACCACGGCGACCATCGACCTGCTCTCCGCGATGTCCTGCGACAGCACCGCGCTGGCCGACGTGCGCATCCTCTGGATCTACATCAACCCCGGCACCGTCGACATCGACAACGTCCGCGTCGAGTGACTCCGCCGCGGGTGGCCGGCGACACCGGCCACCCGCGGCCCGCGCCCGACTGGACACGGGCGGGTTGTCACCGGTTGACTAGGATCAGAGGGCCCTGGGAGAGGACTCGTGATGCTGCAGAGATTCATGCTGGCCGCATCGGCCGCCGCCCTGACCGCTGCCGCCGTCCTGACCGCCGCCGGCCCACCCGCTCTCCCCGCCGCGGAGGACCTGGGCAACGTGGTCGTCGTGGTGGAGAGCGGAACCCCGGCGGCGAGCATCCCCCTGCCGGACCGCGACTGCCCGGACCGCTCCGCCGACAGCTGACCTATCGCGACGGGTCGATCATGGTCATGCCCGCCACCGTCGCCTGATCGAAAGCGGGCAGCAGCTCCGCCGCCTCCTCGAGTCCCACGGTGCGCTCGATCAGGCGGTCCGGGCGCAGCGAGCCGTCCTCGATCAGCGCCATCATCGCCGGGTAGTCCGCCGCCGCCATCCCGTGGCTGCCCAGCACGTCGAGCTCCCAGCCGATGACCCGCGCCATCGGCACCCGCGGGTGCCCGCCGACCGGCGGCAGCAGCCCCACCTGAACGTGCCGGCCACGCCGCCGCAGACTGAGAATCGCGTCGGCGCAGGTCTGCTCACTGCCGACCGCGTCGACGGCGACATGGCCGCCCCCGCCGGTCAGATCCGCAACCGCGCCCGGGACGTCGGAACCCGCGCGCAGGCAGTGCTCCGCACCGAGGTCCGCCGCCACGGCCAGGGCCGAAGGATTGCGGTCCACCGCGATCACCCGCCCGCCGAGCGCCTTGGCGATCATCACCGCGCTGAGCCCGACCCCACCGGCGCCGATCACGGTCACCCATTCCCCCGGTACGAGCCGGGCCCGCCCGGCCAGAGCCCGATAGGCGGTGGCGAACCGGCAGCCCAGACCGGCCGCGGCCGGGTAGCCGACCTGTGCGGGCAGAGCGATCAGGTTGGTGTCGGCGGCGTGCAGGGCGACGTACTCCGCGAACGAGCCCCAATGCGTGAAACCCGGCTGCTGCTGCGAAGGGCAGACCTGGGCCTGGCCGGTCCGGCACCACTCGCACCGCCCGCACCCGCAGACGAACGGCACCGTCACCCGGTCACCGGTACGCCACCGGCCGACCCCCTCGCCCACTTCGGCGATCTCACCGGCGAGCTCGTGGCCGGGCACGTGCGGGAACGCCACGTCGTCGTCGTGGCCGGCCCAGGCGTGCCAGTCGCTGCGGCACATCCCGGTCGCCATCACCCGGACCACCACGCCACCGGGCGGAGCCGTCGGCGGAGCCACCTCCGCCACTCGGGGCCGGGCCCGGGCCACGTCGAGAATCAGCGCACGCACGGTTGCATCCTGTCAGAAGGCCAGGTCACGGCAGAGCGCGGTGGCCCGGTGCACGATCGCGCCGCCCTCCCGGCGGCTGGACACCAGCCCGGCCGCGCGCAGCGCCGACAGGTGCTCCGAGGACGACGACACGCTGATGCCGATCTGCCGGGCGATGGACGACGTGGTGTGCCGGCCCGGCCGGGTGGTGTGGACCAGCACGGCCGTCCGGGTCCGGCCGAACAGCGCCACGAGCGGGTCCGCCGGCGCCCGGTCCAGGACCATGTCCGGCTCGATGGGATAGACCACCAGCGCCGGCCGCTCCGGCAGGACCAGCACGCGGGGGCGCGGTCCCGCGAACGTCGACGGCACCAGGATCAGCCCGTGCCCGCCGAGCCGGATCTCGCCCTCCTGCCACGTGTCGACCTCCAGGGCCGGGGCGCGCCACCGGATCGCCCGGTGCAGCCTCGCCAGGAGGCCGTCGGCGCCGGACAGCGCGTACCGGCTCGCGGCCTCGCTGACCACCTGACGGTGTGCGCGGTTCAGCACCGGCCAGTCCGGCGCCAGGACCTGGTCGAAATACGCGCGCATGGCACCGACCAGGGTGTCCAGCACCTCCGGGTCGGCGTCGGCGAACCGGCGGCGGGCGGCGCTGACCGGCACCCGGGCGTACGCGGCGCTGACCTGGGCCCGGACCTGCCGCACCGGGGTGGATCGGATCGCGGCGAGGCCGTCGTCGAGGGAGGTCAGGCCGTCCAGGGGCGTCATGAAGTCCGGCACGAAACCCTGGACCGGCAGAAGGTGGTGCAGCGGCCGCAGCGCGGGCAGCGACGTGGTGACCCGGCGGCTCAGCGCCGGGAAGGACGCGGCCACCGCCGGCTGCCGCAGGGCCTGGCCGGCCAGGAGCACGGTGCCGGCCGGATGCAGCCGGTCCGCGAACGTGATCCGCGTCAGGTCCGCGGGCGTCAGCCAGAGGCGCAACATGGAACCAGCCTGCCAGCCTTTCGGCGACGACCGAAACCGTTGACCGGGCGAGAGCGCGTGCCCGAGCCTCTCGACGTGGTTGCCGGTGGAAACGGGGGCGCGCGGTGCGGCGTACGATAATGATCTTGGGCTTGATCTTCAGCTTTTTGCTCGCCGCATGCGGAAGCGAGCAGGCGCCGGAGGAACGGCAACAGCCCACGGCGGGCGACCACCGCCTCACCATCGAGGCCGGCGGCAAGCAACGCGCCTTTCTGGTGCACGCCCCGCCCGGATTCACCGCGGACAAACCCGTTCCGCTCGTCATCGCACTGCATTTCTTCCCGGGCGACGGCGAACGCCTGCGCACGATGATCGGGATGGACGCGAAGGCCGACGAACACCATTTCCTGGTCGCCTATCCGGACGGCCTCGCCGGCGGTTTCAACGCGCTGATCTGCTGCGGCGCCGAGGACGACGTCGGCTTCCTGAAGGCGCTGACCGACAAGATGATCGCCGACTGGGGCGTGGACGCGAACCGGGTCTATGCCACCGGTATCTCCAACGGCGCCGACATGAGTTTCCGCCTGGCCGTCGAGGCAACCGGAGTTTTCGCCGCCGTCGCACCGATCAGCGGCGGCTTCGGCGGCCCGAATGCGGAAGCCGCCGACTACAAACCCGCCAAACCGGTTTCGGTGCTCACCGTCATCGGCACCCTGGACAAGTACTACGACGTTTTCGAAGCGGGCCTGACCAAATGGCGCGAGCGACTGAAATGCCAGCCGGCCAGGGAGAGCGGCGACGCCAAGGTGAAGCGGTCCAGCGCGCGGTGCGCGGACGGTTCGGACCTCGAGATCTATGTGGTCACCGACATGGGCCACTCCTGGCCGGGCGCCAGAACCGGCGAAATGGCCCTCGTCGACGCTCCGATCGTCGCCACGGACCTGATCTGGGACTTCTTCGCCGCCCACCCACGCGTCAACTGACGAAATTCAAGAGCAGAAGACCCATATGCCCGCCCGGGTGCATGGTCGCCCTGGGGCCCTCCCGGGGAGAACGGCCTGCGTGCATGGTCACCGTCGACCCCGCCCGTCAGTTCGCCCCGATCACCAGCCCGTCTCTCTCGTCGTCCCACGCCAGGGCACTGATGCGCCACCCAGCATCCACCCGGACGAACTGCAGCGTCTTCATCCCCCGCCCACTGAAGGCAACCCCGCGCCGCACTCCCGCTTTGGCATAGCTGCAGAAGTGCTGCGCGACGTCCCCGAAAACATCGGTGCGCCCCGCCAGCTCCCACTCCCGAAATTCGGTCAGGACACCACTGGAAAGCAATTCCGCCCGAGGCCCGATGAAGTCATCCACCCCATGAACGGCAGGCACACCCCCACAGGTCCGAACAATCACCGCCTCCGGCAGAAAGGCCTCCCTGAGCCCATCGAGCCGCTCCTGACAACCCGCCCCCGAGGCGAACGCCGCAAAGAACGTCCGCACAATGCCCTCGATCGCCACACGGTCATCATCAGCCGCCCCACTCATCCCTCACCACCCATCACGGCGCCACGGTAACGCGCCCGCCGCCGACTCCGAGTCGAGCGCCGACGAAAAGTCAACACGCAGCCCGCCGGGTCATCTGCGCGTTTACCGTGAGTTTGTGCAGGTCCAAGCGCCGCGATGGGCGGGGGCAGTGGCGACGGCACTCCTCGCAGCCGTTGCCTCCTCATGCGGCGTCGTCCACGTGACGCAACCTTCTTGGGATCCTGCGGTGCCCTCCGCGACCGAAGCTCCCTGCGACCCCGAGAAGATCCGGTTGGCTCATTCCCGCGTGGACGAGACGCCGATGTGGGTCACCGTTGCCCGCAGAGTTGTCATCGCTCACGGGCGCACGGAGAGCGAAGCAGTGCCATGGAATCAACCGATAATGCCAGAAGTCAGATGGCTCGGCGAGCAGAAGGCCAGCGACGCAGACATAATAAAAAAGATTCCCGATGCCACGGCGAAAAGTATTTCGATGGAGAGCAGTCCCGGTCTTGACCGCGTGATCGCCTTCATGTCCGAACAGCCGCTGACAAACGGTGAACATGTGGGCTTCGTCGCGGTCAAGAGGGCAATCGTGAGCTTCGTGATGAATTGCGCGGAAGAATTTGAATTCGAGGGCCTGGACCCAGCCTTCGTCTCCTGGGCCGACGCCGAGATCGGCACGGTCGACTGCAGCCGCGAGCCTGACCCCGACGATCCAGTGGCGAGTGGATACGTGAAGGACGCGTTCTGCTGATGCGGTTCCGGCCGTCTTGCGGCGGCGACCTACCCACTTCTCTCCCGTCCTCCGGGCGAATTAGTCCGCGCATTCGTGGCAGGTCGGCGCCGGCCGATTCCATATCGCATCCGAACCGCCGCATGGGTGCGCGTGAGCGGTTCGCGACAGACGTCACGGTCCGCCGCAGGGTCTCGTGTCGCCGCCGAGCCGGGCCGGACTCCGGCAACGGTGTCAACGGCCCGGCGCCGACAAGGCGGTAGCGGCTTCCAGAAGGTCCACCCGCATCGAACGGCTGTGGTCGCTCGGCCTGCTTCGCTGCCGCACCTCCGTCGTCGAACGCGGACCGGCACCGGGACGTCTGACGACCGCCGCCTTCCACCTGGCGCGACGGCTCGGCTTGGCGCGACGGCTCGGCCTGGCGCGATGGCTCGGCCTGGCCTGACGCCTCGGCCTGGCGCGACGGCTCGGCCTGGCGTGTGGGCTCGGCCCGGGCGAAGGCCTGGAACAGGTCTTTTGCCCGGTGGGCAGGCTCGCCGTGTGTGGCTGCTCCGGCCCTGCGTGTGCCGGCGGCCGGTCGTCTGCTTGCCGGAGTCACGTCACGCCCGGTTGCGACATCACGGCGCTGCGCGGCGGGCGGGCGCCGCGCACAGGTCGCCCCCTCGGGCCAGATCAGCGGCGGGAGAGGCTCGGCGACATCGTGCAGGCCCGCCTCAGCGCACGCGCGGGAACAACCCCGCAACTGGCACAACTTCCGCGCATGACGCCGAACAAGTCCCCACCTCCGGCGGCGCGCATGGTCACGACTGAATTCCGCTTTCCCCGGTGAATGGTTCCGCGCTCTGGTGCGGTCACGCATAGCAGCCGTCGCCGTCCGGCTGAATAATTGAAGCTGCTGGTACCGCATGAATCAATTCTCCGCGCCCGCGAAGCGCCCGCTAAGAAAGAATCATGCCAACCTCAAGAAATCATCGTGAGCTCGCTGAGACAAACTATTTAACCGGATGCTCCATCCGCAGGCTCGGCGTGTTTGGCAATCGGTACTGTGGCACCCCGCTGACGCCGTCGTCGTGGCCGCCACCAGCCGGCGGCGGCCAACGGGCGTGGTCGGCGCGCGGACAGTCTGCTCGGCGCTCGCCGGGACGGCCGCGAGCCCGTCGCTGACCTGCGGGGTCGGGTCAGAAGCCCGGGAAGACCGCGCGCAGCTCGTCGAGCGTGATGTTGCCGGTCACCTCGATGTCGGCGGCGGTGTGTTCCGGGGTGAGACGGCCGTAGAGCAGCCGGAGCGCTGCCTCCAGCGAACCGGTGAACGTCGCGGTCGCGGGCAGGGCCTCGGCCGTCAGGCGGACCGAGTCGTCGATGACGATCCGGTACGGCGTACCGGAGATCTCGACGACCGCCGGCTCCCCGGCCTCCTTCGGCTTGCCGATGAAGCCGAGCAGGAACCCGAGGCCGCCGGTGAGATGCTCGGCGAGCACCTCGGCCGAGCCGCTCGCGACGGTTGCCGCCGGGTCGAGGCCGGCGCGGACGTCCCAGGTGTGCTGGGCGACCTCGCTGAGCCGCAGCGCCGCGAACGACGCGAACGAGACCGGCTCGGGCAGGAACGTCCGGACCCGGAGGTCGTCGTGGCGATCCTCCGGCACGGACTCGAGGGCCGCGACGAGCGCCTCGTTCGACGCGACCGAACCGGTGGCCTGGTCCTGCGGGCTCGCGGCGTTCCAGCGGTCCCACACGCTCTGGTTGAAATCCGGGCCGGGCGCCTCGGCTTCCCCGACCGCGGCCCGGAAGCCGGCAAGCGTGATCTCGGCGCCGCTGCCCAGGTGCGAGAGAACGTCGGCGATCGTCCAGGCCGAGGCGCCGGACGGGCCGGTCAGCTGGTCGGCCGACAGCGTGGGAACGAGAGTCGCGAGGTTGTCGTGCTCGCTGCGCAGGGCCGCGATGGAGCGGCCGGCAAGGGTACTCATGGCCAGAGCCTATCGATCTGAGCGGCTACAGCATCTCGATGCGGCCGCTTGCCAGCCGGTAGATCCCGCCGACGACGTCGATCCGGTGTGCGGTGAGCGACTCTCTCAGGTATTCGGCTCGCCGTAGCGTGGCCACCGTCCGGCGGACGTGGCTGCGGGTGGCCTGATCGAGGCTGTCGTCGGGCGAGCCGATGGTCGGCATCGCGGGAGTGATCTGGTCGATCAGGAACTGGCGGGCGCCGGCGGCCCGGCGCCCGGTGCGGTTCGCCTCGTACGCCGCCGCCACCGCCCGGCAGTCCTCGTGGCCGAGCACGACCACCAGCGACACCCGCAGTTCGATCACCGCGAACTCGACCGAGCCCGTCACGGCGCGGTCCAGCACGTGACCCGCGGAACGGGCGACACAGATCGCGCCGGCGGTCTGGCCGAACACCGCTTCCACCGGAACCCGGGCATCGATGCAGCCGATGATGACCGCGTAGGGCTGCCCGTCGCTGGAATGCGAGCTGCCCAGGGCGAATCGGGCGTTGCCCTCGCGCAGTCGGGTCAGCGCCTCGACCGGGCCTGGCCGGCCGACGTGGTTCGGCGTCCGTTGTGACGGGATCGGCGCGGCTGTCGCATCGGTGAACAATCGTCCCGGGTCCACAGGACGAGGATGACACAGCACGTTCAACGATCGGTCGCTTCACAGTCCTGGTAGGCGATGTGCTTCGTGAGCCTGACAGTCCCGGCGTGAGCGGGCACGGCCACCACATGGAACGGATGGGTGACCATCCGCATCACCGCGCAGTTGTGGCCTGGCCGGATCTCCCACGCCTGGACCGTCATCTCGTCGCCGAAAACCACGATCGCACCGATCAGGACGAGATATCCGGTGCTCGGGCGCGTCCCGAGCCCGACGACAACGCACATCTCGGTCTGCCAGTCCACTGCCGCCGGTGCCGGCGTCCCGGACGACGGTCCCGCCCAATGCCGGGCCCACTCGTCCGCATCGCGGACGACGTGCAGGCCCTCCGAAGGCTGCAGGGTGTGGCGCAGGCGGTCGAAGACCGTACGGAACGGAAGCAGAACCCTGGCAGCCGGCTCGACCATCCGGTCAATGTACGGCGGCAGCCTCAGGGCCGCCAGGCAGCCACGACGTCGTCCGGGCCCCAGACGATGTCGACGGCGCCGGCGGCAATGTCGGTGCCGGACCTGCTGACCGCCATCAGCCCGGTCCGGCCGCTCTCGAACCCGGGCACCTGTTGTGCGCCCTCCTGGAGCCGCCGCAGGTCGTGGGCGTCGAACGGCTTCCCCAGCCATTTCAACGAGCCGCAGAAGTGGATCTGTGAGGCCACCGGGCCGCGGTCGGCACCTACCAGGTCGATCTCGGGGTCGAACCGGCGGTTCCACCAGCCGCCGACGACCTGGGTGCCCGGCCAGGGCAGGGATCCGGTGATGGCGGCCTGCTCCAGCGAGTCGCGGATCAGCGGCTCCACGGCTCGGCCGCGCCAGCTGGTCCAGCGGTTCAGGTACAGGGTGTATCCGGCTTCGGGACGGCCGCGACGGGCGAGATTGTGTACCTCGCGGAAAGCGGCGAGGTAGAGGCGGAGGTTGGTGTCGGCGACCCGGTACAACGTGGGTTTGCCGCTGAGGACCGACAACGGCTGGTCGGCGGCGAGAATCTGTTTCTCGTCGGTGAGTTGCCGTAGCAGCGGAGAGAGGGTGCCGGAGGGGACCGACTCGCCGCGGCTGCCGGCAGTGCCGGCGACGGTGGTGAACGCTCGGACGTCTCCGCCGACCGCCTCGAGGACGCGCCGGGCCACGTCAGGATTGGGAAACGCCGATGCCAGGGACTGCTCAGGCACGGTGAACAACGGCGAGGCAGCGTCGGCGCACTCGTCGCGGATGTGGTCGTCGGCGGGCTTGCCACCCGGCCAGCGGAGCAGGACGCCGGGCAGGCCGCCGGTGATCAGGTGCGCGTCGATGGCGTCCGAGCCGGTCAGGCCTGTCGCCGTGGCCGTCTCGTCGAGGTTGAGCGGGCCCAGCACGAGGTTGTCGGCACGGCCGTAGAAGGGCCGGTCGTAGGCGGTCAGACGCTGCATCATGTGCAGGTCGCTGCCGAGCAGCAGGAGCAGCACCGGCCGCCGCGAGAGCAGCCGGTCCCAGACGACCTGCAAGTGGCCGTCGAACGTCTCGTCCTGTTCGGTCAGCCATGGGAGCTCGTCGAGCACGACGATGCACGGACGGTCCGGCAGCGAACCGGCAAGGATACGCAGCATGTCGCCCCAGCCGCCGGGCGGCGGAGTGACCGGCAGCAGCGAGTGATCGTTCGGCAGGGCGGATTCGGCGAGGGCGCTGAGGAACTGGGTCGCCGACTCGGTGACGGAAGCCCCCTTGACCGCGGTGAAGTAGAGGTAGGGCAGCCCTGAGCGGTCGCAGAGCTCTTGGACGAGCCGGGATTTGCCGACCTGGCGGCGGCCGCGGACAGCGACGGCGAGCCCGGTTCCCTGCCGGGTGATGTGATCGATGCGCCGCGTCAGGAGGGACAGCTCGGTGCGCCTGCCGACAAACATCGGCCCTCCCTTGAGGTAGCTGCCGTCTACGTAGATTCAATCTACATAAACGCGGTCGGTCCGCCACCCGCCGGCCAGGCGGCGGTAATAGGCACTGCGAGCCATCAACTCCTCATGCCCCCCGACCGCCACCACCATCCCGCCCTCCAGCACCACGACCTGGTCCGCCGCCCGCACCGTCGAGAACCGGTGTGCTGCCACCAGCACCGCGCAGTCCGAAGCCACCTGCTCGATCGCGCTGCCCAGTGCCGCCTCGTTCACCGGGTCCAGGTGGGCGGTCGGCTCGTCCATCAGCAGCAGCGCGGGACGGTTCAGCAGAGCCCGCGCCACCGCGATCCGCTGCCGCTGCCCGCCGGACAGCCGTGCCCCGCGTTCCCCGAGCGGGCTGTCCAGACCCTCCGGCAGGTCCGAGACCAGTTCCGTCAGGTTGGCCAGAGCGATCACCCGGGCGACGTCGTCCTCCGAGGCGCCCGGCGCCGCGTACATCAGATTTTCCCGAAGGGTGCCGTGGAAGACCGGCGAATGCTGTTCGACGAGGCCGATCAGCGACCGGCACGCGGACCGGGGCATCGTTCGCACGTCCGCGCCGCGCAGCAGGATCTCGCCGCGGTCCGGGTCGTAGAAGCGTTCGGCCAGTGCGAAGATCGTGGACTTGCCCGCGCCCGAGCCGCCGACCAGCGCGATGTGGCCGCGCTCGGGCACCCGGAACGAGACTCCCCGCAGCACCGGCAGGCCGGGGTCGTACCCGAACCAGACGTCCCGGAACTCCAGCATCGGCGCCGGTCCGGGACGCCGTGCCGCGACCGCCGGTGCGAGTTCGTCGGTCTCGACCGGCAGGGCCAGCACCTCGTCGATGCGACACAGGGCTCCTCTGCTCTCCTGCAGCGCGCTCAGCGCCTGGAAGACCGAGCTGATCGGCACCGCGAGGTACGTGATGTAGAGGAGGAACGCGACCAGGTCGGCCAGCGAGCTCTCGCCGGTGCTGACCCGTACGCCACCGACCAGCAGCACCACGAGGAAGGAGCCGTCCACCGCCAGATGGCTGGCCGGGCCCACGGCGGCGTTGAGACGTGCCGTACGCAAGCCCTGCTCGCAGGCCACCCGGGCCTGGTTCCCGATCCGCTCGGTCTCCCGCCGCTCGGCGCCGCTGGCTCGCACCGTGCGCAGCGCGGACAGCGCCCGGTCCAGGTCGCCGGCCATCTCGCCGGTGGCCCGCTGGCTGCCGAGTGCCGCCTGCCCCATGCCCCGCATGACCGGTACGAGCGTGCACAGGCCGACCGCGACGAGCACCGCCACCACCAGGAACAGGACCGGGTCGAGCCAGATCAGCACCGCGACGGCCCCGCCGAGCCCGATGACTCCGGTGACCGCGTCGGCGCATCCGTCGGCGACGACCCGGCGCAGGGCGAAGCTGTCGGTGCCGGCCCGGGAGATGAGGTCGCCGACCCGGTACCGGTCGTGGCACGGCATCGCGAGCCGCAGCAGGTGGGAGACGAGGTCGAGGCGGATGCCGAGGACGATGTACTCGCCGGCGCGCGCCAGCAGGTATCCGGCCGCGGCCTGGACGAGCGCCTGTGCGGTGAAGAGTGCCACCAGCACCGTCACGAGTGCGGTGAGCGGGTGCCCGCTGCCGGTGGCCTCGATGATGTCCCGGACGAGCAGCGGCTGGGCGAGACCCAGCGCGGAGCCGGCCAGGGTCAGCGTGACAGCCACCGCGATGCGCCCGCGATGACCCTTGGTCAGGCGGAGGAGGCCCATCAAACGGTGAAGAGCCGGGCCAGGTATCCCTCCGGCATGGGCTCGTCGACCAGCAGCCCGTCGGCCTCCACCCAGCTGTGCGCGCCGAACGGGGGCGCGACGCGTACCCCGACGCACCAGGTCGGCCAGGTCCCGGCCAGCCGGCACAGCAGGACGGTGGCCAGGGCGCGGGGCAGGCAGCCGCGCGGGCCCAGGCAGCGCAGGCTGACCGCGATCACGAGATCCCGGGCGGCCTTGGCCTCCGCGTAACCCGCGGGCCGGGCGCCGCGGCGAAGGACCGCCAGCACGGTACGCAACCGCCGCGGCGGCAGCACAGCCAGCGCGCGGGCGGCCAGGACGGCGAGGCGGGCCACGAACCGCCGCCCGATCGTCCCCGGCGGCACAGGCCGGGTGAGCGCGGCCGGAGTGCTCATGAGCGGATCACCAGGCCGGCCTCGGTGAGCGCGCCCACCAGCGAGTCGACGTCCTGCAGCGCGGTACCGGGCTCCACGTCGTACTGCGAGAGGAGCGCGTCCGCCGCCTGCCGCCGGTCACCGCCACCGGCGAGGACCTGCATGATCAGGGCAGCGCTGGGGTTGAGTTGCCAATAGCGCCCGTCCCGCCCGTCCAGCAGGACGGTGCCGTACTCGGTGTCGGCCGTGGTCAGGTCAGGGTGTAGCCGAAGCGACATCGTCGCGGTTCCTTTCCGGCACCGTGCGGGTGCCCTGGCCGCGCAGCCAAACCTCGCAGCCGATGGTCGAGTACAGGACGGCGTGGCGCAGTCGCGGGTCGTCCGGCCGCCCGGTCAGCGCGATCAGGTGGTCGCGGTCGACCAGGCCCATGTCCGCGAGCCGCGACTGCTCCCACAGGGCGATCAGGTCGGCCCGGTTCTCCCGCAGGCCCCGCGCCGCGTCGAGGGCGGCCTGCGCCTTGCTGGTACGCGCCAGGCAGTCGTCCGGCACGATCCCGCGCATCGCCTCGACGAGCAGCGGTTTGTACCGCCACGGCGTCACCCGCTCCTGCGGGCGGACCGCGAGGCACGCGCTGATCACCCGGTCGTCGAAGAACGGCGAGGCCATCGGCAGCCCGGCCCGCGCGCTCATCTGCTCCCACTGCCGCAGGATCCGGGTGGTGTTCTGGATCTGTTCGAGGTCGGCGTGCATGCCGCGGTCGTCGCTCAGCGGCTCCGCCGACTCGGCCGCGCCGCGCAGCACGTCCGCAACCAGTTCCGCCGCCTGCTCGGTGACCCACGGGAACAGGCGCGGCGGCGAGTTCCAGCCGAGCGTGCCCACAACGGGCGACGGCAGGGGATGCCGCAGCGTGCCGGCGGTCCCGGCGAGCCAGCGTCGGTACGGGCGGCCGTCGGCGAGCGCGCCCAGCATCGGCCGCAGCGGCCAGTCGAACAGCGCCCGGAAGCCGCGCAACTGCCGGATCGCGGTCACCGGTGCGCGGCGGAGCAGCCGGTGGTAGTAGGCCTCCGAGCACCAGGTGACGTGGTCGCCGCCGATGCCGGTCAGGTGCAGGCGGCTGCCGGCGGCGGTCAGGCGGGGCAGATGGCTCAGCACCCGAGCCCGGTCCATCATCCCGATCGTGGGCTCGTCCAGCGGGTCGTCGATGTCGAGCAGCCCGTCGTAGACCAGCGGCGAGTCCTCCGCCCGCCACACGAGGTGCTCGGCGTTCAGCCGGGACGCCGCGCGCCGCGCCCACATCAGGTCGTCGTCGGCCGGGTCCAGTCCCGGCCAGGTGCTCGCGAGCAGGCTGCTGTTGCCGGTGTTCGCCAGGAAGCAGAGCGACGTCGAGTCCAGTCCGCCGGACAGGTCACAGCTGATGGTTCCGCCGGGCGCGGTCCGTGCGCTCACCGCGGCGGCGAGGGCTTCGCGCACGAGGGGAGCGCCGTCGGCAAGCGACCGGTCCGGTTCCGGCGGCGCCCACCATCGCCTGGTCGCGACACCTCGGCCATCGCGGTGCACCAGCAGGTGAGAACCCGCGGGCACGGTGCGCACACCATGCCAGAGCGGCGTGTCCGGCAGGGGATGCGGCAAGGGCCACAGCAAGCGTACGGCGACCTGACGCGCGTCCAGGGGCGCGCCGAGCAGTGCTGCCAGCACGTCGGCCCGGTCTGCCGCCACCGCGACGCCATGGGTTACGGCGTGGTGGACGAGCCGAAGCCCGGAGGCGCTGCCCTGCACACGCGTGCGGCCGTCCGCGCTGGCGATCAGGTGGAAGCTGCCGCTCAGCGACGCCGCGAAGTCGTCGAGCCCGGTGACGTCCGCCATCCGGCCGGCGCGGCGGGCCAGTTCCGTCTCGGTAACCGGGCACGTGCCGATCACCGCGATCCGGGCGGTGCCCGCGTGCGCCACGGTGATCTGCCCCTCGGGCCAGCGGCCGACGAGCCACGGGCGCCCGGAGGCGTACCGGAGGATCCGGGTGTGTGGTGTGTTCAGGCGCCGGGCCACGGCGAGGCCCTCGTCATGGTCGGGGAGGACCACGAAGTAGGACTCGCCGTGTCCCAGCATGCCGGTTGCGTCAGACATGGAACGGAGCAACGAGGCGGGGTTCTCAGTTCTTGCTGAAGATCAGCCGGTCGTTGCCGGAGCGGCCCAGCAGCCCGGTCTCGGTCCGGAAATCACCCAGTACCGTCGCCTTGGGAGCCTCGTACTGACGCTTGACGGTGGTCTTCCTCATGGGTTGTCCCCTTTCTCGTGACGAAACGGCCCTCCATCTAGCCGCTTTGTGCACATTAGGGACGTTTTGCGCACTTCTTCGGGATACACGCCGGGCCGCTCCCCTGATCGGGGGTCTACCGGGCCGCCGGGTATCCGGGGATCTGGCGGCGCTGCGTCGCGCTCGCCGCCCAGTGCGTCAGGTCGAGAAGTCCCGCGAGCACGACCCAGAACCACTCCCAGCCGGTCAGGCCGATGCCGGGCGTGTACAGGACCACGTAGATCAGGGTGGCGAACGGCATGAAGACGATGCCGATCAGCGGCCAGATCCAGGTGTCGAAGGCGGCGTTGACCAGCGCCGGCCGGGCGACCCAGATGATGAACAGGCCGAGCCGGGGGAAGAGTCCCGCGAACAGTGCGAAGAGGCAGCCCATGGCCCCTGATCGTGGTGGCCGGGACGGTGACCGTCCTCATCCCGGCCGGATGACGCGCGGGGAGACGCCGAACGGCGGCTCGACTGGAACAGTCGAGCCGCCGTGGCGGAAAGCGTGGGTCAGAGCGGGCGGATGTTCTCCGCCTGCGGGCCCTTCTGGCCCTGGGTGACGTCGAACTCCACCCGCTGGTTCTCCTCGAGGCTGCGGTAACCACTCGTCGCGATCGCCGAGTAGTGGGCGAAGACGTCGGCGCCGCCGTCGTCCTGGCTGATGAAACCGAAGCCCTTGTCGCCGTTGAACCATTTAACGGTGCCGGTGGCCATTGTCTGCTCCTTCGCGAGCTGTTTTGAGAACGCCGCCGCGTTGATCACCCGCGCCGAACCGACACGAAAAACGAAAAGCGCCCGCGTAGGTTCGAATGAACCGGCAGGCGCTGAAAACGTCTACGGAAATCAAAACTGCAACGGTCTCACCGTAGCACAGAACATTTTTCGATCCCGGTGTTCCGGAAAATTCACCCCGCGGGGCCACCGTCGCGCTCCCGTGCGGCGTCTCAGGTCGGTGGCGGCGGCGTCGATGGTAGGGCGTGCCTGATACGCCCGGCCGCTCGCCGCTGCTCGCCGACCGGGCCTTCTTGGCCGTGACGGCTCTGACGGTCCTGGACGTCGCCGCGTTCCTGCTCCAGGAGCGGATCGGCCGGCTCTGGCCCGCGCCGGTGAACTGGCTGCTGATGATCGCGGTCATCGTGCCCACCCTGGTGCTGTGCCGGCGGGTGCGCACCGACCCGGCGTCCGCGCCCGTCGTACGCCGCTACTGGCGCCGGGTCCAGGCCGGCATCTCGCTGTTCGTCGGCGTCGCGGCGCTGCGGATCCTCTTCGAGTCCGGCGCGGGCGGCTGGCTGCTCCCGGCCTCCGTGGTCCTGCACCTCGTCGGTGGCCTCGTACTCACCTGGCCGCTGGTCGGCCTGCCGCTCAGCGCCCGGGGCCGCGCCCGCCGGCTCGGTGTCTGGCTGGACCTGGGCACCCTGTCGTCCGCGGCCGGCCTGCTGATCTGGCACTTCGCCGCGTCCGCCCAGTTCGCCGACGGCCGGGTCACCCCGGAGCGGGTGCTCTCCGCGGCCGTGATCATGGGCGCCGGCCTCAACGGCGTCTACCTGGCCGCTCGCGTGGTGCTCGCCGGGGTCGACTCGTTCGCCCGGCGCGGCCTGTACTGGATCGGCGCGTCGGCGCTGATCGGCGGGCTCGGCTCGGCGATCAGCTTCCTGGACCCGCGGCAGCCGGACGGCAACCCGCTGCTGGTGGTGCTGCCGCTGGCCGCGTACGCGGCGGCGGTCGGCGCCCGGATGCAGGTGGTGGACACCGCCGCCGGTGCCCGCCCGCGGCGTGCGGCACGGGGTTACAGCCTGATGCCGTACGTGGCGATCGCCGCTGTCGACGGCATGGTCGTCTATCACAACGTCCGGGGCACCGGCGACGGTCTGCTGATCGACGGTGTGGCGGTCACGCTGACCGCCCTCGTGGTGATCCGCCAGCTGACCGCGTTCCGGCAGAACGACGCCCTGCGGGGCCGGCTCAGCTACGAGGCCAGCCACGACATGCTCACCGGCCTGGCCAACCGGGCGCACTTCGGACGGCGCGTCGAGGCCGCGGTCAACGGCGCCGACCCGGACCAGCCGGTCAGCATCGTGCTGGTCGACCTGGACGACTTCAAGATTGTCAACGACCGGCTCGGGCACGCCACCGGCGACGCGCTGCTGGTGCACGTGGCCGAGCGGATCCGGGCCGGCGTACGGAGCACCGACACGGTGGCCCGGCTGGGCGGCGACGAGTTCGCCATCCTCTTCGAGGGCTCCACCGCCCCGGACGTCGACCAGGTGCTGACCCGGATCGCTGCCGCGCTGCTCGAGCCGGCCGTGATCGACGGTGAGCCGATGACCGTGCGGGCGAGCTTCGGTGTGGTCGACGGCCGCGGCGGCGACGACGCCGGTGAGCTGCTCCGCCAGGCGGACATCGCGATGTACGAGGCGAAGGAGCGCGGCGAGGGCGGCTACGAGCGGTACCGGCCGGGCATGGAGGCCCGCGGCGCCGAACGCAGCCGGCGGGCCGCCGCGCTGCACACCGCGATCCTCTCCGACCAGCTGGTGACGTTCTTCCAGCCGGTGGTGACGCTCCCGGACGGGCGGATCAAGGGCGCCGAGGCGCTGGTCCGCTGGCAGCACCCGGACGACGGCCTGCTCGGCCCCGGCGACTTCATCGACACCGCCGAGCAGACCGGCCTGATCGTGCCGCTCGGCACCTGGGTGCTGCGCGCCGCGACCCGCGAGGCGGCGACCTGGCCGGGCGAGCTGACCGTGTCGGTGAACGTGTCCGCGCGGCAGTTGCGCGAGACCGGCTTCCCGGCCGTGGTGGCGGCGGCGCTGCGCGACAGCGGGCTACCGCCGCACCGGCTGACCGTGGAGATCACCGAGTCGGTCGCGGTCGGCGGCGGTGCCACCAACGACAATCTGCAGGGGTTGCGGGACCTGGGCGTACGCCTGTCCCTGGACGACTTCGGCACCGGCGCGTCGACGCTCACCCTGCTCGCCACGTGCCCGGTGCACCAGATCAAGCTGGACCGCTCGTTCGCGCCCGGCGGCGGCTCGGACGCGATCGCCGACGCGGTGGCCCAGATGGCGCGGGCGTTCGGCCTGGAGGCGGTCGCCGAGGGTGTGGAGACCACCGAGCAGGCGGCCCGCCTGGCCCAGCTGGGTTACGAGCACGCCCAGGGCTTCCACTTCGCCCGCCCGATGAGCGCCGCCGACCTGCGCGGCCGGCTGGCCGAGGCCACCACCACGACGTGAACCCCCGCGGCCGTTACGGCTTGCGGCCCACCCCGCAGTAGACGACCAGGGACTCCGGGGTGGTGCCGGGCTCGGGCCGCCACAGCGGCGTGGAGACGACGCCCGGCTCGACGACCTCCAGGCCGTCGAAGAAGCCGCGCATCTGCTCAGGTGTACGCAGGTGATAGTCGGCGCCGCCGCTGCGCGCCGTCCGCACCGCCTCGGCGGTCTCGGCCGTGATGACGCTGTCGTTGACGACGAGGTAGCTGCCGGAGGGCACCGCGTCCACGAAGTGCCGCACGATCTCCGCCGGGCCGGGCTGATCGTCATCGGCCACATTGCCCAGGATGCCGAGCATCATGACGGCGATCGGCCGGGTGAAGTCGAGCGTCTTGGCCGCGGCCTGCAGGATCTTGGCAGGATCGTGGACGTCCGCGTCCACGTAGTCGGTGGCGCCGTGGGTGCTGCTCTGCAGCAGCGCGCGGGCGTGCACCAGGACCAGCGGGTCGTTGTCCACGTAGACGATCTTGGACGCGGGCGCGACGCTCTGGGCCACCTCGTGGGTGTTGTCGGCCGACGGCAGGCCGGTGCCCAGGTCCAGGAACTGGCGGATGCCCGCCTCACCGGCGAGGAACCGCACCACCCGGCCGAGGAACGCCCGGGACGCGACGGCCACGTTGACGACGTCGGGATAGACCTGCTTGACCTGGTCACCGACCGCCCGGTCGGCGGCGAAGTTGTCCTTGCCGCCCAGCCAGTAGTTCCAGATCCGGGCACTGTGCGGGACGTCGGCCCGCAGGTCTGCCGCCGAGAGCCCGTCGGTCATCGTCGTCCCCGCCTTCCGTGGCGCCATAACGGAAGCGGTCAGCATAGTTGTCGCCCGCATGTTCCCGCTGACCGAATAAAGCGACATCTATCAATGTGAGTTCCTCTCTTGTTTCATGGGCGTTACTGCTCAGTAACAGCCGAGGATTGATGGGAGTCACGTCATGGCTTCGCTCGTACCTCTGAAACGCCTTTCCGCTGCCGCCCTCGGCGGCCTGCTCGCTCTCGGCGCCGCCACCGTCCCGGCGTCCGCCGCCCCCGCCGCGTCGGCCCTGCGCCAGGTGATGTTCGTCGGCAACAACTGGGACGGCACCGTCGACGTCATCGAACCCAGCGGCGCCTACCAGCGCGTCGGCCGCCTCTCCGTGGTCCCCGACCGGGCGCTGCGGCTCACCGAGATCTACCTCAACCCGATCAAGCTCGCCTTCTACCTCGGCATCCAGCAGGGGCCGGGGGAGGGGCACGACCAGCTCGTCGACGACATGTACACCACGCCCGCCGGCGACGCGCTGGTCGTCTCCCGGCCCAGCTTCGCCGACGTCGTCTCGATCGACCTCGCCACCGGCGCGCTGCGCTGGCGGTTCGCGGTCAGCGGGTTCCGCTCCGACCACATGGCGGTCGCCCCGGACGGGCGCACGGTCGCGGTCTCCGCCTCCACCGGCAACACCGTGCACGTCCTCGACATCGTCACCGGCCGTCAGGTCGGCTCGTTCGCCACCGGCGACAAGCCGCACGAGAACATCTACGCCGGCGGCGGCCGGTACCTCTGGAACATGTCGATCGGCGAGGTCAACACCGACCTCGACGACCCCTGGCTGGACTTCACCAAGGGCGACCGGAAGATCACCATCGCCGACACCAGCACGTTCCGGGTGGTCAAGACCATCGACATGCGGCCCCGGCTGGACGCCTTCGGCCGGCGGGACCTGTCCGACGCGATCCGGCCCGCCGTCCTGACACCGGACGAGTCGAAGCTCTACTTCCAGCTCTCGTTCTTCGCCGGGCTCGTCGAGTACGACGTGGCCACCGACCGGGTCACCCGGGTCCGGGAGCTGCCGCTGAACCCGGCCACCGACCCCGACCGCACCACCTGGGTGAACGACTCCCGCCACCACGGCCTGTCGATCAGCCGCGACGGCGCGAAACTCTGCGTCGCCGGGACCATGGACGACTACGCGACCGTGGTCGACCGGGCCACGCTCACCCCGGGGCCGCTGGTCACCGCGATCAAGCCGTACTGGGCGACGGTCAGCGCGGACGGGCGTGACTGCGTCATCTCCGAGGCGGGTGCGGACCGGGTCACCGCGATCAGCTTCGCCACCGGGCAGGCGGTCGCCTCGGTCGGCGTCGGGGATCACCCGCAACGCGTACGCATCGGCCAGATCCCCGCCGGCTGGACCGCGCCCTAGCGAATTCCCAGCTTGTGGGCGGTTTTTCCGGCCGTTTGTGATCAGTCTTACCAAAGCGGCCCGAGCGGAAGAACCCGGTCGTGGAACGGCTTGTCGACGAGTGTGGCTGACACTCGCACCCTGACCGCGCCCATCGACCTCTCACCCGGAGAGTCGCTTCCGCTCGGGCGCCGCTTCCGCATCGTGCTCGTGCTCGGCTTCCTCACCGCGCTCGGGCCGCTGACCATCGACATGTACCTTCCGGCACTGCCGACGATCACCGCCGACCTGGGCGTCACCGCGGCGGCCGTGCAGCTGACGCTGACCGGAACACTGGTCGGCCTCGGGCTCGGGCAGGTGCTGGTCGGCCCGGTGTCCGACGCGATCGGCCGGCGGCTGCCACTGCTCGCCGGCGTCGCGGTGCACGTGCTGGCGTCGATCCTGTGCCTGTTCGCCCCCGACCTGGCCACGCTCGGCACGCTGCGGGTCCTGCAGGGGCTCGGCGCCGCCGCCGCGTCGGTGGTCGCGATGGCGATGGTGCGTGACCTGTTCGACGGGCTCGCCGCCGCCCGGCTCTTCTCCCGCCTGATGCTGGTCGTCGGGGTGGCACCGATCCTCGCGCCCACGATCGGCGGCCTGGTGCTGGGCTGGACCTCCTGGCGCGGCGTGTTCGTGGTGCTGGCCGCCGCCGGCGCCGCCATCATGCTCGCGGCCGGCGTCGTGCTGCCGGAGACGCTCGCCGTCGCCAAGCGGCGCCGCGGGGGAGTGCTGGGCACGGTCCGCGACTACGGCCGCCTGCTCACCGACCGGGTCTACCTGGGCCTGGTGCTGGTGGCCGGGCTGGCGATGGCGGCGCTCTTCGCGTACGTAAGTGGCTCTTCCTACGTCTTCCAAGATCAGTACGGGATGAGCGAGCAGCAGTTCGCCCTGATCTTCGCCGCCGGCGCCGTCGGCCTGATCGGCGCCACCCAGCTCAACGTCCGGCTGCTGCACCGCTGGACCCCGCAGCAGATCCTGGGCGGCTCACTGCTGGCCGGTCTCGCATCCGGCCTGGTGCTGCTGATCCTGGCCGCCACCGAGACCGGCGGCCTGGCCGGCATCCTGATCCCGCTCTGGCTCGTGCTCACCACGGTCGGCCTGGCCATGCCGAACGCCCCCGCGCTCGCCCTGGCCCGCCACGGCGAGGCGGCCGGAACCGCGGCCGCCCTGCTCGGCGCGGTCCAGTTCGGCGTCGGCGCGATCGCCGCACCCCTGGTCGGCATGCTCGGCGTCGGCGCGGTCGCCATGGCCGTCGTCGTCTTCGGCGGCATGCTGGCCGCCACACTCGTCTGCTTCCTGGTCGTCCGCCCCCACCACCTCCCGTCCACCCGCCCCGAACCGGTGCTGGCCGTGGCCCGTGCGTGAGCTCAACGCCGACATCCGCGCCTGGATCAACACCTGGACCAAGACCGCCGACCAGATACTCGACTCCATAGCCAACGACTCAGGACACTGGTCTAGATGTACTGACCACGGAGGTTGTTGACGTTCGGCGTGGTGCCTTGATCAGAGAGGAGACCTCCGGAAGGAGTGGCGGTGCTTGACGTCGCCGTTCTA